>NZ_JAVXSJ010000021.1:0-71054 GCF_036643215.1 Comamonas sp. | reverse complement strand
CTTTTTCCTCGGCGGTCAGCCACTTGGCGTCTGCAGGCCTGTCTTGCAGGTAGAAATAGAGGATGACGCCCAGAATACAGGCGGGAGGGCCTTGAATGAGGAACAGCCACTGCCAGCCGTGCAGGCCGTCAATGCCGTTCATGTACTTCAGAATGGCTCCGCACAGGGGGCCGGCGACGATGGCCATGCCCATGACGGCGGACAGGAAAATGGAGATCACACGGCCGCGGCGGGCCGAGGGGTACCAGTAGGTGAAGTACAGAATGACGCCGGGGAAAAAGCCCGCCTCGAACGCGCCCAGCAGAAAGCGGGCCACGTAGAACTGCATGGGCGTGGAGACCCAGGCCATGGCCGTGGCGATGACGCCCCAGACGACCATGATGCGCATCAGGGTCTTGCGGGTGCCGATTTTTTCCAGCAGCAGGTTGCTGGGCACTTCAAACAGAAAGTAGCCAATGAAGAACAGGCCCGCGCCAAAGCCGTAGGCGGCGTCGCCAAAGTCCAGCGTCTGTTTCATCTGGATTTGCGCGTAACCAATGTTGATGCGGTCGAGGTAGGCGACCATGTAGCACAGCAGCAGCAGGGGCAGCAGTCTCCAGCTGACCTTGGAGTACAGCGCGTTGTCTGCAGCGATGTCGGGGCTGGCTGCCTTGGTTCGGAGTGGGATGCCCTGAACAGTGGTTGCGCTTGGATTCATCTTGGTCTTCTTGAAGTGGGTGTATGACGGCGAGATCGGGTGCGTGCGGAGCATCTCTTGGCGGAGCTCCTGCACAGCTTGCGCACTGGGCCAGGTCTAGAAACCGGGGCTGACGGCGCAGGTCAAGCTGGTTTTTTCTCTAGGACTGACTGGATAAACAGGGCTTGAGCCTGTGTGCAGATCGCACCGTGCTGGCATCTTGATGCGCCGGTTCAGAGGCAATCGTCTTGCCGGTATCGCGGCAGTCTGCGTGGAGCTGCGCGCGCTTGTCTTCTCGTTTTTGATTCATTGCGTACCTTCGCCATTTGTCTCCAAACCCCGGCGGCCTGCAAGGCAGAGCGACAAGGTTCTGGGTCAATGTAGGTTCAGGTGGTGCTGCAGACTTAACGCTTTATGCAAAGCGATTGTCATATTGCGACAACAAGGGTAAACCTAGGGTGCGCTTGGCAGGGCTGAAAACGGGTGGTTTTGGGGTGCCAGAATCGACCTGCTGTCGAGGGGAGCGCCGGTATTTCGTGATCAAAAAACGGGCGTGAATCGGGCGATGGCGATTCGGGTTTTCACTGATCATGCGCAGCGGCGAAATCAACGCTTGCCAGCCCCCATTGCAGGGGCTTGGTCCCAATTTTTGGGATCGACGAATTGTGCGCGAGCCTGCGCGGGCGCTCACACCCGTTTTGAGTGATTCAGCAGGAACTGGCATCCGCTGAATCACGGTTTTGATAGCGCCCAGCGCCTGATTGATCAGGGCTGTGACGCTATTTGGCAATCAAGCCTTTTTCAGGAACTCAGACTTGAGAATGAACGGCCCCTGATCTGTCTTGCAGTCCACATCGTGGTCGCCGTTGTCATAGACGAGGCGAATGCCTTTGATCTTGGTGCCCTTCTTGATCACGGTGGACGAGCCCTTGACCTTCAGGTCCTTGACCAGCAGCACGCTGTCGCCATCCGCCAAAGGCGTGCCGTTGGCGTCTTTGATGATGCGCGGGCCGCTGTCTTCGTCGTCAGCCGCAGCGCCAGCCGACCATTCGTGGCTGCAGTCGGGGCAGATCAGCAGGTCGCCGTCAGGGTAGGTGTTGTCCAGGCCGCATTGGGGGCAAGTGGGCAAAGAGGTAGTGCTCAAGGAATCGCTTTCAATCAAGAAAAAAAGGAAGAAGCAAGGAAGAAAGGCAGAGCTTAGCCTTTGCGCAGTAGTGGCAGGCCGGGGTGCGGATTGTGGGTGTTGCGCCCCGGCTGCCAGTGCTCTGTTTTCTATGCTTTTAATAGCTGCTAGCGCAATATCAATAAGCGCTACAGCCGGTTTTGATAGATGTTTTGACGCCTATTCGTAGTCAAACTCGGCCTGGTAATCATCGGGGTTGATGCCTTCGGCGCGCAGCGGCTCCACCAGCCTGAAACGGGTGATCTTGGCCGATGCGGTGATATAGCCCTTGATCACGCAGTCGCAGGTCACAGGGCTTCTGGCTTCTGCCGCCAGTTGCTCAATCACCCGCGTGGTCTTGCGCCGCGCCAGCATGCGAAAGAGGGCGGGCACATGGGCCAGCAGGCGCTTGAGCAGGGCCTCGGCCTCGGGCAGCCATTCGCCTTGTTTGGGCAGGTCTGGCACAAAGCCCCATTCGTCTTCGCTCAGCTGCCGCCACAGCACGATGGAGTGGTTGTCGCCATCGCTCACGCAGGCCATTTCTTCCAGCTCTGGCGTTTTCATGGGCGCGTAGCGCGTGCTGCAGCCAGCGGCGAGCAAGGTGTCATAAGTGGTCTGCACCTGGCTGACCTGCAGGCGCAGCGACAGGCTGGATTCGACCCGGCTGACCTGCGCCAGCCGCAGCGTGGCGCTGCCGGTGTCGATGTCCACATAGCCATCGCCCCTGCGTACCTCGGCAAAGCCGATCACATCGCGCCACAGCTGGGCGGAGCGCTCCAGATCGGCGGTGGGGACAATAAGATGGCTGATTCCAAAAAACATAGCAGGCTTCGCAGAGCATTCAAGGGGTTACCGATGATAGGACTCTGAAGACTTGCCTGTGCTGATCTGCCTCAAACGCGCCTGTTCTGCTCAGGCTCTGTGGCTTTTGGGGCGGCTGCGGGATGGATGAGGCAGTGCTTTTTGTCTCCAATGATCGAGTTGCTGTTAATAAATACAGTACCTCAATCAATCGGCATTGGCTACGCGATCTGCTGGTCGGTCTGAAACGCCTGTATGCCCTGCATGCAGTACAGCAAAAAGCGGTTCGCGGCGGGCGAGAGATGCCTGCCGGTACGGGTGATGAGCTGCATCTCCGCATCCTGAAAGGCTGGGTTGTGAATGGGAATGGCGCGCAGGCGGCCGCTGAGCAGCGCCGCCGTGACGGAGCAGGGCGGCAGCAGGGTTACGCCTTGGCCGCTGCTGACAAAGGCCAGCAGCACGCTGATCAAATTGCTGGTGAGCGCGGGGCTGAGGTGAATTTTGTCGGCGTGCTCGGCATATTCAATCAACTGGCGAATGCCGTACACGCCTTGCAGCATGGCGATGGGCCACTGGTTCAGCTCTTGCAGCGAGGTGTGCGTCGCGCTGGCCAGTGGGTGCTGGGCGTGCACGATGGCGTGCATGGGCTGGCGCGCGGTGCCGCGGGCGGTGATGTGGCTGTCAGCGGGCGGGTAGTACACCAGCCCGATCTCCGCCGCGTCTTCGCGGATGCGGCGCATGATCTCGGTGGTGCCGTAAATCTCCAGCGAGATGCTGACGCCGGGGTACTGCTGGCGAAACTGGCGAATCGGCCCGTCAATCAGCTCTTGGGCAAAGCCTTCGCCGCTGACCACGCTGACGCTGCCGCTGTGCAGGCCGCGCATGGCATCGACCTTGGCCAGCATGTCATGCTGGTGGGCGGTGTGCTCGCGGTGGTAGTCCAGAATCAGCTGACCGGCTTCGGTCGGCACCACGCCGTGGCGGTGGCGCTCCAGCAGGGCCAGGCCTAGCTCTTCTTCCAGCAGGCTGATCTGGCGGCTGACGGCTGAGGGCACGATGCCCAGCTTTTCGGCCGCAGCACGCACCGAGCCGCAGTACACGGCTTCAAAAAGATAGCGGGCGCGGGAGTCTTGGAATGCAGGCATGCCTGATTGTGGGTGCTAAATTAAGTCTGTAAACCTACGTATGTTCACTTTTTTAGAACAGAAATGCGAAGCGTATGCAATATATGCATTGTTATATTCGACGCCCGCATGGGTGAGTGCCAGCTTGGGCTGGCTGTGCCCATTTTTCAGGGTTCATAGCTATTTCAGTGCGTCGGCAGCCGCCGTCGTGCGCAAGGAAGTTTGATGCGTACAGAGGTGCAGCCAGCCAAGGCAGCGTTGAAGATGAGCAGTGTGGTGCAAGTTTTTGCGCTGGCGCTGGGGATTGCGGCATTGTCCGAATGGCTGGGGCCGCTGCCTATCGCTTTGGGCGTGGGTAAGGTGGTGTTGCTGCCCATGATCTGGGCGCTGCTGATTGGACTGGTGCTGGGCCTGCTGCGCAAACGCCTGCCCGGCCCGCTGCAACTGGGGCTGTATAGCCAGAACTTGGCCGCCGCTGTGCTGTCTTGTGCCCTGTTTTTGTTTATTGCCAAGCTGGGCTTGCTTGTGGGCGGATCGCTGCCGCAACTGGCGCAAGTGGGCTGGGGTCTGGTGCTGCAAGAGCTGGGTAACCTGATTGGCTGCGTAGCACTGGGCATGCCCGTGGCGCTGATGCTGGGCATCAAGCGCGAGGCGATTGGCGCGACCTTCTCCATCGGTCGTGAGCCCGGCCTTGCCATCATCGGTGAGCGCTTTGGCATGGATTCGCCCGAAGGCCGCGGCGTACTGGCCGAATACATTACCGGCACGCTGATTGGCGCGATCTTTATCTCGCTGCTGGCGGGCTTTGTCTCCAGTCTGAACATCTTTCACCCCATCGCTTTGGGCATGGGTGCTGGCGTGGGTTCGGGTAGTATGACAGCCGCCGCCGTGGGCGCCATTGCCGCCCAGCACCCCGAAATGGGCGACCAGATCGCCACCTTTGCCGCTGCGGCTAACCTGATCGCCACCACCGTCGGTACGTATTTGACCCTGTTCATCTCGCTGCCGCTGGCCGTGCGTGCCTATCAATGGCTGGAGCCTATTCTGGGCCGCAAGCGCAAGGCTGCTGCGGTGGAAAAGGCCGTGGCCGCTGGCGCTGCAGACGAAGAAAAGGTGGATGTACCGGCACTGAGCCTGGGCATGCGCCTGCTGAGCTGGGTCTGGGTGGGTGTGATGGTGCTGATTGGCAACCGCATTGGCTACGGCATTCCTGTGATGGATGCACTGCCCGGCGTGCTGCTCATCATTGCTGCCGTGCTGGTGGGCGACCTGATCTATGTCGGCACGCGCCGCAAGCTGCCTGCCGTGTGCTGGATTTCTTTCATCGCCATGGCCATGACCTTCCCGCATACCCCTTTTGCGGCTGAAATCTCAGCCATGACGGCCAAGGTCAGCTTTCTGGCCATGATTACGCCCATGCTGACCTTTGCGGGTCTGTCGCTGGCCAAAGATATTCCTGCCTTCCGCCGCCTGGGCTGGCGCATCGTCGTCGTCTCGTTGCTGGCCAATGCCGGTGTGTTCCTGGCGGCCACCATGATCGCCCAGACCTTTGTGCACACGATGTAATCGAAGCAACGCCCTATGTTGAACACTATTCAATGGCCCGGCCAGCAAGCCATGCAAGCTTGGCGTCATGACTTTCACCGCCATCCCGAAACCGCGTTTCAGGAACACCGCACCAGCGCCCGTGTGATCGAGCTGCTGACCAGCTTTGGGCTGGAAGTGCACACCGGTCTGGCCGGTACCGGCGTGGTCGCCGTGCTCAAGGGGCTGCGCGGCGCTGGCCCATCCATCGGCCTGCGCGCCGATATGGATGCGCTGAACGTGACCGAGCTGAACCAGTGCGAGCACGCATCCACCCACACCGGCCGCATGCACGCCTGTGGTCACGACGGTCACACCAGCATGTTGCTGGGCGCTGCGCAAGCGCTGGCATCGCACCCCGACTTTGCGGGCACCGTGCACTTCATCTTTCAGCCCGCTGAAGAAAACGAGGGCGGCGCGCGCGCCATGATCGAAGACGGCCTGTTCAAGCGCTTCCCCATGGATGCGGTGTACAGCATGCACAACTGGCCCGGCTTACCCGTGGGCACGGCAGCAGTCCACCCCGGCCCGGTGATGGCCGCGTTTGACATTTTTGATCTGACCTTGATCGGCAAGGGCTGCCACGCCGCCATGCCGCACCTGGGCAAAGACGCACTGCTGGCCGCCTGCCAGCTGGTCACGCACTTGCCTGCACTCATCGCCCGCGAGCAAGAAGTGCACAAGCCCGCCGTGCTGAGCGTCACCAGCTTTAACGCGGGCGACACCTACAACGTGATGCCCGAAGCCATCAAGCTGCGCGGCACCGTGCGCTGTTTTGACATGCCCCAGCGCGCGCGCATTGAACAGCGCTTTCGCGACGCCATCGCCGCCACCTGCGCGCTGCACGGGCTGGAGGCCAAGCTGGACTACCGCGTCAGCTACCCCGCCACCATCAACAACGCCACGCACTCAGAAGTGTGTGCGGATGTGCTGACCACGGTGCTGGGCGAAGGCAAAGTGCGCCGCGACATGGTGCCCAGCATGGCCTCGGAAGACTTCGCCTTCATGGCGCAAGAATGCCCCGGTGTCTATATCTGGCTGGGCAACGGCGAAGAAAGTGCATCGCTGCACAACCCAAAGTACGACTTCAACGACGCCAACTTGCCGCTGGGCATGCGCTACTGGGTCGAGCTGGTGGGCGCGCTGCTGCGCGATGGCAAGCTGCCTGCATAAGCTTCAATAAGCCAGCATTGCCATCCATGAAAAGCCGGGTTTTGACCCGGCTTTTTTTGTATCAGCAAGCGTCTGCAAGGTTTGAAAATTGATAGCTGCTATCGCTTTCAGAACAAGCGTTTGCGGCCTGTTTGATGCTGAATCTTTGGGTGAAGCCTGAAATTTCTGTGTTTGCGATCAGTGGTTAATGGGTTAGAGTACTGTATAAATAAACAGTATTTCGGTGGTCGTCCAGCGATTCCGATCTCAATCATGGAAACCATTGCCAAACTCAGCATCCTGGCTGATGCCGCCAAATACGACGCCAGCTGTGCCTCCAGCGGCGTTAAGGGGCGCAATTCGCTGGGCGGCAAGGGTATGGGATCGTCCGAAGGAATGGGCATTTGCCACAGCTACGCGCCGGATGGTCGCTGTATCTCGCTGCTCAAGATCCTGCTGACCAATTTCTGCATTTACGACTGCCGCTACTGCATCAACCGTAAAAGCTCCAACGTGCAGAGGGCGCGCTTTACGGCCGCTGAGGTGGTGGCGCTGACGCTGGACTTCTACCGCCGCAACTGCATTGAGGGGCTGTTTCTATCGAGCGGCATCATTCAATCCAGTGACTACACCATGGAACAACTGGTGGAGGTGGCGCGCAGCCTGCGCGAAGATCACGACTTTCGTGGCTATATCCACCTCAAGACCATTCCCGATGCGGCCCCCGAGCTGCTGGCGCTGGCGGGCCGCTATGCCGACCGGCTCAGCATCAATATTGAACTGCCCACCCAAGAGGGTCTGCAGCAACTGGCCCCTGAAAAAGACGCCAAGCAGATTCAATCGGCCATGGGCGAGGTGGCCAGGCATATCCAGACTGCCAAAGAAGAATGGCGTTCTCAGGCGGCCAGCAGCATCATCTCGCTGCCCGGCAGCCAGCGCGTGCGCCGCGCCAGGCCGCCGCGCTATGCCCCTGGCGGGCAGAGCACGCAGATGATTGTGGGCGCGGACGATGCCAGCGATGCCGCCATTTTGCTCACCAGCAGCGGTCTGTACGGTGGTCACGGGTTGCGGCGCGTGTATTACTCGGCCTTCAGCCCCATTCCCGATGCCTCGGCTGATTTGCCGCTGCAGGCACCACCGCTGCTGCGTGAGCACAGGCTGTATCAGGCGGACTGGCTGATGCGCTTTTATGGCTTCGCTCATCAAGAGATCGTGCTGCCCGGTAGCGGCGGCATGCTGGACCTGGAGCTGGACCCCAAGCTGGCCTGGGCGCTGGCGCATAGGCAGCACTTTCCCATCAACCTCAACCGTGCGCCCAAGGAGTGGCTGCTGCGCGTGCCCGGTCTGGGCGTGCGCAGCGTGCAGCGCCTGATGATGGCACGGCGGGGGCGCAGCTTGCGGCTGGCTGATCTGCAGCAGCTGCGCATTGCCACGGCCAAGGTGCTGGCCTTTGTGGAGCTGGCGGACTACCACCCGCGCCGCGCTGATCTGGAAAGCCCGCTGCTGCGCCAGCAATTGCTGCAGCGCATGAGTCACGGCGTAGTTCAACAAAAGCATAGCGGTATGCGCTTGCCAGACATAGGCTTGAGCGCAAAAACATCTCAGCTTTCACTGTTTGACTGATTGTGCTGAATGGCTCAGATGGAAACAAACCTTGAATCATCCAGCGCTATATCCAGCGATTTTCTGGTGATCGAGCTGGCCCAGCCGGATGACTTTGACGGCTTTCGTCAGGCTGCCCGTGTGCTGCTGGCCCTGAACGCCGAGCCGCATGCCGTGCGCTGGCGCTTTTGCCAGCCGCTGGCGCGACAGATGCCAGCGCAGGATTTGTTTGCCGCCGATGAAGCGGGCAGTGTGGTGGGCAGGGCGCTGACACCCGATGCGCTGGACCAGTTGCCGCTGCCACCGGCCCAGCCGCTGCGTTTGGGTAAGAGCCAGCTGTCTACCCTGCGGCTGGCCTGCTGCCACAGTCTGGCAGGCCGCTTTGCGCTGTGCTACCGCTGGCTGTATCGCTTGCAGGCAGACCACAGGCTCAGGCTGGATGCTCTAGATAGTGACTGGCGTGAGATTGAACGCCTGGCGAAAGCGGCGGGCCGCGAGATTCACAAAATGCATGCGTTTGTGCGCTTCAGGCCTGTTCCTGGGACTGAGGCCGAGGGGCAGGCCACGCAAATCGCATGGTTCGAGCCAGAGCACCATGTGCTGCGCGCGGCTTCGGGCTTTTTTCGCCGACGTTTTCCCAATATGCGCTGGGCAATTCTTACGCCGCAATGCAGTGTTTACTGGGACTTGGAGCAGTTGCTGCTCGCCCCCGGCAGCACGGCGGATCAGGCCCCCGGCCCGGATGCGGGCGAGCAACTGTGGCTGACTTATTACCGCTCCACCTTCAACCCCGCGCGCCTCAAAGAGCAGGCCATGCAGCGCGAGATGCCGCGAAAATACTGGAAAAACCTGCCTGAGGCAGTGCTGATCAGCGAGCTGGTGGCGGGTGCCCGTGGCCGCACCCAGCGCATGTTGCAAACCTGAGGCAATGCTGAGGCGGGATCGCGTCGAGAGTCCGGTTGTGCAAAGGCTCTGGTCTAGTCAGGGTCTACAGGGTCGATAGGGCGCTAACGTTTTTCGCCCGCCAGCTTTGCTGACAGCGTGTTTTGTTGCCGCGCAGCATGCACGTATCATGGTTTCAGTGCCTTGCCAGTGCGGCTGAGCAAGGCGTGCGCGGTGGTTGTGTTTGCATCATGAGCCTGTATCAGGCAGCTTGCCAGCCATCTCCCGCAGGTGTTGCACCCGGCTTTTCAGCCATTTCTGACAGCAGTTTCGCTGTCCATCACGCAACGCTGCCTGCAGCAAGTCGGATCCATTGCTTGGCTTGGTGTCCGACATTGAAACAGGAGGGCGCCGATGTTGTCCGCATCGCAAACGATTCTGAACTGGTGTGTCTTGGTCATCGCAGCGGCTTTGCTCGGTCATCTGGTCCATCGCTTTACCGGTTACCCGCGCATGCTGGGTTACACGCTGGTCGGGCTGGTGGGTGGTTGGCTGGGTTTTGGTGATTTGCCATGGCCGCTGCAAGGCAGCACTTTGCTGCTGCTGGAGGTCGCTGTGGGCGTGAGCCTGCTGTTGGCGGCATCGCAGTTGTCCTTGCCCTGGCTGCTGCGCCAGCCGTGGCTGATCTTGCAAAGTCTGGGTGAGTCGCTGCTGACGCTGGCTCTGGTTGGCGGGGTGCTGCGGGTGCTGGGCTGGGATTGGTCTGTGGCTCTGGCTGTGGGCGTGGTGTCCATGGCGGCATCACCTGCTGTTTTGCTGCGCATTGCCGATGATCTGCGTGCCAGCGGTGCGGTTACCGATAGAAGCCTGCTGCTGGCCACGATCAGCACCTTGCTGGCGCTGTTGGGCGCGCTTGTGTTGACGGTGGTGTTTCTGCCTGCGGCAGCCGCTGCTGGTGGCGGGCTGCAGTTTTCAAGTGCCGGTCTGGGGCGCTTGCTGCTCAGCGTTCTGTTCACCTTGCTCTGGGCTGCGTTGCTGACAGCCGCTTTCTGGCCCGTGCTGCGCTGGCAGTCTTCGCGCAGCGACACCACGGCCTTGTACCTGCTGGCCGCCATGGTCGCGGTTTGCCTGCTGGCCCAGCAGTGGGGCGGCTCTGCCGCGTTGGCCTTTACGGTGGCGGGGCTGCTGCTGCGCAATCTCAGCCCCCGGCCGCTGGTCTGGCCTCAGGCTTTTCAGGCCGCCAACGCCATGCTCAATCTGCTGATGTTTGTGCTGGTAGCCAGCATTGCTGCGCAGGTCGGGCTGTCGCTTGCTCTGATTTCTGTAGTGGCTAGCGCTCTACTGGCAAGGCTTGTGGCCAAATTTTCTGCAATTTTGCTACTGGGCAACGGCACGGCCATTGGCTGGCGCAGGCAGTGGCCCGTGGCTTGTGGGCAGATCGCGCTGTCGGGCGTGGCCTTGCTCATGGTGTCTGGGCTGGTGCAGCAATGGTCCGTTTTCAACCTGGGCGTGGCCCAGCAACTGGCGGCGATTGCCCTGCCCATGATTGCCTTGTGCGAGGTGCTGGGCGTGCTGCTGGCTGCTAGTGCCCTGTGGCGCAGCGGCGATGCGCATCGGGGCATGGGCCGCGCCGCATTGCAAAGAGGGGAGAAGCGCCATGACAGCTGAAACACAATCTCAGAACCCTAGGGAGAAGCTGGGCGAGTTCGCCCTATCGCAGGCTCTGTCGCTGGGTGTAGAGCTTGAGCTGCAACTGCTCAGCACCCATCACTACGACATGGCGCCTTATGCGCCCGACATGTTGGCGCTGCTGAAAAATGCCAAGGTCCCTGGCTCCATCGTGCCCGAGGTGACGGCCAGCATGATCGAGATATCTACCGGCATCTGCCAGGATGCGCAGGATGCCTATGAACAGCTCAGCGTGACGCGCGATGCGCTGGTCAAGGCGGCAGATCGCCTCAACATCACACTGGCCGGTGGCGGCACCCACCCGTTTCAGCAATGGCACCAGCAGCGCATTTATGACAAGCCGCGCTTCAAGGAGATGACGGCGCTGTATGGCTACCTGACCAAGCAATTCACCATCTTCGGCCAGCATGTGCATGTGGGCTGCCCCAGTGCGGACGATGCGCTGATGATGCTGCACCGCCTGTCGCGCTACATTCCGCATTTCATTGCGCTGTCTGCCTCCAGCCCCTTTGTGCAGGGGCAGGACACGGCGTTTGACTCAGCCCGGCTCAACTCCGTTTTTGCTTTCCCGCTCTCGGGCCGCGCGCCGTTTGCACTGCACTGGGAAGACTTTGAGCGCTACTTTGACAAAATGGCTGCCACGGGTGTCATCCACAGCATGAAGGACTTTTACTGGGATATACGCCCCAAGCCCGAGTTCGGCACCGTGGAGGTGCGAGTGTTTGACACACCGCTTTCCATAGACCGCGCTGCGCAGCTGGCGGCCTATGTGCAGGCGCTGGGGGCCTGGTTTCTGAGCGAGCAGCCTTTTGAGCCCAGCGAAGATGACTATCTGGTCTACACCTACAACCGTTTTCAGGCCTGCCGCTTTGGTCTGGACGGGACCTATGTGGACCCGGTGAGCAGCGAGCAGCATTCGCTGCGCGAGCATATCGCGCTGACGCTGCAGAAAATCAGCAGCTACGCCCCGGCCAATGGACGCAGCGCGCTACAAGATTTGAAGCAGGTGCTGGGGCCACAGGGTAACGATGCCTGCTGGCTGCGCGAGCGTTATGCCAAGGTGCAGCAACTGCCTGAGGTGGTGCGCCAGGCCTCGCTCAGGTTCAGTGGCCGGGGCTGATGGATGGGGGGTAAGCGTGAATTGCTGCTGAATCGATCAGCAGGGCGAAATGTACTTGACGCGCGAAGTTGCAAATCTTTACGATTGCGCGGTAAGAAGGCCTGAATTGCTTTTCTACTTCAGGTCTTGTTTGTCTCATCGCGTCTCACAAGCAGTGCCTGCCATTATTCGAGAAGAACGAATTCATGGTTGCTACCGTCATTCTTGGCATGCTCTGCGTGCATCTGCTGTGCTTTTGCGTCATGTTCATGCTGATCAGCCGTCGGCTGCATGGCAAAAAATTGGGCATGGAAGTCTTTGCGCTGGGCAATCTTCTGCTGGGCTGCGCCTACATCATGCAGTTGCTGGGCGGCCAGCCGGGGTGGAGCCTGATCAGTGCGCTTAATCACACGCTGACGCTCTGTGCGCCCGTCACCTATTTGCTGGGGGCACTGCATTTTTTCAATCGCCCGGTGCCCGTGCTGCGGCCGCTGCTTGCGGTGGCGGTGATCTATACCGGCGCTCAGGCTCTGGTGCAGTGGACGCTGGGCCAGGAAGCGCGCCAGGCCCTGCTGGCTGCATCATGCGCCTTGCTGTTTCTGGGCATGGCCAGTGCGTTGATCAGTGGCATTCGCAGCTTTGCCAAAGACACGCCGGTAGAGACTGTCGTGCTAGCCCTGTTGATTGCCGGCATTGGCGTGCTGAACGCCGTGAAGTTCGCATTCATCTTGCAGGGCGGCCTGGAGGCGCTGAACATGAACAGCCGCTTTCAGACGGTGTTCTACCTCTATATGTCTTTTCTGGGGACAGTCATTCCGCCAGCCGTCGTCTGGCTGGTTCTGCGCCGTCTGGCGGATGAACTCAGCGCCATGGCCGCGCATGATCCGCTGACGCAGTTGCTCAACCGCCGTGGTCTGCTCAATGGGCTGGAGCAGCACTTTGCTGCCAGAAATGCCACACCCGCCCATGTTTTGATCGTAGACATCGACCATTTCAAGCGCATCAATGACAGCTATGGCCACAAGTTTGGCGACATGGTGCTGTGCCATGTCGCCGAGGCGATTCGGAAAAGCACCCGCAAGAGCGATCTGAAATGCAGGCTGGGCGGCGAGGAATTCTTGATTGTCTGCCTGGGGCTGGAGACGGCGGAAGCCATGAGACTGGCTGAGCGCATACGTGCTGCGATTGCGCAGATCGAAATCCCCGGCATCAGCATGCACGGCCCCGTTCGCTGCACCGCCACCCTTGGCGTTTCAGCACCGTTTATGGATGTGCAGTCATTTGATCATCAGCTGGCGCTGGCCGATGCCGCTCTGTACCGGGGTAAGAAATCCGGGCGCAACTGTGTGCAATGGGCTGGCCCGGAAGATGTTGGTCCGGACGCTGTACTTGGCGAAAAGCCAGGTGATCTCAGGAGGCCACTACCTTGACGGCGTAACCCTTGCCGCTGGCAATCACGTCCAGCAGGCGGTCGATGTTGGGGTGCGCACCGGGGCGGGCCTTGGCGTCTTCGGTGTGCTCGGCAAACAGCTGCAAACCTTCTTCAGCCGCCGCGACATTGATGCTGCCGTGCTTGGCAAACAGCGCGTTATAGACAGTGACCGAACCGGTCTTGCCCGGCGCATTGGGGATGCTGGCAGACAGATTGCCAGCTGCATCGATCAGTTGCAGCTCGGCAATATGAGCGATAGAGGGGAGTTGCTTGAGGTTGTCGGCAAAGGCCATGGTGTGCTCGCGTGAGTTTTCGTCGAAACCATGGATTGTGGGCCATGCACAGGTCTTTTCGGTTCAGCCTCAGTCCGGTTGAGTCATTGCTTGAGCGACAGGCGTACCGGCCTTTGTACTTGCCTCTGTACCTGCCTTTAATGCGTGCAGGGCTTGCTGCATTTTCTCAAGGTGCTGGGCGTACTCGGGCAGATCGGCCAGCTCATGCATCTCGCGCTGCATGACGCCTTGTACTTGCTGGGCAAAAGCAGACCACTGAGGCATCTCCATCAGCACATGGGCTGTTTGCAGCAGATCGGGCTGGGCGCCATAGGCCAGAGACAGCTTGCGCACCACATTCAGCGCAAAAGGCGGGCACAGCAAAATCTGCACCGCGATGGAGCGTGCGGTGGCCCTGTCACTGTATTGTTCACCGTGCCCATGCTTGCCGTGGCGCCATGCCAGAACGCTGATGCAGGCCGTGCACAGATAGATCAGCGCCAGTGTGATGAGCTGGGCCAGTTCTGAATGCAGCACCAGCAGCGCGGCAGGCAGGGCTACAAACAGCAGAGCGCCCAGCAGGTAGAGCGGCAGGGTGAAAGCCCTGAAACTGCTGGCGTGTGTGGCCAGCGCAGTTGCAGGCCTTGCATCACCGGGCAGAGTGATCTGCGTGGCATTCCAGCGCAGGCGGTAAACGGGCTGGTGAATGGCAAAAATAGAGGGCCACAGCAGCCAGTTCTGGCGCAGCTCAAAGCCCTGGCTTGCCAGTTGTGCCAGCCAGCCACGGCGGCTTTTGCGCAGCAGGCCTTCTTCGGGCTTGAGCAGAAGTGCGGTGTCGTACAGATAGAACAGGCAGATGATCAGAACAATCTGCACCTGCGTGGTGATCGTGAAATACAAGGCGCAGTGGCTTTCTAAAAACAAACCCCGCGATCTTAGCGATACGCGGGGTTGTCGCGGGGTTGTGAGGTAGGGCGCTGAATCAGCCGATCAATCAGCCAGTTAAGCAGCCGGCTTTTTATTCAGCAGATTTTTTGCGGCCAAACAGCTTGCCAACGCCCGCGAACAGGGCGACAGCTCCGGCGATGAGGAACTTCCAGGTCGCTGCCAGAAAGCCGCCAATAATGCCCCACAGGCCCTTTTTGGTGGCGACGGCTGCTGCGCCGCCCAGCACCAGTGCGCCCAGACCGATAGCGGCCACCTTGTCGCCATTTTTGAACTCGGTATAGGTTTGGCCGCTGTTGTAGTCGAAGCCGGTCAGCACTTTCTGAAACGCTGCGGTGTTCTGGCTCAGGGTCTCGGTGTCAGACACCAGAGTGGCCGTCATCACGCCACCACGACCCAGAATGCGCGAGGTGTAGTTCACATTCTTCTCGCCCGATTCATCGCGCAGACGCAGACCCCATTCCAGGCGCTTGGTGGCCATGTCGTAGTGGGGAGCCACCTGCCAGCCGTCGGTGTAGAGGGCGGCCAGACCCAGTTTCTTGCGCTCTTCATTGCCGGCCTTGTCGCCAGACTTCATGGACTTGAGCAAATCGTCTGCATCGATTTTCTCGTCGTCCTTCACATAGCCGGTGTCGTCATAGGAGAAGACGGCAAACCAGTCCAGCGACTTGGGTGCTATCAAAAAATGATCGCTGCTGGGCGGGTTGCCAAAGGCTTGCAGCAGCTTGGAGGTATCGGCCTGACCAAGGAAGGCATAGCCCGATGGAATCTGAACGCTGGCCTCACCGGCGATTTCGCCTTTACCGCTTTCCTGCCAGTTCAAGGCCTTGATTTCAGCAGGCAGCTCTGGCGCGGATTCGGTCTTGGCCCAAACCCCCAGAGACAATGAAATGCCGAGCAGGGCGGCGGCAATGGTTTTTATCATGCGATGAACTCCCGTGTTATGAATCTATTAATGAAAGCTATTTTTATCAGATATTGATAGTTTTATGCAAACACCAATGACGAAGCTGATGTAAATACGCCGCAGCGCCGAGCGGGCGGAAACTGAGCTGACCAAAGCAGCGAGATTGATAGCGCCGGGCGCTTGTAGCATCAGGGGAAACTGCTTTATCTCAAAGGAATTTTTCATGACTGTGACTGAGACCTCTACCCAGACTCCCCACCCTTCATCCTTTTTAGCCCCGCACGCTCATCTGGGTATGGGCAGCTGGCATCTGGGTCAAGGGCGCCGTAGCTGGGATGAGGAAAAGCGGGCCTTGCTGACCGGTCTGCAACTGGGGCTGACGCTGATCGACACGGCCGAGATGTATGGCGACGGTCTGTCTGAAGAGTTGATCGGCGACGCGCTACGGGACTGGCCCGCCAGCCAGCCGCAGCCTTTTCTGGTCAGCAAGGTGCTGCCCATGAATGCCAGTCGCAATGGGGTTAAGCGTGCGTTTGAAGCCAGCGCCTATAAGCTGGGCGTGGACTGCATCGACCTGTACCTGCTGCACTGGCGCGGCAACACCCCGCTGGCCGAGACCGTGGCCGCGCTGGAAGAGCTGAAGGCGCAGGGAAAAATTCGGCACTGGGGCGTCTCTAATTTCGACACCGACGATATGCAGGAGCTGTGGCAGGTGCCCGGCGGGCGCAATTGCGTGGTCAACCAGGTGCTCTACAACGTCTTTAGCCGAGGCATTGAATATGACTTGCTGCCCTGGTGCGTGCAGCATGGTGTGACCGTTATGGCCTATTGCCCGCTGGGGCATGGCGAGCTGGTGGATGAATCGTTGCTGGCGGACATTGGCGAGCGGCATGGCGTCAGCGCCAGTGTGGTGGCCCTGGCTTGGGCCATGCGCAGCGGTCATGTGGTGGCCATCCCCGAAAGCGGCTCTAGTGAGCATGTGAGAGACAACGCCCGGGCGCTGCAGCTCAAACTCACTGAGCAAGATCTGGCGCTGATTGACAGCGCATCACCTGCGCCGCTCCAAAAAGAGCCGCTGGATATTCTTTAAGAGCGTAAACAGGCTCTAACCCAGATAGATAGTCCAAAGCCGTGCCTGCTATGCCCTATGCTAGATAGTTGACATATTAGCTACCTGAGAAAAAGAGACAACACGGTGGAGACTATCCAGACAATGGCGAAGCGGGGCCTGAACCCCTCATGGATCATCGTTGCAGCGGGCGTCAGTGCTTCGCTGCATGTGGGCAAGCTGCCGCCGGCCGTGCCCGTGCTGCAGCAAGAGCTGGGCATATCGTTGGTGCAGGCTGGCTTTTTGCTCTCTACCGTGCAGGTCGCAGGCATGGCGTTTGGGCTGGTGGTGGGGCTGGGGGCCGATAAATGGGGGCTGCGGCGCAGCATGCTGGTGGGGCTGGCACTGATTGCCTTGTCCAGCATGGTGGGGGCTGCTGCCACGGGCTTTGCCTGGCTGCTGGCGCTGCGCGTGCTGGAAGGCATGGGCTTTTTGCTGATCGCCATGCCCGCGCCGGGCCTGATTCGCCGCAGCGTCAAACCGTCTGAGCTGGGTGCGCGCATGGGCTGGTGGGGCTCTTATATGCCTATTGGCAGTGCTATTGGCCTGTTTCTCGGCCCCTGGGTGCTGCAGGCGACCAGCTGGCAGACCTGGTGGATTGCGCTGGGTTGCACCTCCATTTTGGCCTTTTTGGCGGTATGGCGCATGGTACCTGCGGATGCTGCTCATGCTTTGGTAGCAACAACGCCTAGCAATGATGGCTGTCGGCCGCGCCTGGCGCTTACGCTGCGCAGCCCCGGGCCATGGCTGGTGTCGCTGGGCTTCATGCTGTATTCGAGCCAGTGGATGGGTGTCATCGGCTTTTTGCCCACGCTTTATGGGCAGGCAGGGCTTAGCGCCAAGCTGGCAGGCGTGCTCACTGCGGCGGTGGCGGCGGCCAATTTGCTGGGCAATGTGGCTTCTGGCAAGTTGCAAAAGCGTGGCTGGAGCCCCGCGCGCTGCTTGCAAACCGGTTTTGTACTGATGGGCCTGTGCGCGCTGCTGGCCTATGTGCAGGTTGGCGGCGAACCGCTTGCGCCGCTGTGGCTGCGTTTTGTGGCGGTGTTTTTGTTTTCGGCCACGGGCGGCCTGATTCCGGCCACCTTGTTCACCACGGCTATGCATCTGGCACCCAGTCCATCAACGGTGTCGACCACTGTGGGCTTTATGCAGCAGTGGTCTTGCGTAGGCCAGTTTGCCGGACCTCCACTGGTGGCCGCCGTAGCCATGCGGATGGGCGGCTGGCAGTTCACCTGGCTGGTGACGGGCAGCATGTGCGTGCTTGGCTGGTTGCTGGCGCTGGGCGTGAACCGCTGCTGGGGCCGCCTCAAAGTCTGAGGCGGTAGCGGGTTCTGATGCTCTGTATTTAGTAGCTCTCTGCGCTTGATGAGAAAGCGCTAGAGCCTGATTGGATGGTTTTTTTGCGCTGACTCAGATGATTTTCCAAGACAAGCGCGCATGATTTCTGCTGCGGCAGAGGTTACGCTGCAGTCTTCTGGAGGTTCATCATGCAAAAGCGCCAGTTTCTCGCCACCGCAGCTTCGCTGACGGCATTGTCATCAACACCCTGGCTCGCGGGCTGTGCTTCGCGCAAGTCTGCTGCGGTCAAGCCTGCAGATGCCATTTACTATGGCGGCCCGATTCTCACCATGAACGACGCCCAGCCTCAGGTGGAGGCGGTGGCCGTCACGGCTGGGCTGATCACGGCCGCAGGTCCTCTGCAAGAGTTGGAGGCGATGCGCGGCCAGGCCACGCGCATGCTGGATTTGCAGGGGCGCACGCTGATTCCCGGGTTCGTGGACCCACACAGTCATATCGGCGGCGTGGGGCTGCAGGCGATTGCTGCCAACCTGCTGCCGCCCCCTGATGCTGGCAATGCGTCCATCGCCGATCTGCAGCAGACGCTGCGTGAATACATCAAGGTCTCGCCCGAGGTCAAGCAGCTGGGCATCGTGCTGGGTTTTGGCTATGACGACTCTCAGCTGAAGGAAAAGCGCCACCCCACAAGAGACGATCTGGATGCGGTATCACGCGATCTGCCGATTGCCCTGATTCACCAGTCAGGGCACTTTGGCGCGCTCAATTCGGCAGCGCTGGCACGCGCTGGCATTGGGGCAGGTACGCCCAACCCTGAAGGCGGAGTGATTCGCCGCCGTGCGGGCAGCCAGCAGCCCAATGGCGTGCTGGAGGAAAACGCTTTCTTCCATACGCTGGGCAAGATCATGCCCAAGCTCACGCTGGAGCAGTCCATGGACTGGCTGGAAAAAGCCCAGAAGCTCTACCTGGAGTTTGGCTACACCACGGCGCAGGATGGGCGCTCAGACGCAGGCTCCATCGCCACCGCCATGGCCGCTGCCGAGTCGCGCCGCCTGGTCATCGATGTGGTGTCTTACCCCGACATGCTGCAACTGGGTGACAGCGCGCTCATGAACAAGCTGAACTTCAGCCGCAGCTATACCAATCGTTTTCGCATCGGCGGCGTAAAGCTCACGCTCGATGGCTCGCCCCAAGGCAAGACCGCCTGGCTGACTGAACCTTATCTGGTGCCGCCCGAGGGTCAGAAGCAAGGCTATCGAGGCTATGGCGCGATTAGCGACGCCAAGGCCAACGAACAAGTGGCCAAGGCCATCAACAACGGCAGGCAGATTCTGGTGCATGGCAACGGCGATGCCGCCATCGACCAGTTCATTGCTGCAGTGCGGGCCAGCGGCCCGGTCGAAAAAGCGCGGGCCGTGCGCCCGGTGCTGATTCATGGCCAGACACTGCGCCGCGATCAGATTCCTCAGCTCAAGGAGCTGGGTATCTTCCCCTCGCTATTCCCCATGCACACCTTTTACTGGGGCGATTGGCACCGCGATTCGGTGCTGGGCAATCCGCGCGCTCAGAACATCTCGCCCACGGGCTGGGTGCTGGAGGAGGGCATGGTGTTCACCTCTCACCACGATGCGCCCGTGGCGCTGCCCTCATCCATGCGCGTTCTCGATGCCACGGTCAACCGCACCACGCGCACGGGCAAGGTGCTGGGGCCAGAGCACCGAGTCTCGCCCTGGGTGGCCCTCAAGGCTCAGACCATCTGGTCGGCCTATCAGCACTTTGAAGATGACCGCAAGGGCTCCATCGAGGTCGGCAAGCTGGCCGACCTGGTGATTCTTTCAGACAACCCGCTGACCGTTGCGCCGCACCAGCTGGCGTCCTTGCAGGTGCTGGAGACCATCAAGGAAGGGCGCAGTGTCTACAAGCGCCAATAACTCCTGAAACAGTAGCGCCTGGCGCTTGCTATCTTGCTATACAAACGCTAGAGGCTGTTTTTATCTGAAATATGCCGGGTGTGGATGGATTCCACCCCGGTGTTTTCAGGGCAGCATGGCCGCTAAATTCAATCAGTGATAGAGTTATTCATAAACCTATTCATTGATTTATTCAAAACCTATGTCATCCACACTCGATACCAGTACAGATTTGCTCAGAAAGCTGCTGTCTGCAGGTGTCCAGACCAGTAAAAGCATTGCGCAGACTTTAGATGTCAGCCAGCCTACGGTGTCGCGCTTGCTTAAATCGCTGGGGGATGAGGCTATTCGTATATCTATTCATGGTTCTATTCAGTACGCCTTGCGAGATGCGCGGCGTGCGGGTCTGGAGTCCTCCGTTTCGCGCATCACGCCTGAGGGGAGGTTGCAGCGTCTGGGGCAATTGGTGCCGGTGCTACCGGAAGGTTTTGCCTTGCTGAGCGGGCAGGGGGCAGATAGCTATAGCGAAGGCTTGCCATGGTGGCTGTACGACATGCGGCCTCAGGGCTATCTGGGCCGGGCCTATGCACGGCAGAACGCAAGACGCTTGTCTCTGCCGCTGCGGCTCAGCGACTGGTCAGATACGCATGTGATTCAGGCTTTGCAGCAAAGCGGGGATGATCTGCCCGGCAATCTGCTGATGAGCGAGCAGGCCGAGCAGCGCTTTATCAATGCCGACTTGCCCCAGCCCGTGGCGCTGGCGGACAAGCTGGCCGGCTATGTCGCGCTGGCAGGTGCAGCCGAGGCCGGAGAGCTGCCTGGTTCATCCGCCGGTGGCGAGCAGCCCAAATTCACTGCCTACGTGCAGACGGGTTTGCCGGGCGATGCTGCGGCTGGAGCTGATGCTGACGCCGATAGAAATGCGGCCCATGTGATCGTCAAGTTCAGCGCCGCTGAAGATAACGCCGTCAGCGAACGCTGGCGCGATCTGCTGCTGGCTGAGCATGTCGCTCTGTCGGTACTGGCCGAAAGTGGCGTGGCGGCTGCCAGCAGCTGCGTGCTGGATGCCGGTGGTCAGCGCTTTCTGGAGGTGCAGCGTTTCGATCGCGTGGGAGCCATGGGGCGCGTGGCCTTGCTGTCACTGTCGGCGCTGGATGCTGAATTTGTCGGCAGCGGTGGCTCTTGGCATGAGGTCACGCAGGCCTTGATTGCGCAGGACTGCGTGGTCAGCTTAGCTGCGCATGGCGCGGCGCTGCTTTGGGCGTTTGGCACTTTGATTGGCAATACCGACAAGCACAACGGCAACCTGTCCTTTACCTCAGACAAGGGTAGGCCGTACCAGCTGGCCCCGGCCTACGATATGACGCCCATGGGCTTTGCCCCCCATGCAGGCGGCGGCATGAACCACCAACTGAGTGCACCGCTTATCGTGCCAGCCATCAGTGGTGATATCTGGCGTGCGGCACTGGAGATGGCTCAGCGCTATGCGCAACAGCTGGCAGCAGAGCCGCGCTTCAGCCCACGGTTTGCGCCTTGCATAGAGGCTACGCAGGCGCATCTGGCCGCAGCTCAGATGCGCATTGACCGGCTGGCCTGACGCTTTTCACGGCCAGCTTGCCTATTTACTCAATATCCTCGCGGTATTGCGGTGCAGCGCTGCGAAAGCCACCGGTGATGATGCCCAGATACAGCAGGCCAATGCTGCCCCAGATCAGGCCCGAGGTCAGCGACGTCATCTCCACCTTGAGCCACATGGCGCCCACGCTCATAAAGCCCAGCACGGGCGTGACGATGTAGCGCAGCACATCACCCACGGTGTGCCAGCGCTGCTGGCGCCAGACATATTCGGCCAGCACGGACAGGTTTACAAAGCTGAAGGCCGTGAGCGCGCCAAAGCTGATGAGCGCGACCACGTATTCCAGATTCAGAAAGCCTGCGGTCAGCGCCACCGCACCGACCAGCACAATGTTGTAGGAAGGCGTGAAGGACTTGGGGCTGATGTGGCCGAAAAAGCGCTTGTGAATCACGCCATCACGCCCCATCACATACATCAGGCGCGAGACACCGGCGTGCGCTGCAATGCCTGAAGCCATGACGGTGATGATGGCAAAGGCCAGCACCACCGACTTGAACAGCGCACCACCCACCAGAAAGAGGATTTCGGGCTGGGTCTCATCCACGGCTTCAAAGTACTGCTTGGGGTCGCCCGGAAAGTACAACTGCAGAAAGTAGGTGGCGGCAATAAAGATCAGGCCCGAGATCAGCGCGGTCAGAAAAATCGCCTTGGGTAGCGTGTTTTCGGTGTCGTGCGTTTCCTCGGCCAGCGAGCTCAGCGAGTCAAACCCGGTAAAAGAGAAGCACAGAATCGTCGCCCCGGTAATCAGCGCGCCAACCTCGGCCTGGGCTGACCAGAACGGCGACAGGTTCCACAAGCTGTTGCCGCCATGCTCGGCAATCGGGCCCAGTGCGTTATGACCGGCATGCAGATCGCGCCAGACCATGAAGGTGAAGATGGCGATGATGAGCAACTGAAAGAAGACGATCAGCCCGTTGAAATTGGCCACAAAGCGAATCCCGCGCAGGTTGACCAGCACCATCACGGCAGTAAGGCCGACAATCCAGAACCAGTGGTTGACCTCGGGGAAGATGGCCGTCAGGTAGATCTTGGCCAGCAAGATATTGACCATGGGCGAGAGCAGATAGTCCAGCAGCGACGACCAGCCCACCATGAAGCCCACATTGGGGTGAATGGCCTTTTGCGCATAGGTATAGGCCGAGCCCGAGGACGGGTAGCGCCGGATCATATGTCCGTAGCTCAGCGAGGTGAGCAGTACAGCCAGAAGTGCCACAAAGTAAGAGGCGGGCACATGCTGCAGCGAATCGCGCGAGACCATGCCGAAGGTGTCCAGCAGCGTCATGGGCTGGATATAAGCCAAGCCGATGATGACCACATGCCAGAGCAGCAGGGTCTTTTGCAGACGAGGATGGGATGAGGCCGGGGCCGCAGCGGGCGGGCGATCAGTCAAGGCAGTCTTCCTTCTCAAGAACAAGAGTGCCGGGCTGTTTCCACCCCGGCCTGCGCATGAGCGCTGCACAAAGGCGGCGATCACATTGTTGTCTATGGTTTGGCGCACCCCGAAGTGGGGCGCCGTTCTTGGCTTTCGCGCCGGGCCAGACTTTGCGAGTCCCGCCCGCGCGAAAAACGCGACATTATCGGCCTTTGATTTGCAGGGTGTGAATATGCAGTGAAATTGCCTTCAAATTAAGGCGGAATAAGCGCTATCTGCTATGAATTAAAGAGCTTTAATAGAGCGCTAGCAAGCTGCTATGGGCTAGCGCCCCTCAAGCAGGCCGAGAATGCACTGCCATTCGGCTTCGCTCACGGGTGTGATGGACAGGCGGTTGCCTTTTTGCAGCACGCGCATATCGGTCAGTTCAGGGTGCTCGCGCAGCTCGGCAATCAGCAAAGGGCGGGTTTTGCGCAGGGCTTGCACATCCAGCATCAGCCAGCGCGGCTTGTCTTGCGGGGACTTTGGGTCGTAATACGGGTCGGCGGGGTCGAATTGCGAGGGATCCACGCGCAGGTTTCCCGCAATGCGGGCGATGCCATAGATGCCGGGCTCGGCGCAGCTCGAATGCCAGTACAGCACGCCATCGCCCACCTGCATATCGTCGCGCATGAAGTTGCGGGCCTGATAGTTGCGCACGCCGTTCCAGGCAATGGTCTGCGCGGGCGCGGCCAGAGCGTGATCAATCGAGTATTCGTCAGGCTCGTTTTTCATGAGCCAGTAACGCTGGCTGCTAGGTGTGGTGCTGCTGTCGTTCATGGAGATATTGTCGGGTACAGACAGCATAAAACGCTTAATCCTTGGACTGGCGTTGCCAGGGACCTCTGTCATTTTGCTGCCAGCTGCGAACCAGGTCGCTATTGCGCTGCAGCAGGTTTTTGGTATCCAGCCAGCGCTCGGGTATCTCCAGCTCAGCCTGCTCCACCACGCGTATGCAGTCCTGAATATGCCGCTCGCCCAGATAGCGCAGCGTGGCATAGCCAATGGAGGCGGCAGCGAGCTGACCTATTAGCGGTACATATTTGGCGGCTTGCTTGGTACTCAGTCTCAGGCCAATGACCTTGGTCAGGCGCAGCACCATGTCGCGTGTAATGAACTTGCCGATCAAAACGGAGCCCACCATGGCAATCGCTTTTTGTACCTGTTCGCGCTTGCCAGGGGTGAGCTGGTCCAGTTGCTCCGGTGTCAGGCCAAACTCTGCATTGATACGCGGGTAGAGGCGCGAGAGCAGGGCTGCATCTGTGGCCCAGTCCAGCCCGGGCACAGGCAGGCTGCTGGCCGCAGCGCTGATGAGAGCGCGTTTTCTCAGTAATTTGCGTGCACGGTCTGCGGCCAGTGCGACATCCTTGCGAGCCGTTCTTGTTGCAGACAGATTTCTGAAGCTTGGATCTTTTTTCCACATGATCGATAAAGAGATGATGGAAATGAAAAAAGGGGCTTGTCAGCCCCCTTGGTTTTTTCAACGCGATTATTTGGCCTTGCTGCGCACCATGCCATAAATAAACAAAAGAATCACTGCGCCAATGACAGAGGCAATCCAGCCAGCGGCTTCGCCGGCCTTGTACCAGCCCAGGGCTGAGCCCAGATAAGTGGCCACAAACGAGCCCACGATACCCAGCAAAATGGTCATGATCCAGCCCATGCTGTCATTGCCGGGCTTGATGGCCCGGGCGATCAGGCCAACGATAAGACCTACGATGATGGTGCCGATAATCTCCATGGTTAATTCCTTTAGATTATTTCAATATGAAATCACTCTACGCGGTTGCGTACAGCAATCTTGTCGGACGACATTGCATGTCCACGCGGGTTTGATTCTTTCACAGATTATTGGCGCAAGGCCTGTCTCCACAAGATGCTTTACAAAGCAAAAACGCCTGCAGGAGCAGGCGTTTTGTAGATGGCGCTGAAAAATCAGAGCTAAGTAATCAGGGCTGTATGGGCGACATGGCGCTGTAAGCCGCAGCCGTGGTGGCCGATGCGTCAGCACCTTCAACCCGGCGGGCGCCATCAAAGCGGCGTGCCCAGTAAGAGGTCTGCATGCTTTCTACACGCACGCTGGCACCTGTGCGCGGGGCGTGGATGAATTTGCCATCGCCCACATAAATGCCGACATGGCTGAAAGTGCGGCGCATGGTGTTGAAGAATACGAGATCACCGGGCTTGAGGTCGCTGCGGTCAATTTGCTGAGTGGCGTTGGCCTGTTCAGCAGAGACGCGTGGCAGCATCTTGCCCATGGTCTGGGAGTAGATTGCGCGAACAAAGCCGCTGCAATCGAAGCCGGTTTCAGCGCTGGTGCCGCCAAGGCGATAAGGCACGCCAAGGAAGCCCATGGCCGTCACCACCAAGTCGGAGGTTTTTTCGGCCACGTTCTGGCGTGCTTCACGCACGAAGTCAGTCGTCTTCTCGGCCACGGTGTGGCGAGCTTCACGTAACTGGGTGATGAGACCGCGGTTGACTAGCAACTGGGTCATGTCGTCGTCACGCTGTTCACTGGGCGCAGCATGCGCGGAAGTAACGCCGACAAAAAGAAGTGCAATAAGCCATCTGGACATGGGGGCTGAGAGTAACACGTTCATTTGTAGGATAGGGACTTTAATTCCAAGTTTCTGACCTGGTTTTTGATCTCCCTCAGTAAATGAACTTTACGCATAAGCTTATTGCGTAGTTTGCTCTTAATTTTGTAGCGAGTTGGGCTGCGTATTTTCCCTGTTCTGGTCACTGCGGAGTGGGTGCTGATGATTTCGTGCTATGTCTTGAAATCCTCGCTGCAATGCCTGTTTCACTGCCTTGGCGGCGGCTTGCAGCGACAATAGCGGCATTCATTGCTGGCAGATGGCGGGAGTGCTGAAAGTGCCTGCCCTCTGCTCCTCACTGCCGCAGGAATGTGCACATGCACATTGCCGTGCGGCAGCCAAATTATTTTGAGAAAGATTTGCCATGTTGTTAGAAGCTTCTGAGTCGCAACTGGTTCTGGTGGACTACCAGGACAAGCTCATGCCCGTCATCCATGAAGGTCAGCAAGTGCTGTCCAACGCCGTCAAGCTGGCCAAGATGGCCGAGTTGCTGGATGTGCCGGTCTGGGGTACAGAGCAGAACCCGTCGCGTTTGGGTGCCAATGATGCGGAACTCAAGTCGCTGTGCAAGAAGACACTTGAGAAGATGTACTTCAGCGCTGTGGCTGAAGGCTTGGGCGAATGGCTGCGCCCCCCCGCAAAGCCACAGGGCGGCAATGCACGCAGCCTGCCCAAGCATTTGCAAAAGCCCCAGGAGCAAGCGCCTGAGCGCAATATGGTGGTGATTGCCGGCTGCGAAACCCATGTTTGCCTGCTGCAGACGGCTCTGGAGTTGCTGGAAGAAGAGTTCGACGTCTGGGTGGTAACCGATGCGAGCAGCTCGCGCACAGAGCGCAACCGCGATGCCGCGTTTGACCGCCTGGCCGGTGCCGGTGCTGAGCTGGTGACGACGGAGATGGTGCTGTTTGAGTGGCTGCGTACCTGTGAAGACCCAGCCTTCAAGGACATGCTGGCCCTTGTCAAATAAGCGGCTCCAGCTATCAAAATAACAAAGCGCCTTCAGGGCGCTTTGTCGTTTCTGGGTGGAAGTTTCTGTGAAACAGCGACCTATCAAGGCTTGTCTTAGCGTCGCCAAGAGTTGCCGGATGGGATGAGGCCGCAATAAAGGAAATACCTTCTGGCGGTTTTGCGGCGATAGAAGTTCAATGGAGATGGGTAGCGCTTGTTATGAGTTGTCAGTCTTAGGCAAGCGCGTTATGAATAATTATGAATTCAGAAGGCTTTCTGCAATGGATGGAAAGCCAAGGAGACCTATTCATGAGTATGCGTTTCGAAGATTTCTACCGTCGCTCCATTGAGGATAGAGACCAGTTCTGGGCCGAGCAGGCTGAGCTGATCGACTGGCAGCAAAAACCGCAGCAGACCTGCGACTACAGCAATCCGCCATTTGCCAAATGGTTTGTGGGTGGCAAGACAAACCTTTGCCACAACGCCATCGATCGCCATCTGGCCGCGCGCGCCGACCAGAACGCGCTGATTGCAATTTCTACCGAGACAAATTCCGAAAAGGTTTACAGCTACGGCGAACTGCACGCCGAGGTCAACCGCATGGCTGCTGCTCTGCAAGCGCTGGGTGTGCAAAAAGGCGACCGCGTACAGATTTACATGCCCATGATTGCCGAGGCCTGCTTTGCGATGCTGGCCTGCGTACGTCTGGGGGCTATCCACTCCGTGGTGTTTGGCGGCTTCGCCTCGGGGGCACTGGCTTCGCGTATTGATGATGCAGAGCCCAAGGTCATCATCAGCGCTGATGCTGGCTCGCGCGGTGGCCGAGTGGTGGCGTACAAGCCCTTGCTGGACGAGGCGCTCAAGCAATCCACGCACCAGCCTGCGGGCGTGCTGATGGTCAACCGTGGCCTGGCTGATATGCCCATGCAGACGGGGCGCGACCATGACTGGGCCAGTCTGCGTGCTCAGCACCTGAATGCCAAGGTCGATTGTGTCTGGGTCGAATCGACTCACCCCAGCTACACGCTCTATACCAGCGGCACCACTGGCAAGCCCAAGGGCGTGCAGCGCGATACGGGGGGATACACCGTTGCGCTGGCGTCCAGCATGCCCAGTATTTTTGATGGGCAACCTGGTCAGACCTTTTTCTGTACCAGCGATATTGGCTGGGTGGTGGGTCACAGCTACATCATTTATGCGCCGCTGATTGCGGGCATGGCGACGGTTCTATATGAAGGCCTGCCGATTCGCCCGGACGCAGGCATCTGGTGGAGCATTGTCGAGAAGTACAAAGTCACCCACATGTTCTCGGCGCCCACGGCAATCCGGGTGCTGAAAAAGCATGACGCCGAATATCTGACGCGCTATGACATCTCTAGCTTGAAGGCCTTATGGCTGGCGGGGGAACCACTTGATGAGCCCACGGCCGCGTGGATCAGCGCCGCCATCAAAAAGCCCATCATCGACAACTACTGGCAGACCGAAACTGGCTGGCCCATCATGACGCTGTGCAACGGCGTGGAGAAGCAAGCGACGCGCTTTGGCAGCCCCGGCAAGGCGGTCTATGGCTACAACGTCAAGCTGATTGACGATGCAACGGGCGAGGAGTTGACGGGCGCGAACCAGAAAGGCGTGCTGGCGATTGAAGGCCCGCTGCCGCCCGGCTGCATGCAAACCGTCTGGCGCGATGACAAGCGTTTTGTCAGCACCTACTGGAGCAGCATTCCGGGCCGTCAGATCTACAACACCTTTGACTGGGGTATTCGCGATGAAGAGGGTTACTACTTCATCCTGGGCCGAACCGACGATGTGATCAATGTGGCCGGCCACAGACTGGGCACGCGTGAAATTGAGGAGAGCATTTCTGCCCACGCCCAGATTGCGGAAGTGGCTGTGGTGGGCGTGGCCGATACCCTCAAGGGGCAGGCTGCTCTGGCCTTTTGCGTAGTGCGTGATGCCAGCGTGGTCGCTGATGAAGCAAGCAGCAAGGCGATGGAAGCCGATGTGATGAAACTGGTCGATGCGCGACTGGGCGCGGTAGCCCGCCCATCACGCGTGATTTTTGTAACGGCGCTGCCCAAGACCCGCAGCGGCAAACTGCTGCGCCGTGCCCTTCAGGCCGTGGCGGAGGGCCGTGATCCCGGCGATCTGAGCACGATGGAAGACCCTGCGGTTCTGGAGCAAGTACAGCAGCGCCTGTAACTTCTGCGGTCCGCTGAAGCGCCAAAGAAAGGGGCGGTCATCAAGGGCCGCCGTCCCTTTCAGGGGGAAGGCGCGAAGCGGTTCAGGGGGATCTTTGACAACAAGGCCCGATGCCATCACGCTCGGGCCTTGTTGTTTGCGGCCTAAAATCGACGGGTTACGCCGCACAGACTTGTGCTGGGCGCTATGGAATTAGAAAACTTCAAGAAAGTCCTATCGTGCAAGTTGCATCTTCCATCTTCAAGGCTTATGACATTCGCGGCATCGTGCCGTCCACGTTGACTGAAGAAGTCGCGCGCGGCATTGGCCGTGCGTTCGGCATGGCAGCGCTGGTCGCGGGTGAAAAAACCGTGGCCGTGGGCCGCGATGGTCGTTTGTCTGGCCCATCGCTGTCGGCAGCCCTGATGCAAGGCCTGACCGATGTGGGCGTGAACGTGATCGATATCGGTCTGGCCACCACCCCCATGCTGTACTACGCAGCAGCTACCTTGTGCACCAGCGGCATTCAGGTAACGGGTAGCCACAACCCTAAGGATTACAACGGCTTCAAGATGGTTCTGGGTGGCCGCGCGATCTACGGCGACGAAATTCAGGCGCTGCGCGTGCGGATGGACGCTGAAGACTGGACGATTACCGGGGCTGGCCAGATCAGCCAAGCCAATGTGCTGGCTGACTACACCGCGCGCATCGTGGGCGACGTGAAGCTGGCCCGCCCCATGAAGATTGTGGTGGACTGCGGTAACGGCGTGGCCGGTGCTTCTGCCCCCGAAATCTTCCGTCAGCTGGGCTGTGAGGTGGTCGAGCTGTTCTCTGAGGTGGATGGCAACTTCCCCAACCACCACCCCGACCCCAGCAAGCCCGAGAACCTGCGCGATGTGATCAAGGCCTTGCAGACCACCGGTGCTGAGCTGGGTCTGGCCTTTGACGGCGACGGTGACCGTCTGGGCATTGTGACCAAGGACGGCCAGAACATTTACCCTGACCGCCAAATGATGCTGTTCGCCAAAGACGTGCTCTCGCGCGTGCCCGGCGGCTCCATCGTGTTTGACGTCAAGTGCACCCAGCGTCTGGCCCCTGAGATTGAAGCCGCTGGCGGCAAGCCCGTCATGTTCAAGACCGGCCACTCGCTGGTCAAGGCCCGCATGAAAGAGCTGGGCGCGCCACTGGGTGGCGAGATGAGCGGCCATATCTTCTTCAAAGAGCGCTGGTACGGTTTTGACGACGGCACCTACGCCGGTAGCCGCCTGCTGGAAATTGTCAGCCGCGAAACCGACCCCAGCGCCTTGCTGAACGCGCTGCCCACCAGCTTCTCAACACCCGAGCTGAATGTTGCCTGCGCAGAAGGTGAACCCCATCGTCTGGCGGCCGAGTTGCAGGCTCTGGCGGCTACGGAATTTGAAGCCCCCGCACAGGTCAGCACCATTGATGGCTTGCGCGTGGACTGGGCCGACGGCTTTGGCCTGATTCGCGCCAGCAACACCACGCCCGTGCTGGTTCTGCGTTTTGAAGGTCAGACGCAAGAAGCGCTGCACCGCATCGAAGCGAAGATGCTGGCTTTGCTCAAGCGCGTCAAGCCCGATGCGCAAGTCGGCTCGGCCGCGCACTGACCCCAGAGAGCGACGCTGCGCATGGCCAAAAAAGTTCGCATGACCTTTGCCCGTGGGCTTTTCAGCCTGCTGGCGTGGGCCGCGCAGCCGTTGTTGCGCCGCAAGCTGAGGCGCCGCGCTGTGGCCGAGCCGGGCTATGCGGTAGCGGTTCCAGAGCGCTTTGGCCATTACCAGCCGCCCACTATTGGGCAGGACGGGCGTGGCCAGTGGGTCTGGATACATTCGGTGTCGCTGGGCGAGACCCGCGCCGCCGCGATTCTGGTTCAGGCCCTGCGCGAGCGGCTGCCTGGCATGCGCCTGCTGCTGACCCACAATACGGCCACAGGCAGGGAAGAGGGAAAAAAACTGTTGCAAACGGGCGATGTTCAGGTCTGGCTGCCCTGGGACACCCTGGGTGCGACACAGCGTTTCATCACGCAGTTTCGGCCGGCACTCGGCATCCTCATGGAAACCGAAATCTGGCCCAATCTGATTGCGAATTGCACCAATGCGGGCATTCCCATGGCGCTGGCCAATGCCCGGCTCAATGAAAAATCCGAGAAGGGCGCGCGGCGAATGGATCCGATTTCGCGCCCCACCTATGGCGCACTGGCAGCTGTCTGGGCGCAGACGCAGGAGGATGCCCGCCGCCTGCGCAACGTGGGTGCCCGGGTCAGTGCCGTGCTGGGCAATCTCAAATTTGATGTGCAGCCGGATGAAGCGCAACTGGGCCGCGCAGCCCACTGGCGACAAGGCTGGCAAAAGCCCGTCGTGCTTTTCGCCAGTAGCCGCGAGGGCGAAGAGGCACTGCTGCTGGAGCAGCTCAAACAGCAGCCCGCAGCGTTGGAGGCTGCGCAGTGGCTGATTGTGCCCCGCCATCCGCAGCGCTTTGAGACAGTGGCGCAAGAGGTGGTGGATGCTGGATTTACCGTATCCAGGCGCAGTCAGTGGGGAGAGCAGCCGCCGGTGCAGGATGGCGCCATCTGGCTGGGCGACTCGCTGGGTGAGATGCCGTTGTACTTTGGGCTGGCTGATCTGGCCCTGATGGGGGGCAGCTTTGCGCCGCTGGGTGGGCAGAACCTGATCGAGTCACTGGCCTGTGGCACGCCGGTGGTGCTGGGGCCGCATACCTTTAACTTCAGTCAGGCGTCCGAAGAAGCGGTGAAGGCAGGCGCTGCATTGCGTGTGGCCGATATGAAAAGCGCTTTGAGCGAGGCGCTGGCCTTGGTGGCCGATCCTGAGCGCCTGAATGCCGCCAGACAAAGCGGCAAGCAGATGATGCAAGGCAATCGCGGTGCAGCTGCCGCCACGGCACAGGCTGTTATTGAACTGATGAATGCTCCTGAATAAAGAGCTTCTAGCGCATATGTAGCAAGGGCTTGAGGTCAATATGACTTCAAGCCCTTGTTTGTTTGGAGCGCTGAAACGATTTAGCGCTTGGCAGTTTTGGCGATGTTTTTTGCTTGGGGCTGAGGCGCCGTTGTTGCTACGGGTTTTGCAGCCACGGGCTTTGCGGCTGCGGGTGCAAGATCAGGCACTCGCGTCAGTGCATCAATCATGCGCAGGTCATCGTCCGTCAGCACACCTGCGGCCTGCCGCAGCTTCAACTGGCCCAGCAGTACCTGATAGCGGGCCGTGGCCAGATCGCGCTCGGTCTGGTAGACCTGACTCTGGGCGTTGAGTACGTCGATATTGATGCGCACGCCGACGTCATAGCCCATGCGGTTGGCTTCCAGTGCGCTCTGGCTGGAGGCCAGAGCTGCTTCCAGCGCTTTGACCTGTGCCTGACCCGATTGCACGCCAAGGAACGCTGTGCGCGTGCCTTGCTGCACATTGCGGCGTGCATCATCGAGCTGGGCGCGGGCTTTGTCTTCCAGCGCCACGGTTTCCTTGATGCGGTTTTGTACGGCAAAGCCTGCAAACAGCGGCATGTTCATCACCACGCCAATCTGGGCGGAGTTGGTGCGCGTGCCAGCGGGCAGGCTGGGGGTCATAAAGCCATTGGGGTAGCGATTGACGGCATAGCCGGCCTGCAGGTCGACGGTTGGCTTGTGGCCGGTTTCGGCTTTTTTCGTATCGAGCTGGGCAATGTCCAGTGCCAGCTGGGCCTGGCGCAGCTGGGGTTGGCTGGCCAATGCGGTATCGACCCAGCTTTGCATATTGTCTGGCGTGACTTTTGGCAAAGTCAGTGGCGCAGCAAGGCGAGTGGGAATGGTGCCGACGCGGCCCACCAGTTGGTCAAGTGCGACATGCTTGACCTGCAGATCATTCTGCGCGGCGATCTCCTGCGCCGTGACCAGATCAAAGCGTGCCTGCGCTTCGCGCGAATCGGTGATGGTGGCGGTACCGACCTCGAAATTGCGCTTGGCCATTTCCAGCTGGGTGTTGATGGCCTGCTTTTGCGACTGGGCCACTTGCACATTGTCTTGCGCGGCCAGTACGTCGAAGTAGGCCTGCGCCACGCGCACGATCAGGTTTTGCGAAGCGCTGTCGATCTGGGCCTGCGCCACATCTACGCCGCGCTGGCCCTGCTCGTAGGCGATCTTGTTGGCCGGGCGGTACAGCGGCTGCTGAGCACTGAGCTGCAGGTTCTGCACAGAGTTGTTGACGCTGGTGTTGACCTGCGGCAGGTTGATTTCGGTATGTGTGCGGTTCACACCAGCAGACAGACCCACGCTGGGCAAGAGGCCAGACAAAGCCTGATCGGCACGGCTAGCGGCTGCGCGGGCATCAGCCTGCTGGGCTTGCCATGATGCGTCATAGCCCCGGGCTTGCATCACCAGCTCTGACAGCGTCTGCGCCTGAGCCTGTGCGCTGATCCATGCCAGCAAAACTCCCAAAGAAATAGCACGCATCGCGTGGACGGAGGGGGCTTGCAGGGGCCGGAGCAGCTTGGTCATAGATGTCAGGGTTGGACGGTCTCTATCAAAAAACGAAACTCAACAGGGCTGGAGCTGAGGGCCGGGGGCGCTCAGCTCATCGCATCAATAGCGGGGAACGCTGGGGTCGGCGCTGAGCGACCAGGCATCAATGCCGCCAGTGATGTTGTAGACATCTTCAAAGCCGTTGTTGACCAGAAAAGCGGCCACGCTCATGCTGCGTGCGCCGTGGTGGCACAGGCAGGCGATGGGGTGGTCGGGGTTCAGCTCTTGAAGGCGGCCGGGAATTTCGTGCATGGGAATGCACACCAGCTCAAAGCCTTCGCCGGGCTGGATGCTGGACAGAGAAATTTCCCAGGGCTCGCGAACATCCAGCACCACGGGCTTGACGCCATTGTCGGCATGAGTAGCCAGCCATTGCTGAAACTGTGCGGGCAAAACCTGAGTCAACATACAAAAACTCCTGCTGGCTGAGCGCTTTCTGTGACGCTCAACCTTGATCTGAATACAGGCCCTGCCCGAAAGAGATCGGGAAGGGCGAACGCCATGCGCGTTTTAGAACGAAAAGCGCGAAGGCTCTTCAAAGCTCGCCAGGCGCGATGCAGCGGTATCCCAGGGTTGCTTGACTTCGTAGTTTTCGCCGTTTTTGGTCACCAGCGTGAAGCGCATCACGGGCATGTGGCCCACGATAGCGGCAATGCGGCCACCGGCGTTGAGCTGGGCGAAGAGGGCTTCGGGCACTTGAGCGACCGAGCCGCTGAGCATGATGACGTCAAACGTGCCTTGTGCCAGAGAGTTGGTTGCGCCGTCAGCCAGCTTGACTTCTACGTTCTTGACGCCAGCGCTCAGCAGGTTTTCGCGGGCCATTTCAGCCAGCTCGGGGTCGATTTCGAGCGTCACGACTTCCTTGGCCTGTGCGGCCATCAGGGCAGCCATGTAGCCAGAGCCGGTGCCGATTTCAAGCACGCGATCAGTAGGCTGGATCTTGACGTCTTGCAGCATGCGGGCCTCGATCTTGGGCGCCAGCATGTGCCAACCCTTGGCAGCGCATTCTTCGGCGTTGCTCTTGAGAGGCACTTCAATGTCCATATAGGCCAGATTGGCGTATTCGGGCGGCACAAAGTCTTCGCGGTGGATCTTGCCCATCAACTCCAGCACAGCCTCGTCCAGCACGTTCCAGGGGCGTACTTGCTGTTCGATCATGTTGAAACGAGCCTGCGCGTGCACGTCGCTCGGGTTCACTTGGGCATTCATTGGCAGGGCCATGGTATCTCCGGGGAAAGACTTATCAAGACAAACCATCGATTCTACGAGCCTCAGAGGCTTCGTGCGGCGGCTCATCGGTTTTTGAGGGGGTGCCAGACCATTTACGGAGCAGCCACTGCGAAAAATCGTCCAGATAGCAGTACACAACAGGCACTACCACCAGCGTGAGCAGCGATGAGGTAATGACCCCGCCAATCACGGCCTGGCCCATAGGCGCGCGCTGCTCTGAGCCTTCGGTCACGGCAAAGGCCAGCGGCACCATGCCGAAGATCATGGCCAGCGTGGTCATCAGAATAGGGCGCAGGCGCACCTGTGCGGCCAGCAGCAGGGCTTCGCTGCGAGGCAGGCCGGGCGTGGTCTGGCCTGTGGCTTGGTCGATGTGTGCCTCGCGAGCGCGAATGGCAAAGTCCACCAGCAAAATGGCGTTTTTGGTGACCAGGCCCATCAGCATGACAACGCCAATGATGGAGAACATGGACAGGGCCGAGCCAAACATCATCAAGGCCAGCACCACGCCAATCAGCGTCAGCGGCAGCGAGGTCATCAGCGCCAGAGGCTGGAGAAAGCTCTTGAACTGGCTGGCCAGAATCATGTAGATGAAGATGATGGCCAGCACCAGCGCCGAGATGGCGTAGCTGAAGGACTCCTCCATGTTCTTGGCCGCGCCGCTGAACTGGTAGCTGTAGCCGGGCGGCATGGGGATGGTGGCCAGCGCCTTTTTGATGTCGGCGCTGACCTCGCCCGTGCTGCGCTGGTAGACGTTGGCGTTGATGGCGACTTCGCGGTTCAGGTTGCGGCGGTTGATCTGGCTGGGGCCGGTGCTGTCCACCACGCTGGCGACCTGGTTCAGGCGCACGATGCGTGTGCTGCCATCGCTGGCGGACAGGGCAAAGGGCAGGCGCTCCAGGTCTTGCGGCGTGGTGCGGGCTTCGGGCGTCAGGCGCACGTTGACGTCATAGGTCTGGTCATCGCTGGCGCGCCAGTTACCCACAGTCTGGCCTGCGACCCAGGTTCGCAGGGCACCGGCCATGCTGCCGATCGACAGGCCCAGATCAGCCGCCTGATCGCGGTGAACCTCGATGTTGACCATGGGTTTGTTGGGCTTGAGGCTGGAGTCCAGATCGACCAGGCCCGGAATGCTCTGAATACGCTCTTGGACGATGCGGTTCAGGCGAGCCAGCTCATCCAGATCAGGTCCCATGAGCGAGAACTCCACCTGCTTTTGTCCACCCACGGATTCGCGCAGGCCCACATGGGTGACCTTGATGCCCGCAATCGCGTGCAACTGCGTGCGCAACTGGGCCGAGAGTTCATCCACGCTGCGGCTGCGCTGGTTGCGGTCTACTAGGCGCACATAAATGCTGGCGTAGTTCTTGCCGTTGGCATTGCCAGTGTTGATGCTGGTCAGCGTATAGCGCACCTCGGGCAGGGCGCGCAGCACGTCGTTGACTTGCTTGGCCTTGGCTTCAGTGGCTTCAATCGACGAGCCTTCGGGTGTGTTGAAGCTGACCTGCGTTTCGGAGAAGTCGGCCTTGGGCACAAATTCGGTGCCCAGCAAGGGTACAAGTGCGATGCTTGCTATGAAAATAATGAGTGCCAGAAACAGCGTCAGCAGCTTGCGGCGCAGCGCCCAGCGCAGGATGGACTGGTAAAAGTCCGAGAGTTTGTCGCTGCTGCGCTCTACCCAGGCAGTGACCCGACCCAGTGTTTTGTCGTACAGGCCTTTTTTGCCATGCTCCCCATGGGCGTGAATGGCAGGGTCATGCCAGACGCTGGAGAGCATGGGGTCCAGCGTGAAGCTCACAAACATGGAGATCAGCACCGCCGCCACGATGGTGATGCCGAACTCATGGAAAAACTGGCCGATGATGCCGCCCATGAAGCCGATAGGCAGAAACACTGCGACGATGGACAGTGTGGTGGCGAGCACCGCCAGCCCGATTTCCTGCGTGCCCTCCAGCGCGGCCTGATAGGCGGACTTGCCCATCTGCACATGGCGCACGATGTTCTCTCGCACCACGATGGCATCGTCGATCAGCAGGCCCACGCACAGCGACAGCGCCATCAGCGTGACCATGTTGATGGAAAAGCCAAACCAGTACATGAACAAGAATGTGCCGATCAGTGCAATCGGCAGCGTCAGCCCCGTAATCACGGTGGAGCGCCACGAGTTAAGGAACAGAAACACGATCAGCACCGTGAGCCCAGCGCCTTCGATGAGCGTCTGGCGCACGTTGTCTACCCCCACGCGAATGGCGCGGGAGTTATCGGCAATGGCCTGCAGGCGCACGCCGGGCGGCAGCTCGGGGCCCATGGCCTTGATGGCGGCGTTCAGGCCATCCACCACTTCAATGGTGTTTTCGTCCTGCGCTTTTTGCACAGACATCAGCAGGGTGCGGCTGCCGTTGTAAAGCGCCAGCGTCTGCAGCTCTTGTGCATCGTCTTGCACACGTGCCAGCTGCCCTACGCGAATCGGCGCGCCGTTACGCTGGGCGACGATGATGCGGGCAAAATCCTCGGGCCGCTGTATGCGTGCGTCGATCTGTACCACGCGCTCCTGCGTTTTGGAGCGGATGGCACCTACGGGCAGGTCTTGATTTTCGGCTCGCACGGCCTGAGCGACCTGATCGGGCGTGATGGAGTAGGCCTCCAGCGCCTGCGGGTCCAGATAGATGTTGATCTCGCGTTGGGTGGCACCCACCATGTTCACCGCGCCCACGCCGCGTACGTTTTCAAGGCGCTTTTTCAGTACCTGATCGGCCCAGCTGGTCAGGGCAATGGCATCGGGCGGCGTCACGCTCTGGCCGCCCGGTGCAGTTTGGCCATTCAGAGCATGGGGGTCTGGCAGCACGGCCAGTGACCATACGGCGGTGCTGGCCGGGTCAAAGCGAATGACGCGGGGCTCTTTCACCTCATCGCGCAGCGTGGGGCGCACGGCCGCCACCTTCTCGCGTACATCATCGGCGGCGCGGCGGCCATCGATATGCAGCTGAAATTCGATGATGACGACGCTGGTTCCCTCGTAACTGCGCGAGGTGAGGGTGTTTATACCGGCAACCGAGTTAACGCTTTCCTCAATTTTCTTGGTGACTTCGCTCTCCACAATCTCGGGCGAGGCACCGGGGTAGGCCACCGTCACCACGACCACCGGAAACTCAATATTGGGGAACTGGTCAACCTTGAGCCGCTGGTAAGAGAACACGCCCAGCACCACAAAGGCCAGCATGAGCATGGTGGCCAGCACCGGGTTTTTCAGGCTGATACGCGTGAACCACATTTACAGACCCTCGGCTTTGGGGGCTGTGGTTTCGGCAGCGGGCGCAGCATCGGTCTTCGCCGTCTGCACTTCTACCAGCGTGCCTTCCCGCAGGCCACCTGCTGTGCCAGCCAGAATCTGTTCGTCTGCATTCAAGCCTTTGAGCACTTGTACCCAGGTTGCACCTTCAAATGAAGTGCGGCGGCCCAGCTCTACGGTTTTGTGAACCACGAGCAGTTCGGTCTGACTTGCCTGCGATGCCGCCGTCACTGCTGATTTGCCGCTTTGCAGCACTTGTACATAGGGCAGGGGTTTGTCGGTGCGCACAGCGTTCAAAGGCACGGCCAGCTGGCTGGCATTGCCGCTGATGATGTGGCCTTGCAAAAACAGGCCCGGGCGCAATTGGGGCGAGGGCAATAGGGAAGGGCGCAAACTGCTATCGTTTTTGTTAGCCGCACTTGACACCTTCAGGTACACCGCCACGGTGCGCGAGCCGGTCTGGGCACTGGGGCTGATGCGCACAATCTGTGCGCTGATGGGCGCCATGTCCTGCGCAGCGCCGGGCACTTGCAGCTCGGCGCTCTGGCCGACCTGTACCTGTATCGAATCTGCCGGGGCCAGCTGGGCCACGATTTCCAGCTGCCCGGTATCCACCACCTCCACAATGCGGGCTTCAATGCCCACACGCTCGCCATTTTGTACAAAACGCTGGGCAATCTGGCCGTTCATGGGGCTGGTGATGACGGCATCGGTCACCGCCTTGCGGGCTGCATCTGCAGCGGCCTGAGCCGCGGCCAGATTGGCGCGGGCCGAATCCAGATTGGCCTGAGACGTCACCAGCGCCGTGGTGGAAATAAAGCCTTTTTGCACCAGCGCGACGTTGTTGTCATGGTTGCGCTGGGCAATGGACAGTTGCGCTCTGGAGGCATCGGCCTGCTGCTGCGCCTGGCGCAGGCGGGCCTCGGCCTCGGTGGCATCAATCCGGGCCAGTTGCTGGCCTTTTTTGACGCTATCTCCTTCACGCACGGTAAACCCGCGCAGCTCGCCCGCCACATAGGCCTTCACCACCGCAGAATTCACCGCCTGCACAGCGCCGTTGATGGGCACGGTCAGTGCAAGCTGGCGGGGCTGCACTCTCAGCACTTCTTGAGCGGCGATCTGAATCGGCAGCTCCAGCGGAGCTGCGCTGGTCTGAAGCGCCTGTTTTTTGTGCTGTTGATTGACGGCAACGCGCCAGCCAGAGACGGCCAGCAGGCCGATAACGACCAGGCCCACGGCCCAGCGCCCTGAACGCTTCATGGTGTGACTTCCCTCAGAGGCAAAATTTTGTTGTGATTTGAGGCGGGGAGAACTGTCAATTGCATCCTATGACCGGGACGCAGCCCTTTTATTGCAGAGCAGCAAGCAGTTTAGTGGGCGCTGTGAAGCATAGCGGCGCTGCAATCGCTGTCATTGGTAAAAATGGGTAGTTGATTTGAGCTACGCTTACCGGGTCTTAGCAAAAAGGAATGTGTGATGGCTGCGGAAACCATTTACCTGGGCGGTGGTTGCTTCTGGTGCACTGAAGCCGTCTTCGATCGCGTGCGCGGCGTGCTTGATGTGGAAAGCGGTTACGCCAATGGCCACCTGGATCATCCCAGCTACGACGATATTTGCACGGGCCAGACCGGCCATGCGGAGGTGGTGAAGCTGGAGTTCGACCCGGCCGTCATCAGCCTGCGCGATGTGCTGCTGGTCTTTTTTGGCACGCACGACCCGACCACACTCAACCGCCAGGGCAACGATGTGGGCACGCAATACCGCAGCGCCATCTACACCACGACGGACGAGCAGGCGGCCACAGCGCGTGCACTGCTTGATGAAATGCAGGCCGAAAAAGCGTTTGATGCCCCAGTCGTCACCGAGGTGGAGCCTATTCAAAAGTACTGGCCAGCAGAGGACTACCACCAGGACTACTTTTTGCAGAACCCTAATCAGGGCTACTGCTCATTTGTCGTCGGCCCCAAGGTGCAGAAGTTTCAAAAGGCTTTCACGCGCTGGCTCAAGGATTGAGCGAGGACATTGCTACACTCTGCAACCTTTCGTTGGGTTCCGTTTCAACTCGCAGTTCCCGGCCTTTTTCAGCCCTTTAGACCTTGTCCTCCCCCATTCGCCAGCGTACTCACCGCCGCTCAGCCCGTGCTGACGCTCGCGTGAGCCTGCGTGAAATCTGGATGATGCGCTGGAGCATGGGTTGGCTCACGACCCTGCTAGCGCTGGCCATGGTGCTGAGCCCCGCGCTGGGGCAGATGCACCGTGCAGTGCATGCGGGGGCGACGCAAAACGCGGCTCACGGCCCGCATTGGGGCCATGCAGCGGCGACTACGGCGCTGCTGACGCAAGCCACGACAGTCAGTTCTGGGGCGGATTGCATCAGTGCGAGTACTGATCGCAGTGACTGTGCCTCCGATCTGTCATGGGTTCATGCGCTATTCGCGGGCCACGGCCCGGCTGAATGTCAGCTGCTTGATCAAGCCAATCATGGCTATGCCGGGCCGCCAGCCGTGGTGGCCTTTGTGGCGCCCGTTCCGGCGACTGCGCTGCCGCAACCATTTGCGCCTGAGCCGCGAGTCATCTTCTTCGCCGCGCCGTTCGATGCGCGTGGGCCTCCCTCACTTCTCAGCTCCATGGCTTAGATCGCTTCATGCTTTGGCATGAAGAAGTATCGACGCCCACAACTCCCAAACTGATAGCTGATAGCGCTTGCTTCATAAGCGCTAGAGCCAGTTTTGATTGAAATTTCCGTGCGCATTTCACGTGGCTGATGATGGCCTGCGTGCGCACGGTTGTTGGTGGAACTGAGATGTCTCAACGTTTTTCTAAATTTTCTCCTCGTCGTTTTCATAAGGCGACCCAAACCGCTGTGCTCATGAGCACCGGGCTGGGCCTGCTGGCCTGCTCCCCCTTGGTTCTGGCGCAGCAAGAGAGCAGCTTGGGCGAGGTCACGGTATCCGCCACCGGCATGGCGGCAGGCGATATGGCCACGCCCGTGCAGGTGCTGGGTGAAGAAGAGCTGCGCCTGCGCCGCGCCGCCACTTTGGGCGAAACCTTGGCGGCCGAGCCCGGCATCAATGCCAGCCACTTTGGCGCAGGTGCCAGCCGCCCCGTGATTCGCGGCATGGATGGTGCGCGGGTCTCCATCCTCAGCGATGGCTCCGAGCTTCTCGATGCATCAACGATCAGCCCCGACCATGCGGTCACCACCGAGCCTTTGCTGGCCAGCCAGATCGAGGTGCTGCGCGGCCCATCCGCCTTGCTTTACAGCCCAGGTGCGATGGGCGGCGTGGTCAATGTGCTGGATGGAAAGATTCCCACCCGCGTGCCCGAGAAGGGCGTGGAAGGTTCGGCCGAAGTGCAGGCCGGTACGGCGGCAGGCATGTCGGCCGGTGCGTTCTCTTTGACAACGGCGACTCCGCTCAAAAACGATAACGGCCAGTTGGTGCTGCATGCCGAAGGGGTGGCCCGCAATGCGGGCGACTACCGTGTGGGCAGCGGTTGGGGCCAGAACAAGGTGCCGGGCAGCTTCAGCCGTGGCAACACCGGCAGCGTGGGGCTGTCCTGGGTGGGCAGTCAGGGCTATCTGGGTCTGGCCTATACGCGCCAGCAGGCCAAGTATGGCTTGCCCGGTCATCAGCACAGCTTTGAAGGCTGCCACGCCCATGGCGATCATCTGCATTGCGGCGACCATGGGCATGACGGTGAGGGCCATGACCACGATCACGCCGAAAGCAGCAGCGTACCGGTGGTCGATCTGACCAGCGAGCGCTGGGATCTGCGCGGCGAATGGCGCAAGCCCACGGCGGGCATTGCAGCACTGCGCGTTCGTGGTGGCTTGACCAACTATCGCCACGATGAAATTGAAGACGGCAGCGTGGCCACCCAGTTCAGAAACAAGGCCCATGACCTGCGCCTGGAAATGGAGCACGAACCAATTGCTGGATGGCGTGGCACGCTGGGACTACAGACGCTCAAGCGCCGCTTCAGTGCTACCGGTGAAGAAGCCTATGTGCAGCCCACCGATACCCAGCGCAACAGCCTGTACCTGCTCGAAGAATATCGCTGGCAGGACTGGAGCTTTCAAGGCGCTCTGCGCCATGACCGCCAGCGCGTGGAGGCCGAACTGAGCAACGAACGCCGCAGCCACAGCGCTACATCGGCATCGCTGGGAACGGTCTGGAAATTCCAGCCCGGCTACAGCGCCACAGCCTCGTTCACCAGCGGCAGCCGCATGCCTACGGCCGAAGAAATGTTTGCCAACGGCTTGCACATGGCGACGGCGACTTATGAAATTGGCAACCCCAACCTGTCCCGAGAGCGTTCGCAGGCACTGGACCTGGGCCTTGCCAAGACTGCTGGCGATACAAGCTGGAAGCTCAACGCCTATCACTACCGCATCAAAGGCTATATCTACGGCGCCACGCTCGATGCGCATGAAGGCCTGCAACTGCTGCAATACACGCAGGGCGATGCGCGCTTTACCGGCTGGGAAGCGAAACTCACCCAGCGCCTCAACCGTGATCTGAGCGTGACGGTTTTTGGCGATGGCGTGCGCGCCCGACTGGAAGATGGCTCGGCCTTGCCGCGCATTCCTGCGCTGCGAGCTGGTTTGCGTGTCAATGCGCGAGTCGCCAAGTGGGATGCCTCTGCGGAATGGACGCAGGTGCTGCGCCAGAACCGTACGGCTCAATACGAAACCCAGACCGCTGGCTACGGCATGCTGAACCTGGGCGCAAGCTACCAGTGGCAAAGCGGGGGCAATCAGTGGCAGTTCTATGTCAAGGGCCAGAACCTGACCAACCGCCTGGCTTACGCCGCCACCTCATTCATCAAGACCACAGCGCCGTTGACAGGCCGCAATCTGGTGGTGGGGCTGAGAATGGATTTCTAAGCATTTTCAGGATCTGATTAGCAGGTAGCCCTTGTCTAGCTTGGGCTACCTGCTATAGATAGTGTTGCAAATGGCGCAGGGCTCTTGTGCTGTTCACGCCAATTCTGGCGATGACTTCCAGCTCTGGCACACCTGCGCGCAGCCACTGAACAATGGCGGTATTGCGTAGCACCTGCGGGCCCACGCGCTGCAGGGGAGACTTCTGGCTGTCCTCAGTCTGCGCTTCGTGTGCGCGCTGAATGATTTGTGAAGCCACATGAAACAGCATGCGTACAGACAATTCACCGCCCCGGCGTGAATAAAACACGATGTGATCGCCATGCACCACCGTCGGCCCGCGCTGTGCAGCGCTGAACCGCCGCCAGTCCAGCAGTGCTTTGGCGACGGATTCAGGCAGCTCAAGCAGTCGTTGCTGTGCGGCCCGGCCGCCGTCAATCCGCAAGAAGCGGGGCAGTGCAGGCGGGGTATCTGCTATCTCTTTAGATGTGGTGTCCCAAGCCAGCTCTGCGCTACAGCGTAAATCCTTCCAGAGCAGCGCACGTACTTCTTCAGGGGCTAATGCCATTTCATACAGCAGCACGACAATCGCCCGGTCACGCGCATTCTGATAACCATCGGCCTGCGGAAAGTGGCGCGGCAAAGATTGCCAGAGCAGGGGAGGCAGGCAGTGGCCTTTGCCATCTTCTGAAGGCGGGCGATCAATGGGCTCAAGCCCCGTGGCTGGGTTTGTGTGAATCCAGCCATGCTCCATGGCGTGATCGTAGATGCGCTCCAGCAGCCGCCAGTAACGCCTGCGGGTCACCGGGCTGATCTTGCGCTCGGGGTGGTGATGCGCCCGCTGCCCATCTCGAATCTGCAGAAAATGCTGCACATCCACCGCAGTGGCCTGATGCCAGTCCTTGGGTTCATGGGCGCAAGAGGGCTGGCGAGCCTTGTCTTCGGCATAAGCTTCTCCACTCAAATGCCAGAGCCAGGCCTGCCAGACCTTTTCATAGTTGCCGTCAGGGGAGGTATCCAGCGCATCCCAGCTCTTGCTGCCTTCATGCTCCAGCCAGTCTCTAAAAACTGTCTGCCCATTGGGTAAGAGCTTTGTCTGAGCATCCGTCATTGCGTGATTTCTATTCTTTATTAATTCATCCAATGTAACTTACATGAAATTCATTTGAGTCCTTAAAAACAGATAAAGAACAAACCACCCGTTAGTTAATCAGGGGAGAGGGCCGATTTCGTCATGAAACCAGCCTTCTCAGCATCAATCTAGAGATAGATGCCCGAACGCATACCAACGATCTCAGGGCGCCAGACGCTCACGAATCCAGTTCTGTCCATCCTCACGGTAGCTCAGGCGATCATGCAGACGGCTCTTGCGGCCTTGCCAGAATTCCCAGCGGTCGGGCACCAGTCGAAAACCGCCCCAGTGCGGCGGGCGAGGAGGATTCAGCAAGAACTGGGCGCTGTATTTGGCAGCATTGGCCACCAGCACTCCACGGCCGCTGATGATCTGGCTCTGGGGGCTGGCCCAGGCGCCAATGCGTGAATCCAAAGGGCGGCTGGCAAAGTAAGCGTCGCTTTCCTGATCGCTGACTTTTTCCACGCGGCCTTCAATTCGCACCACGCGCTCAAGCTCTACCCAGTGAAATTGCAGCGCAGCAAACGGGTTACCCGCCAGTTGCTGGCCCTTGCGGCTGTCGTAATTGGTGTACCAGACGATGCCGCGCTCGTCATAGCCTTTGATCAGCACAATCCGCGTGCTGGGGCGCATGTCGCCGCCCACAGTGGCCACGGTCATGGCGTTAGGTTCGGGAACCTCGGCGCTCACGGCTTCTTGCAGCCATTGGTCAAACTGCTTCAATGGGTTAGCGTTGGAGGCGGATTCGCTCAGCTCTGCGCGCTCGTAGCTTTTGCGCAGATCGGCAATGGAAGAAGATAGTCGGCTCATGCCCCACATTCTGCCGCGCAGCCAAAGCCAGCGTTATGCTTAACCGCAATATGCAGCAAGAAGTTTTGGTCAGCCCTCCCATCAACCTAGAGCAGCCCTGCGTGCTGGTTCTCGCCGCAGGCAGGGGAGAGCGCTTTCTCGCTTCGGGCGGCACTACGCACAAGCTGCAAGCTATGCTGGGCCAGCAAACCGTGTTGCAGACGACTCTGGCCACTGTTCAGGCCTCAGGCCTGCCCTGGCATGTCGAATACGGCCCACACCCCGGCATGGGCGACAGCATTGCCGCTGCCGTGAAAGCCACAGCCAGCGCCAATGGCTGGCTGATCTTGCCAGCTGATCTGCCGCTGATGCAGCCCCAGACGCTCAAAACACTGGCTTTGCAGCTTTTGAGCGCTGATGCGGGCGATGGCGTTTTGCAAGTCATTCAGCCTTTCTATCAAGCCGCGGATCCAGCTATCAACCAAGCCCAAGAGGGTCTGAAAGGCCACCCCGTCGCCTTCAGCCGTGCCGCTGCGCAGGCGCTGATGCAGTTGAGTGGCGATCAAGGCGCATCCGCCATCGTCCGCAAAGCGGCAGAAAATCAGCAACTGAAGCGCTGGGTGTGCGATGACATCGGCTGCGTGCTCGATGTGGACACGATGCAGACCTTGGAGCAGGCTCGCAAAATCTGGCAAGAACGCCAGTAAAAAATCCTGCTCGCAGCCATAAAAAAAGCCCCTGAAGCAGGGGCGCAGGGGGGGGATCAAGGCATTGAAGCTAAAAATCTGCTTACGCGCCGCGTTCAATCACCGCACAAGCCAAGCGAGCGCCAGAGTTGCCGGTGGGCTGAGTGGTGTAGTCGTCGGGATCGTTATGCACGATCAAAGAACGGCCCAGAATGCCGTTGCTGCCTCGGTCCAGAGTAAGGCTCTTGCTCACAAAATCGATAGTGGCAACGCCTTGTGTATCTGCATCCAGACTGGGCAGATCACCCAGATGATGGGCCTTGCTGTCACCAAACTTGCCATGTGCCTGCTGCGCAGGGTTGAAGTGGCCGCCAGCGCTCAGGCCGTCGCCGCTGGAGCAATCGCCTTTTTCATGGATGTGAAAACCGTGCTCGGAGTTCGGCGCCAGCCCTTCCACACGTCCCTGCACGCGAACACCACCTTCAGCCAGCGGAAAGAACTGCAGCGTTCCTGTGACCTGGCTTCCCTTGGTCGAAGCCAGCCGCGCGATGGATTGCACGCCCTTGCTCTTGGCTGCAGCAGGTTCAGCTGCAAAGGAGGGCGCGGCTGTGTTGCTGGCTGTTGAACAAGCCGTCAGGGCCAAGGTGGCTGCGAGCGTCAGACCCGTCCAGACAGGGCGAGAAAAGAGGGCGGCAACACGGTTCGGGGACATGGCAATCTCTCCAGCAATCAAAAAGCTTATTGTGCCGAAGTGGCCCAAAGTTTCAAGCCATTTTGCCTCGCAGCCCAATCAGCGAAAGCGCAAGCAGCTATGTTTCAAATAGCAAGCGACTGCGTTTTCTGCTGGTTCTGGGCATGGCGGCACTCCGCATAAGCCAGCAGGCGCTTCAAGGCCTTGTCATCAATGCCCAGCCGCTGCAGCTCATCAAATGTGGCCTGCGCATAGTCCAGCGTCGTTCCATAAATGCCCTGCGCCTGCGAAAAAATACGGCGGTAATCTTCCGGCGCCAGCTCACCCGTGTGGTGCGGGCTTTGGCGCGACAGCGTGAACGCCAAAGCCTTCACCGGCCCGTTCACCGTTTTGCAAGGCAGCCAGCGTGGGTCATAGACGGCATTGGGCATCTCGCGCTGCCAAAGCTTGCGCATCACCGTATCTGCCTCAGCACGCGGAATGCGAAACACCATGCCCTGACAACTGCCGCCAGAGAGCATGCCAAACACAAGGCCCGGAGTCTGCGGCGTGCCGCGGTTGATGGTGCTCCACATTTTGAGAGCACGGTGCCAGCCGTGGACATGGCCTGCGTGGCGTTCACTAAACTCAAAATCAGGCCTCCAGATCAATGAGCCATAGCCAAAGACCCACAAATCCCCATCGCCACCCCATTGCGCCAGAGTTTGCTCCAGCATCTGATCTGCGTTACGCATGGATGTGTTGAACAAGGGCAGGGTGGACATGAAAACTCCCCAAATTGGCTTTAAAGCTGAATGAACCTCATGTATAACGCGCCACATCGCTGGCGGTGCACTTGTCCTGGGTCAAAGCACAAATTCAGAGCGTAAAAGCAACGCCTTTGTTGCGCCTGCGCGGTTCACAGTTCAGTAAAGAGCCCGATACGGCTTGCGCTGCATCGGGCGTACTTCATTTGCGTGGGCGTTTAACCCAGTCGCTCAGCTGTTCTCAATAAACCCCGCAGCAGGCGGCTCACCCAGCGCCAGCACCTTCTCCGCGCCATCCGCATCAACCTGACGCATCACAAAAGAGCCTCTTTGAAAGCGCATGCTGCGAATCTGCCAGCGTCCATTCATCCGCTCGTACTCGTCGGTGTATTGGCCCGAGAGATTGACGATGGTGCGCTCCTTCACATTGACCTGGCAGAAATCCAGATCCCACAGGCCTATGGCCTGATCTGGCCCCGTAAAGCTGATCTGCGGGTTGTGCCCGTGGTGCATGTCCTGAATGGCGGGGTTCTCCACGGCCAGCTTGGTGAAGGTCTCCACCCAGCCATCGCGGCTGGTAAAAGCCGGAAATCCATCCGCCTCAATCACTGCGCCATGCGCTACAAAGCATTCACGCATCGCATCAGGCTGCTTACGGTCGCAGGCACGCAAATACTGCGATTTAAGCGCCTGTATGGCCTGAAGATCTTCAAGGCGCTGCAAGCGCTGCTGTATCTGCACCAGAACCAAATCGCTCATTGTTTGTCTCCTCATTGGTTTTATGAACGGTGATTCTTCAAACAAGGCTCAATATCACGAAACCTGCATTTGGACGATAGGACTTGTCGACAAATACAACAGGCGTAAAAAAGCGGCCCCAAAGTGCCGCTCATTCAAAAGGTCAGAAAGGTCAAGAGAGCCGCTTAACGCAGACCAGTGCCTGAAACCTGATCGTCTTTGCGCTCGATTAATTCAATCTTGTAGCCATCGGGGTCCGTCACAAAAGCAATCACCGTGCTGCCGCCTTTGACGGGACCTGCTTCACGCGTCACATTGCCGCCAGCGGCCTTGATCTTCTCGCAAGCAGCATAAGCGTCTGGCACGCCCAGAGCGATATGCCCATAGGCCGTGCCCATGTCATAGCTCTCGGTGTCCCAGTTATGGGTCAGCTCAATCTCTGCCTGTGCGGGGTTACCGCCATCGAAGCCCAGAAAGGCCAGCGAGTACTTGTACTCTGTATTTTCAGAGGTACGCAGCAACTGCATACCGATGACAGTGGTATAAAAATCAATAGAGCGCTGGAGATTGCCAACGCGCAGCATGGTGTGGAGAAATCTCATGCCTTTATTGTGCCAGTCGGCTCGCAGCATTGCTGACGTGGCAGTTATGCCAGGAAAACGGCGGCTTCTTGACAGCCACTGGTCGCGCAACGCACTTGGACCGCTCCTGGCCCGATAAACAAACCATGTTTGTTTTGTTGCATAGGAAGCGGTCCACCTGTTTTACAAGACCTCTTGGAAACCAAGCAGATCATGCTGTATTGATTCAGCGTGTCAGCGCCAGCATTTCCTTGATCAGATCAGACTTTCCTTCGAATCCGATGCCGGGGAGCGGGGGAAGCGTCACATAGCCGTTATCGACCTTGACACCATCCGGGAAGCCGCCGTAAGGCTGGAAAAGATCTGGGTAGCTTTCATTGCCGCCCAGGCCCAGGCCGGCCGCAATGGCGAGTGACATTTGGTGTCCGCCATGTGGAATGCAGCGGCTTGGGGACCAGCCGTTTTCCTTGAGCATATCCAGCGTGCGCAGGTACTCCACCAAGCCATAGCTCAAGGCACAGTCGAACTGCAGGTAGTCGCGCTCAGGATTCATGCCACCATGGCGGATCAGGTTGCGAGCATCCTGCATCGAGAACAGGTTCTCACCTGTGGCCATAGGGCCCTTGTAGACCTCGCCCAGCTTTGCCTGCAACTCATAGTCGAGAGGGTCACCGGCTTCCTCGTACCAAAACAGAGAGTACTGTGAGAGCGCCTTGCCATAGTCAATAGCTGTCTTCAGGTCGAAGCGGCCATTGGCATCAACGGCCAGTTGCTTTCCAGGACCCAGTATTTTCAGCACCGATTCGATACGTTCGCAATCCTCGGCAATGCTGGCACCGCCAATTTTCATTTTCACGACCGAGTAGCCGCGCGCAAGATAGCTTTCCATTTCCTGCTTGAGCTTGTCCAAGCCCTTTCCGGGGTAGTAGTAGCCCCCGGCGGCATACACAAAAACGCGAGGATTGGGCGTGCCGTTGCCGTAACGCTCCGCCAGCAACTGGAACAGTGGCTTGCCTTCGATCTTTGCGACTGCATCCCAAATCGCCATGTCGATGGTGCCGACCGCCACCGATCGCTCGCCATGACCACCTGGTTTTTCATTGGTCATCATGCAGGCCCAGATCTTGTGGGGGTCCAGGTTCTCGCCGCTCTCATCAATCAGAGTGGCAGGATCAGCTTCGAGAACACGGGGGATGAAGCGATCGCGCATCAGGGCACCTTGCCCATAACGACCATTGGAGTTGAATCCGTAGCCAATGACCGGCTTGCCATCGCGGATCACGTCCGTCACCACAGCCACAAGGCTGAGGGTCATCTTGGAGAAGTCAATGTAGGCGTTACGAATGTCGGACTTGATTGGGCGCGTCGACTCGATGATGTTGACGATTTTCATATTGATTTTTCTCGGTACACGTTGATGTTCATTGCGACAGGGACGATCCGCCGCAGATGTTGAGGTTCTGGCCGGTAATTGCCGCTGCTGCGGGTGACAGCAGGTAGCTGACCAGCGAGGCGATCTCTCTGGGCTCTATCAAGCGGCCCATGGGCGGCATACGTGGAGCACTGCCTGAGCGGGCAGGATCTTTGAGCATGGGCGTGGCCGTAGCGCCGGGAGAGACGACGTTCACCGTGACGCCCATTGGCGCCACTTCCACGGCCCAGCTGCGGGCCATGGCAATCACCGCCGCTTTGGTGGCTGCGTACTGGCCGCGTCCTGGCAAGCCCTGGGCAACTCTGCTGCCTATGAAGACCACGCGACCGAAGCCGCGCTCGGCCATTGCCGGGACCAAGGCGTCAGCCAGTTGAGATGCCGCGTCTACATGCAACTTCCACATCAGCTCACCGGCTTTGGCATCCAGCTTTCCAAGCTCACCCACTCGAAGTACTCCCGCTGCGTGCACTAGAGCATCGACGTTGGCAAGACCAGCCACCACCGTACGTGTCTGCTCGTGGTTGCTGAGATCCAGTGGCTGATGGGTGAAAGATCTGTGTTCTATCGTTGCTGGCGACAGATCGACACCGGTGATGCGCCAGCCAGCAGTTAACAGCTCTTCACAGATGGCTTTGCCGATGCCGCCACTGCTGCCGGTGACGACGGCGTGCAATTGTTTCGCATCATTCGACACGGATCTTCCCTTCGGTCACGATCTTCTGGGAACGCTCCATGTCCATCTTCTGAAATTTAGCGAAGTCTTCGGACGTACCAGTCGTGGCCAGAATGCCTTGCTCTTTGAGCTTCTCTTTCATGTCGCCAGACAGCGCTTTGTTGACTTCGGCATTGAGCTTTTTGCTGATGTCGGCAGGCAGCTTGGCCGGACCCCACAGCCCATACCAGCTGTAGAACTCAAAGCCAGGAATAGTCTCGCCCACGGTGGGTACATCTGGCAGGCTTGCAGCACGCTCAGCCGAGGTCACGGCCACAACGCGCAGCATTCCGCTCTTGTGATATTGCAATGAACCAAGAATGGGGTCGATGAAGCCGTCGATCTGGCCACCAATCAAGTCCTGAAAAGCTGGTGCGGTTCCCTTGTAGGGGACGATCAGATAGTCCAGCTTGCCTGCACGCTTCAGGAGCTCGGTGGACAGGTGCCCAGCAGAGCCAATGGAGCCCACCGCAAAAGACATTTTTCCTGGATTGGCCTTCGCATAGGAGATCAGCGATTTGATGTCCGTGATGGGCAATCGCTTGTTGACCGCAACCGATAGTGGCGCTTTGGCGACCAGTGCCACAGGAGTAAAGTCTTTTTCCACCGCATAAGACACAGACTTCATTGTCATGGGTGCGGTGGTGAAAGTGGAGGCGTTGAAGAGCAGGGTATAGCCGTCCGCCGCAGCCTTTGCCACGACATCACCGCCTATCACGCCATTACCGCCAGGACGGTTTTCAATGATGAATGGCTGGCCCATCTGTTCGCTGAGCTTTTGTGCCAGCTGTCGCCCTACAGTGTCCAATGTGCCGCCCGGCGGAAATGGGATCACGACCTTCACGGGTTTGCTAGGGTAGGCCTGTGCTGCGGCCAAGCTGGCGACGGCCATGGTGATAACACTCACGGCAAGCTTGATGAAACTTTTGCGTTGCATGTTCTTTGTCTCCTGTCGTTTTTTAGGAAAGTCCATGGCCGTGGCGTCTTTGTGCGCCACGGCAAACGAATCCGCTATCAGCGCTTGAGCAGGCCCGCCTGTGCTACGGCAGCGCGCAGGGCTGCCGTCTCCTGTTCATTCGGCGCTTCGGTCGGTGGGCGCACGGTGGCGTCATCAATCACACCAGCTAGGTACATGCCGCCCTTCATGCGGGCATGGGCCTCGCCAGTCGGCTCGCCGCTGCCGTAGACGGCATCCTTGAGTGGGGTGATCACAGCCTGAATTTCCATGGCCTTTTTCAGATCACCAGCCTTTACGGAATTCCACAAATCGATGATCAGTTGAGGAATGAACGTGGCGAAACCGACCAAGGCGCCATCCACACCCTGCACCATGGAAGCCAGCAGGTATTCGTCGTGGCATGTCAGGATGGCCTTGCTGGCATCTGCTTCGCGGATAGCCTGAATGTCGCGGGCATATTTATTCATGTCGCGCTGGCCGACCTTGAAGGCTTGCAAATAGGGCAACTTGGCCAGCTGCGCGAGCAGCTGGGAAGAGTAAGAGGCGCGCGTCCAGGCCGGATATACGTGGCACACCAGATCCAGGCCGGGTGCTGCTTTGTGAATGGCTTCGAAGTACTGCAGGGCATGCTCAGAAGTGAAACCAAACCGCAGCCAGTGGTGAGGAGGCATGACATCCAGTGCTACAGCGCCAGCTTCTTTGGCGGCCCGTGCATGCTCGGCTGCTTCAGCCAGGCCTTCGCACACGATGGATGAGATGACTGGCAGGCGCCCTTTAAGTTCGTCAGCAACGATGCGGGTGACTTCGGCGCGCTCGTAGGGCGTCAGTGAAAAAACCTCGCCAGTGTGCCCATTGGTCATGATGGCGACGACGCCGTCATGGCCCGCAAGCCAGGATGCAAGCTTGCGCAGTGCCGCTTCATCGATCTTGTGATCAGGCGTGAATGGACAAGAAATCGCGGGGATGATCCCCTTGTAGTTGGAAATCGATGGCATGTATAGTCTCCGAGCGTTGGCTTTGTTGATCTGAGACTCCATCATTTCTCAGAGTGCAAATCAGCACCAATACTAGAAATGCATACAACTATCTAGTTCATAGAACACTACGAGCGCAGAGCATGGGACCTGGTAATCGCAACCTCGATTTAGAGTGGCTTGAAGACTTTATTGCCCTTGCTGAAAGCGGAAACTTTTCCCGTGCTGCCGAGGTTAGAGCCATCGCTCAACCGGCTTTCAGTCGCCACATTCGTGGACTTGAGGAGTGGGTAGGAGTCGATTTATTTGACCGAAGTGCTCATCCAGCAGCGCTGACGGCTGCCGGTCAGCGCTTCTTGCCACTGCTGGAAGGCGTGCTCGGAGACCTTGAGGCAGCCAGAATCAAGGCCCTGGCGGCGCACAACCAGGAAGAGTCCACTTTGCGGTTTGCGGCAACGCATGTTCTGTCGTTGACGTTCTTTCCCCGCTGGCTTGCTGAAATCGAATCAAGGCTGCACATAGGCTCGTTACAGACCATGTCGGACAGCTCTCGCAGCTGCGAATTTCTGATGTTCCAAAGGCGGGTGCAATTCGTGCTTTGCCATGGGCATGCCAATGTTCCGGGAAGACTGGACGAACAAGAGTACCCCATGCTCTTGCTTGGCAGAGACATGCTTCTGCCAGTGTGTGTACCGCATCCAGACGGAACCATGGGAAAAGCCTTGCACGCGATTGGCAATGCACCGCCGGTACCCGTGCTGGCGTATAGCCAGGACTCAGGCCTTGGGCGAATCATGAGGACGCTGCTGCGGCCCAATATGCCCAAGACCGGCAGGAGCACATCCGAGTCCGATCTTCAAGAGGTCTTTACCGCGCACCACGCCGTGCTGCTGAAAACCATGGCTTTGGAGGGGCGAGGCATTGCCTGGCTTCCCCAATCACTGATAGAGCTGGAACTGGCCAATGGAACCTTGGTAGGCGCTGGTCCAAAGGCGTGGAATATACCGGTGGAGATACGTATGTACAGGCAACGTGCAGAGATGTCGGATAAGGCCGAAGCGCTTTGGGAGCTAGCCAAGAAGCAAGCTCTTGTGTGACCTGATCAGAGAAATCAAAAGCTTCTTTTCCTCAAGCAGAGATACTGGGTCCAATGACTGCCGATTTGCCTTCTACCTCAACAGATATGAATGCTGCCGTGGACCGACTTATTCAGCTGTATGAGCAGCTCACACCGGATCTCATCAGGCAACTTGATACGTTTTATGCAGCAGACGCGCACTTCAAGGATCCATTCAACGATGTTCGTGGGGTTCCGGCTATTGCCGGTATCTTCGATCACATGTTTGACACCTTGCAGAACCCGCATTTCATAGTCACGCAGAAGCTGGTGCAGGGCCAGCAGGCCTTTTTGGCATGGGAGTTTCACTTTCGATTGCAACGCTGGCGGCCCGGTATTGATCAATGCATCAACGGGGCCACACTGCTGTGTTTTGATGCCCAAGGCCGCGTTAGCCAGCACCGTGACTACTGGGATACGGCTGAAGAGTTATATGAAAAATTACCACTGCTTGGAGCCTTGATGCGCTGGCTGCGCAAAGCGGGCTCCGCTTCTAGGAAGACTGCCCATGCTGACCGTTCATCACCTTGAAACCTCGCGCTCTCAGCGCGTCCTCTGGCTGCTTGAAGAACTTGGCGTTCCTTATGAATTGCGCCACTACAAGCGCGATCCCCACACACACTTGGCACCACCCGAGCTCAAGCGCGTCCATCCACTGGGAAAATCGCCGGTTATCAGCAACGGCGACACCGTGGTCGCCGAGTCTGGCGCCATCATCGAATATCTCATTGAGTGCTATGGCAATCAGGCTCCGATGGAGCTGTCGCACCTGGAGCCGTTGCGTGGAACAGTAGAGCACCGCCAGTGCCGTTTCTGGATGCACTATGCCGAGGGTTCACTCATGAATTGGCTGGTGATGAAACTGGTTTTTGACACCATCCCGAACCAGCCCATGCCATTTTTCGTGCGCCCGGTAGCTCGCGAGCTGTGCGGCAAGGTGCAGCAAAAACTCATTGCGCCCAACGTGCAGACCGCCTTGGCCTTTATGGAAGATCACCTGGCAAGTCATCGCTGGTTCGCTGGTGAGCATTTGAGCATGGCCGACTTCCAGATGAGCTTTGCCGTTGAAGCTGCTTTGACTCGCGGCGGTAATGAAGCCGCTTGGCCTCATCTGATCGCCTACCGCGAACGTATGCAGGCCCGTCCCGCATACCAGCGGGCCTTGAGCAAGGGCGGGCCGGTAATGATGGAGTCCTGAGCCTCAGGGGTTCATGCTTGGCTTGAACGGCTCGCTAAGAGCTGAGTTCAGTTTTCCTACCGCCAAGCCTTGGCCAAACTAAGGTTGTTGGCTTGTCTGCCCCGGTACAGCCAATCCGCCAAAGGTCGTGCTCGACACCCAGTCGATGATTTGCGTATGCGTGTACTGGCCCGATTCCTTGAGAAGGGCCACCACGGGATCGCAGGCGCGCGCAAACAGCGTGTAGAGCACCAGTTCGGCCGGCAGCGTGGGCTGCAGCTGGCCGCTGATTTGGGCCTCGGTGATCCAGATACTGAGGCGGTTGCTCAGCGAAATCAACCGGTCCATATAGGCGTCGTTGGATTGCAGCGAGGCACTGAGGTTGGAGTTCTGCGCGGGCAGGGAAGGCATCTGGCCTTCCAGTTGAGTCTGCATGGCCCAGCATGTCACAGCCTTGAGCTGGTCCAGCGGGCGAATGGGCGTTCCGGTCTCGGCAGCCTGAGCGGCCTCGCCGCGCAAGCCATCCACAAAGGCCAGGGCCCGGTCCAGCACTCCGACCATGGCGGCCCCCGCCAGCTCCTCCTTGGAGGTGAACAGCTTGTACAGGCTGGCCTTGGCCATGCCGGCCTCGGCTGCGACCTCATCCACCGTCATGGCGTCGTAGCCCTTGGTGGCCAACAGCCGATTGACGGCCGTCACGATGGCCTGCTCGCGCACGCGCTGTATCTGTTCTTTGATGGAGGTGCGGCTTGTCATGAGCCCATTTTAGACATCGCAGGTCATATCTGATACTAGATAGTGCAAAGTGGATATGTTTGGTCTATAGTTTGAACTCATTAGTTCACAGTTTGATCTCTGTAGTCTGGTTGATTGATTCAACCAAGAAAGACGCTCCCATGCATCGCATTGCAGTCATCGGGTCGGGGATTTCGGGTCTGGCCGCAGCACGGCGGCTGGCCGGCACATCGGGCCGGCATAGCGTGACCTTGTTGGAGGCGGGCAGCTATTTTGGCGGCCATGCCAACACCGTCGACATGACGCTGGACGGGGTTAGTCAGGGCGTGGACACGGGCTTCCTGGTGTTCAACCACCGTACCTATCCGCTGCTGACCCGCTTGTTTGAGGAGCTGCAGGTGCCCACGGCGGCAGCTGAGATGTCATTTTCGGTGCAGGTGCCGCAGGCCGATGGCGGTGCGGGCCTGGAGTGGAGCGGCAGCTCGCTGGGCGGCGTGTTCGCCCAGCGCCGCAATCTGCTGCGGCCTCGTTTTCTGAAGATGCTGGCCGAGATCCTGCGCTTCAACCGCCTGGCCACGCGTATTGCCCAAGAAGGCAATGAAGTTCAGTTACGCAGCTCTATAGAAGTTTTTCTGGACGAGCACGGCTTTGGAGCCGCCTTCCGACAAGACTATCTGCTGCCCATGATGGGCTGCATCTGGTCCTGCCCTACGGATCAGATGCTTTGTTTTCCCGTGGCCACGCTGATCCGCTTTTGCCACAACCACGGCCTGATCCAGATCACGGACCGGCCGCAGTGGCACACGGTGCGCGGCGGCTCACGTCAGTACGTGCGGCGCATGGTGGCTGCGCTGCAGCAGGACGGCCGCCACGAGGCACGACTGAATTCACCCGTGCTGGGCTTGCACCGCATGGAGCAGGGCGTGCTGCTGCAGACGGCGCACGGCACGGAGCAGTTCGACGCCGTGGTTCTGGCCTGCCACAGCGACCAGGCTCTGAAGCTGCTGGACAGCGATGCCACACCGCAGGAGCGCAGCGTGCTGGGCGCGATTCGCTACCAACCCAACCAAGCCGTGCTGCATACCGATGCCAGCGTGTTGCCGCGCCGTGAAGCGGCCTGGGCCGCTTGGAACTACGAACGCGCGGCCAACCCCGGGCAGGATCAGGCCGGCGTCTGCCTGCACTATCTGCTCAATCGCCTGCAGTCCCTGCCATGGCAGCAGCCCCTGATGGTTTCACTGAATCCGGTGCGACCCATTGATGACAGCCAAGTTCATGCGCGCATAGCGTACAGCCACCCGGTGTTCGACTTAGCGGCCATTGAGGCGCAAGGCAAGGTGAGCACTCTGCAAGGCCAGCGCCGAACCTGGTTTTGCGGTGCATGGTGCGGCTACGGATTCCATGAGGACGGCCTGCGCTCTGGCCTGGAAGCGGCCGACAACTTGCTGCATGCCTTGCGGGCGCTACCTGTCAGCACCGCCTTTGAGGGGGTTGCATGACTGCCCGTCCACTCATCGGCTTTGGCCATGTCTGGCACCACCGCCTGCGGCCGGTGGAGCATGTGTTTCGCTATCCGGGCTACTTCCTGCTGCTGCCCCTTCGCAGCCTGCGCTCGCAGCCGGACGCCGTGCTCAGGCGCAACCGGCGCGGCTGGCTGAGCTTTTATGACCGCGACCACGGTGAGGGCGGGACCGATGCGCTGGCCTGGTTCGAGCATCTGCTGCACAGCGAAGGCATTGAAGATGCCGATGGTGAAGTCTGGCTGCACACTTTCCCGCGCGTGCTGGGCTATGTGTTCAAGCCCGTGAGCTTCTGGTATGCCCACCGCACCGATGGCTCGCTGGCTGCCGTGCTGGCCGAGGTCAACAACACCTTTGGCGAGCGCCATGCCTATCTGCTGGCAGGACCGGATCTGGCCTGGGGCACAGAGCAGGTGGCACACAAGCAATTCCATGTCTCGCCGTTCTGCGAAGTGCAGGGCGAGTACCACTTTCGCTTCGAGCGCAGCGAAGACCGCACCCTGGCGCGCGTAGACCTACATGACGAAGATGGCCCTCTGCTGCAAACCAGCGTGGGCGGTGTGCTGCACCCACTGGATGTAAGCACCGTGCGCCGCGCCTTTTTCGGAACTCCTTTGATGACGCTGGGTGTCATCGTCCGCATCCACTGGCAAGCGCTGCGCCTTTGGGCAAAACGCGTGCCGTTCCATGGCAAACCCTCCGAGCCCAAGCGCTTCGTCACACGATGAACACTACCGCCGCCTCTTTGCTGAGCTCCTCTGCCGCAGCGCCGCATCGCATTCCTGCGAGGGCACGCCGTGTGCTGAACCTGCTCGAACGTCTGCCGCACGGGCAGCTAAACCTGGAGCAACCCGACGGACACTTGCTGCACTTGCCCCGGATGCCATCGGGCGCTGCAGACGCGCATTGCGTGCTGCACAACTGGCAAGCGCTGGAACGCACGCTGAAATCGGGGGATATCGGCCTAGCCGAGGGCTATATCGCCGGCGAGTGGGACAGCCCGGACCTGGCAGCTTTGCTCCGGCTTTGCATGACTAACCGCGACCATGTTCAAAGCCTGGTCTACGGCAGCTGGTGGGGCAGGCTAGGCTACCGGCTGCGCCATCTGCTGCAACGCAATACGCGGGCCGGAAGCGCCAGAAACATCCATGCCCATTACGACCTGGGCAACGATTTTTACCGCCTTTGGCTGGACCCTGGCATGAGCTACAGCGCAGCCTGGTTCGAGAGACGAACCGGCGAATCTCTGCACCAGGCAGATCTGCAAGAAGCCCAGCAAGCCAAACTCAGACGCACGCTGAATGAGGTGCAGCTTCAGCCCGGCCAGCGCTTGCTTGAAATCGGCTGCGGCTGGGGCGGCCTAGCTGAAACGGCTGCGCAAGAGTTTGATGCCCAGGTCACCGGCGTGACTCTGTCGCGCGAGCAACTGGTCTGGGGTCAGCGTCGCATGCTTCAGGCCGGTCTGGTCGACAACGTGGAGCTGCGCTACCAGGACTATCGCGACCTGCCTGCGCAGTATTCAGGCAAGCCTTTTGATGCGATCGTTTCCATAGAAATGTTCGAAGCCGTGGGCCGCGAATACTGGCGCGGCTACTTCGAGATGCTGCGTGACTGCCTTAAGCCCGGCGGTCTGGCCTGCATACAGACCATCACGCTGCGCGAAGACCTGTTCGCCCGGTATCTGCGCTCCACCGATTTCATTCAGCAATATATTTTTCCGGGTGGCCTGCTGCCCAGCATCCCGGCCTTCGAAGAGGAGGCGCAGCGCGCCGGCCTTGTGGTGGAAAATCACATGGCCTTTGGCCGCGACTACGCGGAGACGCTGCGGCGCTGGCGCCAGTCCTTCGAACACCAGCTCGACACCGTGCGCGCCCAGGGCTTTGACGAACGCTTTGTGCGCATCTGGCGTTTCTACCTCGCCTACTGCGAGGCAGCCTTTGACACCGGCAACACCGACGTAGTCCAGTTCACGCTGCGCAGGCCCATGCCATGACATACCTCCAACACCGACATCCCATCAAACGCCGCCAGGCCATGTCCTGGGGTGCGGCTAGTGTTCTTGCTCCTTTATTGATCACCATGTCCAACGAACTTCAAGCCATGACCCCGACGGCCGATCTTCCGGCCGAGCTGCGCAGCACCCTGCCAGCCGCGCGCCAAGTAGGCTCAGCCGTGCTGCGCTTCTTTGGACTGCGCGTATACGAAGCTCGGTTATGGGCCGCGAACGGATTCACGCCGGAAGACTACAACCGTCACCCGTTTGGGCTGGAGTTGGTCTATGACCGCAAGCTTGAAGGCGCGGCGATTGCCGAGCGCTCCATCGCCGAAATGCGCAGGGTTGGCAGCTTCACCGATGAGCAGGCCCGCCAGTGGCTGAGCCTAATGAAGCAGGCGTTTCCCGACGTGGTAACCCATGACAGGCTGCTGGGCCTGAATGACGGCCAAGGCGAAGTGCGCTTTTTCCACAACGGCCGGCAGACTGCGCAGATACGCGACGCCGAGTTCGCGCGCCTGTTCTTCGGCATCTGGCTCTCGCCCCAGACCTCGGCGCCCGCCATGCGCAACTCACTGCTCGGCTTGGGCTGAGCACCGCCACCGGACCTCGCCATGGCCTCACACCCCGCCACCGCCCACATGCTGCCCTGGCGAACCGGGTTGGCCTATGGCGGGCTGGCCGCGCCACTGGCCTTTGTATCCCTGCCTTTGTATGTGAACCTGCCGCACCACTATGCCAGCGTGGAGGGCGCACCACTGGCGGGACTGGGTGCTGTGCTGCTAGCCACACGCGCATTCGATGCCTTGGTGGATCCCGCCATTGGCCGCCAGGCCGACTGGCTGCTGCGCCGTGGTGCATGGCCGGCTTGGTGTGCAGCTGCGCTGGGTAGCCTGCTGATGGTGCTGGGATTTTGGGCACTCTGGCACTCGCCGCGCAGTACCGAGGCCGCCATGCTGGGCTGGCTGGCCTTCAGCCTGCTCGTGTGTACGCTGGCCTATAGCTTCGTTGCTATTCTTCATCAGGCTTGGGGAACCCGCTGGGGAGGCGACCCCGGCTGGCGTGCCCGTGTCACTGCGTGGCGCGAAGGAGCCACACTGGCGGGCGTGCTTCTGGCCAGCGTCCTACCAGCTTGGCTGGGCTATGACGCGATCAGCGCCGTGCTGGCTATGGGCCTGGCGCTGGGCCTGATCGGTTTGTATCGCCTCAAGGCTCCCGTCCTACTGCCACCGCAGCCCGCAGCAACCCATCAGGCTTCGCCGTGGGCCGATGCTGGCTTTCGGCGTTTGCTTGCCATCTTTATGCTCAATGGCGTAGCAGCCGCCATTCCCGCGACCCTACTGCCTTTTTTCGTGGCGGACCGGATACAGGCACCCCAGCTACAGCCCTTGCTGCTGTTGTGCTATTTCGGCGCGGCGGCCCTGGGCTTGCCGCTGTGGGTAAAAGCCGTCTCGCGCTGGGGCCTGGCACCCTGCTGGCGCATGGGCATGCTGATCAGCGTGCTGGCTTTTGGATTTACGCCCTGGCTGGGTGCAGGCGACGGCGTGGCTTTCGCCGTGATTTGCCTGGTTAGTGGACTGGCTCTGGGCGCTGATCTGGCTTTGCCGGGTGCCTTGTTGACGGGCGTGATCCACGAGGCAGGAGAGGGCGGTCGGGGCGAGGGCCGCTACCTGGGCTGGTGGACCTGCGCAACCAAACTCAACCTCGCCTTGGCTGCGGGCCTGGCATTGCCATTGCTCTCAGCCGCAGGTTATCGCAGCGGCGGCACCGACCCAGCAGGCTTGCAGGCGCTTGCCTGGGCCTATGGCGGGCTGCCCTGTTTGCTCAAGCTGGCGGCGGCAGCACTTCTCTGGCGTGCTGAACACCTGCATTCTTCCTGGAGGCATATATGAGCCATACGTCCTTCCCCCTTTTATCTTCGCCCTTGCGCCGGGCCATTCTGGGCGTTGCAGTCGCATTGTCCCTCACGGGTTGTGCTGGGCCCACGGTTCAGGACTACGCCAAGGAGCTGCCCCAGCTGAACCTGAGTCAATACTTCAATGGGCCGTTGACGGCACATGGCATCTTCACAGACCGCTCAGGCAAGGTGATCAAGCGCTTCACCGTGCGAATGACAGGGCGCTGGAATAGCGAGCAAGGCACTCTAGAAGAGCACTTTGTCTACAGCGACGGCAGCACGCAGCAGCGTGTCTGGCATATCCAGCACCTGGGCGATGGCCGCTACAGCGGCAGGGCAGACGATGTGGTGGGCGAGGCCCAGGGCAAGAGTGCGGGTAACGCCATTCGCTGGACCTATGTGCTGGCACTGCCCGTGGACGGAAAAGTCTGGAACGTCAACATGGATGACTGGATGTACCTGATGGACGAGCGCACTTTGCTCAACCGTACGTCCATGAGCAAGTTCGGCGTGCATCTGGGCGATGTGACGCTGGCCTTTGTTAAGGAGTAAGGGCCATGTCACTTTTCTCCAGCCAGCTGAATCCACCGCTATCCGACTGGCACGGACGCACGGCATGGATTTTAGGTGCCTCTTCAGGCATAGGACGCGCCACGGCCGAAGCGCTACACAAGCAAGGGGCCAGCGTAATCGTTTCGGCGCGGCAAAGCGCTGCGCTGCAGGATTTTGTGCGTAACCGCCCCGACTGCCTGGCACTGCCTCTGGACGTGACCGATGCCAAGGCCGTGGCTGCTGCAGCTCAGGCCGTGCAGGCCCATGCGGGCAGGGCACCCGACCTAATACTCTACTGCGCCGGCCACTACAAGCCACTGCGCGCCACGGAGTTTGACTTGGCCGAGATGCAGCACCACCTGGCAGTGAACTATGGTGGCGCGCTGCATCTGCTCGATACCGTGCTCCCCATGCTACTAGCCGCTGGCAAAGGCCATCTGGCCTTGGTCGGTAGCGTGGCCGGCTACAGGGGGCTTCCCAAGTCGCTTGCCTATGGGCCCACCAAGGCAGCCCTCAACAACCTGGCGGAAAACCTCTATCTGGACCTGCACGAAAAAGGCCTGGGCGTATCCATCATCAACCCCGGCTTTGTCGAGACGCCACTGACCGCGCAAAACAACTTCAGGATGCCCGCACTAATTAGCGCTGACGAAGCAGCGCAGCACATGCTGCACGGCTGGGCACAGGGACGTTTCGAGATGAACTTCCCGAGACGCTTTACACGCTGGATGCGCTTGCTGCGCTGCCTTCCCGACGTTTGGTACTTCGCCGCTGTGCGACGCACCACGGGTGTTTGATCTGCTGGCTAAACGCTATTGCCTTGAACGTAGTTCAAGAGAGCGCGCTCATGTGGAAATTGGCTTTAATGGTAAACACAAGATTTAACATAATATACATCGTATCTAGTTAAACAAAGGCTCGGTATCCGGCGTCATGACCGTGATACTCGCCTCCAGCTTGCCCGTAGCTTCCGCGCCATGTACCGGAATCTGGGCATGGATCTGCACGCCTGTGCGCAGTTTCTTCATGTGTCGACCCGGACTGTACATAACTGGGAATCCGGCAAGCACGACATCCCGTACGCCACCTACAAGCTGCTGCGGCTGCTCAACCGTATGGAGCTGCCTGGCCAAGCATGGCAAGGCTGGTGCTTCTATGGCAACAAGCTGATTTCACCTGAAGGTCGCTCGTTCGAGGGCAAGGACAGCAACTGGTGGGGCCTGCTGATCATGAGGGCTCGTGTCAACGACCGTCTACGGCAACGCGATGGGGTCGAAGGCGCAGCGCGCACGGCCACCGGGGCAGCGCAAGCGGACCGGGTGGCCGGGAGCGTAGAGCCTCGTCCCACGGACTTGTCCGTGGGACGGCGCGAAGCGCCGGCCCTAGATTTATCTCATAGACACTTTAGAACATACACGGAGCAAAGCACGGCTGGATACGGCTTGCAGCACCGTTTGAGCTACCACTACCAACCCCTGTTCAACGCAAGAAAGGAATTGCCATGAACGAACTCAAGCCCGTCCGTACCCGTGAAGACCTCTTTGGCTGGCTCAGCCTTGAAGACGTCGAGAAAGAGGTGTTTGCGGCCTATGTGGGAGCCAAGCAGCATGCCCTCAAGCATGACTTTGAAGCTGATGCTCGCGTGGACTACGCTGATGATCCTCTGATGCCGGGAACGGTCCTGTTTAAGGACGGAACACCTTGGCAAGACCGCCACGACTTCTTGGAATACATGCTCTGCGGCATTGTTTGGCGTCTGGAGGCGCTTGCTGAGCGCAAAGGGGTTGCTCTGGATCGATTGAACATGTCTGACGCTGTGCAGGGTCCTCCTGGCTGCCCCAAGGCAGTTGACAAGCTTGCTCATCCTCACTGGAACTACTTGGCTGGAGAGGTTCAAACTATCACCAAGGCTGACATTGATGCCATGCCTCCTGCGCAGCGCAAAGCAATGAAGCAGGCCCTTGGCAAGGCTCAGGTGCGATGATCTGCGCACCCCAAAAGAAAGCCCCAGCGAGTGCTACCAACACTCCTGAGGCCATGACCAATCTTGAAAAGGACAAGACTGATGGAACGGATTGTAGGGCGTGATCGCCTTGTTAGCACCTCTGGCGGCGGATACGAGTTGGTTCGTCGCCCTCTTGGCAATGGCCATGTCGAGTGCACTGTTCGGGAACTGGTGACTTGGCATCATGCTGGGGAACTGACCGAGGATGCCTATCAACAGTACTTAGAGGCCCGTGAAGCGAACGCTGAAGAGCGGCATCAAGCCAATCTGGAGCGCTCGGCCAAACGTGCCAAAACCCGTGTACGGCATCTGTGCAAGGCTGCAGGGGTGGATACCCTCCTCACCCTCACCTACCATCAAAACATGACCGATTGGGGGCTTCTCAAGCGGCATGTCAAAGAGTTCAACCGTCGTATGGCCCGGATCATTCCCGGCTGGTTCTACGTCGCTGCGTATGAGCGCCAAGCCCGTGGGGCTTGGCATGTTCACATGGCTGTGCATCGTGTACCGCGCATGCTGGAGCATGCTCGTGGCGTCAAGGTCAAAAGCTACAGCGTCATACGTTCCGTGTGGCATGCAGTCGTTGGTGAACTGGGCGGCAACGTGGATTTGCAGGCCAGCAAGCGCATGCGGGCGCCCTCCCGCATTGCTGCGTACCTCTCCAAATACATGACCAAGGCCTTTGCAGACGGGGATGCCTGGAGCAACAGGTTCTCCTCTAGCAAGGGCCTGTCTGTGCCCAAGCCCCAGCGCATCCGCTTTGTGGGCTGGAACATGCCAGACGTGTTGCAGGCAGTGTTTGATGACTTGGACTCGGTTGGCTACCAGTGCTCAGCACAACTGAGCGTACGGCTAAGCCACTTCAAGGATGCCTGCTGGTTCATCTTGGACACCAACATCCCCATGCGAGAGCCCGCTTGGGCTTGATCCTCCTGTAGCGGTTATTGGGGCTCAGGGGGTATCGGGGGCGTAGCCCCTGATGTAGCGAAGCGAAACCCAGCGGCCTTCGATTAATCACTGGCCATATCCGCGATTAACTGCCGTTGAATATCAACGGAGCGCTCATTCGCGTCCTGATAAACAGAAAACTCTGAAAATAAATCCTCAACAGGGGATAAATAGGGTTCATTTACTCGCTAATGAAGATTATTATCTCGGGGAGTCCAGATAATGCCTTATACATCGTATCTATCAAATGCCGAGGCCTGAGGAGGTGTCAAACCAAGGAAGTTTTAGCCCTCTCGGACTGTTATTGGCATGTTTCACGACCTGTGCCTGCTATCGCAACGTACGGCGGTTGATTGATCGGCGTGTGGCCGCCAAATTGGTACGGCGGCTGGCTGCTTGAGTTGTATTCGAGTCCATTGCTGCAGGAATACTGGACAAACGTTGCTGCGCCTCCAGCAAGCTCTTTAGGTCTGCCGCGCGTTCTTGCGCCAGTGCTGCGGTGTTTTGTGTGCTTTGCAGCTGTGTGTGCAAGTTCAAAATTTCCTGCTCGGACTGCTCAAAGCGGTTTTGCAGCTCCTGATGCTTGGACTCCGTCTTGCGCTCTTGCTCTTGCTGAGCTTTGCGGGCGGCGGTTAGCTCCTGGCGGGCGCGATCTACTTCGTTGAGCATGTGGCGCTCGTTGCCTGCATATTGTTCGGCCATGCGTTGTCGCTCTGCCGCTGCCGACTGGATTTCTTCGCTGTGCTTTTGTTGCTGCAGATCACGCTGGCGCACGGCGCTGCTCAGTTCTTCACGGGACTCTTCCAAGCGCTGATCGCGGTCTTGGAGCTGCTGCTGCATTTCATCAAGTCGACGAGCCAGGTCTTGCGCATGGTTTTGCGCAGCCTGCAGCGCCTGATTCATGGCTTCTTTTTGTGCCTGCATGGTGGCTTCGCGCTGCACTAACTGTTCTTGCTGAGCCACAAATTCTTGCTCTTGCGCTTTCAATTCATCTTCGCGCTGGGCCAATGCAATGGTGGCTGATTTTTTCGCCTCTTCCTGAGCGCTATCCCACAACTCTTGAGCCAGGCGCTGAACGGGGTCTGGCACGGACTTCCGCACTGATGGGTCTTGCTCGCCAGCAACGCCCAGTCTGCGCCCCAGCGTTGCAAACCAGGTCTCCAGCATCGGGCTGACCGTATTGGGAGAGCCGCGTCCTATGTGCTGGCGCACGCGCTCGATGGTTGGACGCAGGCCTTGGGCGATCAAAGCATCTGCCGCAGCCCAGACATCGGACTCTTGCACGCCTCGCGACGTTGTTTTTGCTGTATTCATATCAATACTCAATATTACTAACGATAAGTGATTGTTATCGTGATTTATAAATAACATGCGTAATACACACTACATCTTATGTATTAAATATTACGTATGAAATTTTCATACAGATGAAAACGTACATTACAGCGTTTTGTATCCATGAACACAGCCACAGTGGCTGTTTTAGTCTTTGGATGGCGAAATTGCTCCGCGCTCTCAACATCGCGCTCAATGAAGGTGGTCCATGCGCTGCGTTGAGCAGGCCAAGAACTGAGGTACGGCTCTTTTTGCGCAATGTGAAGCCGAGGCCACAGCAAACACCCTGGCTAAACCGTTCTCGCGGCGAAAATACGGATATGGATTCCCGCAAGCGCTCACCCTTCCCTGCCCCTGTGGCTTTTCACTCTGATGGTCTATCTGTGCCTGGCGTACTGACATCGCCGCTGGCGCCCAAGGCGCATCAAGCCATCAAGGAGTTGATGCATGAAGGCGAATCGGCCAACACCCGCAACAGCTATCAAAGCGCCATGCGCTACTGGGCGGCTTGGCATGTGCTGCGTCTGGGGCAGCCCATGCAATTGCCACTGACTGTGGCAAGCGTGCTGCAATTCATCATTGACCATGCCCAGCGGCAGACGGGTGCAGGATTGGTCAGTGAAATGCCTTTGGACATTGATGAAGCGCTGGTCGCAGCGGGTTACAAAGCCAGAAAAGGCCCGCCTTCGCACAACACGCTGGTGCACCGTATGGCGGTGATGTCCAAGGCGCACCAGGTGCATTCCATGCCCAACCCTTGTCAGGATGGTGCGGTCAAAGAATTAATGTCGCGCACTCGCAAGGCTTATGCGCGGCGCGGGGAGCTGCCGCAAAAAAAAGAAGCCTTGACGCGTGATGTATTGGAGGAGCTGCTGACCACCTGCGACGATAGCCTGCGCGGCCAGCGTGACCGCGCCCTGCTCTTGTTTGCCTGGGCCAGCGGCGGGCGCCGGCGCTCAGAAGTGGCAAGCGCCGATATGCGTTACTTGCGGGCAGTGGGTGATGATGACTTTATCTATACGCTGACGCACAGCAAGACCAATCAGAGCGGCAATGATGCACCGGAAAATCACAAGCCGGTCACCGGCCGAGCCGCTCAGGCGCTGAAGAGTTGGCTACAAGCAGCAGAGATTGTCGAAGGGCCGATTTTTCGCCGCATTCGCAAAGGTGGTCATGTCGCCGAGCCGCTGACACCCGCTGCCGTGCGCAATATCGTCAAGGAGCGCTGCGCTCTGGCTGGTGTAGAGGGCGATTTTTCCGCGCACTCGCTGCGTTCTGGTTTTGTCACTGAGGCAGGTCGCCAAAATGTGCCGCTACCGGACACCATGGCGCTAACGGGCCACCAAAGCGTCAATACCGTGCTGGGCTACTACAGAGCCGATACGGCGTTGCAGAACAGGGCTGCACGACTACTCGACAGCGAGCCTATGCCCAATCCCAAACGCCCCTCCGCTCTCAGTTGAATACTTTTCAAAACCTTGAATATTCAACACCAGACGCTGCAATTCATTTTTTATACATCTTCATTCATTGCGCAGCAACGCCATAAGATACTATTTATTTCAAATTCAGCAACTCAATTTCGGCATGAAATCACAATTGTTTGTACGTCTGAGCGCCTTGGTCGTTGCTTTCTCGGTCATTTCACTGCTTCAAGGCTGTGCCAACACAACACAAGCGGGAGCTGTGGGTATCAACCGCACTCAGTTATTGGTGATCCCCAGCGCACAAATCAATCAGCAGGCGGCTGAAGGTTTTTCAAAGCTCTCCCAGGAAGCCGCAAAGCAAAGCAAGCTCAATAAAGATGCGGCCATGACCAAACGCGTGCGCGGTATTGGTGAGCGCTTGATTAAGCATGTACCCGTCTTTCGCGAAGATGCTGCCCAGTGGGCCTGGGAAATCAATGTCTTCGAATCGGATGAGATGAATGCCTTTTGCGCACCAGGCGGGAAAATTGGTTTCTACACCGGCATCATTCGCAAGCTTCAGCTGACTGATGATGAAATCGCGGCCATCATGGGTCACGAAATTGCACATGCTCTGCGCGAGCATTCCCGCGAAAAAGCATCGCAAAAAGGCGTTGCAAACATGGTGCTACAGACTGCGACCTCACTCGATAAGTCGGGAGCGGTTGGCAGCCTCGGTGGAATCGGACTGGAGATGCTTGTGCATTTACCCAACTCCAGAGCCATGGAGCTGGAATCCGACGTCATGGGGCTGGAATTAATGGCTCGGGCGGGTTATGACCCGCGCAACGCGGCCAATGTCTGGGTCAAGATGGAAAAATACAGCAGCGGCAAACAAAACATGGCTTTTTTAAGTACTCACCCACAGGGCGAAGACCGTATTAGCCTGCTCGAATCCAAAGTTCCCTCGGTGATGCCGTTGTACGAGGAGGCGATTGCCAGTAACGTCAATAAGTCTGCTGTGGAAAATATGACGAAGGCTGCTGTATCACGTAAAAAATCAACGCGCAATTCAAAGAAATAATTCAGAAGACGTTCTTAAAGACCCGCATTGCGGGTCTTTATTCATTGAGTCAATTGATCACTCAAATCAACCCAGCGCTGCAATCACATCCGCAGGTGCCTGCACCAGCTCAATCAGCACGCCCTCGCCTGCGATGGGGAACTCATCATTGCTCTTGGGGTGCAGAAAAGTGATGTCATAGCCCGCCGCGCCCTTGCGGATACCGCCGGGGGCAAAGCGCACGCCGTTAGCAGTCAGCCATTCGACGGCCTTGGGCAGATCGTCGATCCACAGGCCGATGTGGTTGAGCGGCGTGGCGTGCACGGCAGGCTTTTTGTCGATGTCCATGGGCTGCATGATGTCGACTTCCACCTTCATCGCCCCCTTGCCCATGGCCAGAATGTCTTCGTCCACATTCTCGCGCTCGCTCTGGAAGGTGCCGGTCTGCTCCAGACCCAGCATATCCACCCACAGCTTTTTCATGCGGCTCTTGTCGGTGCCGCCGATAGCGACTTGCTGAATGCCTAGAACCTTGAAAGGACGATTGCTCATAGAAGACTCCTAGATTAATAGCTGCTAACGCCTGTTGATTAAGCATTGCAGCCGGTTTTATTCAAATTTTCAGACCTCACCCAGCAGCCAGCTGCTAGCCATGGCGAAGTACTCTCTCAGCCACGCGTTAAAGCGCGTCGCCAAGGGTGTGGGTGCGGCCACGGGGTAGACCTGTGGCAGATGCTGCCGACTGGCGATATTCATGGCGCGCATCAGATGAAAGTCGCTGCTGACCATGGCCACGGGCGCATCTGCTGCCACGCCGCGCTCTGCCAGCAAGGGGCGGCTTAGCTGGATATTGAGTTCGGTGCTGGTGCTGAGCTTTTCCAGCACCAGCCGGTCTGCCGCAATGCCGTGGCGCTGCTGCAGATAGCGGGCCATGACCTCGGCTTCAGACTCTTTCTCGCCCCAGTCCACGCCGCCGCAGACGGCGATTAAGGCTGTGGGTTGCAGCTTTGCCAGCTCAGCCGCCGTATCCAGCCGCGCGGCCAGTACGGGGCGGGGGTGACCGTTCAAGGTGCCGCTGCCCAAGACCACGATGGATTGAACGGGCGGCACCTGCTGCGGCTCCAGCCCCAGTGTGAAAAGCCGGCTCCAGAACCATAAAAGACTCAGCAGCCAGATGGCAAAACCTGCCCAGACCAGAGCCCACAAGCGCGCATGCATAGGTCTCTTGGCTCGCCAAGCTTGCACTGCAGGCCATTTCCAGCTCAGCCACAAAGCGGCTGTACCGAGGATCGCGGGCAGCACCACACCCATGTTGAAGTGACCCATGACCATCAGCACCAGCGCATCGATCAGCAGCAGCGCGCCAGCCACCGCCAGCACCGCGCGGGTGATTCGGTGGGGTGGATATGCCGGTGAATCTGCTTGCAAAGTCATAGCTTCTAGCGCTTGATCAATATAGGTTTGAAGCCAATATAGCTTGAAAAATTACAAAAGCCCGCAGAGCCAAAGCCATGCGGGCTTTTTCATTTCAGAGCGTGAAAGTCTGCGCGTTCAGCCATGTCGGCGCAGGCCCCCGGCCCTGAAATCCTTGCATCATTCAAATTCCAGAATGATGTCGTCCACCGCCAGCGAGTCACCCTTGGTGGCGCTGATTTTGCCCACGATGCCGTCTTGCGCGGCGAACAAGATGTTTTCCATCTTCATGGCTTCGATCACGGCCAGCTTTTCGCCAGCTTGCACCTTCTGACCGGGCTGCACCGCCACGTCAACCAGCAGGCCGGGCATGGGCGAGAGCAGGAACTTGGACAGATCAGGCGGAGCCTTGTAAGGCATGAGCTTGTGCATCTCGGCACCCTTGGGCGACAGCACCATGACATCGGCTTGTGTGCCGTTGTGGATGATGCGCAGCAGCAGCGGGTTCTTTGCCGTGCCACGCTCGATCTGGCAGGTGAAATCCTTGCCATTGCACACGCCACGCACGACCAGATCACGAATGTCGGCATTGCTGCGGAATTCATAGGTCTTGCCGTTGATGACAACCTTACACTCGCGGGCGTCGGCGTCAAAGTCGGTAACCTCGCCGCTCACATACTGGTTGTTGCCTTCGGCGCCCAGCACCACAGCCGTGTACTTCTCGCCCACCTGCAGCTGGTGGCCTTGCATCTGACCGGTAATGGTCGATGCACGCGCACGGTAGCGGCGGTTGCGGAACATGGCCAGCGCGACCAGGAAGTCGGGATCGGCGTGCGGCACGTCTTCGGCGTGGAAGCCGTGGGCGTAGTGCTCAGCGATGAAGCCGGTGTTGAACTCACCCGTCACAAACTTGGGGTGGGCCAGCAGCGCTGCCTGGAAGGGAATGTTGGAGCTGATGCCGCGAATGGCAAAACCATTCAGGGCTTCGCGCGCCTTGGCAATGGCTTCGTTGCGGTCCTTGCCGTGCACGATGAGCTTGGCGATCATCGAGTCGTAGAACATGGGGATCTCGCCGCCGTCATAGACACCGGTATCCACACGCACGCCTTGCAGGTGCTCTGTGTCGCCTTGCCACATAGTCTGCTCTGGCGGCTGAAAGCGCACCAGGCGACCGGTGGAAGGCAGGAAGTTACGGAACGGGTCTTCGGCGTTGATACGGCACTCAATCGCCCAGCCGTCGCGCTTCACATCTGCCTGACCAAATGCCAGCTTTTCGCCAGCGGCCACGCGGATCATCTGCTCGACCAGATCCAGACCGGTAATGCACTCGGTCACAGGGTGTTCCACCTGCAGACGCGTGTTCATTTCCAGGAAGTAGAAGTCCTGATCCTTGCCGACCACAAATTCCACCGTACCGGCGGACTGGTACTTCACGGCCTTGGCCAGTTGCACCGCTTGCTCGCCCATAGCTTTGCGGGTTTCGTCGCTGATGAAGGGGCTTGGCGCCTCTTCGATCACCTTCTGGTGTCGACGCTGAATGGAGCACTCGCGCTCGTTCAGGTACACCACGTTGCCGTGGCTGTCGCCCAGAATCTGGATTTCGATGTGGCGCGGCTCCTGCACAAACTTCTCGATGAAGATGCGGTCGTCGCCAAAGCTGTTGCGCGCTTCGTTCTGGCAAGAAGCAAAACCTTCAAAGGCTTCCTTGTCGTTGAACGCCACGCGCAGGCCCTTGCCGCCGCCGCCGGCCGAAGCCTTGATCATCACGGGGTAGCCAATGTCCTTGGCAATTTCCACCGCTTGCTCGGGGCCAGCGATGGCATCGTTGTAGCCGGGAATGGTGTTGACTTGGGCTTCATTGGCCAGCTTCTTGGACGCAATCTTGTCGCCCATGGCGGCAATGGAATGGGCCTTGGGGCCGATGAAGGCAATGCCTTCGTCTTCGCAGCGCTTGGCAAAGGCTTCGTTTTCCGAGAGGAAGCCGTAGCCAGGGTGAATGGCTTGTGCGCCAGTGCTCTTGGCCGCCGCAATGATGCGGTCAGCCACCAGATACGACTCGCGGCTGGGCGCGGCGCCAATGTGCACGGCCTCGTCGGCCAGCTTCACAT
>NZ_JAVXSJ010000020.1:0-80021 GCF_036643215.1 Comamonas sp. | reverse complement strand
TGGCATCGCTGCAGCGCACGGCCATCATGACCAGCGACAAGTTCAAGGGCGTGCGTCTGTCGGTTGAACCCGGCACGCTGCGCGTCGCATCCAATAACGCCGAGCAGGAAGAGGCGATGGATGAACTCGATATCGACTACGGTGGCGACACCATCGAGATCGGCTTCAACGTGACCTATCTGATCGACGTGCTCACCAATATGAGCCAGGACATGGTCAAGATCGATCTGCAGGATGGCAACAGCTCCGCGCTGGTCTCCATCCCTGAGAACGAAAGCTTCAAGTACGTCGTGATGCCCATGCGCATCTAAGCAGACCGAACGTAGCCAGCCATTCCATTGCCTGAAAAACATGAGCAGCTACCGCTGGTCAGATATGGTTTTCAGGCAAGTATTCATTTGAAAGTTATGCAAGTCAGGCGCTAGCCGCTTCTGACTTTGTAGCAGCAAGGTAATTTCATGACCGAAGACAACAAGCCAGATACCCAGACCGCCGCAGATGCAGGCGGCTATGGCGAAGGCTCAATCCAGATCCTGGAAGGCCTGGAAGCCGTGCGCAAGCGCCCCGGCATGTACATCGGTGACACCTCGGACGGCACCGGTCTGCACCACCTGGTCTTTGAGGTCGTGGACAACTCCATCGACGAAGCCCTGGCTGGCTACTGCGACGACATTCTGGTCACCATCCACGCTGATGGTTCGCTCTCCGTCATCGACAACGGCCGTGGCATTCCCACCCGCGTGAAGATGGACGACAAGCACGAGCCCAAGCGCTCTGCTGCTGAAATTGCGCTGACCGAGCTGCACGCGGGCGGCAAGTTCAACCAGAACAGCTACAAGGTCTCGGGTGGTCTGCACGGCGTGGGCGTGTCCTGCGTGAACGCTCTGTCCATATGGCTCAAGCTCACCGTGAGCCGCGACGGCGTGCGCCACGAAATCGACTTCTCTCGTGGTTTTGTGCAAAACCGCCTGATCGAGGTGGTGGACGGCGTTGAAGTCTCGCCCATGCGCGAAGTGGGCGCATCCGACAAGCGCGGCACCAAGGTGCACTTTCTGCCCGACCAGGAAATCTTCAAAGAGAACTTCGAGTTCCGTTATGAAATCCTGGCCAAGCGCCTGCGCGAACTCTCCTTCCTGAACAACGGCGTGCGCATTCGCCTCAAGGACGAGCGCGACGGCAAGGAAGACGACTTCTCCGGCGCCGGTGGCGTGCAAGGCTTTGTGGAATTCATCAACGGCACCAAGAAGGTGCTGCACCCCACGACCTTCCATGCCGAAGGCACACGCCCCGCAGAAACGTACGGCGGCATTCCCGGCACCGAAATCGGTGTGGAAGTGGCCATGCAGTGGAACGACAGCTATGCCGAGCAAGTGCTGTGCTTCACCAACAACATTCCCCAGCGTGACGGCGGCACCCACCTGACCGGCCTGCGCGCCGCCATGACCCGCGTCATCGGCAAGTACATCGCCGACAACGAACTGGCCAAAAAGGCCAAGGTCGAAGTCACCGGCGACGACATGCGCGAAGGCCTGTGCTGCGTGCTGTCCGTGAAGGTGCCCGAGCCCAAGTTCTCCAGCCAAACCAAAGACAAGCTGGTCAGCTCCGAAGTGCGTGCGCCCGTGGAAGATATCGTCGGCAAGCTGCTGGCCGAATTCCTCGAAGAAAAGCCCAACGACGCCAAGATTCTCTGCAACAAGATTGTGGATGCAGCCCGCGCCCGTGAAGCCGCCCGCAAGGCCCGTGAAATGACACGCCGCAAGGGCGTTCTGGATGGCATGGGCCTGCCCGGTAAACTGGCCGATTGCCAGGAAAAAGACCCATCGCTGTGCGAAATCTACATCGTCGAGGGTGACTCCGCCGGCGGCTCTGCCAAGCAAGGTCGTGACCGTAAGTTCCAGGCCATCCTGCCCCTGCGCGGCAAGATCCTGAACGTGGAAAAAGCCCGCTACGAAAAGCTGCTGTCCAGCCAGGAAATCATCACCCTGATCACGGCCCTGGGCACCGGTATCGGCAAGGTCAGCGAAGACTCGGGCAAGAGCAGCAGCGACGACTACAACGTCGACAAGCTGCGCTACCACCGCATCATCATCATGACCGACGCGGACGTTGACGGCGCCCACATCCGCACCCTGCTGCTGACCTTCTTCTACCGTCAGATGCCCGATCTGGTCGAGCGCGGCCACATCTACATTGCCCAGCCACCGCTGTACAAGGTCAAGAACGGCAAGGAAGAGCTGTATCTGAAGGACGGCCCGGCCCTCAACAAATACCTGCTCAAAATTGCGCTGAACAACGCCAGCGTGACGACAGGTGGAGCCAATACCCGCACCATCGAAGGCGAAGAGCTGGCCAAGCTGGCCGACATGCATCTGGCCGCTGAAACCGTGATTGAGCGACTGTCCAACTTCATGGATGCCGAAGCCCTGCGCGCCATTGCCGATGGCGTGCAAATCAAGCTCGACACCATCGAAGAAGCCCAGATCTGCGCCCCCATTCTGGAAACCAAGCTGCGCGAACTCACCACCACCGGCGTGCCCGCCGATGTGACGGCCGAGATCGACCCCAACAGCGAGCACCCCATTCTGCGCATCAGCCGCCATCACCACGGCAATATCAAGAGCTCCATCCTCACGCAAGAGTTTGTGCGCAGCAATGACTACGCAGCCTTGTCTGCCGAGGCTCAGCACTTCAATGGCCTGCTCAACGAAGGCGCCAAGGTGCACCGCGGCGAAGGCGAAAAAGCCAAGATGGAAAAGGTGGGCGACTTCCGCCAGGCCATGACCTGGCTGATTGCCGAAGCCGAGCGCACGACCGGTCGCCAGCGCTACAAGGGTCTGGGCGAAATGAACCCCGCCCAGCTGTGGGAAACCACCATGGACCCCAACGTCCGCAGCCTGCTGCAAGTCAAGATCGGCGACGCTATCGAAGCCGACCGCGTCTTCACCATGCTCATGGGCGACGAAGTAGAACCACGTCGTAATTTCATCGAAGACAACGCCTTGCGCGCTGGCAATATCGACGTCTAAAAAAATTTGTAGCTGGAACCATAAGCTGAGATTTTGGGAAGCATCTATTGAGACATTGATCAAAAGACGCTTCTTGAGAGAGCGGAGCTATGACTCCTTACAGGATGAAAAAGGCCACTATTCAGTGGCCTTTTTCATTGCTCCTTTATGGTTTAGGCGTACTTTGTGCCTCATCAAAAACACTGCGATCATGCGATCGCAGTGCTGGAGAAATCAGGCCTTTGCCTCATTTCTGTGGGTACGGCATTCCGTCATGAACCTGCTTTGCGGAAATTACCGCAGTTCATGTCGGTAGCCCAAACTGCCGGTTTAGCCAGATAGCAGTCACCCCGAGTAACCTGACAGTCGATCTTCAATGTCTTGTTTCAGGGAGCGAGCGGCAACCAGTGGGTAGCACTGGCAAACCGAAGCGGCGCTGAAAGTCCGCTATCGCGGACTATGAAATGGTGCTGTCGACCCATTCCAGACAATCGTTTATTCAATCTGAATGACTGCTTTGCGGCAGGGTCTGTCTTAGACAGATAGCACTCTGAGCTCGCCATTTGAGCACTATTTTTCTTAATGACGCACGCGGCTGTTTGGCTATTTCGTGGGCTCCAGCATGCTCGCATCCTCTAGCGTTTTGCGAAAACTCTCGACCAAGGGCCGTAAATTGATCTTGTGCCACGCTACCCACAAAGATGTCCGATAGTTGAACCACGAAATTTCGTGCAACGTCACCCCTGCGGGGGCCTGATGTCGCAGGCTTTGCTGGATCATCGTCATTCCAAGCCCCGCTGCCACCAGCCCTAATGCGGCCAGTGGCTCGCTTGCCTCCAATGAGATGTCAGGCGTGAAGCCAGCCTTGGCACAGGCTGCTATGAAGGTATCGTGATGCAGTGCGCCTTCTTGGTGCATCACACCAATCCACTTCTGGGCAGCCAAGTCTTCGGGCGTAAAACGCTTGGCTTTAGCCAAAGGGTGGCCTTCGGGTACCGCTAGCAGCATAGGGTCGCTGAGCACCTGCGCAGCCTGCAGGTCAGGGTCGTCGGGAGCTGGTGGCGAGCAGACCAAGGCGAGATCGAGGCTGCGCTGACGCAACCCCTCTAATTGCTCGCTGGACTTCTGGCTGTAGAGCGCGATATGTACCGCTGGGCGCTCTGAGCGCAAGCTTCTCAGTGCATTCGGTAGTACGCCGGAATGCACAGCGTTTTCTAGGTAGCCAATACACAGGCCACCTTCGTCGCCGCAACCCAGACGTTGTCCCAGACCTTCCAGGCGCTTTGCGTGGGCAAGAAATGCCTGGGTTTCAGCAAGGAAAGTGCGTCCGTCTCGTGTTAGTCGAATGCGTTGCTGGGAGCGCTCGAACAAGGTCAAGCCGAGCTTGTCTTCGAGCTGTGCGATCTGCCGACTCAGCGGTGATTGGGATATATGCAGCCGCTCTGCGGCCTTACCCACATGCTCGTCTTCGGCGACGGCAACAAAATAGTGAAGCTGGCGAATATCCAACATGCTAGACCTCAAAGGACTTAAGTTGTGCAAATTATGTCTTGGACAGACTTAACCTGCATGCCTAAACTTCAGTCATCCCAACCAACTTTATGGATATAGCATGACGATCAAGAAGCATCTCCCCCAAGGCGTTCAACTCGGTTTTGGCACCGCCCCGCTGGGAAATATGTTCCGCAACATTCCCGAAGCAGAAGCACTTGCTACGGTAGACGCAGCCTGGGAGCAAGGTATTCGCTACTTCGACACTGCGCCACTCTATGGTGCTGGTCTGTCCGAAATTCGCCTCGGCCAAGCGCTGGCTAAGCGCAATCGTGACGACTACGTGCTCAGCACCAAGGTCGGCCGTGTGATCCTCGACGAGGTGGAAACTGCAAGCCGTGATTTGGGTGAAAAAGGCGGTCTATTTGAATTCGGTCGTCCCAACCGTGTCATCAACGACTACTCGGAAAAGGGCACGATGCAATCTATCGAAGACAGCCTGAAGCGTCTGGGTACAGATCGCTTGGACTTCGTTTGGGTTCACGATATTGCACAGGACTTCTACGGTGATGAATGGCTCGCGCATTTCGAAATTGCCCGTACGGGTGCATTCCGGGCTTTGAGCCGCCTGCGCGATCAGGGAGTCATCAAGGGCTGGGGTTTGGGTGTGAACCGTGTGGAACCCATTGAGTTGACACTGGATCTGGCCGAAACCCGCCCCGACGGTATGTTGCTGGCCGGTCGTTACACGTTGCTGGACCATGCCAGCGCATTGCAGCGTGTGATGCCAAAAGCTGCAGCCAAGGGCGTTGATATCGTCGTCGGCGGTCCTTACAGCTCCGGCGTTCTGGTCGGTGGCAAGCACTTTGAGTATCAACCAGCCTCTGCGGAGATTCTTGCCAAGGTGCAGCGCATCCAGGCGGTTGCCAATCAGCACGCTGTTCCCATCAAGGCGGCAGCGCTGCAATTTGCGCTAGCCCATCCTGCAGTTGCAGCCGTCATTCCGGGTGCCAGCCGTCCTGACCGTATTGCGGAAGACCAAGCAGCCCTGAAAGCAGTCATTCCGGCTGAGTTCTGGCACGCACTGCGCGCACAAAAGCTGGTTGCCACCGATGCGCCTTTACCCATCGACAACGCATAAGCAGTTATTGCAATACAAGGAAATTCACCATGGCAACAGCCCAATCTCATATCGAAATCGCGGCATCACCTGATGCGGTGTGGCAACTTATCGGCGGCTTTAATTCGTTGCCTGACTGGCTACCCTATATTCCCGAAAGTCATCTCAGCGAAGGCGGACGCGTACGAACGCTCGCCAACCCAAACGGCGAGACCATCGTCGAGCGGCTCATAGCCTTTGACCAAGCGACGCGCAGCTATAGCTATGCCATTCTGCAAGCCCCCTTCCCAGTCACGGACTACCTGTCCACGCTGCAAGTCAAGCCGACAAATGACGGCAAAGGGTCTCGGGTTGAGTGGTCAGGCCGCTTCACACCCAAAGGCGTGAGCGATGCAGAGGCTTCAAGCTTGTTCCAAGCTATCTACGACGACGGCCTTAAAGCGTTAGTAAGCGGATGGACAACTCGCGCTGCCGAGTGATGTCTACTAGACAGCGCTGCAGGTGAGCGTTCAGCATAGGGGCCCCCTCGTAAGAGGGGCCCTTGGCTAGTCAAAGCAGACGTCGAGCGCGGCAGCCTATGAAACTCTGGTGCTGGCACAGCGGTCATCCATGCGAGTCTTCTGAGGGACCGCTTCTGGCCGACTGCGTGAGTTCGGTTTGCTCCCCGACAGTAGTCACTCGACTTGCATAGGCCAATTGCTCAAAGGCAGTTATTGGTAGCAAGTGCGAAGTGGCGCTGTCGGCCAGAAGCAGACCTCCAACTTGAGGGCAGAATTTCGATCATGAGCAACGACTTTAATGAAGAGGTGCCGTGGGACGCGTCCCTTGCGAACACGCTCCCTGGGCAAATGGTTCTCGTTGGACTTGCCTACTTCGACGGGGGTGCCGAGGAACCTTTCGAGCAGCAACAACTGTTCGGTCGCGTCGTCCATGCGGATGTGCGCGAGGGAATTCTTTTATCACTGGAAGGCCAGCGAGCCGGCGAGCAGTTCCTCCTACCTCCCGATACGCGCTCGTTTCGAAAGACTGAGCCCGGCGAGTACCGGCTTCGGTGCACTGGCGAAGTAGTGGTGAACCCGGACTTCACGGTGACGTTCTCGATTCAGAAGCAAGCGAAGACTTAGCGCGACAACTGAAGACGGCCAGGAGCTGACACAGAGTACGTTGAAAAATGGCACTTCTGAGGTGATGCTTCAGCCTAATTGTCTTCAGCTAGATATGAGCAAAACCTGCCTGAATATAGACTACATATCAATTCAATTGCCCACTAGGTTTTATGTACCAGAACCAACGCACTGCCCTTGTCACTGGCTCCACCTCCGGTATTGGTGAAGCGATTGCTCGCAGACTGTCTAAGGATGGATATGCAGTAGTTTTGCACTCTCGCAGCTCAGTGGAGGTTGGTATCTCAATGGCACGTGAGTTAGGTGCTGCAACCTACGTACAAGCGGACCTTGCTGTTGACGCAGACAGAGTTAGGCTGGTGAAAGAAGCTGTCGCATACAGAGGGCGTCTGGACGTAATCGTTAACAACGCAGGTATTAGCCAAGTTGTCCCTCATGGAGATTTGCAAGCAGCAACGCCCGACATATGGCGCGAACTACATGAGGTGAATGTCATTGCACCATTTCGTATCGTTGCAGAAGCAGAAAGCGCGCTCAGAGCATCTGCATCAGAAGGTTTTCCTGCTTGCGTGGTTAACGTAAGTTCACATGCAGGAGTTCGCCCCAAAGGGGCTTCTATACCTTATGCCGCAACGAAGGCCGCGCTTAACCATGTCACCCGTTTGTTAGCGCTTTCATTGGCCCCAGATATTCGTGTGAATGCAATCGCTCCGGGGCTTGTAGACACCCCTTTGACAGCTAGCTGGACTCAAGCACAGGAATTGTGGCGAGAGGGTGCCCCCATGCGTCGAGCTGCAAGACCAGAAGATATTGCACAGGCAGTTTCTCTACTCATTGAGTCCAATTACCTAACCGGAGAGATTCTTCTATCGGATGGCGGACTCAACCTTACTTAAAAGCTGCAACCGCGACTTTGAACGGCAGCTATGGGTCGGCACCGCCCGTTCACAACCCGTGAGAGCGGCCTTTGACCTACGTGGAACCACGGAACTTGGCCGCCCTTGCAAGAGTTCTGCTGAATGGCCGCCGTACTTGACTGCGGAGCAGTCACTCGGGACGCGACAGGTCCAATGAGCGCTATAGGTGGTAGCGGTCATCAATCCAGAAAAACGGGATGACGGCAGCCAACCTTAACCCGCCGAAGCAATGCAATTTCCTCATGTTACTCATGGGAGACGTGTCGTTCATTAGAAGTCTTAGGTCTGGCAAGTGCCCTATACGCGAGAAAATCTCAGTTTATGGTTCCCATCGTCTCACTCGATGCTTCCAAAATAACTGTAAGCTATTGATTTGTTTGACTAAAAATCTCAGCTTATGGGTCTTGCTACAGTATGGACCAATCTTGCCCAACTGGACTGCCCCCGCTGCCGTAGACAAACGCCAGCCTCACGCCCGGGCGCAGTCAAACGCCTCGGGACTGATCTCGCCCAGATGGCTGTGGCGATGTGTGACCGGTTGTAGAACCGCTCGATGTAGTCGAACACAACTGACCTAGCTTGCTTGCGCGAGCGGTAGACCTTGCGGCCATGCGCTCCGTCTTCAAGCTGCTGTAGAAGCTTTCCATTGCCAAGCTGCCGACCATCACTGTAGTTTGTAGGATGTATCCCCTCACATGGAGGGCCGATGATAATGAAAAACCTCCCAAAATTCATGAGCAAAGTCCGCTCAAATGGATATATCGCCCTTCCTCCGAACCACAATTTTCGCGTAGGACAAAGAGTATTTACAGAGGTTAAAGTGACGCCATCGTGTTGACTGCGAAGCCAGCAGGAAAACTGAGTAGCAACAAGCGCATCAGCTTGAGGATTAGATGTGAGGGGACTACACCTCGCACGGTGAAATATCTCTTACCAAAGTTTCAAACTGCTGTTCATACAAGGGATGTTTCGACTCGATGGTGCAATGGGAGCTTGCAGCTTCCAAGTAGGGAGTAGCCTCGGGAACAGGAGCGTGATCCGCTGCGCTGACGAGACTGTTGACTGCCTTATGCAGGTAGACATCTCTGGCCAATCATTAGTCGTCTTTAGCGTCCCCCGTCATGGGCGATGCGACTTGGGTCCGAAGCGTAAGCGGGGAAAAAACTTTGGGGCACGGGAATATCTCAATTTACGCTTCCTCTTATCTCAACCCATGCATCCAATAAACACGTAAACCTTTGATTTTTAATGAGATAAAATCTCATTTTTTGGGGTGTGCTACAAATAGCACTCCATCAAGCGCCCAACTGCTGTTGGGCGCTTTTTTGTTGGTGAGAAAACCATGAAATCCTCCATCCGAATCGTCGATGTAGATCGACTCGAAACCTGGAGCCAGTACAAGGCAGGCATGTGCGACAGCTGTGCCGCCAACTGCTGCACCATGCCGCTGGAGGTGCGCCTGCCTGATCTGGTGCGCCTTGAGCTGGTGGACCCGTTTGAGGTCGAGAACATTGAGCCCAAACTGATTGCCAAGCGCCTGATGAAAATGCGCTTGATTGACCACTTCAACCCCAAGCACGAGATCTTCACCATGGCTCGCCGAGCGGGTGGGGACTGCAATTTTCTGGATAAGAATACACGTCGCTGCACGGTGTATGAAAAGCGGCCAGAGACTTGCCGCCTGCATCCGAAAAAAGGCCCTAAGCCGGGCTTCTGCGCTTACGGCAACAAGGCTCTTTCGCAGATTTAAATCAACGCTTCCGCCTGCTCATACATCTGTCACAGCAGGCAGCCAGATGCGCGCCATCATGCCCGGGTGGCTGTTGTGAAAACTGAGCTTTCCACCATGCAGCTGAACGATGGCCAGCACGCTGGCAAGGCCCAGCCCGTAGCCTTGCCGATCGGATTCGGCGCGGTAAAAGCGGGTGGTCATTTGCTCAATGGTCTGGGCGTCTGCACCGGGGCCTTTGTCCTGCACCGTAATCTCTACACCCCATGCGCCATCGCTGCCGTTTTCCTGTGCTGATCCAGTAGTCAACAGCACGTCAGCGCCGTTGGCATCTGTAGTTGACGCTCCGTATTTAATAGCATTATCAACAAGATTGGATACGGCGCTGGCGATCAGATCACCGTCGCCCAATGCCTGCACACCGGCCTGAACATCCAGTCTCAGTGCACCGCCTGCGTCTTCCACCAGCGGCTCATAAAAGTCCACCACATCGACCAGCAAAGCCTGCAGATCAACAGGTGCAAAGCGCTTGCGGCTGGCACCGCTTTCGACCTCTGCAATCTGCAAAAGTTTTTCAAAAACCACGCCCAGTTCGGCCACTTCTTCGGCAACCAGCGCCAGCGTAGCGGACTGCATTTCGGGGCTGGCCTGCTGCGCATTGCGAAGGCGCAGAAGAATGCGTGTGAGCGGTGTTCTGAGGTTGTGCGCAATGCTGTTGGAGACATGGCGTATGCCTTCCATCAGCTGCTCCAGGCGGTCGAGCATGGCGTTGATATCGCGATTGAGCAGCGTAAATTCATCGCCGCGCTGATCCACCGGAATGCGTTGACGTAAATCACCGGCCGCCACACGCGACATGGTGCTGCGAATGGCGGCAGCGCGCTCATCCACCACGCGCCTGAAGACGATGGCACCAATCAGGGCCATGACGCAAGCAGCAATGGCAGCCAGCAAACTGGCCTGGCCAAACAGCTCTTCCATATCGCGCTGCAGCTGCATGTCGCTGCCGGCGGCCAGCAAATTTCCATTGGGCATTTGGACCACGGCAACACGCCCGACGACCAGCCTCCCACCGCGCTTGACGGTCAGCTCGCGCACGCCCATGGTGGTCAGTTTGCGGTGCGGAAAAACCTCGGCATTGCTGACGATGGGTTCACCATCGTGGTCCATGAGAATGAGGATTTCCGTGTCGGTGTTCACGCCATCACGGATGGTCTGCAGAATTTCGCTTTCCAGCGCTCCAGGGCCGTATTTGGCGGAGTGCTCCATCAATCTGCGCACATGGTTTTCGGCCTGTTTGTCGAGCCGCACGCGCACCACGCCCACCGTCTGCACATAGAAGACCGCGAGCACGATGGCCATGGTCAGCACCATGAGACCGCCATAGCTGAGTGCCAGCCTGAAAGCCAGCGAACTCCAGGGTCTGGAGCGCTGCATCAGATCACCTCAGGCAGGTCTTGCGGATGATCCGAGAGGCTGTAACCTACGCCGCGCACGGTGTGGATCAGCGGTGTTGGGAAGCCTTTATCCACCTTGCCACGCAGGCGGCTGATGTGGACATCAATCACATTGGTCTGCGGGTCAAAACGGTAGTCCCAGACCGACTCCAGCAACATGGTGCGCGTGACAATCTGGTGCGCATGTTGCATGAGAAATGCCAGCAGACGAAATTCACGCGGTTGCAGCGAAAGCGGCTGCCCTGCACGTTCTGCGCTGCGCGAGATGAGGTTGACGCGCAGGTCTGCCAGATACATCTCGCGTGTAGGTGCGGGAATCTGTGCACGGCGTACCAGCGCTTCAAGCCGGGCAGACAGCTCAGAGAAAGCAAAGGGCTTGGTCAGGTAGTCATCGCAGCCGGCACGCAGGCCACGCACTCTCTCATCTGTAGCAGACAACGCGCTCAGGACAAGCACTGGCGTCTGTTTTCCCATGGATCGCAGCGTCTGCAAAATCTGCAGTCCGTCAAAGCCATTGGGCAGCATGCGGTCGAGGATGATGACGTCCCAGTTCTCCCCCACAGCCTGTGCAATGCCTTGCACGCCATCCCCGCAGACGCTGACATGCGCACCTTGCTGGCGCAGCCCCTCAGCGATGTAACGCGCGTTGAGCGCATCGTCTTCGATGATGAGGTAGCGGTACATGCGATATCGGTCTGCCGTTGGGGGATGAACACTATAAGCCGTGGACTCTGCCTCTGCATTGGATAAAGCATCAGACAGCGCAGCAGCCGCAGGAGGTGGGGCCGGAATTTGCGCCATCTCCTGCTCTCTCTCAGGGCTGAACCTGGGGCAGATCACCACTGGCCTGACGCACTTCCCACTCGGCGTCCAGCATGTCCTTGACCAGTTCAAGGTGCTCAAGCCTGTGCTCGTTGATGGAGCCCAGCGCGTCGATCAATTCCAGAATCGTGCCCTTGCCCAGTTTGTAAGCGTCTTGCGCCATCTGGTGCAGCGGGGCGATCTGGGCCAGGCCTTCTTTTTCATAGTCGCGCACCGCTGTGCGGCGCAGCGACAATTGTTGCAGCGCACGTTGCAGTTCTGACTGCGCAGCAAGCACTGCGGCATCACGGCGCAGTTCAGCCTGATCGGCTTCCACCTTGGCTCGCTCGATAGGGCCTTGGCGACGGTCGAACAGCGGTATTTCAACGCTCACCCCGACCTGATTAAAGCTGCCATCTACGCTGTTGCGGATGCGGGAAAGGCCAAAGGATGTCGTGGGCAATGCCTCGCGCTGTTCCAGTTTGATTTTCTGGCGCGCACGGTCCAGCTCTGCCTGACTGGCGCGCAGGCTGGGCAACTGGGTTTGCGCAGTGCTCCAAAGCTGGTCATACGCAGGCGCTTTGCGCAGGTCTGTGGCTTGCAAACTGCCTTCCACACGCACCTTCCACTGGGGCAAGGCAGCAATGCTGGCCACGCGCGCTGCAGCATCACGCAAAGCGGCCTGCGCCTTACTGACTTGCATGCTCATCTGGGCTTGCTGCAGGTTCAGGCGGGCGCCGTCATAACGACTGCGGGTGCCGGCCTCAATCTGGCCTTTGACGATGAAACCCGCCTTATCCAGTTCATCACGGGCTGCCAGCCAGACTTGATAGCGCTGCTGGGCCACCAGAAGCTCGTTAAACGCGTGCGCAGCATCGCTGAGGGTGGTTGCCACTGCGACATCCGAATTCGCAGCAGCGGCCTGCTCACCGAGCCGCGCGTTTTCAATGCGCATGCCGCGCTGGCCAAAGATGGGAATGGCCTGCTCCACGCCCCATTCCTTTTCGCCGCGCTTGCTGGAGTAATGGGCGACCGGGTTGGAAAAGGTGGCTGCCGTTTTGCTGTCGGCCTTGGCCAGATCCAGCTGCATGCGATCTGCTGCAAGCGCGGGCTGGTTTTGCACCACGATGCGCAGATATTCCTGCAAGGTCACTGGTTGAACTGGAGCCGCAACCTGCCCGGCGATGCGCTCTGCACCCGTATTCAAGGTCGGCGTTACAGCCGCATCGGCCGCATGGCTGGTGCCGCTAAAAGCGCCGCAGCACAAGGCTGCAGCCATTGCAAGAGAGTGCAACTTAGTCATTTTGAGCGCCTTCATCACGTTCTTCCTGCGTCATCATGTTCTTGGGGCCTAGCCAGGCATACAGCACGGGCAGCAGCACCAGTGCCACCAGTGGCAGCACAACCATGCCGCCGACGATGACCGATGCGAAGGGGCGCTGCGTTTCGCTACCCACGCCTGTGGAAAGCGCCATGGGCAGCAAGCCCAGCAGCGCCAGCAAGGCCACCAGAATGATGGAACGCATGCGCTCTGCCGTGCCTTCGATCAGCGCCTGCATCAAAGGCATGCCCTGACGGCGCAAATCTTCTACCGCAGAGACCACCAGCAAGCCCGCCAGAGCCACCTGCCCAAGCAGCGCAATAAAGCCGATAGCCGCGCTGATGGACAACTCGATATGCGCCAGATGCAAGGCCGCAATACCGCCCACCATGGCGAACGGAGCGCACAGCAAAATGATGCTGGCACTGCGTGCCTGACCCAGCGCACCAAACAGCAGTGCGTAGACCACAATCAGTGACAGCGGAATCACGATCTTCAGGCGTGCAGCAGCGCGCTGCTGGTTTTCCCATTCACCGCCCCACTGAGCGATATAGCCTTCGGGCAGCTTCACGTTCTGCTTGAAGGTGGCCAGCGTGTCTTTCACCACCGAGCCAATATCGCGCCCTTCTACGTTGAATTTGAGCGCCATGTAGCGCGCATTACCTTCGCGAAAAATGGAGGAGTTACCGATCTTCATGCTGACCGTTCCAACCGAGCCCAGAGGGACGGATCCACCATCAGGCAAAGGTATGGCGATGTTGCGAATGCGCTCTTCATCCATGCGATCCACATAGGGCAGACGCACGCGCACAGGAACGGGATATTCGCCTTCCCACAAGGTGGTTGCGACATTGCCTGCCAAGGCTACTTCCAGCGTCTTCTGGGCATCTTCCATGGCGATGCCCTGACGAGCCAGGGCCTGGCGGTCAAACTCCACATGCACCTGTGGTGCGGGGGCATCCCGGTACAGGTCCAGATCGACCACGCCATCAATGCCCTTCACCAGACCCTTGGTCTGCTGAAGAATACCGCGCAGCGTCGGAATATCCGGGCCAAACAGTTTGAGAACCACCTGACCACGCGCACCCGATGTGGACTCTTCCACGCTGTCACGAATCGGCTGCGCAAAGTTAAAGGCTACACCCGGAATTTCACCCAGCGTTGCACGCATTTCCTCGATCAGCGCGGGCTTGTTCAAGCCCTTGCGCCATTCGCCATGCGGCTTCAGGCGCACCAGCACCTTGGCAAGGTTGAGCGTCTCGTTATCGGTGCCAGATTCAGGTCGGCCCTGCTCTGTGGTCACGGTGAGAACTTCAGGGAAGACCTTGAGTCGCAGGCGTACATCGCGCAGCACTTCCTGGCCTTTTTCCAGAGATATGGAAGCAGGCATCTGCACCAGCACATAGGCATCGCCTTCATCCAGCTCAGGCAAGAATTCGGTGCCCAACCATTTGGCAGAAAAACCAGCAACCACCAGCACACTCACAAACACGGCGATCACTGTGGTGCGGCTTTTGGCGGTGCTCAGAATGCGGCCAATCCAGTGCTGATAACCGTGGTGCGCACGGTCAAAGATCTTGGGCTCTTCCACCATCACATGCTTGGGCTTGAGCAGCAGCGCGCACAGCGCAGGCACCAGTCCCATAGCAAACACCAGCGCCCCCAGCAGAGCAAAGCTGTAGGTCATGGCCAGCGGACGGAAGATGCGGCCTTCAATGCTTTGCAGCGAGAAAACTGGGATCAGCGCCGCAATCACGATCGCCATGGCAAACAGCGTGGGCTTGGCCACGGCAACTGCCGAATCCACAATGATGTGGCGCATGTCATTCGCCGTCTGCGGTTTTCGCAGCCGCGCGTTGCGAAGTATGTTTTCCGCCAGCACCACCGCACCATCCACCATGATGCCGAAGTCAATAGCGCCCATGGAGATCAGATTAGCCGGCATGCCCAGCGCATGCAGGCCAATAAAGGCGACCAGCAACGACAAAGGAATCACCGTCGCCACGATCAGCGAGCCGCGCAGGCTGCGCAAGAAGAGCCACAGCACAGCCACGATCAGCGTGGCACCAAACAGCAGGTTGTGCTGCACGGTTTTGAGGGTGTGACCGACCAGATCGGAGCGGTCATAGTTGGTGACCATCTTCATGCCCTCAGGCAGGCCACCGCTGTTGAGTTCTTCCACCTTGGCGTGAATATCATCCAGCACGATGGAGGGGTTGGCACCGCGCTTGAGCAGCACAATGCCCTGCACCACGTCGTTCTGATCATCCATGCCCACAGAGCCTTGACGCGGTGTGTGCGACTGCGCTACACGCGCCACATCACCAATCGTCACAGGGGCCTTGCCACGCATGGCAACCACCACATCCTGAATCTCTTGCGGAGTGCGCAACAAGCCAATGCCGCGAATGATGAAGGACTGCTCGCCACGACGCATCAGACCACCGCCCACGTTGCGGTTGGACTTGGAAAGCGCATCGCTCACATCATCCAGACTCAGACCCAGGCTGTAGAGTTTTTCAGGGTCGACTTCCACGTGGAATTCTTTGACGAAACCGCCAATACTCACCACATCAGCCACGCCCTGCACTTGCTTGAGCACGCGCACCACGTGCCATTCCTGCTCGGTGCGAAGCTGCGCCAGCGTGTGTTTGTCGCTTTGCAAACGGTAGTAAAAAACCTTGCCCAGTGGCGTGTAGTCAGGCGCCATTTCTGGCGTCACGCCATTAGGCAAATTGGCCTGTGGCAAACGCTGGGAAACCTCGGCTCGCGAGTTAAAGCTATTGGCGTTGTCATTAAAAACAAGGTTGATCATGGAGAGGCCGAAATAGCTCTCCGATCGCAGTGCCGTCAGCCCCGGCGTGCCGTTCAACTCGCGCTCCAGCGGCTGGGTGATCTGGCGCTCTACTTCTTCGGGGGCAAGACCCGGCGCCTGGGTAATCACACCCACCTGCACATTGGTCACATCGGGGTAAGCCTCGATGGCAGTCTGCAGATAGGCGTACACGCCATAAATGGCGATAGCGAGGGTGACGCTCAGCGCCACCAGACGTCGATGAACAACGAATGAAATAAACGAACGCAGCATGGTTAAGGCTCCTGCCAGGACTACAGAAGCTGGCTGGCTGCGCCGTCAAGCAGCAAACCACCACGCACCACAATTTTTTCACCCACCTTGAGGCCAGAGATCACTGGCACCATGCCGCGCGATGGACGCCCCAGAGTCACCTTGCGCGCTTCGAACTGGTTGTTCTCGTGCTGCACATAGACCACGCTGAGGCTTTCATCCTTGATGAGCACGGCGCTCACGGGGATCAGCATCTCTTGCAGGTTGGAAAGCTGCACACCCACCTTGGCCTGCATGCCGGGACGCAGCACGGGGTTCTGCTCGCTCAGCTCAACCACCACAGCGGCGCGGCGCGATTCTTTATCCAGCGTTGCACCCAGATGGCGCACCGTACCCTTGAGAGGCTTGGCCAGTTGCGGCACTTCAACTTGAACAGCGCTGCCCAGGCGAATGCCGGGCAAGTCGGACTCAAATACCTCGGCCACCACATTCATGGCTTGCGGGTCACCAATCATGAACAGTGCAGCACCTGGGTCAGCCGCATTGCCCACCACGGCTTTGCGCTCGGCCACGATACCTGCACGCGGGGCACGCAGTTCAATGCGATCGCCACCGCCAGAGCCCAGCAGTGCCGCAGTGCCTTGCGCACGACCCAGCTCTTGCGATGTTTCCCGTAGCTTGGCCTGAGCAGCGCGCAGATCGACTTCCACGCCCACGCCCTTGTTCACCATGTTTTGCTGGCGCTGGGCTTCAACCACCGCCACATCATGGGCAGTCTTGGCTGCCGCCACGTCGTAGCGGGTACGCAGCGCATCGGGGCTGACCAGCGTGGCCAGCAAATCACCGGCCTTGACCATATCGCCTACATGCGCGTTGACGGTGACCACGCGTGCCGAGATGGGCACAGAAGCCGATGCCACACGATCTTCCACAAACGCCACATGCGCAGGAGCCCAGGCCATTTGCAAGCCTTGAGGGTCTGTCACCACCGCAATATCCAGCATCTTCACGGACTCAGGCTTGACCTGCAAAAAGCCGTTGGGCAGTGCTGCCGCAGCTTTTGGCGCGCCCTCTGTCGCTTTCGAGGCGTCGCACCCGCTGAGCAAGCCAGCCACAGCAACGGCCACAGCCGCCACTGACAGTTTTGCCACTGTCTTGGTTGGTAAATGCGCCGCTGCCGGCAGTCCCACAAGGCTCTTGTTCATCGTTCACCCTTTTTTCCATGGCCGGGAAGTGAAAAGCTACGGCACAGCTTCGCTTCCAGTGATGACGCCATGCTAGGAACAGCGGCAAGCCTCTTGGGTGACGCACGCATTACGGTTTGGTAAGGGGCTGGGCAGCCGCAGCAACCCAGACCGAACTCACCCACCCTCACGCTGACCAGAACTCAGTCAGCTCTGAGCACGCAACAGCTTTGATTTGCCTGTTTTTTCATCAATGCAAGGTAATCACGCCTAATTTGCCTAAAAAACAGGCAATCAGCCTTTTTTCTCATGTGATTTTTCATACATGAGTACTAAAAGTATCTAAATATCGTCAGACCAGGTCGATAGCTGGCTCAAGCCATGTTTTCAATCAAAGTGCTCTCAAGCCCTTGTATAGCTTTGGATATCTACTATCAAAAAAAGAGCTACCGAGTTATCCATTCGGTGGATAAATTGAAGACCCGTGCCTCTGTTTTTCAAGAAATCAACACAAAAGGCATGTCTGGCATACAAATCATGTTTTGAGCAGCGGCATGAGGAAAACGACCCGGGATAAAACGCATGAAATAACGAGCGTCATAGCTGTGGATAAATTACATGTTCTCCCGGCTTGCAGAGCAACAATAAGCGTGAACAACCTTAACCACAGCACTTGAAAACTAGTCATTTTTCACTCTTCAAGAGAATTTTCAAATTCTAGAAAAACCTATTTATTCATAAAAATTTAACAACCTTATCAACAGCAATGGCTACATAGTTATCTCCAAGATACAAACAAGCTCTATCAGCGTCATTTCTGTGGATAAGTTTCTTGAAAACTACGTTTCAGACAATCCACAATTACAATGAACAAGTCCTCCGCAAGTGGTGGAAAAGATTGCTCACATACATCTCTGAGATACATCTGTAGAACATACGGAAATCATCGATTTGTATGCTGTATTGCATAAGAAATTCAATCTTATTTAATACATATCTCTGTACGAATACTTATAAAACGCTAAAGCACAGTGCCTTTGCGTCTCGAAAAGCGCTGAAATGCACGAAAAAAAGTGGGCTGAAGAGGCCCTGAATTCCTTTGATGCCGTCGTTGGAGCCATGCCAGGATTTCGCAGCCGTGAAGGACAGCGAAAAATGGCGGCTCAAATCGCAAAAACGCTGAGCGAAGCCCAGCTCGGAAAATTCGATGAAGACGATCCAGAACCCCGCCGGGCCATTGCCGTGGTGCAGGCCGGAACGGGCGTGGGAAAGTCGCTGGCCTACAGCATCCCGGCCATCCGCATGGCGCTGTCGCGTGGCACGCGTGTGCTGATATCCACCGCAACGGTGGCGCTGCAAGAGCAGCTGGTAAACAAGGATTTGCCGGCGCTGGCCGCCAAGCTCGATCAGCCCTTCAAATTCGCCCTGGCCAAGGGCCGTGGCCGCTTTGTCTGCAAACTCAAGCTGGAGCGGCTTGCCAGTACGGGCGAAGCGCAGGATGAGGAAATGGACGATCTGTTTGGCGATGAAAAGGCCCAGACCAAGATCAATCGGCCCCAGCACGAGCTGCAGGCTCGCATGCAGTTCTACAAATCCATGGCGGATGCGCTGGCAACCGAGGCATGGAGTGGCGACCGCGACTCGCTAGAAACGCCGCCAGAGCCCGAAGCATGGAGCCCTGTGGCAGCAGAGTCATCGTCCTGCACGGGCAAGCACTGCCCTGCTTTCAGCAACTGCGTTTATTACGAGCGCCGCAAGGATCTGGTGGCCGCGCAAGTCATTGTTGCCAATCATGATTTGCTGCTTTCCTCACTCGGCTCCAAGCTGCTGCCGGATCTGGATAACTGCCTGCTGATTCTTGATGAGGCGCACCACCTGCCCTCCACCGCGCTCGATCAATTTGCAGGCGAGATGGACCTGAGCCGCCTGACCTGGATCGACAAACTGGCCAGCCGTGCGCTACGCGTGAACCAGGTCGCTGAAGTGGAAGAGCTGGCCGATGTGCCCAAGCACGCCGGTCAGCTGCGCCTGCAGATGCAGGAGCTGGCCAGACTGATCATGGAGCAGTACGGAGAGGCCCTTAAATCGCAAAAAGACAGCTATGGGCCGGCCAGGGTACGAGCGGCCCGGGGAATGCTGCCTGAGGCGCTTTTAGAGCCTCTGGGCCTTATTGCTCACCATGCTGATGGCTTTCTGGATACGCTGCGTGCTGTTTCCAAAGCGCTGCGTGCAGAAATCAAGGACAAACCCGAGGAAGCACAGCGCCTGTCCACCATTTATGCGCAGGTCGGGGCACTGGCACCGCGGCTGGAAGCCATTTCCAACACCACGCAATTGCTTTTGCAGCACAGCGGGCCGGATGGCGAGAGCACGGCGGTGCCCAACGCCAAGTGGTTCACGCTGGAGATGGATGGTGAATTCATCGCCATCAAAGCCCATGCCAGCCCCATTCAGCCGGGTTCCACCCTGCGCCAGCACCTGTGGTCGCAGGTCAGAGGCGCGGTGCTGACCTCTGCCACGCTGGCCAGTTGCGGCCATTTCGACTTCTTTTTGCGTGAGGCTGGTCTAGTCAACGACCCCTCAGTCACCACGCTTGAAGTACCCAGCCCCTTCGACTATGCCCGCCAGGGCACGCTAGTGGCCCGGGAAACGGCCGCAGACCCGCGTGAAGCGGCCCGCTTTACCGAGGAGATGGTCGAGGCCTTGCTGAACGATCTGAGCCGCATACAGGCCGGTGCGCTGGTCTTGTTCACATCCCGTGAGCAAATGCGGCAGGCGGTGGATGCGCTATCCACCAGCATGCGCAATCAGGTGCTGGTGCAAACCGCCCTGCCCCGCCAGACCTTGCTGGCACGCCACCGCGAAGCCGTTGAAATGGGCGAGCCATCCATCATCTTCGGCATGCAATCTTTTGGTGAAGGGCTGGATCTGCCCGGTGCGCTGTGCGAGTCGCTGTTCATCACCAAGCTGCCTTTTGCCCCGCCCGACGACCCAGTGGGTGAAGCAAGAGCCGAATGGCTGCGCAGCAGCGGCCGCAACCCCTTCAACGAACTGGTTGTGCCTGCCACGGCCATTCGCCTGGCGCAGTGGGTAGGACGTGCCATTCGAACCGAAGAAGACCAGGCCCATGTGTACTGCTACGACCGCCGCCTGACGGGCACCAGCTATGGTCAGTTGCTCATCAAGAGCCTGCCGCCATTTACCCTGCAACGCAGGCCGGTTCAAGCTGTTTGAGGACACTGGCGAAGAGGCTTTTTCAGGCTTCTTCACGCTATTTTTGTGGCGTTTTTCACGCCTCTTAGCCTGCTGCACCAGCCGTCTATTTCATGCCTGGCAACGGCATGAGCACAAGCCTTTTTGCGCCAAAAGGCTTTTGTAATTTTTCTAACACTTGAAGGAGTGGAGTTGGGTGGAGGATCAATGACTCCAGCCTCCCAACTTTCCCAGTGATCCGTTGTGCTCTCGCATCCAGTCGCTCAACGATTGTGCTGTGATCAACAGCCAGTGTTCATCAGACACGATGAATTCGCATCACTTCGCAATGGGTGCGGCTTCTCGCAACGGTGCCATCCACAAGTTCTTTGCTTTTGACCTGCAGCTGTGAGCAGGGCTGCTAAGGAGCAATTGAAGGCGTTTTCAGAAAAATCGTTTGAAAACAATGGCGTAAAGACCATTGAATTTTTTTGAATGCATTGCTATCGCCTGCCTGCAATGGGCAGTGTGGCTTTATGGAGTGGTTACCCCCAGCTGTTTATAACATTCTGTGGATAACCACCTTCACCAAGGCCTGGCTATTTAACTTTATCCCCAACTCGTGACGTTGAGGCTGCGCATCTTACGCCAATTTTTTGAGTTCTGGCGCGTCAATTTTTCTAAAGCCATTTTTTCCTGCTCTCCCCCTCTGTAGAGAGGCTTTGAGACACCTGATTGACGGAAGTTCAAACCCACACACATTGCGCAATCTTTGGTTTGCCTTTAGTTGTTCTTTAGATTTCTTATAAATATTTAGTGGTAGTAGTAATGATGTCATGTTCCTGTTGATAACTATCAAAAATTGATAAAAATCAACCATCTTGGATTCTGATAAACATGGAGACAGATGTTGGCTGCTGCTGTCCTCCATTCATGAACAACTTGCAAGTTTTAAGAATTTATGTGGACAACATCTAAGTTGATATGGCGTTATCCACAGAAATCCATATCTCATGAATAAATAAGAAAAACGCTGTTTATCAAGTAAATACAAGCGTTGTTAGCTATGATTTTTATAGTGAACAACTAAAGAAGACCTGATTGAGCACATCAGGTTTGAGGGATGTGAAGTACCCCGAGGGCTTTCTCAACAATCTGAGCAACCCATTTTTTATTCAATGCGTGCAGGTTTGCTGTGCAAACTTTGGCTTTAGTTGTTATTGCTAGTCTTATATTTTTACTTAGTAGTAATAGTAAGTAATCCACTTAATTGTGGATAAGTTATAAATTTCAATAAAAATCAATGACTTGAGATTTGTTTAAGTCTGTGGCTGAAGATCAACTCCTGCTGTCCTTGATTTGGGAATAACTTTTTCAGACTGGGAATATCTGTGGAAAACATGGAAATTTCTCGGTTTTTATCACCATGTTTATACACAGGTCTGTTTGCCTGATGACAGACATGAAAAAGCCACCCGGAGGTGGCTTTGCCTGGTTGCCGTTGTCTGGCTGACTAGAAGTACCGTGCGTAGCGGAGCTGGAGAAAGTTTGCGCCGGGGTTAGGTTCCTTGATGCCTGCATTGGAGTGGTGCTCCAGCCGCAGGCTGATTTCGTTTTTCAGCTGCTCGCCAAACAGGTAGCCGACCCCCAGGTGACTGGCAAAGTTGTAGCGTGTTGAGAACTCTTTGTGGTCTGTGATGTAGCGATGGTTGGTGGCATAGCTCACGCCCAGCCCTGCTTGCAGAAACCAGGGTGATTGGCCTTGTGCGGGGCGCCAGCGCAATGTAGGTTGTGCTCCCAGAACCCAGGTCGAACGATTGCCGCCCTGGTAATCGGCCGACCAGCGACTGACCGAGAGATCCCAGTAGCCTGTCAGCTTGCCCGAGCCCAGTGCGTAGCTCCAGTTCCAGGTCCAGGGGAGCATGACGCCGCCGGTCCAGCTGTCTGTGCCATGCTCTGAGGTGCCGTATTGCAGGTACACGGCTGTGGCCGAGTTCTGCACAGACTGCGCATGGACTGACAGGCTGAGCAGCGCTGGAGCCAGCAACATGACAAATGTTTTTGCTATCTGCAGCTTTTTCATGGCAAAGATCCTCCCTGTGTCTGGAATATGGGGCGTTATCGATCTGCTTGAATGGCCTGAATTTCGTACGCCCTGTGGAAATGAATCTAGATCTTTGTTAATAAATGTGCTGTCGGAAAGCGATTGCGCTTGTAGTCAGCCAATGGATATCGTGCAAAAAGAAAAAGCCCCCGGTCATGAAGACCGGGGGCTTTAATTGAGGCGGCTCAGGCTGGTTTATTTGGCAGCTGGTGCAGGAGCAGGGCGTTCTTGTCCGGGCTTTCCGCCATGGTGACCGTGGTGGTGGCCATGGGGCTTGTGCATGCGCAGCGAGGCCGCGTCGAATGTCTTTTGCTGCTCTGCATTGAGCTGAGCGTAGAAGGCCTTGGTGGCGTCGGCACGGCGGTCCATTTCAGCATCACGCTTGGCGCGCATTTCACGCATCTTGTCGATGCGCTGGGGCGTGGTCAGCTTGGCAAATGCATCACGATCGCCGGGGGCTGGGCGCTCACCTGGCTTCATGGCGTTGGTGTACGTGGTCCAGGCGGACTCCTGAGCGGGGGTCAGCTTCAGGTCGGCCTTGAGCTTGGCCATACGTTCCTGCATGCGTTTTTGCATGTGCTCCATGCGATCACCACCGCGCTTTTGATCATGGTGATGCTTATGGTGCTCAGGTGCTTTTTGGGCTGCTGCTGGCTGCTCTGCAGGGGCTGCAGTCTGTGCGAAGCTGGGCAGGCTCAAAGAAGCGAGCAGGGCAGTGGCAACAGCGGCGCCGGTGATGGTTTGGCGAAAGCGGGTCATGTCATATTCCTTTTCAGTTGAAGTGGAAGAAGTGGCCGCTCGGTCTGCGTCTTGAAATGCATTCGGCAGCGGATGAATGAAGTGTGGGGCTCTCATGTTTCTGTCACGTGAGGTTTTGCAGCCGCTCTGTAAAGTATTGAGAAGATTAGGTGGCTCTGACTGCGCAACAATGGATGCATGGGCTGCTTTGGCAGCCGATTTTTTCCGTGAGACTCCGCTGCGGGATCTCACGACGATTGAAGGTTTAGCAAAGGTTTTTGATGTTCAAGAACATGATTGTTTATCGCATTGCCGAAAGCTGGCAGGGCGATCTGCAGGTGCTGGAAGATGCGCTGCAAAAGACGGTGTTTGCCGAGTGTGGTGCGACGCAGGAACGCTCGGTCGGCTGGATGCCGCCGCGTGGCGAGCAGCATGGCCCGCTGGCCGAATCGGTGGCTGGGCAATGGGTGATGCGCTTCATGAGCGAATCCAAGATGCTGCCTGCCAGCGTGCTCAACCGCAGGGTTAACGAAAAGGCCGCGCACATTGAGGCGACGGAAGGCCGCAAACCGGGCAAGAAAGAGAAAAAAGACCTGAAGGACGAGGCCAAGCTGGATCTGTTGCCCATGGCTTTTACCAAGCAAGGTGCCATGTGGGTCTGGATTGACCCGCAGGCGCGCACGCTGGTGCTCGATACCAGTGCGCAAGGCCGTGCCGATGAGATCGTGACGCTGCTGGTCGAAGGCCTGCCCGGCTTTGCGCTGGCGCTGGTGGACACCCAAACCAGCCCGCAGGCGGCCATGGCCCACTGGCTGATGACGCAAGAGCCACCCGCAGGCTTTGCGGTGGACCGCGAATGTGAGCTGAAGGCTGCCGACGAATCCAAGGCCGTAGTTCGCTACGCACGCCACCCGCTGGATATTGACGAGGTGCGCCAGCACATCGAGCATGGAAAGATGCCCACCAAGCTGGCCATGACCTGGGATGACCGCGTGAGCTTTGTGCTGACCGAAGGCCTGCAGATCAAGAAGATTGCGCTGCTGGATGCGGTGATGGATGGTCAGTCGCAAGACGATGGCGGTTTTGATACCGATGTGACCATTGCCACGGGCGAGTTGTCACGCCTGATTCCTGATCTGATCGAGGCTCTGGGCGGTGAAGGCCGCACCGGTCTGGGCGAGGGCTTGCCTGCTTCTTTGCGCGCCACGCCTGCTGAAACCTTGCCCGTGCGACTGGCCCAAGGCCGCAGCCAAGGCACGGTGACCGGCCCGGCTGCTGCACCTGCCGATACCGCACCCGAAGAAGCACCGTTCTGATGCTATTGAAGGTATAGCTGCTTGCGCTTTCTAAAGAAGGGTTTGGAAATGTTTTGATGCTGAAACGTTGAAATAAAAGGCGCATGAAGCTATCAAAAAATTCATAAAAAAGGCCTGCCAGAGTCATCTGGCAGGCCTTTTTTGTGGGGCGTTTTAAAGTCGTTGAAGCTGTGAATTACACGCGCTCAAAAATCGCTGCAATGCCTTGGCCACCGCCGATGCACATGGTCACCAGAGCGTAGCGGCCACCGGTGCGGTGCAGCTCGTAAATTGCCTTGGTGGCGATGATGGCGCCGGTAGCGCCCACGGGGTGACCCAGCGAGATGCCAGAGCCGTTGGGGTTGACCTTGGCGGGGTCCATACCCAGCTCTTGAATGACGGCGCAGGCCTGGGCGGCGAAGGCTTCGTTAGCTTCGATGACGTCCATGTCCTGAATCTTCAGGCCGGTGCGGGCCAGTACCTTTTGCGTGGCGGGCACGGGGCCGATACCCATGTATGCAGGCTCCACACCGGCGTGGGAGTAGCCGACCAGACGGGCCAGAGGCTTGGCACCAGAAGACTTCAGAGCCTGCTCGCTCATCATCAGCACGGCGGCAGCGCCGTCGTTAATGCCGGAGGCATTGCCGGCGGTCACGGTACCGCCTTCCTTCTTGAACGCAGGCTTCATGCCGGAGAGGGTCTCCAGCGTAGTGGCGGCGCGCACATGCTCGTCGGTGTCAAACAGCACCACGCCCTTGCGGGTGGCGATTTCGATGGGAACGATCTGTTCCTTGAAGCGACCTGCTTCAATGGCGGCAGCGGCGCGCTGCTGGCTCAGCACGGCCAGTTCGTCTTGCATGGTGCGGCTGATGTTGTAGCGCTCGGCCACGTTTTCAGCGGTGATGCCCATGTGCATTTTTTGCCATGGGTCGTGCAGGATGCCCAGCATGTAGTCAATGCTCTTGGCGTCGCCCATGCGTGCGCCCCAGCGCGAAGCCATGTCGAAGTAGGGGCCGCGGCTCATGGATTCGGAGCCGGCGCCAATTGCCACTTCGCAGTCGCCCAGTGCAATGGATTGCGCAGCCGAAACGATGGCCTGCAGACCCGAGCCGCACAGGCGGTTGACGTTGTAGGCAGGGGTTTCGATGGGGCAGCCAGCATCCACAGCGGCCACGCGGGACAGATAGGCGTCGCGGGTTTCAGTGGGGATGACGTTACCCATGACGACGTGGCCCACGGTGTCGGCCGCAATGCCTGCGCGCTCAATGGCGGCTTTGACCACGGTGGTGGCCATCTGGGCATTGGGAACGTCCTTGAGGCCGCCACCAAAAGTACCGATGGCTGTGCGCGCTGCGCTGACGACGAAGATGTCTCGGGTGCTCATGTTGTTTGTCTCCTCCATTGCGAGAGCAATGGTTATTGATCTATGCGTGGATGGTCTTGAAGTGAATGAGAGTGTTCACATTCATCTCATAGCATATTTTGCAATAAATGTTGCGCTGCAACATGTCTCATTGTTGACGCTGGTAGTCGAAAAGATGAGACAGGTTTCACGTGAAACCCGGGGCAGGCGCTTTTCGGAGACTTTTTCTCAGGCGGCAGCCTTGTTGCGGGGCTTGGGCGTGGGTGCAACAGGTTCGTGATGAGCGGGCGACAGATCGGTGTCGGCGCTGGCCAGATCGTCGAGGATAGGGCAGTCGGGCCGGTCGTCGCCATGGCAGCAATGCACCAGCGTCTGCAGCGTGCGCTGCATGGACTGCATGGCGGCAATGCGCTCGGCCAGCGCGGCAATATGCTTTTGCGCAATGGTCTTGACCTGACTGCTGGCACGGTCCTGGTTTTGCCACAGGCCGAGCAGGGTGGCGATCTCATCCATGGAAAAGCCCAGATCACGCCCGCGGCGGATAAAGCGCAGCGCGTGCACATCGGCCTCGGTGTACTGACGGTAGCCGCTGTCTGTGCGGTGAACGGGTGCCAGCAGGCCCAGTGATTCGTAGTGGCGCACCATGCGTGGCGACACCCCGGCACGGCGCGCGGCTTCGCCGATGACGACAGGCCAGTTCTGAGCGATTTTTTGCGTTGATGGTTGGCTAGGCATGGTGCTCCTTGAAAAACGCGCCAGCGGCCCTGTGATGACTTTCATGAGGCGCTGGCGCTGTGGTGCGAGAGCAGACTCAGGCGACCTTGTAGCCTTCTTCGGCAATGGCGGCTTGCAGCGCATCGCGGCTGGCGCTGCTGTCCACCTCAACGCGGTTGGTGGCACGGTCAATCTTGATCTGAGCCTGGGCGTCAACGCCTTGAATGGCGTTGGTGACAGCGCGTTCGCAGTGGCCGCAGGTCATTCCTTGAACTTCAAAAACTTGTTGCATGGATCAGCTCCTTCAGAGGTGAGCCACCGGGCTGGTGGACTCTATGACTTGAATGGTCAACCCTAACATCATGACAAGGTCAAGCGCCTTGCAAAACATGAACACGGGCAGGGTTGATAAGTCGCAAAGCGTGTCGATAAGAACTTGTCATATTGCAGATCGCCATGCTGCAGGTGCTTTGGTCGTGGCCTTTTTGTTTGTTGACAATTTGAAACAATTGTCGTTTCTGGTGTAAAAGATGCCGGTCTTTCAAAGTCGAGGGGGATTCATGAGTCTGTTGGAAATGATGCGGGGCTTCACCATCCGCACACGCATGCTGGGCGCCATTGGTGTGGTGATGGTCTTGCTGGGATTGCTGGGAGGCGCGGGCATGCTGGGCATGTCGCGCATTCAGGATATGAGCCAGGATTTTCGGAACAATGCCTTTGCCAAATCAGGCCATATGGCGCAATTGCGCATAGAGCTGGGCGGCATTCGCCTCAGTGAAAAAGACATGGTTATCCAGTACGAGAAGCCTGAGGAAGTGATCAAGGCCAATCAGCAGTGGAGCAAGTTCATCGACCAATCCAAGGCCACTCTGGGCAAGTTTATGACTGATCAGAACGCAGAAGATGCGCTGCTGGCCAAGAGCATCATTGAGCGCTTAGACAACTACCGCAAGCTGTTCGAGCCCGTGGCGCGCCAGCTGGAGGCTGGTGGATATGACTCGGCCACAACGGCCAATCGCATGAGCGGCAAGGCTCTGGCCGAAGTGGCCGAGGCGGACAAGCTGCTGGCCCAGCTCGACAGCTTGCTGCGTCAGCAGTCAGATGCGCTGACTGCGGCTGAGCGAAAGGTGACTGAGCAGACACGCTGGCTGTTTATCGCGGCGGTGGTGCTGGCGCTGGTGGTGGTGATTCCGCTGACCTTGCTGAACATGCTGTCCATCTGCCAGCCGCTGGAAAGAGCCCGCCAGATGGCCTTGACGATTGCCGGAGGAGATCTCTCGCGCAGGGCGCATGTCAGCGGCAAGGATGAGCTGACCGACCTGCAGCAGGCGCTGGATGAAATGCAGCAATCGCTGAGCAGCACGGTGGCGCAAGTGCGCGACGCCAGCGGCAACATTGCCACGGCCAGTCAAGAGATTGCGACGGGCAACCAGGACCTGTCGGCACGTACCGAGCAGACCGCCAGCAACCTGCAGGAAACCGTGGCTTCTCTGGCCCAGTTGACGGCGACTGTGCAGCAGACGGCATCGTCGTCGCAGCTGGCCAATCAGCTGGCTGCTTCGGCATCTTCTACCGCCGTGCAAGGCGGTCAGATCGTGGGTCAGGCCGTGAACAGCATGCAGGAGATTTCAGGCTCCAGCCGCAAGATTGGCGACATCATCGGGTTGATTGATTCCATCGCATTCCAGACCAATATTCTGGCGCTGAATGCGGCGGTAGAAGCCGCTCGCGCAGGCGAGCAAGGCCGCGGTTTTGCCGTGGTGGCATCTGAGGTGCGCAGTCTTGCCAAGCGCTCGGCCGAAGCGGCCAATGAGATCAAGACGCTGATCAACACCAGCGTGCAGAGCGTGGATGTGGGCGCGCGCCAGGTGGAGAGTGCGGGCAAGGCCATGCAGGACACGGTGGACAGCGCCAAGCGCGTGGGCGACATCATTGGCGAGATCACTGCAGCATCCAGCGAGCAGTCGCTGGGTATTAGTCAGGTGAATCAGGCCGTGGGCGATATTGACCGCATGACGCAGCAAAACGCGGCGCTGGTGGAAGAGTCTGCCGCCGCCGCCGAATCGCTGCGCGAGCAGGCGGCAAGGCTGGCGCAACTGGTCAGCCAGTTTCAACTTGCTGGTGGTTCTGTTCATGCAGCGGTGCGTGCTGGGGCCGCGCCGCGCCGAAGCCCACCTGCGGCTGTTACGTCGGTCGGAAAGGCCGCCTTGCCTAAGCAAAAGTCACAGTTGCTGGAGCATGCATAAGCGTTAAGTCACGCCAATAAAAAAGCCCGGTTGCAGAAATGCACCGGGCTTTTTTGCTTTCAATTCAGTAGCTGTCAGCGCAATCAGTGAAAGCGCTGGAGGCTGTTTCAACTATGAATGGGTGACCGAAGGGTAGTCGGTATAGCCGTCTTCGCCACCGCCATAAAAGCGTTTGCTGTCCCACGCGTTAAGCGGCAGATTGGCCTGCAGGCGGTGCACCAGATCAGGGTTGGAGATATAGGCTTTGCCAAAGGCCACCACGTCGGCGTAGCCGCTTTCAACGGCGTTCACAGCCATCTGGCGGTCATAGCCGTTGTTGACCATCCACGCGCCCTTGCCACCTGCTGTGCGGTAAGCCTGCTTGAGTGCGTGATAGTCAAACGGCCTCTCAGCCAGCTCGCGCGGGCCACCGGTCGAGCCTTCAATCACGTGGATATAAGACAGGCCCAGTGGTGCCAGCACGCGCACCAGATGCTCAAACAGCGCTTGCGGGTTTTCGTCCGTAATGTCGTTGGCCGGGGTGACTGGCGAGATGCGTATGCCTACCTTGCCGCCGCCAATGGCATCGGCCACAGAGAGCATGCATTCGCGCACCAGTCGGCAGCGGTTTTCGATGCTGCCGCCGTAATCGTCAGTGCGGTGATTGGTGCTGGTTCTGAGGAATTGATCGAGCAGATAGCCATTGGCGGCATGCAGCTCCACACCATTAAAACCGGCTGATTGAACGGCCTCAACTGCGGCAACGGTGAAGCTGTGGACGATGCCTGGCAGCTCTTCAGACTTGAGTGCGCGCGGCGCGGAGGTGGGGAGGAAGCTACCCTCTCCAGTCTTTGGGTCGATCACATAGGTCTTGGACTGGGCGGTCAAGGCCGATGGCGCAACAGGCGCGTGGTTGCCGGGCTGCAGTGTCGTGTGAGAAATACGGCCAACATGCCAGAGCTGGGTGACGATTCGACCTCCCTTTGCATGCACCGCGTGGGTCACTTTTTTCCAGGCCTGCAACTGCTCCTCACCATAGAGGCCGGGCACGTCAGAGTAGCCCTGAGCCTGCGCGCTGATGGCCGTGCCTTCGCTGATCAGCAGACCTGCCGAGGCGCGCTGTGCGTAGTAGGTCTGCATTGCCTGTGTGGGCACCGCCTGAGGTGCCCGGTTGCGCGTCAGTGGCGCCATGGCAATACGGTTGGGCAGGTGCAGGCTACCTGCTTCAATCGGATCAAACAGAGAGGGCATGCAAAGCTCCAGATGAAAAAAGCCCGATGAATGACCGAGCTTTTTTTGTGAACAGGTGCTAAAAAATTACTTGATCAGGCCTTCGGCCTTCATGGTTGCCTGTACCGATGGGCGGGCCAGAATGCTCTCGCGGTAGGCTGCAAGGTGCTTGAGGCCGGAGATGTCCAGACCCACAAATTGGGCCCAGCCTGTCACGGTGAACAGATAGGCATCGGCCACGGTGAATTGGTCGCCCATCAGAAAGGATTTGTTGGCCAGTTGCTCATTGACCCAGCTCAGGCGGGTGAGCACATTGGCACGCACCGTAGGCTTGAAGTCTTCAGGAGTCGTCGGGTTGAAGAGGGGGCCGAAAGCCTTGTGCACTTCGGTGCCGATGAAGTTCAGCCACTCCTGCAGGTGATAGCGCGCCATGGTGCCATTGGCTGGCGCCAGGTTCTTTTCGGGGGCTAGATCCGCCAGGTACTGCACGATGGCGGGACCTTCGTGCAAGGTGTCTCCGTTATCCAGCACCAGAAAGGGCACATAGCCCAGAGGATTGATGCTGTAGTAGTCAGTGCCATCCTGGAGCTTATGGCTCTTGGTGCTGACCATTACGGTCTCATGCTGCAGGCCTGCTTCATGCAGCACGATGTGCGGAGACATTGAGCAGGCGCCGGGGCTGTAGTAAAGCTTCATGGTGAGTGGCTCTCTATGCAATGAAAAGACAAGTGATGATGCTAAACCGGTTGCCTATTACCTGCACGTGCAATGCGCTTTCAGGATTGATTCAGGCGACTGGCGGCCCACAGAACCTGCTGCACCAGTGCTTCCATGCCCTGCTGATTCTGGGGGCGGACAAGGTGACCCTCTGCATCGAACGCATCGCTTGCATGGCTCACTGCATGGCTGCGCGGGGCAACCCAGCATTCCAGATTCAATAGCAGTGGAGCGAGGTGCGACTGGGCGCGCAGCCCACCCATGCCACCCGGTGAAGCACTGGCCATGCCCACTACTTTGTTGCGAAAGGGCAGGGTGCCGTCAGACCACAGCGCATCGCCCTTCACGGGGCTGGACGCCCAGTCGATGGCATTTTTAAGCAGGGCAGGGTAGCTGCCGTTGTACTCAGGGCTGCAGATAATCCAGGCGGGATGGCTGTGCATGGCCTGCTTGAGCCGGATGACATCAGCAGGTGTGCCGCGCGCTTCCAGATCAGCGTTGTAAAGCGGAATATCAAAGTCCGAAAGCTCCAGTAACGTGGCTTGTGCGCCTTGTTGCTCTGCTATGGCCGCAGCCGCCTTGGCCAGCTTGCGGTTGTACGATTCCTGGCGGGTACTGCCCGCAAAAATGAGGATGTTCATGCTGTCATTGCAGCACAGGGCAGGCGCATTTTTCCTTCAAAAATAGGCCTCTCAGGGCAAACGCCAAGTTTCATGTTTCACGTGAAACACCTGCCTCAACCCTTGCCAAGGCATTGTTGCGTCAATGGTGGGAAAATTGCGGGTTCCCCGCAGGGCAGGACATGAGGTGAACACATGTCTGCCTGCCATGAGAGCCGAGGCATGGTTGCTTCGTGCAGGGGCAAGGGCCGGGCGAGGCCCCGGAGCAAGAACATGTTGTACCCACAGGAATTTGATGTGATCGTGGTTGGTGGCGGCCATGCCGGCACCGAGGCTGCGCTGGCCGCTGCGCGTATGGGCAGCAAAACATTGCTGCTGACCCACAATATCGAAACCCTGGGGCAGATGAGCTGCAACCCCAGCATTGGCGGTATTGGCAAGGGTCATCTGGTCAAAGAGGTTGATGCGCTGGGCGGTGCCATGGCACTGGCCACAGACAAGGGCGGTATTCAGTTCCGCATCTTGAACAGCTCCAAAGGCCCCGCCGTGCGCGCCACGCGCGCTCAGGCTGACCGTATTTTGTATAAGGCAGCCATCCGCGAGATTCTGGAGAACCAGCCAAATCTCTGGCTGTTTCAGCAGGCCGTTGATGACCTGATGGTCGAGGGTGACCGCGTGGTCGGTGCCGTGACTCAGATCGGCCTCAAGTTCCGCAGCCGCACCGTGGTGCTGACGGCTGGGACGTTCCTTGACGGCAAGATCCATGTGGGCCTGAACAATTACGCGGCTGGCCGTGCTGGTGATCCTCCCGCCGTGTCGCTGTCTGCTCGCTTGAAGGAGCTGAAGCTGCCTCAGGGCCGCCTCAAGACCGGCACGCCTCCTCGGATTGATGGTCGCTCCATCGACTTCAGCCAGTGTGACGAGCAGCCTGGTGACGGCATGCCAGGCGGTGTGAACGAGGGCGAAGTACCCGTGTTCAGCTTCATGGGCAACCGCGCCATGCACCCCAAGCAGATGCCCTGCTGGATCACGCATACCAATGCGCGCACCCATGAGATCATTCGCAGCGGTTTTGATCGCAGCCCCATGTTCACCGGCAAGATCGAGGGCGTGGGCCCACGCTACTGCCCTAGCGTGGAAGACAAAATCAACCGCTTTGCCGACAAGGAAAGCCACCAGATTTTCCTGGAACCCGAAGGACTGACGACCAACGAGTTCTATCCCAACGGCATCTCCACCAGCCTGCCTTTTGACATTCAGTACGAGCTGGTGCGCAGCATGAAGGGTATGGAGAACGCGCACATCCTGCGACCTGGATACGCCATTGAGTACGACTACTTCGACCCTCGCTCGCTCAAGAGCAGCTTTGAGACCAAGCAGATTCAGGGCCTGTTTTTTGCGGGCCAGATCAACGGTACGACTGGCTATGAAGAGGCAGCAGCCCAAGGTTTGTTCGCAGGCCTGAACGCCGCGCTGCAGTGCCGTGGTGAAGGTCCATGGATGCCTGGGCGTGATGAAGCCTATCTGGGTGTGCTGGTCGACGACCTGATTACCAAGGGTGTGAACGAGCCCTATCGCATGTTCACCAGCCGCGCGGAGTTCCGTCTGCAGCTGCGTGAAGACAACGCCGACATGCGCTTGACCGAACAAGGTCGCCGCATGGGTCTGGTTGACGATGCCCGCTGGGATTCATTCAGTCGCAAGCGCGAAGCTGTTTCACGTGAAACAGAGCGCCTCAAGTCCACCTGGGTGAACCCCCGCGTGGTGTCGACGGAAGAGGCTGAGCGCGTGCTGGGCAAGGCCATGGAGCGCGAGTACAACCTGTTCGACCTGCTGCGCCGCCCCGGCGTCGATTATGAAAAGCTCGCGAGCATGAACGAAGGCCAGTACGCAACTGCCGCCGTTCTGCCCGAGGCTCTGGGTGAGCTGAGTGCTTCGGTCATTGAGCAGGTGGAGATTACGGCCAAGTACTCCGGCTATATCGATCGCCAAAAAGATGAGGTGGAGCGTGCTGCGCATTTTGAGCGCCTGCGCCTGCCTGCGGACTTTGACTACATGTCGGTCTCAGCCCTGTCTTTTGAAGTCCGTCAGACGTTGCAAAAGCATCGCCCTGAAACACTGGGTCAGGCTTCCCGCATGTCCGGGGTGACACCCGCAGCCATCTCGCTGCTCTTGGTTCACCTGAAAAAAGGCGGCTTCAAGGGCTTCGCCGCACAGAATGAAGAGGCATCGGCATGAGCCAAGGATTGCGTACCCAACTCGAACAAGGCATTCAGGCGCTGAAGCTGGAGCTGATTCCGGCACAGGTTGATCTGCTCATGTCCTTCATGGATCTGCTGCAGAAGTGGAACAAGGTCTACAACCTGACCTCCGTGCGTGACCCGCAGGAAATGTTGACGCATCATTTGCTCGACAGTCTGACTGCCGTCCCCGCTCTGCTGCGCCATGTGAATACGCTGCCGGTAGAAGAGGGCAAGCGACTGCCTTTGCTGGATGTTGGCTCGGGTGGTGGTTTACCAGGTGTGGTGTTTGCCATCTGCTGCCCGCAGATCGATGTGAACTGTGTGGACACCGTGGGCAAGAAAGCGGCCTTCATTCAGCAAGTGGCTGCGTCGCTGCGCTTGCCTAATCTGCACGGCATTCATGACCGGGTGGAAAACCTCAAGACCCAGTACCCTGTCATTAGCTGCCGCGCATTTGCATCGCTGGTTGATTTCACCACCTGGTCGCGCAAGACACTGGCTGAGGGCGGTATCTGGTTTGCCATGAAGGCCAAACAACCAGACGAAGAGATTGCAGCCCTACCTGCCGATGTGCAGGTGTTTCACGTGGAACCTTTGAAGGTTCCTGGCTTGGATGTCGAGCGCTGCGTGATCTGGATGAAAATTAAGTAACCCCCTGAGCGGCTTTGCCGCTTCCCCCTGAAAGGGGGACGACGCCTTCGCCGCAGGGCGGCCTTTGCTCGGCGTCCCTGGTCCGGGGCGATAGCGTCTCGGTCGCAGATGGGCGACAGCAAAATGGTTTTTTACACACTGAAGCAAGCAACATCTGTGCAATGCAGATGCGTTAGTGATGGCCCTCGCATAAACTTGCTGTTTTCCATCGCGCAGGGTTTGAATGTTTGGCATCTCTGATTACGGCGCTTTTGCTGCGGCCGTCACCGTTTTCTTGCTGATACCAGGGCCCGGTAATCTGGCCTTGATTACCTCGACAGGCAAGGGCGGATGGAGGGGCGGTATCGCATGCTGTCTGGGTGTGATGGCTGCCGATCAGGTGCTGATGTGGCTGGCCGTTGCCGGTGTGGCGGCAGTGCTGGCCGCCTATCCTGCGGCATTCAATGCGGTGCAATGGGTGGGGGCGGCTTATCTGGCCTGGCTGGGCTACAAGCTGTTGACGGCCAAGCCCGGCGATGCCCCGGCCATTGATATTCAGCCGCGCCAGTATTTTCGCCAGGGTGCGCTGATCACCTTGATGAACCCAAAGGCCATCGTGTTCTACATGGCATTTTTCCCCATGTTTGTGGATCCTGCAAAGCATCAGGGTGTCGTCACCTTTGGCGTGATGGCCGCCACAGTTGCGGTGATTACTTTGATTTACAGCGTCATCGTGGTGACGCTGACGAAGGTGCTGGCAGAGCGTTTGCGTGCCAACCCTGCGGTGGTTAAGTGGCTGGAAAAAACAGCCGGAGTGTTTCTGATCGGTTTTGGCCTCAAGCTGGCCGCCAACTAAAAAGAGAAGTTCAATGGCCAAAATTTTCTGCGTTGCCAATCAAAAGGGTGGAGTGGGCAAGACCACCACCACGGTCAATCTCGCTGCTGGCTTGGCCAAGGTCGGCCAGCGTGTGCTGTTGATTGACCTGGACCCGCAGGGCAATGCCACCATGGGGTCAGGCGTGGACAAGCGCGCACTGGAGCTGACGGTCTATGACGTGCTGCTGGAAAACGCCAGCATCAAGGAAGTGGCCATCAAGTCCGAGCAGGTGGGCTATGACGTGCTGGGAGCCAACCGCGAGCTGTCGGGTGCCGAGATTGAGCTGGTGTCGCTGGAGCGCCGCAATGACCGCCTCAGGACCGCGCTGCAAAGCGTGAACGCCGATTACGACTTTGTTTTGATCGACTGCCCGCCTTCGCTGTCCATGCTGACCTTGAACGGTCTGTGCTCCGCCCACGGCGTGATCGTGCCCATGCAGTGCGAATACTTTGCGCTGGAAGGCTTGACCGATCTGGTCAACACCATCAAGCAGGTGCATGCCAATATGAACCCCGATCTGCAGATCATCGGCCTGCTGCGCGTGATGTTCGACCCGCGCACCACGCTGCAGCAGCAGGTCAGTGACCAGCTCAAGGAACACTTTGGCGACAAGGTGTTCGACACCGTGATTCCGCGGAATGTGCGCCTGGCTGAGGCCCCTAGCTATGGCCTGCCTGGCGTGGTGTTTGATGCCTCCGCCAAGGGCAGCAAGGCCTTTGTCGAGTTTGCTGAAGAAATGGTGCGTCGCATCAAGAAGAAGTGATGTTTCACGTGAAACAGCATTCAACCCCATATCAATCAAGCGCTTGCAGCTATGACATCTGAAGCATTGAACCCTCAGGATGTCTGGCTGCTTCCCGGTTGGCAGAACTCTGATGCCGATCACTGGCAAAGCCTGTGGCAGCAGCAATTTGGTTTTCAACGGCTGGAGCAGCACAACTGGCAGCACCCGCTGCGCGGTGACTGGAGCATTCGGCTGCAAGAGACGGTGCTTGATGCCCCGGGCCCCGTCACGCTGGTAGCGCACAGTCTGGGCTGTGTGCTGGTGGCGTGGTGGGCTGCACATTCGCAGGTCGCCAAGACCAAGGTGCGCGGCGCTTTGCTGGTGGCACCCGGTGATACGGAGCAGGAGGGCTTGCGCGGCGTACTGTCCGGCTGGTCGCCCGTTCTGCTGCAGAAGCTACCCTTCCCATCGATACTGGTGGGCAGCGACAACGACTCGAATTGCTCTCTGGCGCGGGCGCAGACCATGGCCGAAGGTTGGGGCAGCCGCTTTGTGAATGCAGGCGCTGCGGGCCATATCAACACAGCCAGCGGATTAGGACTCTGGGATGACGGCCTTGCGCTGCTCAAGACCCTTTAAGGAAAGATTTCAGCAATGGTGACTAAGAAACCCAAGGGCCTGGGACGTGGTCTGGAAGCCCTGCTGGGCCCCAAGGTCAGCGAAAAAGAAGCCACAACGGTGAGCGGTGCTGCGGCTAATTTGCCCAGCACACTGGCGCTCAATGTGATGGTGGCAGGCCAGTACCAGCCGCGCACGCGCATGGATGAAGGCGCGCTGTATGAACTGGCCGAAAGCATCAAGGTGCAGGGCATCATGCAGCCGATTCTGGTGCGCCAGCTCCGCAAGGGCGAGCATTCGGGCAAGTACGAAATCATTGCCGGTGAACGCCGTTTTCGTGCCGCGCATATCGCGGGTCTGGCCGAGGTGCCGGTGCTGGTGCGCGAAGTCCCTGATGAAGCTGCCGCTGCCATGGCGCTGATCGAGAACATTCAGCGCGAAGACCTGAACCCGCTGGAAGAGGCGCAAGGCCTTGCCCGTCTGGTCAAGGAGTTTGGCCTGACCCATGAGCAGACTGCACAGGCGGTGGGCCGCTCGCGCAGTGCCGCCACCAACTTGCTGCGCTTGCTGAATCTGGCTGAACCCGTGCAGACCATGTTGATGGCTGGTGATATCGACATGGGCCACGCCCGTGCGCTGCTGGCGCTGGACCGCGCCACTCAGATCACGGCAGGCAACCAGATTGCCGCCAAGAAAATGTCGGTGCGCGAGGCGGAATCACTGGTTAAAAAGATTGGTGCCGAGTTCAATCTCACGCGCCAGAAGGTCAAGAAGGATGGCAAATCACGCGACGTAAAACGCATCGAAGAAGAGCTGTCTGACCTGCTGACTGCCGATGTGGAAGTGCGCATCAAGAAGACCGTGCGCCGTCAAGGCAAGCTGCATGAAATGGGTGAAATTGCCATTCAATTTGGCTCGCTCGAAGAGCTGAACGGCATCATCGAAAAGCTGCGCGGCGAAGTCTGATTGAGGCTTAAAAAATAAAAAAAGAGCATCCTCACGGATGCTCTTTTGCATTCAGCAGCTGCGTTTTAACGGCTGTAGTCGGGGTCTGTTTTGTGGAGTTTGCGCAGCAGTGCCGGCCACGCAAACTGACCGCCCAGCCCAACGGTTTGCACTTTCATCGCATGGGCCACGCCTTCAATGATTTGTGGATGAACCTGCGTCAGTTCACCACCACCGGACTGGGCCGCAATTTGAATCTGGCAGGCCGATTCAAACACGTACATCGAGAGAAATGCATCGGCAATCGTGCTGCCGCAGACCAGCAAACCGTGGTTGCGCAGCATGAGGAAATTGGCGCTGCCCATGTCTGCGACCAGCCTTGGCTTTTCCTCCTCGCGGAAGGCCACACCTTCATAGCCGTGATAGGCCAGCGAGCCCAGCACAAACGTGCTTTGCTGGCTGATGGGCAGCAAGCCATTTTTCTGCGCCGCCACCGCTACGCCTGCGCGTGTGTGGGTGTGAATCACGCATTGCGCATCGGCCCGCGCTTCATGCACGGCGCTGTGAATGACGAAGCCCGCAGGGTTCACGGGGAAGTGCGAGTCCATGAGTTTGTTGCAGCCCAGGTCCACCTTGATGAGGGAGGAGGCCGTGATCTCATCAAACATCAGCCCGTAGGGGTTGATGAGAAAGTGGTGCTCAGGCCCTGGCAGCCTGGCGCTGATATGGGTGAAGACCAGATCGCTCCAGCCATACAGCGCCACCAGCCGGTAACAGGCCGCGAGGTCCACGCGCAGCTGCCACTCCTCGGGGCTGACCAGATGCTGCACGCTGGGGATGTTCAGGCTGGGTGCGGATGTCATGGCGGCTCTCTTTCATCGTTGATGCCTTGAATGTAGAGACTCGCCTGGCTGCAGTCTGTTGGCTAGGTGACAGAAGCGGGAATGAAGCGACTGGCATTCCGCCATGAGCACAGGAATCAGAGCACCGCAGTTTTCAGCCACTGCTTACATTGCACCCGCCCATAAAAAAAGGAGCTTACAGCGCAAGCTCCTTATGGCTTCTAGATTGCTTCAGACTTGAAATCAATGCAAATCAAGCGCTGGTAGCTATCAAAAAAGACTCACTTGATCTGGCCTTGCGACAGGTCCTGAATCATGCGCGCTGCGAGATACAGGCGCGGGGCGATGGTGCTGATCTGCACATATTCGGCATCGTTGGAGTGTGCGCCGTAGCCTGATAGGCCAAAGCCTTCAATCACACCCCCCTTGGCCTTGAGTGCGGCAAAGGCTGCATCTGTGCCACCGCCTGTGGCCTTGTCCATGACCTTCATGGGCAGCTGCAGTTCCTTGTCGTAAATGCCTTGCGCGTGCTTGGCCAGCTTGAGCGCGACGGCATTGGCCTCCAGCGGTGGGCGGCGCACTTCAAACTTCAGCTCCACCTTGCTGGCGGGCAGCAGCTTGTGGCTGATCTTCTCGCGCATGGCTTTTTCCAGCGCGCCAAAGTCTTCTACGCGCAGTGCGCGGGCATCGGCCTGAGCGGTGGATTCTGCGGGGATCACATTGCGATTGGTGCCGGCTTTGGAGACGGTCCAGTTCAGCTTGAGTCCTTGTTCGGGCTTGGATAGGTCCTTCATCTGCAGGATCTGGTGCGAGATTTCGTACAGCGAATTCACGCCGTCTTCGGGCTTGGCGCCTGCGTGCGACGCCTTGCCAATTACCTTCAGATAGGCAGAGCCAATGCCGCTGGTGGCCAGACGCAGGCTGCCGTCGGTGCCGCCGCCTTCAAAGCTGAACACGGCATCCTGCTCGGCACCCAGACGCGTGATGGTGTTGCGCGCGCCTGGCGAGCTGATTTCTTCATCGCCGTTGATCAGCACGGTCAGCGTGCCGTAGTTGTCTATGCCCAGTTTCTTGAGCAGCGGGGCGATATGCATGATCAGCGCCACGCCTTGTTTGTCGTCGGCAATGCCCAGACCGTAGGCCTTGTCGCCGTCGATACGGAACGGCTGGTCTTTGAGCATGCCGGGCAGATAAACCGTGTCCATGTGCGCAATCAGCATGATGCGGCTGGTGCCCTTGCCCTTGAATTCGGCGTGCACCATGGGGCCGACTTTCTCGGGCGTGTCATCCAGTCGGTAGATGTCGGTGGGCTCGATCACCTCGGCCTTGGCTCCTTGTGAGCGCAGCTTGCCGGCGATGTATTCGGCAATCTTTTTCACGCCTTCCACATCCTTGCTGCCAGACTCGATGTGCACCAGATCACGCAGAGTATCCAGATAGGGTTGCTGCTCTTTTTTAGCCTGCTCCAGTAGCTCGGCCTGAGGCGCAGCGTGGGCTGCACCAAAGGCCAGTACCAGCGCCAGAGGCAGGGTGCGCAGCAAGGGGGAAGAGGGCATGAAAAGTCTCCTGAGGTCTATGAATAGTGCGAATCAGCTTAGCAGCCGATTAGCGTGTTTTGAGAAGTTGCGTATTGGGATATACGCTAGGCGAGAGGGGTGCAAAAAAGCCCTGCAGCGTTCGCGTACAGGGCTTGTTAGGTGCATATGGCCGGGCCAGCCAATCAGGCTGCGGGCGCCAGAGCGGCCTTGCTTTTCTTGCTGACGCCATCACCCACGATGACGGCCGACACCACGGACAGCACCAGCGCAATGGCCGAGCCGTAGAACACGGCGTTGTTCATCTGATGATCAAGCATGTAGCCGAACACGGGAGCGGCCAGACAGAAGCCCAGATCCAGACCCGAATACACCGTGCCATAGACGCGGCCTGTCGCGCCGGGGGGCGCTGCGCGCTTGATGAGCATGTCTCGTGATGGACCTGCAAGCCCGGTACCCAGACCCGCCAGCGATGCGACCACCACGGCCACCATCGCGGGCAGCCAGCCCGTGCCGACGATGAACAGCAGCAGGCCTGAGCCCAGCATGCAGATCGAGATCACCGACTCCAGTCGCTTCACGCGGCCTACCAGAAAGCCGCCAACCACCATGCCTGCTGCGCCGCAGAGCATGTAGCCGGTGACGATCAGTGCTGTGACCGACAGTGGCAGGCCGTACATGGACTGCATGGCGGGGCTGGCAAAGGTCTGGATGGCGCTGAGCGCGCAGGTGCTCCAGAAGAAGAAGGAGAAGCACAGCCACACCGATGGCAGCTTCATGAAGGCCATGGGGTGCTCTTGCGGGGCCGCAACGGCAACGGCGGGCTTGTCCGCGGCTTTGATTGCGTCAGCGCGGTCATCCAGTGCATCGCGGTTGAGCACCATGATGACCAGCACCACCAATGCCCACATGGCACCGCAGAAGCAGGCGGTGCGCCAGGAGCCAGTCGCCGTCGTAATGCCCGCCATGAACACGGGGGCCAGCGCCCAGCCGATATTGCCCGACAGGCCGTGTACCGAGAAGGCATGGCCGATGCGCTGCTGCGATACGCGCTTGTTCAGGATGGTGAAGTCCACAGGGTGGAAGGGCGCATTGCCCAGACCCGCAAAGAACGACGCGGCCAGCAGCATGGCATAGCCCTGTGCCGTGCTGGCGATCAGACCCGCGACCGTGAAGCTGCCCAGCGCGGCAAACAGAATGGGGCGCGCGCCAAAACGATCTACCGCAAAGCCGGCCAGCGCCTGCCCAGTGCCCGAGACAATGAAGAACAGCGAGACCAGCACGCTGAGTTCTGAATAGCTGTAGCCAAAATCCTTGATCAGCCATGGGAACAGCGGTGGCAGCAGCAGGTGAAAGAAGTGCGAGGAGCCGTGAGCAAGGCCGATGAGGCCAATCGTGCGCGCATCGCTGCGCAGCGTCTCTGGCGCCTGGTTTTGAGGTGTTGTAGAGGCAGGGCGGGTCATATGTCGCATCTTAGGCAGAAGGCTTGCGTCTTGTATGCGATAGTCTGCCAATTGCTATCGCGGGTAAGCCAACCATCATGACCAGCCTTCAAGCGCCCGAGCCGCTGCGTGCGGGTAAAGCCACCGCGTATGTAGACACGCTGACGCCGCATCTCTATGTGCCAACGGCCGAGCGCCCGGTGCGTGCCAAATGCCGCTGGCTGGAGGCAGATACCCAGGTCAAGCCGCATCGCCACCCCTGGGGGCAACTGGCCATCTCTACCACGGGCACCATCCGGCTCACGGTGGCGCAAGGCACATACATCGTGCCGCCATCGCGTGCGCTATGGGTGCCGCCGGGTATGGAGCATGCGGTGACCATGGTGGAAAGCGCCGATCTGCGCACCCTGTACTTTTTTCAGACCCATGGCCGCTGCGGCCCTGATGTGGGGCCGGAGGAAGAAATCGCCTGGCGGCAATGCCGTGTGCTTAATGCCTCAGACCTACTGCGCGCCGTGGTGCGCGAGCTGCCCACGGTGCCCGATGACAGCCTGAACCTGTCTGACCAGGACAAGGCGCGCGAGCATCATTTGAGCGAGCTGCTGCTCGATGAACTGCGCCGCGCCAGCGCCGTGCAACTGGGCGTGAACCTGCCGCAGGACAAGCGCCTGCGCCTGCTGTGCGAGGCCGTGCTGGAAGACCCCACGCGCTTTGAAACGCTGGAAGACTGGGCGCGAGACACAGGGGCCAGTCCACGCACCGTGGCGCGTCTGTTCCGTCAGCAGCTGGAGTGCAGCTTTACCCAGTGGCGCCAGCAAGTGGTGCTGGCCCATGCCGTGAGTCTGGCGGCGCGCAACTGGCCCATTCAGCGCATCGCGGCCGAGCTGGATTACAGCCCCAGCGCCTTCAGCGCCATGGTGCGCCGCACGGTGGGTATGCCGCCTGCCCAGTTCTTTGGCATGCATACGCAAAAGTTATAGCTGCTTGCGCTTGATACGAAAGGGCTTGAGGCTTTTTTGACGTGAATTCTTGTGCCGCAGCTCAAAAATATTCGCAGCGTCATGGAATGAAAGCGGCAGCTCTGCGCTCATTAGCACCATGATCTTCTCCGCCGAGTCGCGCTACAACCAGTGGGTACGCGAGCATTACCGCTTTTTGCTGCGCAGCGCCTGGGCGCTGACGGGCTCGCGCGCCACCGCCGAAGACGTGGTGCAGGACTGCTTCACCAGCGCCTGGCGCTTCAGGCACCAGCTGCGTGACCAGAGCATGGCCCGCGCCTGGCTGTTCCAGATCATGCGCCGCCACGCCTTTCGCCACTTTGATCCTGCGCAACTGCAGGCCCAGCCGCTGGATGAATCGAACGAAGAGAGCGTCAACCACCACGATGCGCTGGATGCGCAGCTGGACGTGGTCAAGGCGCTGGGACGCATCGCGCCCATTCACCGTGAAGTGCTGGTGCTTTACTACTTTGACGACATGCCCACGGCCCAGATGGCCGAGGCGCTGGATATTGCTCCTGGCACCGTGCTCTCGCGTCTGGCGCGGGCGCGTGACGCTCTCAAGACCGCGCTGCAAGAGCCTGCGCGCGCAGCCGCTCCCCGCCATGACGACTCTTCTTCCGCCCCCGCTGCGGCCAGCGTGATCCCGCTGAGAAAGCGCACACCATGAAACACCAAGATCGCCCCGACGACACCGCATTTGACCTGCGCGCCCGAGCCGAGCTGGCACTGGCCTTCGAGCCCGGTGAAGCCCCTGCGCACCTGCTGCGTCACACCCCTTGGTACTCGCACAGCGGCGTGAAGCGCATGTTTGCGGCGTTGCTGGTGGGGGGCACCGTCACCGGCGGCGTGTTTGCCATGCGCCCGCCAGAGATGGTGCGCTCGGCCATTGAGCATGAGTATTACGAGCGCACGCTGCGCGGTCAGTTCATCCCAGAGGCCGAGATCGCCAGACACATGGACTGGCCTGCAGACCAGAAGCTGCCCGGCTACACCCAGCTGATGCGCCCCTGCGATATCGATGGCAGCCGCGCGTATCACCTGACGACCTTTTTTGAAAAAGGCGGCATCGTCACCGTACTGGCCTTTGACCAACCCCAGCAGCTTGCCGACGGGCAGGGCTGGTGGGCCAACACCTACTGGCAGGTAGTGCGCTCGCGCGAGGGCCGCCCGCTGGTGCTGATTGCACAGAAAAAACAGGCTCTGGCCGTCGCATCGCGCGCGCTGGGCCAGGCTGATAGCTGAACCGTATTCATTCGCCCCACCCTTAACCATAAGTACCGAGGAGACCCCATGCAACAACCCTCATCTCTGCCCCGTCGCCGCCTGCTCGCTGGTAGCGCCAGCGCTTTGGCCGCAGCTGGCCTGGCCAGCTTCCAGAGCCAGGCTCTGGCACAGGCCGCTGCGCCTGCCGCCAAGCCTTTGCCCGGCTATGCCAGCTTCAAAAATGCAGATGCTGTGATCGTGCACAGCTCCACCACCATCGAGACCAAGCGCAGCGCGTTTGGCTCCAGCGTGGTCACGCCCACGAACCAGCTGTATGTGCGCAACAACCTGCCCACACCACCCGAATCCATCGTGGCTGACCGTGATGCATGGGCTGTGCAGATTGATGGCGTCAAGAAGCCCAAGCAACTGACAGTGCGCGAGCTCAAGACCATGGGTCTGGAGACTGTGACCATGGTGCTGCAATGCTCGGGCAATGGGCGCGCCTTCTTCCCCACCAAGCCCAGCGGTACGCAGTGGACGGTGGGCGCTGCTGGCTGCGTGGTCTGGAGCGGCGTGCCTGTGCGTGACGTGGTCAAGGCCCTGGGCGGCGTGGCCGACGGCATGGTCTACATGACTGGCACAGGCGGCGAAGTGCTGCCCGCAGGTCTGGACCCCAAGAGCGTGATCGTAGAGCGCTCCGTGCCCCTGGCAGCGCTGGAAGATGCGCTGCTGGCCTGGGAGATGAATGGCGAGCCCGTGTCGCTGGCCCACGGTGGCCCGCTGCGCCTGATCGTGCCCGGCTACACCGGCGTGAACAACATCAAGTACATCAAGCAGCTGGCTTTCACGGCCAAGGAAAGCGAAGCGCACATCATGTCGCACGGCTACCGCATCTCGCCCCCCGGCAGCAAGGGTGACCCTAGCCAGCCTTCGGTGCAGGAGATGAGCGTCAAGTCGTGGATCAACTGCCCTATTCCTGAAGACGGCAACCAGGCGGCTGGCACGGTGCAGATTCAGGGCGTGGCCTTCGGGGGCATGAACGCGGTCAAGGGTGTTGAAGTCTCCATCGACGGTGGCAGGACCTGGAAGCAGGCCCGTCTGGTGGGCCCCGATATGGGCAAGTTCGCATGGCGCCAGTTTGTGCTGCAGGCACAGCTGCCCAAGGGCACTTACCAGCTGGCCAGCCGCGCGACTGACGTCAAGGGCAATGTGCAGCCCGAAACGCGTGGTGAAAACCAGAGCGGCTACAACAATACCAGCTGGGCCGATCACGCCGTGACCGTCACCGTGGCCTGATCGCCGCGTCTGTACCCCTCATGCCCGGTGCCGCTACCTGTGGTGCTGGGCATGCATTCAGCCCCCGATGAATTGCATTTCCCAAAAACAATGATGAAGACTACCTACACCCTCGCCGCCCTGATGTTGACCGCCTTTGTGGGCACAGCGGCACATGCCGATCAAGCGGCCCAGATGGCGCGCGGCAAAGAGCTGTTTATCACGGCTTCCGTCCCTGCCTGCGCCGTGTGCCACACCCTGAAGGACGCTGGTACCGAAGGCGCTATTGGCCCCGTGCTGGACGAGCTGCAGCCCGATGCCGCCCGTGTGGCCCGCGCGCTGAAGGATGGCATTGGTGCCATGCCTTCTTTCAAGGCCACAATGAGCGAAGCCGACATTGCCGCAGTGGCGCTGTACGTGAGCAAGGCCAGCGGCGGCGCGAAGTAAGACCGTATCAGCCGCGTTCTGCGCCATCCAGCGGCATGGCGTAGATCCACACCTTGTGGCGGCTGTTGCCTTCGAGGCAGGCCGTTGCCTCCACCCCCGGCAGCTTGAAGTCCAGGCTGACCAACCAGCTGCCGGGCTGCATCTCGGTCGCCGCCTTTACGGCTGCGCGTCCCATGCTCTCGGGCCGCTGGAAAAGATAGACCAGCTGGTAGCCGCTCCAGTCTGCCAACCAGATATCGCCGTGCCGCACCCGCGCCCAGGGGCAGCGCAGAGCGCAGGCCAGCGTTAACGGCCAACTCCATTCAAGACCTTGCAAACGCGCATCTGGCAGCTCGCTGCGCAGTGCGCGCAGGCCGTCGCCCAGACCGCAGCCTGCATCCAGCACCATGGCTTGCTCAGGCAGCTTCACCACTTTTGCCAGCCCCTGCAGCGCCTGCGCTGGCGTAGGGAAGACGGGCGCATCACGCCAGGCGTTAATGGGGTAGATCAGCAGCAGCAAAGCCAGTGGCAGCAACCAGCCCCACGCAGGCAGCTGGCTGGCGCTGAGCACCACAAAGGACAGAGGAAACCCCGCCGCAATCATCAGCCGGCGCCACCAGCTATGGCCCCAGAGGCTGGCGAGTGAGCTGATGACGCCCGCAAGCAGCAGGGCCAGCCACCAGGGAACGAGATGGCTGAATCCAAAGAAAACTACCCAGGAGAGCAGCCAGGTCAGCAAGGCGGGCAAAGGCCAGATCAGCGATGGCAGATGTTTAGACATAGACCTGATATTTACCAGCCCAAAGCATGGACGCCATCCGACATAAGTGGTAAATAAACTATTGAAAAATAAAACTCATCGTCATTAGCTATTGATTTTGTACTTAGTACGATTGAGGTTTGATCGGTTTAGCAAGTGTTGTCAAGAATGCGTAAAAAGTTGCGCAAACTGCTTCGGTATACTTTTTCGGTTTCACCGGCTGAAAATAAAGGGAGAGATATACATGCGCCTGGTTCTACCAAGCCTTTCTTTGGCCGCTCTTGCACTGGCAGGTTGCGCTGCGCAGTCGCCGCAAGACCAGCTTGCACCGACGTCGCCTACCGTGCGTCTGTGTGAAGGCAATAACTGCTCAGATCTGCCGCGCAATGTGGCGACCTTCCGTGGCGAGCCCGTCAACCCTGAAGCCGAGCGCCGCCGTCTGGCGCTGGAGCAGAAGGCTGAGTCAGATCCTCGTGCAGCCTATGACCTGGGTCTGCGCTATCTGCGCGGCGATGGAGTGGAGCGCAACAGCTATCAGGCCATTGAATGGATGCGCAAGGCCGGTGATGCAGGCAATGGCAATGCGCAGTTTGCGCTGGGACGTCTGTACCTGCTGGGGTTTGAGGAGATGGGGCCAGACCCCGCAGAAGCCGAGGCCTGGCTGTCGCGCGCAGCGGCCAAGGGCTTCAAGGAAGCCAAGCGCCTGCTGCCTCAGGCACAGGCAGCAAAACAGAATGCGCATGCACGCTATCAGGCCATTGAAGACGAGCGCAAGTCCTGGAACACCTGGTATGTGAGCGGACCTTATTACATGACCTGGGGTTCATCGGGTTGGTACTGGCGCTGATCGCAGATCAGCGGGTTGGTTTTTCATTTTTGTTAGAAAGCATCAATATGTCCAAGAAGACAACGCTGCGTCTTGCAGCCATCGCATCCGCACTGGCACTGGGGGGCTGTGTGACTCCCGGTGGCGGCACCATCTCGACCGGTACAGCGCCCACAGCGGCAACCGGCGCAGCGGGCGGCGCAACCAGCGTGAATGCCAACCCCACGCTTGAGCGCTGCGATGCGCCTCTGGGCACGCTGGCTGTGGATGATGGTCGCGGCAAGGAGTGGTATGCCAGCTTTGGCGCTGCTACCAAGATCACGACCATTGAGCCGCTGATCCGTCTGGCCGTGCAGCAGTCCAACTGCTTTGTGATCACTTCCGTCGGCAACAACCGCACGGAAAGCAAGATGTCCGCCATTACCGACAAGCAGCGCAACTCCGGTGAATTCCGCGCCGGCTCCAGGCAGCAAAAGGGCCAGCGCGTGGCGGCTGACTACTACATGGAGCCTTCCATCATCATCGACAACGACGCCACAGGTCAGCTGATGGCCGGTGTCGGCGGTTTGTTCGGCAGCGTGGGTTCGCTGGTGGGCGGTGCCATGCAGAGCAAGGCTTCGGTGGTAACACTGAGCATGTTCGATATCCGCTCCGGTGTGCAGATTTCGATTTCTGAAGGCAATGCCACGGCCACCAACTTTGGTGCAGCCATGGGTGCGTTTGGCGGTGGTGCCATGGCCGGCCTGGGCGGCTTCTCTCGCTCGCCTGAAGGCAAGGCGACCGTGGCCGCTTTCATGGATGCTTACAACAACATGGTGATCTCTCTGCGCAACTACAAGGCGCAGGAAGTCAAGGGCGGCCTGGGCCGTGGCGGCCAGCTGAAGGTCGGTAAGTAAGCTCGCTTTGGCGATAAAAAAGGGCCTGCATTTTGCAGGCCTTTTTTCATGGTTTGCGCTTTTCCAGAAAGCGCGGGCAGCTCTGATTATTGAAGCTGAAAAATCTTGCCGGGGTTAAGGATGTTCTTGGGGTCAAGTGCCTGCTTGATGGCCCGCATCATCTGCACCGCGCCCGCACCGGCTTCTTCGAGCAGAAAGTCCTGCTTGTGGATGCCAATGCCGTGCTCGCCCGTGCAGGTGCCGCCCAGTGCAATGGCACGCGCTACCAGCTGGTGATTGAGCTGCTCGCCTTGCTGGCGCTGGGCCTCGTTATCGGGGTCGATCAAATAGCCGAAGTGGAAGTTGCCATCGCCCACGTGGCCCACCAGGAAGTAGGGGATGCCGCTGGCATCAGCTTCCGTCACGCACTCCAGCAATGCATCTGCCAGGCGACTGATGGGCACACAGGCATCGGTGGTGATGCAGCGGCAGCCGGGCACGCTGGACACGGCGGCAAAGTAGGCGTTGTGACGTGCCGTAAACAGGCGTGTTCGGTCTTCGGGGCGCTCAGCCCATTCAAAGGCATTGCCACCAAATTCATTGGCAATGTCCTGCACCATTTCCGCTTGCTCTTTCACGCCCGTGGGCGAGCCGTGGAACTCCATCAGCAGCATGGGTTCTTCACGCAGATCCAGCTTGCTGTAGGCGTTGACCATGCGCACGGAATTCACATCGACCAGTTCCACGCGAGCGATGGGAATGCCCATCTGAATGGTCTGAATCACGGTGTGCACCGCGTTCTCGATGCTGGCAAAAGAGCAGATGGCCGCGCTCACCGCTTCAGGCAGCGGATAGATGCGCAGCGTGATCTCGGTGAAGATGCCCAGCGTGCCTTCGCTGCCCACCATCAGGCGCGTCAGGTCGTAGCCTGCGGCGCTTTTCTTGGCGCGGTTGCCGGTGCGGATCACGTCGCCATGGGCCGTTACCACCTCGAGAGCCAGCACGTTCTCGCGCATGGTTCCGTAGCGCACGGCATTGGTGCCGCTGGCGCGGGTAGATGTCATTCCGCCAATCGATGCATCAGCACCGGGATCGATGGGGAAGAAGAAGCCCGTGTCCTTGATCGCATCGTTGAGCGCCTTGCGCGTGATGCCGGGCTGCACGGTAATCGTCAGGTCTTCGGTGTTGACCGAAAGCACCTGCTTCATGCGACTCACATCGATGGTGATGCCGCCTTGCACGGCCAGCAAATGGCCTTCCAGCGACGAGCCAGCGCCATAGGCAATCACGGGAACGCCGTACTGGTCGCAGAGCTTGACGGCGTCTTGCACGTCCTTGGTGGACTCGGCAAACACCACGGCAGCCGGTGGTGGCGCGGCAATCGAGCCTTCATCGCGGCCATGCTGCTCGCGTACCGCCAGAGCGGTAGAGCACTGGCCGCCAAAGCGAGCTTGCAGGGCTTGCAAAAATTCTTCGGGAATCGGGCGCTGCACAAATTCAGGCTGCAGCAAGGTAGGGGCAACGGGTGCGTTCATCAGGGTCTCCAGATGAGAAAAAGAATACCACCGCAGTTGCGCGGGCGTTGTACGTATTGCGTACTAGAAGGGCATGCTCAAGTCCGCGCAAGTGTCGATCTGTATGCCTGTTGGGGCTGGCTGGCATCGCGTATACGCGATGGCCAAAGCGGGTTGCTGTTCGCTCATAGATAAGTTTTGCCCTAGCTAATGAGAAATGACTGTTTAGCGTTTGAGGGATGCATGCCTATATTGGGAAGCCTTATGGCGTGCGCTGCAGAGCTCGCTTCAAACCACAAGCAGTTCGGAGGGCGGAGCTATGCGCGATACAGGTCGCAGATCTTTCATACAGGGGCTTGCCGGTGTGTCGGCGGCATGCGTTCTTGGCGGCACCATGTCTGCACGAGCGGTGCAGACGCAGCCCTGGCCGACACGGCCTATCAAGCTGGTCGTGACCTTTCCGCCCGGTGGTTCCAGTGATATCGTGGCGCGCGTTCTGGCGCCTCTGCTTTCAGAGAAGCTGGGGCAGAGCATCGTCATTGAAAACAAGCCCGGCGCTGGCTCCTCCATCGGGGCGCAGATCGTGGCGCACAGTGCCAACGACGGCTACACGCTGCTGGTCTCCAACTCGGCTGCAATGTCGATTGCTCCCTCGCTGCTGCAAAGTCCCGGTTACGACCCCGTGCGTAGCTTTGAGCACCTGGCTTATATCGGCGCCGTTCCCACGGTATTTGCCGTCCATCCATCGGTGCCTGCCAACACCTTGAGCGAGCTGGTGAGCTGGATCAAGGAGCAGCCCGCTCCCGTGGCCTTTGGCAGTGGCGGCGCGGCCTCGGTTGGGCATCTGGTGGGTGAGCAGTTTGCACAGACGCTGAAGCTGCCCATGGAGCATGTGCCCTATCGCGGCGCAGGGCCCATGCGCGCAGACCTGCTCAGCGGCCATATCAAGATCGCCATTGATGCGTTACCGCAGAACATCTCGCTGCAAAAACAAGGGCGGGTCAAGCTGCTGGCCTTGACCTCACCACGCCGTGTTGCGCAAGCTCCCGCAGTGCCCAGCGTGGCCGAGCTGGGGCTGGCGCAACTGGTGTCCGAAAACTTTGTCGGCATATCGGCCCCTGCTGGATTGCCCAAGGAATTGGGCGAAAAAATCGCTACTGCCGTGCGGCAGATCAGCGCCCGCGCCGACTTTGCGCAGTCGCTTGAAACACAGGGTTTTGTGATGCGCGACATGGAAGCATCCGCCTTCAGCAAATTGATTGCTGAACAGCATCAGGCATGGGCAGGGATTGCCAAAAAAACCGGTGCTCGACTTTAAAAATGAGAAAAAACAATGACAAATAACAAGCTGATTTCCCCTCGAAAGCCGCGCTACGCCGTGGTGCTTTTCGGGCCTGAAGGACAAGGTAGTTTCAATGAATCCGGCCTGCAAGGAGTGCGCAAGTCCAGGCTTGCAGGGTATGAAGTCGATGTGCTGTGGGTGGCTGGCCAATCCGCACAGCAACGTGCCGAGGAAATGAGCGTGCTGGGCGGTGCCAGCTTTGACCTGATTCTGGCCCACGGCGGTCAGGGCGATGGCCCCGTGCAGATACTGGCTGAGCGTTGGCCCGCACAAGCTTTTGTGGTCACCCAGGGCAGCTGGAGTGCCCCCAATGTGGCGCGCTATGAGGTCTTGCAGGAACAGTCTGCTTTTCTGGCCGGAGTGCTCGCCAGCCAGTGGAGCCAGACGGGCAGCGTGGGGCACTTTTCCGGTGAGAAAGTGCCACCCGGCTTGCGTGGCCGTGCGGCTTACGCGGATGGCCTTAGAAGTGCAGGCTTTCATGGCGATCTGGCCACGCTGTTCTGTGGTCATCAGCATCGGCCCGGTTGGGCGAAAACCTGCGTTTCGCAGATGATCGAGCAGACGGGTCTGGATATTGTGTTTGCCATGATCGACGGCGGTCGCCCCGGTGTCACCCAGGCCTGCCGCGAGCATGGGGCAGCGCAGATTGGCAACGTGCTTAACTGGGTGGAGCGTGATCCTGAGGTCTTTGTCGCCTCGGCCATTTGCGACTCGGGCGAGGCCTTGTTCCGTGCGATTCAGGATCATGAGCGCGGGGCGCTGCCACTGGGCGGCTACCGGGCGTCTGGGCTGGAAGAGCCGGAGCTGGTAAGGCTGGAAATGGGAGCGCGTGTAACCGCCAAACACCGGGCCATCGTTGAGGAATGGGCGCATAAGTTGGTGAGTGGGCAGCACCTCATTGAGCTGAGTTATAGCGGTGCCGAGTTTTCCTTGCCGAAAGCAGAATTGGTGAGCTGATTGGCATGCTTGAGGCGAGGGTGTTCCATCGGTCAAGCACAATCAAGGCCTGAAACGCATTGATTCAAAAGGACGACTTATGGGCAACCGCCTCTCGCAAATCGCCACTCGCACCGGCGACGATGGAACCACCGGCCTGGGTGACAACACCCGCGTATCGAAGAACAGCGGCCGCCCGCACGCCATGGGCGATGTGGACGAGCTGAACTCCCACATCGGTCTGCTGCTGTGCGAGAGCCTGCCGCAGGATGTGCGCGACCTGCTGGTTGAGGTGCAGCACCAGCTGTTCAATCTGGGCGGCGAGCTGTCCATGCCCGGTTACGAGCTGCTCAAGGACGATGCGCTTTTGCAGCTTGATAACGCGCTGGCCCACTACAACGCCAACCTGCCGCGCCTGCTTGAATTCATCTTGCCCGCTGGCACGCGCGCCGCATCGCAAGCCCATATCTGCCGCACGGTAGCCCGCCGCGCCGAGCGCCATGTGGTGGCGCTGGAGCAGGCAGAAGCCATGCGCCCCGCACCGCGCCAGTACCTGAATCGCTTGTCTGACTTGCTGTTTGTGCTGGCCCGTGTGCTGAACCGTGTGGACGGTGGCGATGATGTGTACTGGAAGAGCGAGCGCCTGGCCAAGAGCCAGGCCGAATCTGAATAATTGACTGCTATTTAATTCGAAGCTGCTTGCGCTCGTTGCTCATTGGTTTCAAGGCTTTAATTGCCTGAAATCATTGAATGAAGAGCGTAGGCAGCTTCTGTTTTAAGAGCGAATCACTCAGTAAGTTTCGAGGTGAAGGCGTCCTTCTCGCTTGAGTTTTGTACCCAATTCATCCCAGCCCAGACCTGCCTGCTGCGCCACATCACGCAGGGCCAGCACCACGCCTTCTTCCATGCTTTTGAGGCCGCAAACATAGATGTGCGTGTTGTCATCGCGCAGCAGCTCGATCAGGTCGGCGGTACGCTCGCGCATGGCGTCCTGCACATAGCGCTTGGGTTGGCCGGCGATGCGCGAGAAGGCGAAATTGCTGTCGATAAAGTCCTTGGGCAGGCTTTGCAGCGGGCCGAAATACGGCAGTTCTTGCGGCGTGCGTGCACCGAAAAACAGCAACAATTTTCCGCCTTCAAATTTTCCGCTTTTACGCAGTCGGCGACGCCACTCTGTCATGGCGCGCATGGGCGCACTGCCGGTGCCGGTGCAGATCATCACGATGTGTGAGCGCGGATGGTTGGGCATCAAAAAGCTGCTGCCAAACGGGCCTATGACCTGCACCTTGTCACCCACCTGCAAATCACACAGATAGTTGCTGGCCACGCCGCGCACGGCCTGGCCCTGATGGTCTTCGACCACGCGTTTGACCGTCAGTGCCAGGTTGTTGTAGCCCGGTCTTTCGCCATTGCGGGCGCTGGCAATCGAATACTGGCGTGCCACATGCGGCTTGCCGCCGGCATCTACACCGGGCGGAATGATGCCCAGAGACTGGCCTTCCAGCACGGGGAAAGGCATGGCACCAAAGTCCAGCACGATGTGGTGTGTCTCGTTGTCAAAACCCGCTTCTGTGCAGTTGAGATTGCCGACCACGGTGGCCGTCACCGGTGCCTTGGGCCCGTGCAGATTGGTGTAGGCATGGGCAGCGGACCAGGGCGGTGTGGTGGCCCCATAACTGGCTGCGCGAAATGCATCGCTGTCGGCACTGCTTGCACCGCTGGCAGCAAGGCCTGCCGCTGCTGCAATCACGACCTGTGCCTGGCTTAAATCATGCACCTCGGCCGAATTTTCACCACCTTGCGCTGCGGCCAGTGCATCGCCTGAAAGCTCGGCCGGAAGGCTCTCCCAGCCCAGTTGCTCTTGCACGCTATAGGGCTTGCTGACGGGCACCAAGCGCCAGTTGTCGATGGAGCCCGTGGGGCAGGGCGAAATGCAGTCCATGCAGCCATTGCATTTGTCTGCCATGACGACGTAGTTGGTGTCGTCATGCGTGATGGCACCTACCGGGCAGGTTGCCTCGCAGGTGTTGCAGCGAATGCAGATTTCCGGGTCAATCAGGTGCTGTTTCAGGATGCCGTTTTCAACCAGTGTGGTGCTCATCTTCTTCTCCTGACATGGCGTAAAACTGGCGCGAACGAGAGCTTAGTTAAACCTGACGTAATCAAAGTCCACAGGCTGGCGATTGATGCCCATGACGGGCGGTGCAATCCAGCCCGCAAACTTGCCGGGTTCCACGCATTGCTTCATCAGCGATGACACATAGTTTCGGTCGTCATTGGTGGCCAGCCATTCGTCTTTTTTGACCTGCCATTCCTGCTCGTTCACGGGGCGGCCATCAGGGCTGACGCGCACGCCAGCCAGAGCGCCAATCTGGCGGTTAAAGGCTTTGTGAGGAACCGTCAGGCGGAAGTCGATTCCGGCCTTTTCCATCACCTTGTTCCAGCGGCCCACGCCGGCATTGCTGTCCTTGATGTAGTCGTCGCGCAGCACCTCGTTCAAGGCGTTGAGCATGGGGACTTCTTTCTCCTGCAACTTGCCATCGACGACTTCCAGAACCTTGTAATTCTGGTCGTGCAGTTTGTGGTCGTCTTCGCGTTTTCCTTCTTCATAGCGGCCCTTGAGTCCCGAGCTGTAGAAGGTTGCCGCATTGCTTGACTGGTCCGCGCCAAACAGGTCAATCGTCACGCTGTAGTGGAAGTTCAAATAGCGCTGAATCGTGGGCAGATCAATGACGCCTGCGTTGCGCAGCTTGTTCACATCATCGGTCTTGAGTTCATTCATCACCTGGCAGGTGCGAGCCAGCACGCGCGACACGCCAGACTCGCCCACAAACATGTGGTGAGCCTCTTCCGTCAGCATGAACTTGGTGGTGCGTGCCAGTGGATCGAATGCGCTTTCGGCCAGCGCTGCAAGCTGGAATTTGCCGTCTCTATCGGTGAAGTAGGTGAACATGAAAAACGCTAGCCAGTCCGGTGTTTTTTCATTGAAGGCACCGAGAATGCGCGGATTGTTTTCGTCACCGCTTTGGCGCTCCAGAAGTGCCTCGGCTTCCTCGCGTCCATCACGGCCAAAATGCTTGTGCAGCAGGTAGACCATGGCCCACAGATGGCGGCCTTCTTCCACGTTGACCTGGAACAGGTTTCGCAGGTCATACAGCGATGGCGCTGTCAGGCCCAGATGGCGTTGCTGCTCCACCGACGCAGGCTCGGTATCGCCCTGAGTGACGATGATGCGGCGCAGGTTGGCACGGTGCTCGCCGGGCACGTCTTGCCAGACTTTTTCACCCTTGTGGTCACCGAAATGTACGTTGCGATTTTCATCGGCGGGATTGAGAAAAATGCCCCAGCGATAGTCGCGCATTTTCACGTGACCAAACTGCGCCCAGCCTTGTGGATCAACGCTGACGGCAGTACGCAAATACACATCGTGATTGGTTGATCCTTCGGGGCCTACATCGTCCCACCATTTGATGAAATTGGGCTGCCAGCTCTCCAGTGCGCGCTGCAAGGTGCGGTCACCGCTGAGGTCCACATTGTTGGGAATTTTCTGGCTGTAGTCGATGCTGCTCATGGGGGTCTCCTGAATGCTTTGCTTATCAAACGCGATTGAAGTCGAAGCCGGCCTTCTGGCCTGTTCCGTAAAGCTTCAAAGCGCCTTTTTCACCCACGGCATTGGGGCGGTTGAAGATCCAGTTCTGCCATGCAGAAAGGCGGCCAAAAATGCGTGTGGCCATGTTCTCGTGGCTGGCAAAGCGCAGGTTGGCTTCAAGGCCTGTGAGGGCATCGGGTGACATGGCGGCGCGCTCTTCCATGGCGATGCGAATTTCGTCTTCCCAGTCGATATCGTCCAGCGATGCGGTAACCAGACCGAGTTGCTGCGCCGCATCGCCGTTGAGTGCTTTGCCGACGGCGGCCAGAGCCGCTTCAAGCGGTGCTGATTCTTCATAAAAGCGGCGTTGCAGACGGCTTTGGTCATTGACCAGAGGCAGCAAGCCAAAGTTGAATTCGTCGAGCTGAATGACGGGTTCACGCTCTGCATCATCGGGCAGCACCAGCATGTAAGCACGGTCTGCGCAGAAGGCCAGCTCGGCCAGCATGCCGGCAAAGCAGGAGCCGGGTTCAATCAGTGCGAACAGCGAGCGCGACGACACATCGAGGCGCGCAAAGGTGCGGCGCAACAGGCCCAGCGTTTGCTGCACCAGCCAGTGGTCTTTGTGGGCGATCAAGCTTTGGTCTGCGGCCAGCACGGCGGCGGCATCGCCTTCGGTTTTGAGAATCCAGGTGCCCACATCCAGCTCGTTGGTGCGCAGGTGCAGGATGGCGTCATCCAGCTCGCGGCCCATGGCCAGCGGCCACCATGCGGCACCTGCGTTTTCAATCGCTTCAATGCTGCTGGGCTGCGCGCCCTGCGGGGCTTTGACGGTGAGGGTAGCGCTGCGTTTGCTGCGGTCAATCTGCACGCTGACATGGGTGTAGTTCAGCGCGTCAGCAGACTCTTGTCGCTGCAGTTTTGTGAGCTGTATTCCTTTGCCAGATGCTGGGCGTGAGCTTTGTTCGCTCAAAGTAGCTGCGCGCTGGCTCACGGCTTCGGCAAACTGCGCGGGCTTGGCGATGGCGTCCACCAGTCGCCAGTCCACCGCGCGCTGGCCGCGCACACCTTCTACGCTGGTGCAGAAGATGTCGGCGAGGTCATGGCGTACATGGCGCTTGTCGGTCACACGGGTCAGTCCGCCGGTTCCGGGAAGCACGCCCAGCAGCGGCACTTCGGGCAGCGATACGGAGGATGAGCGGTCATCGATCAGCACGATGTCATCGCAGGCCAGAGCCAGCTCGTAACCGCCCCCGGCGCAGGCGCCGTTGACTGCGGCGAGGAACTTGAGTCCGTCATGCTTTGAGCTGTCTTCCATGCCGTTGCGCGTCTCGTTGGTGAACTTGCAGAAGTTCACCTTCCATGCGTGTGACGAGACACCCAGCATGAAGATATTGGCGCCTGAGCAGAAGATGCGGTCTTTGCCGCTGGTGACGATGACGGTGCGCACCTGCGGTTGCTCGAAGCGGATGCGGTTGAGCGCGTCGTGCAGCTCCACATCCACGCCCAGGTCATAGCTGTTGAGCTTGAGCTTGTAGCCGGGGCGTATGCCGCCGTCTTCGGCAATGTCCAGCTTGAGCCGGGCAATGTTGCCTTCCACTTCAAACGACCAATGCCGGTACTGGCTGGGCTCGGTGCGGTAATCGACGACGGGTTGCTGCTGCATGCTCGGCTCCTGCTGAGATGAAAGATAGTGCAGTTATTGAATCGGTGTTGGCACAATTATGCAGATTCAATCCAAAAATGCACGCGGGTTTAGGCACTATGTTGCATGTTTTGCGATTTCTAAGGGAAATCCTTAGCGCCATACATCTCGCCGTCGTCATGCAGGATTTCAAGTGTTTTGAGCTCTGGCGCATGTCAATAAAGCGCTAGCAGCTATCAATAAATGAGTAAATTGACACTTGGCTGAAAAATGATTGAACCCAGTACATGCGTTGGGTGATGCGCTGCTTGCACAATGGCTTCACCATGCTGACCTATGCAGATATCCAAGCCGCCGCGCAGCGCCTAAACGGCGCAGTCCTTCAAACCCCTTTCGTGGAATCGCGCACGCTCTCGCAGATTACGGGGGCGCAGGTCTATCTCAAGTTCGAGAACCTGCAGTTCACTGCATCCTTCAAAGAGCGCGGTGCGCTCAACAAGCTGCTCATGCTGACCGATGCCGAGCGCGCCCATGGCGTGGTCGCGATGAGCGCCGGCAATCACGCGCAGGGCGTGGCCTATCACGCGCAGCGACTGGGCTTGCGTGCCGTCATCGTCATGCCGCGCTTTACGCCGGGTGTGAAGGTTGAGCGCACACGCGGTTTTGGCGCCGAGGTGGTGCTGCATGGCGACACGTTGGCCGAGGCCCGCGCCCATGCCTACGAGCTGGCGCAGGCGCAGCAACTGACCTTTGTCCACCCTTATGACGATGAAGCCATTGCCGCAGGCCAGGGCACGCTGGCACTGGAGATATTGCAGGCTCAACCTGACCTGGACACGCTGGTGGTGGCCATTGGCGGTGGCGGCCTGATTGCCGGCATTGCCACGGCGGCCAAGGCCATGAAGCCAGAGATTGAAATTGTGGGCGTGCAGACGCAGCGCTTCCCTTCGATGTTCAACGTGGTGCGCCACAGCGACCTGCCCATGGGCACATCGACGATTGCTGAAGGCATTGCCGTGACCCAGCCCGGCGTGATCACCCAGGAGGTCGTGCAGCGCTGTGTGGACGATTTGCTGCTGGTAGATGAGGGCGATATCGAGCAGGCCGTGCTCATGCTGCTGGAGATTGAAAAAACCCTGGTTGAAGGCGCTGGTGCAGCGGGCCTTGCGGCTTTGCTACGTCATCCCGATCGCTTCAAAGGCAAAAAAATTGGCCTGGTGCTGTCGGGCGGCAATATCGACCCGCTGCTGCTGGCCGCCATCATCGAGCGCGGCATGGTGCGCTCTGGCCGTCTGGCACGCATCCGCGTTAGCGCCCGTGACATTCCCGGCGTGCTGGCTCAGATCACGGCCACCGTGGCCGGTGCGGGTGCCAATATCGAAGAAGTGCACCACCAGCGCGCCTTCACCATGCTGGCCGCGCAGAACGTGGAAATTGAATTCGTTCTCCAGACCCGCAACCAGCCCCATGTAGAGCAGGTACTGCAGGCGCTGCGGGCCGCAGGCATGGAGGCGGCCCTGACGTGAATTGGGCCGCTGTCACTCAGGTTGGCTGCGGCGCGACTTTCTTGAGCAGTGGCGTCAGCAGATCCATGGGCAAGGGGAACACCACCGTGGTGTTCCTGTCCGCGCCGATAACAGTCAGCGTCTCCAGATAGCGCAGCAAGATAGCCTGCGGCTCCTGCGCCAGCACTTTCGCGGCCTGGAACAGTTTTTCCGAAGCCTGCAACTCGCCCTCGGCATGAATCACCTTGGCGCGGCGTTCGCGTTCGGCTTCGGCCTGGCGCGCAATCGCCCGGATCATGGATTCGGTCAGATCAACTTGTTTGATCTCCACATTGGAAACCTTGATGCCCCAGGTGTCGGTTTGCGCATCCAGCGCCTGCTGAATGTCCAGGTTCAGCGATTCGCGCTCCGCCAGCATCTCGTCGAGCAGGTGTTTGCCCAGGACGGAGCGCAGCATGGTCTGCGCCAGCTGGCTGGTGGCCTCCAGATAGTTGACCACTTGGATGACTGCTTTTTCGGCATCCACCACGCGCAGATAAATCACGGCATTGACCTTGACCGAGACGTTGTCACGCGAGATCACATCTTGCGCCGGAACCTCCAGCACCACGGTGCGCAGATCTACCCGCACCACCTGCTGAATGCCGGGAATGATGAAGATCAGCCCCGGCCCTTTGACCTTCCAGAAGCGCCCCAGCGTAAAGACCACGCCGCGCTCGTACTCACGAAAAATCCGGATGGAGACGGACAGCAGGCCGATGACGAGCAGCAAGACGATCGGCCAGAACAAAAAAGAGGCAGTCAGCATATTGACCATCCTTTCGTAGATGGATTTCGCTGCCGCGCGCAGGCCTTGCACACTGTCTGTGCCGGGCATCGAATCGTCCACAGGTTCAGCATATTCCTATGCACCAGCAGTGCGTATCTGTCTGCGCATGGCCGACATCAAAGCAGTGCTGTTCGCCCTTGCTGACTCCTGCGCAATGAGAGCGAAGCCGCTCGCATCTGCGTCCCCAAGCTTGTGCGGCTATGGCTTTCCCTGAGCATGACCCCAAGGGCTGTGCCTAGAATGGACGCAGAGATTGCTTGTTTCAACGCCAGCTTCAAGAGGAGCATTGATCACATGTCAGATGATTCCGCAGTGAACCACGAACCACTGGATGCGGCGGAAGCCGTGGTGCCCTATATCCCTGTCATCATTCCCGCCGCTGGCGCCGTGATGATGTTTCTGCTGGCCTTCATCGCCGTGAACATGGCCTAGCCATTCCAACCTTCCTGTACAGAACCCCGCACAGCGGGGTTTTTTTATGGCTGCGCAGGTCATGGATGGATATATGTGTGCATATATTGATGCTCAGAATGCATAGATATTGCCGGTGATTTGCTGACAAATCGATGGCCTCTCCCTAAAATCGATCTCCCGCTGTCATATAAAACAAGGCAGTTTTGACTATTTCAGACGGATTTCAGCTGCTGACAAGCGCTAGGAAAGTCGGCAAGACGCCTTCAAAAGCCTTTTTTCAAAGACGCAGTCGCCACAGTCCACAGGACTGCTTCTTTGAAAAACTGGTTTTTTAATTGAAGGACTTCCCCATGAACGCCGCTGTGCAAAGCCTGAACATTCAGGCTCCTGAATACGTCAAGAACCCCAAGCTCATCGCCTGGGTGGCCGAGATGGCTGCGCTGTGCAAGCCCGCCCAAATTCACTGGTGCGATGGCTCGCAAGCCGAATACGACGCTCTGTGCCAGCAACTGGTGGACGCCGGTACCTTCAAGCCCCTGGCCAAGCGCCCCGGCTCTTTCCTGGCCTGGACCGATCCTTCGGACGTAGCCCGCGTGGAAGACCGCACCTATATCTGCTCCGCCAAAAAAGAAGACGCCGGCCCCACCAACAACTGGATGGAACCTGCGGACATGCGTGCCACGCTGAACCCCTTGTTCGACGGCTGCATGGCTGGCCGCACCATGTACGTGGTGCCTTTCTCCATGGGTCCTCTGGGTTCGCCCATTGCCCACGTGGGTATCGAGTTGTCTGACAGCCCCTATGTGGCCGTCAACATGAAGATCATGACTCGTATGGGCAAGGCCGTGTTCGACGTGATCGGCACCGACGGCGAGTTCGTGCCCTGCGTGCACACCATTGGAGCCCCGCTGGCCGCTGGCGAGAAGGACGAAACCACTTGGCCTTGCAGCAAGACCAAGTACATCGTTCACTACCCCGAAACACGCGAAATCTGGTCTTATGGCTCCGGCTACGGCGGCAACGCCCTGCTGGGCAAGAAGTGCTTTGCGCTGCGCATTGCCTCGACCATGGGCCGCGACCAGGGCTGGCTGGCCGAGCACATGCTCATCCTGGGCGTGACCAATCCCGAAGGCAAGAAGTACCACGTGGCTGCCGCCTTCCCCTCGGCTTGCGGCAAGACCAACTTCTCCATGCTGGTGCCGCCCAAGGCCTTCGACGGCTGGAAGGTCACGACCATTGGCGACGATATCGCCTGGATCAAGCCCCAGGCCGACGGCTCGCTGCGTGCTATCAATCCTGAAGCCGGCTACTTTGGCGTGGCTCCCGGCACCAATATGCTGACCAACCCGAACTGCATGTTGAGCCTGGACAAGAACGTGATCTTCACCAACGTGGCGCTGACCGATGACGGCGACGTGTGGTGGGAAGGCATGGAAAAAGACCAGGGCAAGCTGCCCGATCACCTGATCGACTGGCAAGGCAAGGACTGGACACCCCAGATCGCCAAGGAAACCGGCGCCAAGGCGGCTCACCCCAATGCCCGCTTCACCGTGGCCGCCACCAACAACCCCGCGCTGGACGAAGCCTGGGACGACCAGAAGGGCGTGAAGATCGACGCCATCATCTTCGGCGGCCGCCGCTCCACCACAGTGCCACTGGTCACCGAAGCGCGTGACTGGACCGAAGGCGTGTACATGGCTGCGACCATGGGGTCTGAGACCACCGCCGCCGCCTTTGGCGCGCAAGGCGTGGTGCGCCGCGATCCCTTCGCCATGCTGCCGTTTGCTGGCTACAACATGAGCGACTATTTCCAGCACTGGCTGGACATGGGCGCCAAGATTGAAGGTCAGGGCGCGACTCTGCCCAAGATCTTCACCACCAACTGGTTCCGCAAGAACGCCGATGGCAAGTTCGTCTGGCCTGGTTACGGCGAAAACATGCGCGTGCTGAAGTGGATGATTGACCGCTTGGAAGGTCAGGCCGAAGGCCAGCCAACCGCTTTCGGTATTGCCCCTCAGTACGCCGAAATCAACTGGACCGGTCTGGACTTTGACGCAGCCCAGTTCGACAGCGTGACCAACATCGACAAGGCTGCATGGGCCGAAGAAATGAAGCTGCACGGCGAGCATTTCGACAAGCTGGCTTACAACTTGCCTAAGGCCATGCTGGATACCAAGGCCAAGCTGAAAGAGCGTCTGTCCGCTTAAGCCGTCAACGGTTTGAAACAAAGCCCTGCAAGCCATTGGCCGCAGGGCTTTGTTGTCTGGAGTACGTTGTTTTGATAGCTGTCTACGTTTATTAGATAAGGGTTTGAGCCTGATTTCATTCAAATCCCGGCGAGGAATAAAAAAAGCCGCTGCCTTGTGGGCAGCGGCTTTTTGAGAGAAGACTCTGAACGCTTAGCGGCTCTGGCGATCCATGGCGCGGGCCAGATCAGCCATCAGGCGAGCGTCTTGCAGAGCGGCGTTCCAGACGCGCTCATCGGTAGCTGCCTGCTGGCGGCTGTTGATCCAGGCGCGATAGGCTGAGCGTACGGCGCGGATGGCACGACGGGCGGGTGTGGAGAACAGGGCGACGCTGGCGAAGGCCATGGTCCAGACAACCATCCAGGCGGTCAGCATGGGAATATTGCCTTGCAGCTCGGTGGTTTCCAGCCAGTGGGCGAGCATCACAGCCAAAACAGCGGAGCCTGCAATCAGATAGCTCAGCAGAGGCTGGCGTGGATACTCCACACGGCGGCGTGCAGGTGCTGCGGCAGCGGCCAGGCGCTCTTCCTCAGTTTGATAAAAACGCACCACACCAGGGTGCTCGACACAGTAGGAGTTGTAGATGAAATTGCTCATGGCAGTTAACCCTTTGACCCACGCTTTTGGCGACATGCCCGGGGAATAGGTGTAACTATAGGGATTACCCTATGTATGTTCAAATTTATATTTTGAATCTGTAGCATTCACAGTAGTGATGAATTGAACAGACCATGTCCTTGAACTTTCGATCGCTCGACCTCAACCTGCTGCGCGTCTTTGATGAAGTCATGTCCGAGCGCAGCCTGACGCGCGCTGCGCACAAGCTCAGCATTACTCAGCCGGCCGTCAGCAACGCCATGCGCCGCCTGCGTGAGGTGCTGGGCGATGAGCTGCTGGTGCGCCAGGGGCAGGGCGTGGAGCCCACGCCGCGCGCGCAGGCCCTGTGGCCGGTGATCCGCGAGGCGCTGCAGCACCTTGAAGGGGCGCTGGCCCCCGATGAGTTCAACCCCGAGACAGCAAACACCACCTTTGTCATTGCGATGGCCGATGCCACGGCTGCCACGCTGATTCCGCCGCTGTATCCGATACTTGAGCGGGAAGCGCCTGGCATAGGCATACGGCTTTTGCCGCTGATTACGCGCGACCCCAGGCCTTTGCTGGACGCTGGCGAGGCCGACATGGCCGTGGGCTACTTTCCCGCCGTGCTGGCCGATCTGACGGCCCGTGCGCAGGCGGGCGGGCTGGTTGCGTTTGACAGCCGCCGCCTGTACGAAGGCGAGTACCTGTGCGTGATGCGCAAGGGCCACCCGCTGGAGCATGTACCGCTCACGCTCGACAACTACTGCGCCGCGCGCCACATGCTGGTCAGCTTCTCGGGCCGCTCTTTTGGCTTTATTGATGAAGCACTGGCCTCGCTGGGGCTCACGCGTGAAGTGGTGCTTACCGTCAACCAGTTTTTCACGGCGGCGCGTGTGGTGGCCAATTCAGACCTGCTGACCATCCTCCCGCGCCACTTTGTGCCAGTCACAGGCATGGGCGACGAGCTGGTGCTGCGCGATCTGCCGTTTGATGTGACGGCTGTGCATATTGACGCCCTGTGGCGCCGCCGTGGCCCGCACCCGCAGGCCTATGACTGGCTGCTGAAAACGCTGTCGCGTGCGGCCGAAATCACTTTTGCCAACGGATCTGCGCAGGTGACCCAGCACGGTTGATTCGGATTTGTTGAGAGTTGCAGCGCGATCTTCGATCAGACCTCAACAGACTCTAAACTAGCCACATGAAGATCCAGCTGCTGTCCGACCTGCACCTTGAAGTCCACCCCCAATTTGTGGCCGAACCGGCTGCGGGCGCTGATGTGCTGGTGCTGGCCGGCGATATTGGCTCCTACCAGAGCAGTTCCCAGCTGGATGGCGAGCATTTTGGGCTCGAGCGCTTTTCACCCCTGCCGCAGTACGCGGGCTGGCCCACGCCCGTGTTGTTTGTGCCCGGCAATCACGAATACGACATGCAGGACTTTGACGAAGCCCGCCAGCGCCTGCAGCGCACCTGTGAAAAGCTGGGTCTGATCTGGCTGGACCGTGAAACCGTGGTGATGGACGGTGTGCGCTTCATCGGCACCACGCTGTGGAGCGACTTTGATGCCATGGCCATGAACGAAGGCGTGACCGACATCACCCGCCTGCACAAACTGCGCGAGAAGGCGTTTCGCGCGGCCAATTTTTACCTGCGCAAGACCGGCGGAATCCGCCATAACGAGCCCTTTCTGGCTGCGCCCATGCGCGATGAAAGCCTGCTGTGCCAGGACTGGTTGCGCGCCGCGCTGCAGCAGCCTTTTGACGGCCCCACGGTGGCCGTGACGCACTTTGCGCCCAGCCTGCGCAGCGCCGACCCGCGCTACGGTCTGGTGCCCGGTACGGCCGGTTTTTGCAACGTGATGGATGACTATCTGCCCTATGCCCAGCTGTGGCTGCATGGTCACCTGCATTGCGCCAGCAACTATGTGGCAAAAGGCCTGCGCGATGACGGCAGCGACTGGCAGTGCCGGGTGGTCGCCAACCCGCTGGGTTATGCCCGCAAGGGCGAGCAGGATGGCTTTTTACCGGCATCGACAATTGACTTGAGCCAAGTCAAGATGAGGGCGACCGCAAGCCTTTAGTCTTGAGGCATCAACAAGGAGAAATTGGTATGAAGATCTTGCTCGCTGTGGACGGAAGTACCTATACCCAGAAAATGCTGGCCTATCTGACTTCGCATCAGGAGATGCTGGGTGCGGGCCAGGAGTACACCGTCATTACCGTGCAGCCGCTGCTGCCCGCCCGTGCTCGCGCTGCGCTGGGTAAGGATGTGGTTGATGAGTATTACGACGAAGAATCCACCAAGATTTTGCAGCCCGTGCAGGAGTTCCTGAAGTCACGCGGCGTGCAGGCGCAAAGCATCAGCAAGATTGGCCCGATTGCCGACACCATCATCCATGCAGCGCAGGACGGAAAGTTCGACCTCATCGCCATGGGTACGCATGGCCACGGCGCGCTGGGTCGTCTGGTCATGGGCTCGGTCAGCTCGCAAGTGCTGGCTGGTTGCACCATCCCTGTACTGCTGATTCGCTAAAGTTCATAGCTGCTAGCGCCTGATTTACGTGTATCTCAGGCAGAAATCAGCTTTGAATCAAGGATAGTCGAGCGCTCACAGCTACAAAAACCAAAGCACCTCCGTTTGAAATCAATGCTTCCAAGGCCGCGCTGCAAAGCACGGCCTTTTTTCTTGCGCGATTCAGAGTGGCTTCACGCCACTTGAAGCAACTGTTGCGCCTTGTGCAGCAGCGCCTGACTGACACGCGCCAGCACGCGTGACTCCAGATTCCAGCAATGCCAGTACAGCGCAATGGCCAGTGCGTGGCCGGGTGCGACATTGACCAGATCACCGGCCTGCAGCGCGGGCTGTACCAGCAGCTCTGGCAGCACGCCTATGCCCCAGCCCGCACGCACGGCGCGCACTTGCGCCTCGCAGCTGGGCAGCAAGATTTGATGCTGCAGCGACACGTTGCGCAGGCCCAGGCAGCGCGCTACAAACTCGGCCTGCATATCGTCTTTGCGGTTGAAAGACAGATAGGGCTGCTGGTTGAAATTCTTGCGCGTCAGCCCCTGCGGTAGCTTGTCATTGGCAAAGTCTGCCGATGCCACGGCCACATAGCGCATACCCCCCAGCGGCTGCACTGTGCAGCCGCGCAGGGCTTGGCTCAGCGTGGTCACGCAACCCATCACCTGGCCTGATCGCAACAGCTCTTGTGTGAAGTCCTGATCGTCCACCACCACCTCCAGCGGCAGGCCGCTGCGCACCAGTTCATCCAGCGCCGTCATGGCCCAGGTTGCAATGCTGTCGGCATTGATGGCGATGGAGACAATCTCGCCCGCCAGACTCTGCCCGGTCTGCGGTGCCAGCTCTTGCAGCTCATGCGCCAGATCGGCGCGCAGCAGGCGAAGCTGCTTGGCGTGTTTGAGCAGCAGCCGCCCCGCGCTGGTGGGCTTGACGGGGCGTGTGCGCTCTACCAGCACCGAGCCCACTTGCGACTCCAGCCCGCGCAGGCGCTGGGACACAGCGGACTGGGTAATGTGCAGCTTTTGCGCGGCACGCTCAAAGCCACCTTCTTCGACGATGGCGGCCAGACATTCCAGCGCAGCGGGGTCCCAGGATGTCACGCAGTCACTCCATTAGTCAAACTGATGAAACTGCTGAAAATTTAATGGTGCTTTTGATTGCCCGCAAGAGTGCAGACACTGGCCACATGAACATCATCGTCCTTGGCGCCGGCATCATCGGCACCAGCACCGCCTGGCATCTGCGCGAGCGCGGTCATCAAGTCACCGTGGTCGACCGTCAAAGCGGCCCGGCGCTGGAGACCAGCTATGCCAATGGGGGCCAGATCTCGGTCAGCTACTGCGAGCCATGGGCCAACCGTCAGGCGCCGTGGAAGGCACTGAAATGGATGTTCGACAAAGAAGCGCCGCTGCTGTTCAGGCTGCAGCTGGACCCCGCGCAGTGGCGCTGGTGTCTGCAGTTTCTCGCCCAGTGCAATGACAAGGCATTTGCGCGCAATGTGCAGCAGATCGTGGCGCTGGGGGCGTACAGCCATGTGGCGCTCAAAGATATGGTCAGAAAAACTGGCATCACCTTTGAACGACTGGAGCGCGGCATTGCCCATTTCTATAGCAGTCAGCAGGCGTTTGATGAGGCCGCTGAAGGTGTGGAGCTGATGCGCCAATACGGCGTGCAACGCCGGCTGGTCAGCCGCAATGAACTGCTCAAAATCGAGCCCGCCTTCACCCCGTATGCCGCGCAGATTGCGGGCGGCACGTTTACCGAAACTGATGAGTCTGGCGATGCCCGCGTTTTCACCGAAAAGCTGGCCGAGCTGTGCGTCAAATCCGGTGTGGAATTTCTTTACGGTCAGCAGACTCTGCGCCTGCAGGCTGCGTGCAAAGGCCAGCCCGCCCGCGTGCAGATTCGCGCTAACAAAGCAAATGAAGCCGGTGCAGAGCGCACCCTGAGCGCGGATGCTGTAGTGGTCGCCTGCGGCTCTTACACACCGCTGCTGCTCAAGCCGCTGGGTGTGAATGTGCCCATCTACCCCGGCAAGGGCTATAGCGCCACGCTGGCGCTGCTGCAGCCCGAAAAAGCGCCTGTTGTTTCAACCATAGACGACAGCCGCAAGGTCGCCATGAGCCGACTGGGCAATCAGCTGCGCGTGGCAGGCACCATAGAGCTGGGCGGTTTTGATCTGAGTCTGGACACTCCCACGGCGCGTGCGCGCTGCGAGATGCTGGTCAAGCGGGTGGAAGAGCTGATGCCCGGTGTGTGCGACACACGTCTGCCTGAGGAAGGGGGCGACCCGCAGTTCTGGTGCGGCCTGCGTCCCGCCACGCCCACCAATATCCCCTGTATTGGCGTTACGCAGGCGGCAGGCATCTGGGTGAATGCTGGCCACGGCACGCTGGGCTGGACGCATGGCGCAGGCTCTGGCAAAGCCATGGCAGCCTTGATGAGTGGAGAGCAGCCTGCGCTGGATTTTGGCTTCTGGGGTGCAAAGCCCACGGACGCTGCGCAGGGGGCGCTGGTTCTGCATGTCTGACTGACACTTTTGCCCAGATTGACGCTATCGCGGAGCGGGGCTCTTACATACAATCGTGCCAGCTAACAGCCCATGTCATGACTGTGCACGACACCACCTCAGCCACCCCATCCTCGCGCTCTTTGGCGCACTCCCTGCCCATGGCCTTGCTCAAGGCGCGAGAGGCCGTCATCGTGCGCTTTCGGCCAGCCCTGCGCGCACGCGGCCTGACCGAGCAGCAATGGCGGGTGTTGCGCGTTCTGCACGCGACCGATGAGCGCCTGCGCCCCATGCAGCTGTCGCAGCTGACCTTCATCAGCATGCCTAGCCTGTCGCGCCTGCTCAAAACGCTGGAAGGCCGCGAGCTCATCAAGCGCGGTCGCCATGTGGCGGATTTGCGTGGCTCGGAGTTTGGGCTTACGCCTGAAGGTCAGGCGCTGGTTGTCGGCACCCTGCCGGAGTTTGAAGCGATTAACGCTGAGATTGAGGCGCTGCTTGGCGTTCAGAACAGGGCTCAGTTGCTTGGCGTGCTGGAGCATGTGGTGCAAAGCCTTGGCCTGCCTGGCGAAGACGAGCTGGGCACGGACTGACTCAGCCCTAGCCGCCCGCACGGCACAATGCAGGCATGAGTTCTGCGATTGCCGTCATCGACTTTGAAACCACGGGCATGACGCCCACACAGGGTGCGCGTGCGACCGAAGTCGCCATCGTGCTGCTGGAGCAGGGCCGCGTGGTCGATCGCTTTCAGAGCCTGATGCAGACCGGGGCATGGGTGTCGCCCTTCATCACGGATCTGACAGGCATTACCAACGAGATGCTGCGCACTGCGCCGCCTGCCGCCGAGGTCATGCGCGACGCAGCCCGTTTTGTCGGCAGCGCGCCCATGGTGGCGCACAACGCAGCATTTGACAGCAAGTTCTGGCAGGCCGAGCTGGAGCTGGCGGGCGAGCCCGCACCCCATCCCTTTGCCTGCACGGTGCTGCTGTCGCGCCGCATCTACCAGCAGGCACCCAGCCATAGTCTTGGCAACCTGGCGCGCTATCTGCAGCTGCCCAGCACAGGTCGTGCTCACCGTGCCTTGGCCGATGCTGAAATGGCAGCTGCTCTGCTGGCGCGCATGCAGCAGGACTTATGCGCCCGCCACGCCTTGCCCTGGCCTGAACATGCGCTGCTGATGCAGCTGCAGCGCTGTACCAAGGCCAAAGTCAACGGCTGGCTGGTGGAGCAGGCAGGGCAGAGTCTGCTGGTGCCGTAAGCAGGTGGTTTACAGGTTTCTGGCCTCTAGCCTTTGCCAATAGAGCGTAAGAAGCTATCAAATTTGATGCTGTAGGCCAGCAAGCCCTTATGGTTTGTGACTGGCGGGGTTCAAGTTGATAATTGATACCTGCCCTGCAGCTGCCCTTGGCTCTGCTGAAATTGAACTGTGGCGCGCCTTTGTGGTCGCCGTTTTGTGCTGCTAATTTCGTGAACTCTGCCTTGCCTACCTCCGTCTTGCGTTCGGCCTTGCCCTTCTCGCAGCGCGAATTTCGCGATGCGCTGGGGCAATTCGCCACTGGCGTGACCATCATCACGGCGCGCAGTGCAGAGGGTCATGCGGTGGGAACCACCGTCAGCTCTTTCAATGCCGTGTCGCTGGCACCGGCGCTGGTGCTCTGGAGCCTGGGTCAGCATGCCAATTCGCTGCCCGTGTTTCGCCACAGCACGCATTACGCGATTCATGTGCTGTCTGCGGCGCAAAAGCCGTTGGCCGAGCTGTTTGCACGCAAGGGCGTAGACCGCTTCCTTCATACCGCCCACCATGACTCCGAGCATGGCGTGCCTCTGCTGGAAGGCTGCACGGCCGTCTTTGAATGCCGTAATCTGCGCCAGCATGAAGAGGGCGATCACCTGCTCTTTATCGGCGAGGTAGACCGCTGCGAGCACCATGCCGACCGCACCCCGCTGCTCTACCACGCGGGTCATATGCACAGCCACGGCATCCAGAAATAAGCCTGTGCCTGACTAGGTGCGCTACCTAGTCGGCTTGAACGATACCGATCTCTCCCGCTCGCTCTAGATTGCCTCGTACGCCTGCAGACCGCAGGCCAACCTGCAACGCTTTGGAGAGACGTCATGATCGATTGCGAAGACCGCATCAGCCATACACAGGCCCGCGTGAATGCAGCCAGCCAGACGGGTATTGAGCTCAAGCGCATCTCCCCCGCCATCGGCGTGGAAGTGTCGGGCTTAGATCTGCGCCAGCCGCTCAACGATGAGCAGGCGCAGGAGCTGCGTCAGGCACTGGTTGCGCACAAGGTGCTTGTCTTTCGCGATCAGAACATCACGCCAGCCCAGCATGTGGCGTTTTCCCGCCGCTTTGGTGATCTGGAGCATCACCCCGTGCTGCCGCAGCACCCAGAGCATCCTGAACTGGCGCTGCTGGGTGGCAACAACAAGATTCCGGGTACCGAGAACGTCTATCACACCGATGTGTCGTGGCGCGAGATGCCTTCTACGGCATCGGTACTGCGCTGTGTGGAATGCCCCGAAGTGGGCGGCGATACGGTGTGGGTCAATATGGAAGCGGCTTACGAAAAGCTGCCCGAAGCGCGCAAGCAGCAAATTGCCAAGCTGTTTGCGGTGCATGACATCCTGCCCTCGTTCGGCGCGCGCATGACGCCTGCAGAGCAAGCGCAGGCGCGCGGCAAATACCCACCCGTGGTGCACCCGGTGGTGCGCACTCATCCTGAAAGTGGCAAGAAAATTTTGTATGTGAACGAAACCTTCGTCACCCACTTTGCCAACTTCACATCGGACTTCAGCGGCTTTCGCTCGGCCAACGAGATTCACGCCCAGCAGCATGACCTGATGGAGTATTTGCTGCGCCAGCCCGCCATTCTGGAGTACCAGATGCGCCTGCGCTGGCAGCCCAACACCATCGCCATGTGGGACAACCGTTCCACCCAGCACTACGCGGTTCAGGACTACTTTCCGGCCGTGCGCCGCATGCACCGGGCTACCGTGATTGGTGACAAACCGTTTTAACAAGGACTTAAGCCACATGCTGCATTCTTGTCTTGTAGAGTTCAACGCAGAGCGCAACGGCATTGAGCATTCAATCAAGCGAGACAGAACATGCAGCAACAAGACTTTGATTACGACTTTCTGGTGATTGGCGGCGGCTCGGGTGGCGTGCGAGCCAGCCGCATGGCAGCAGGGCTGGGGGCCCGCGTGGCGGTGGTCGAAGCGGCCCAGCTGGGAGGCACCTGCGTCAACGTGGGCTGCATTCCTAAAAAGCTGCTCAGCCACGCCGCGCACTTCAGTCAGCTGGTGGATGAGGCCAAGGGCTTTGGCTGGCAGCTGGCCCAGCCCCAATTTGACTGGCCCACGCTGATTGCCAATAAAGACCGCGAAATTGAACGTCTTAACGGCATTTACAACCGCATGCTGACGGGCGCCGGCATCACCATTGTTCGCGGCCATGCGGTGCTCTCAGGCCCTCACAGCGTGCAGGTCAACGGCCAGACGATCAGCGCTCATCACATTCTGATCGCCACAGGCGGCACACCGCGCCTGCCTGAGATTCCGGGTGTGGAGCATGCCATCAGCTCTAACGAGGCATTCCACCTCAAGCAGATGCCGCAGCGCGTGGTGGTGGTGGGCGGCGGCTATATCGCTGTTGAGTTTGCTTCTATCTTCAACGGGCTGGGCGCGCAGACCACCTTGCTGCACCGTCACCGTCAACTGCTGCGCGGCTTTGATGCCGATCTGGGCCTGCATCTGGCGCAAGAGATGTCGCTGCAGGGCGTGAACTTCCGCTGGGATGAAGAAATTCAGTCCATCGACAAACAGCAAGACGGCTTGCACCTGCAGCTGAAGAGCGGTGAGCACTTGGTGGTGGACTGCGTGATGTACGCCACGGGCCGCGTGCCGTATACGGAAGGTCTGGGCCTTGAAGCGGCAGGCGTGCACCGCAACCACAAGGGCGCGGTGGAGGTGGATTCACACTTCACCACCAATGTGCCTTCCATTCACGCCGTGGGCGATGTGGTTGACCGCATGGCGCTGACCCCGGTGGCGCTGGCTGAGGGCACGGTGGTGGCCCACCACCTGTTTGGCCAAGGCGGCAAGAGCGCGCCTGACTACGAGCTGGTGCCTACGGCGGTGTTCTCGCATCCACAAATTGGTACCGTGGGCCTGTCGGAAGAAGTGGCCCGCGAGCGCTTTGGCGCGGTGCAGATTTTCCAGTCCAGCTTCAGGCCGCTGACCAACCGCATGGGGGCCGAGCCAGAGCATGTCTTCCTCAAGCTCATCGTCTCCAAGGCCGACCAGCGCGTGCGCGGTGTGCACATGGTGGGTGAGGGCGCGGGCGAGCTGATGCAGGGCTTTGCCGTGGCGCTGCAATGTGGCGCGACCAAGCAGCAGTTTGACGCGACGATTGGCATTCACCCCACGGTGGCCGAAGAGCTGGTGACCATGAGAGAGCCGGTGCGGGAATAAAAAATGGGCCTTTTCAGGCCCATTCCTTTATCCATCAAGCGCGGAAAGCTATGAATAAATGATCCGACTGACGAACAACCTCAGTGAGGACGCCAAGCAAGGGCCGCCCCGCAGCGAAGGTGTCGTCCCCCTCCCGATACGAGGTATCGAGAGAGGGGGAAGGCGCGAGGCGCCTCAGGGGGTGGTTGCCCTAGCCTCCGGCAGCTCGATCTTCACTTCAAGCACTTCCAGATTTTCCTGGCGTTCCAGTTGCACCTTGATGTCATTGGGATTGATATCCACGTACTTTGAAATCACGGCCATCAGCTCTTTTTGCAGAGCGGGCAGGTAGTCAGGGCGGCTGCTTTCACCACCGCCTACACGTTCGCGCGCCAGAATGATTTGCAGGCGCTCCTTGGCGACCGACGCGGACTTTTTCTTTTCTCCGAGCAGAAACGACAACATCGACATGAGGCTTACCTCCCACCAAACATGCGCTTGAAGAAACCAGGCTTGACCGCTTCCGTAAAGCGCATGGGCTTTTCTTCACCCAGAAAGCGGGAAACCACGTCCTGATAGGCCTCGGCCACGTCCGTGCCCTGCATGTGCACGGCGGGAATGCCCTGGTTCGAGGCTTGCAGCACGGTTTCAGACTCAGGAATCACACCAATCAGCTCGATGCGCAGAATGTCCTGAATGTCTTCCAGCGACAGCATCTGGCCATCTTCCACCCGGTTGGGGTTGTAGCGGGTGATCAGCAGGTGTTCCTTGATGCTCTCGCCCTTGGTAGCGCGCTCCGTCTTGGAGCTGAGCATGCCCAGAATGCGGTCAGAGTCACGCACGGAAGAGACTTCGGGGTTGGTCACCACCAGCGCCTCATCGGCGTAGTGCATGGCCATCAGCGCGCCGCTTTCAATGCCGGCGGGCGAGTCGCAGATGATGAAGTCGAAGTCCATGGCGGACAGATCGTCCAGCACCTTCTTCACGCCTTCTTGCGTGAGCGCTTCCTTGTCACGCGTCTGCGAGGCAGCCAGCACGAACAGGTTGTCGCACTGCTTGTCCTTGATCAGGGCCTGATGCAGATTGGCTTCGCCCTGAATGACATTGATCAGGTCATAGACCACACGGCGCTCGCAGCCCATGATCAGATCGAGGTTACGCAGACCCACGTCAAAGTCAATCACTGCGGTCTTGTGACCGCGCAATGCGAGGCCGGATGCGAAGCTGGCGCTGGTAGTGGTCTTACCAACACCGCCTTTGCCAGAAGTCACGACGACGATTTTGGCCATGTTTGCACGATTCCTTAAAGACAAATAGAGCAGGTTGATTGGGCGACCGGTGTGTCTCTCACACCGGCTCGATAATGATTTTTTCCCCCTCCAGACGCACCTTGGCAGGCTTGCCGGCGACTTCTGCAGGGAGATCGGTTTCAATTGTGCGATAGATACCTGCAATAGACAGCAGTTGTGCCTCCATGCAAGTGCTAAAAATCCTGGCATTGGTGTTGCCGCTGGCTCCCGCCACGGCGCGACCGCGCAGCGGTGCGTAAACGTGGACGTTGCCGTCGGCAATCACCTCAGCACCATAGCTGACGATGTCCAGAACCACAATGTCAGTTCCCTTGGCATAGACGCGCTGACCTGAGCGCAATGGCTTGTCCACAATCACGGCATCGGCCAGTGGTGCGGGCACTTCGACCTCATGCACCACTTCTACTTCGCGGATGATTTCGTGAATTTCTGGCGCGGCCCTGCGTGCGGGCATGGCGTCGGGGGCGGCTGTCAGTCCCAGAGCATTGGCGGCGGCCATCTGCGCTTCATTGCCGCCGCGCACGGCCACGGGCATGGTGCGGTGGGCGCGCAGGGCGTCGATCAGGGCTGGAAAGTCGATTTCTTCCTCAGCGCCGTTGACCTGGCTGAGGTCGATGAGCACGGGGTCGTTGTCGAAAAAGTCGGGGTCATCGCTCAGACGCTGCTTCAGGTCCTGAACCAGCGCCTGCATGTCGGTGCCGCGCAGCACCACGGACAGCACTGGTAGTTGAGCACTTTTGAGGTCAAAGCTGGGGCGCACGGCGCCGGTCGATTCAACAGACATGTATGGGATCAGCGCACACAAGGTGCTCTATGAAGACGTCAAAGTGTACCTGTGTACTGGCAAAAGATATGGTCACTGAGTGTTTGCACTGCAACACTTGATGCGGCTCAGATGACGGAAGTTGCGCGAGTCTGGATGAAAATACAGTCATGTCTCCAGAGTTATTGATTCAGGGCACGCGCGCCAGCATCACCCTGCGCCGTCCCGAAGTGGCCAACAAACTGATGCCCGAAGACCTGATCACGCTGCGCCGTCAGCTGGATGAGGTCAATGCCAACCCTGCCGTACTGGTGCTCACGCTGCAGGGAGTGGGCAAGCATTTCTGCAGCGGCTATGACATTGGCGAGATCGCCAACAGCCAGAACGAGGGCAGCTCCTTCGGCGAAATGGTGGATGCCATCGAAAACTGCCGCCCCGTCACCATTGCCGCTATTCAGGGCGGCGTGTTTGGCGGTGCCACCGATATGGCGCTGGCCTGCGACTTTCGCGTGGGCGGCTCCAGCAGTCAGATGTTCATGCCCGCCGCGCGGCTGGGGCTTCACTTCTATCTCTCGGGGCTGGAGCGCTATGTGACCCGTCTGGGTGTGGATACGGCCAAGCGCCTGTTCCTGACTGCCGAAAAGCTGAATGCGCATGCCATGAAGGACTGCGGCTTTTTGACCCATCTGGCCCCGGGCGCAGACATTGCGCAGACTGTTGGGGATTTGCAGACCACGCTGGCGGGAATGGCCCCGCTGGCGCTGCTGGGCATGAAAAAGCACCTCAACGCCATTGCGCGCGGGATTCATGACAAGGCGGGGATTGATGCGGCTGTGCAGGCCACGATTGAATCGGCTGACCTGCAGGAAGGCGGTGCGGCCTGGCGCGAGAAAAGAACCGCCCTCTTTCAGGGGCGATGACCCCCTGAGGCGCTGTGCGCCTTCCCCCTGAAAGGGGGACGACCCCGTCGCTGCGGGGCGGCCCTTGCTCGGGGTCCAGCGTCTAGATCGTGCTTTATCAAGACGATGTTGTCGAGGAGCTGCGCGCTAGGTGTTCTTTGGCAAAGGCCTCATACCAGTCGAGACAGCCGGGGTTGGCCATGGCGTCTTTGTTGACCACCTTGGCAAGCGGCTGACCCAGCAGCAGCTTTTTGATGGGCAGCTCCTGCTTTTTGCCGCTCAGGGTGCGCGGTATCTCGGCCACGGCAAAGATATCGTCGGGCACAAAGCGGGGAGACAGGGCGGAGCGGATGGCTGCGTTGATGCGACCGCGCAAGGCGCCATCCAGCGTCACACCGGGGCGCAGGGCCACAAACAGCGGCATATAGCTGTCTTTGCCCAGATATTCCAGATCGACCACCATGCTGTCCAGCACCTCGGGCAGGGCTTCCACGGCGCTGTAGATCTCGCTGGTGCCCATGCGCAGGCCGTGGCGGTTGATGGTGGCATCGCTGCGGCCGTAGATGATGCAACCGCCTTCCGCCTGCAGCTTGATCCAGTCGCCATGGCGCCAGACAGGGCCCATGTTGGGCGCTCCGTCGCCGCCGCCGGGCTGGCGGCCGTGACCAGCGGGGTACATGTCAAAGTAGCTGCTCAGATAGCGTTTTCCGTCGGTATCTCCCCAGAGATACAGTGGCATGGAGGGAATCGGCTGGGTGCAGACCAGCTCGCCCACTTCGTCCATTACAGGCTGGCCTTGCTCGTTCCAGGCTTCGACGGCGGCGCCCAGCTGGCGGCATTGCATGATGCCGGGCACCAGCGGCAGATCGCGATTGCCGCCGATGAAGGCACCCGCAAAGTCGGTGCCGCCCGAAAGATTGTTCCACCAGATGTCGGGGTGACCGAGCTTGGCAAACTGCTCCGTGCCCCATTGCTGCACCTCGGCCGACAGCGGCGAGCCCGTGCTGCCCAGCCCGCGTATGCGCGACAGATCGCCACAGGCAGCAAGATCAACCCCTGACTTCATGCAATTGGCATAAAACGCCGCGCCCGAACCAAAGCTGGTCACACCCGTCTCGGCGGCAAAGCGCCACAGCACGCTCCAGTCGGGCTTTTCCTTGCTACCGCCGGGGCTGCCGTCAAAAATCACGCAGGTGGTGCCGCCCAAGAGGCCCGAGACCTGTGCATTCCACATCACCCAGCCCGTGGAGCTGTACCAGTGGTAGCGCTCGCCCCAGCTATTGGGCTCGTAGCTGCAGCCAATGTCGTTGTGCAAGGCCTTGAGCTGCAAGGCCACCATCACCATGCCGCCATGGCCGTGAACAATGGGCTTGGGCAGGCCGGTGGTGCCGCTGGAGTACACAATCCACAGCGGGTGGTCAAACGGCAGCCATTCGGGCTCGAAGGCCGCAGTCTCAGCATCATTTCGGCTTGTAACACCTGTGTAATATGCGGTGGCAGCTATCTTTATTGATGTATCCAGATTGGGCACCAGCACCACATGCTGCACGCTGGGCAGGCCGGCGCGCAGCTCCTGCAGCACTTCGCGGCGGTCAATGTCCTTGCCTGCGTAGTGCACGCCATCCACCGCAATCAGCACCTTGGGCTCGATCTGCTTGAAGCGGTCGAGCACGGCGTTTGTGCCCATGTCAGGCGCGCAGATGCTCCACACCGCGCCCAGGCTGGCGCAAGCCAGAAAAGCGACCATGGCTTCGGGAATATTGGGCAGATAGGCGGCGACCCGGTCGCCCTTGCCCACGCCTTGTGCGCGCAGGTGCAAGGCCAGCGCAGCCACTTGTTGCTGCAGCTGGGGCCAGCTCAGCTCGCGCTTGAGGCCTTGCTCGTTGCGGCTGATGACGGCGGGCATGCCCGCAGCATAGGCGGGCTGCACATGGCGCAGCACCTGGCGCACGTAATTCATCTGCGCCCCCGGAAACCACTGCGCACCGGGCATGACATTGCGCTCCAGCACCGTGCTGTGCGGCGTGGGGGATTGCAGCTCGAAGTAATCCCAGATGCTTTGCCAGAAAGCGTCAAGGTCGCTGGTGGACCAGCGCCACAGCGCGTCGTAGTCGGCAAAGCTCAGGCCGCGTGTTTCACGCAGCCAGTTCTGATACAGCCGGATTTGCGGCACGAAGGGGGCAGGGTGTTGAGGTGCGGAAGACATGGGGCCAGACTAGCGCCGCCGCCTGCGCACGTCATTGGTGGTGGCCCCGTCAGATGTCACCTGTGCAGCACGGATGCGCGGGCAAACCGATAATCGAGGCCTGTCTTCACCGTCAACGGCGCTTGCCGACGACCTGCACCTCATGTCCGCCTTGCCCACCCGCGTGCTGGCCGTCATCCCGCCGATGACGCAGCTCAACACCCCTTACCCGTCCACAGCCTACCTCACGGGCTTTCTGCGCTCGCGCGGCATTGCGGCTGTGCAAGAAGACTTGGCGCTGGCGCTGGTGCTGGAGCTGCTCTCGCCCGAGGGCCTGCGTGCCGTGGCCGAGCGCATCCGGGCCCTGCCCGCCAAAAAGCACACACCTGCCGTGCAGTCCTTTGTGGCGCAGCAGGATCGTTATCTGGCCACCATCGGCCCGGCGATTGCCTTTTTGCAGGGCCGTGATTCCACACTGGCCCACCGCATTGCCGGTCGCCACTACCTGCCTGAAGGCCCGCGCTTTGCCACGCTGGATGTGTATGAGGACGAAGAGGGCGGCGACCCGTTGGGCTGGGCCTTTGGCGCGCTGGGCCTGACCGACAAGGCCAAGCACCTGGCCACGCTGTATCTCAACGATCTGGCCGATGTGCTGCGCGACGCGGTGGACGAGCGCTTTGAATTTGTGCGCTACGCCGAATCGCTGGCGGGCAGCCAGCCCACGTTTGACCCGCTGGCCAACGCGCTGGCCGCAGGGCCTAACTTGGTCGACGACATGTTGAGCGCGCTGACGCTGGCTGCTATTGAGCGCCACCAGCCCACGGTGGTGCTGCTGTCTGTGCCCTTCCCAGGTTCGGCCTATGCGGCGTTTCGCATTGCGCAGACCATCAAAGCCAAGCACCCGCACATCACCACCGTGCTGGGCGGCGGCTTCGTCAACACCGAGCTGCGTGAGCTGGCCGAGCCACGCGTTTTCGACTACTTCGACTTTGTGACGCTGGACGCGGGCGAGCGCCCCCTGCTGGCGCTGCTGGAACACCTGCAGGGCGAGCGCGGCCAGTCCCGTCTGGTGCGCACTTTTGTGCGCGGAGACGATGGTGCGGTGAAGTACGTCAACATGATGGAGGCGGATATTGCCTTCGCCGAAGTCGGCACACCTACCTGGGATGGCCTGCCGCTGGACCGTTATCTGTCGCTGCTGGACATGCTCAACCCCATGCACCGCCTGTGGAGCGACGGGCGCTGGAACAAGCTCACCGTGGCCCATGGCTGCTACTGGAAGAAGTGCAGCTTTTGCGACGTCAGCCTCGACTACATCGGCCGCTACGAAGGTGCCAGCGCCGAGGTGCTGGCCGACCGCATTCAAGCCATCGTGGCTGAAACCGGCCAGACCGGCTTTCACTTTGTCGACGAAGCCGCGCCGCCCAAGGCGCTCAAGGCCTTGTCGCAGGAGCTGATTGCGCGCAACGCAGGCATCAGCTGGTGGGGCAATGTGCGGTTTGAGAAAACTTTCACCCCCGAGCTGGCTGAGCTGATGGCCGACAGCGGCTGCATCGCCATTTCCGGTGGGCTGGAGGTCGCATCTGACCGCCTGCTGCAGCTGATGAAAAAGGGCGTCACCGTCGATCAGGTGGCGCGAGTGACCAAGGCGTTTGCGGATGCCGGCATTCTGGTTCATGCCTATCTGATGTATGGCTTTCCCACGCAGACCGTGCAAGACACGGTGGATGCGCTGGAGTACGTGCGCCAGTTGTTCCTCAACGGTTGTATTCAAAGCGGATTCTTTCACCGCTTTACCTGCACCGTGCACTCGCCCGTGGGCCTCAACCCCGAGGAATATGGCATTGAGCTGCCGCCGCTGCCGCCCGGTGACTTTGCCAAGAACGACCGCCCCTTCATCGACCCCACCGGCGTGGACCACGATGCCTTGGGCAGCGCGCTCAAAAAAGCCATCTACAACTTCATGCACGGCATTGGTCTGGAAGAAGATGTGCGCATGTGGTTCCCGTTCAAGGTGCCAAAAACCACCGTCAAGCGCGACCGCATCGCCCGTGCGCTGCAACAGTAAGCTAATTTTTTAATAGCTGCCAGCGCCTGTTAAATATGGGTTTCAGATGTTTTTGCATCTGAAATTTACGAATAACTGGCGCTGAAAGCTATTGATTTGATAGCTGTCCTCTGAACACGCAGGCTGACTGCGTGCCCCAGACACTGCCGCTGGCCATTACCAGTGGTTGCACGCTCCCATTGGACAAGCATGGCTTGCCATAATCTGCTCCGTTTTGACCTCCAAGGAGAGATGGGATGGGAATGTTTGACTGGACGCCGAAGTCGTCCGATGTTTTGCAGGATGGCGGCGTTATCGGCCCCGATGAGCGACTGCCCTGGGCGCAAACCGGCTTGATGGGTATTCAGCACGTGATCGCCATGTTTGGCTCCACCGTGCTCGCGCCCATCCTGATGGGCTTTGACCCGAATCTGGCGGTGCTGATGAGCGGTATCGGTACGCTGATCTTCTTCATCATCACCGGCGGCAAGGTGCCCAGCTATCTGGGCTCATCCTTCGCCTTTATCGGCGTGGTCAACGTCGCCACAGGCTATGTGGCCAGCCACGGTGCCAATGCCAATATTGGCGTGGCGCTGGGCGGCATCATTGCCTGCGGTCTGGTGTACATGCTGGTTGGCGTGCTGGTGCAGGTCATTGGCACGGGCTGGATTGAGCGCTTCATGCCCCCGGTGGTGACCGGCGCGGTGGTGGCGGTGATTGGCCTGAACCTGGCTGGCATTCCCATCAAGAACATGGCATCCAACAACTTCGAGTCGTGGATGCAGGCACTGACCTTCCTATCCGTCGCGCTGGTGGCTGTGTTCACACGCGGCATGCTGCAGCGACTGCTGATTCTGATCGGCCTGCTGGTGGCCAGCGTGCTCTACGCGGTGTTCACCAATGTGCTGGGCTGGGGCAAGCCGGTGGATCTGAGCGGCGTGGCCAATGCGGCATGGTTTGGCATTCCCTCCTTCCACGCACCGGTGTTCAGCACCAACGCCATGCTGCTGATCGTGCCAGTCGTCATCATTCTGGTGGCTGAGAACCTGGGCCACATCAAGGCCGTGACGGCCATGACCGGCAAGAACCTGGACC
>NZ_JAVXSJ010000019.1:0-85871 GCF_036643215.1 Comamonas sp. | reverse complement strand
AGCTACGCCCGGGTCAGGGGACACTCGACTTCAAATTGATTTGTGCAACAACGCCCGCTGCGAGGCGAAAAATTTCCTTTAATACAATCAGCAACGTGTTCGCCTCCACCCAGCCTAGCTTTGCTTTTTCAATCAACGCCACAACATCCGAGGCCGAAACCTCTGAAACCATCATTGAGCCAATACTGGCATCAACGCATTTCAGATTGCGGCCATAGCTGCACTGCGTGCTGGTGGCCAACGTGCCAAGCTTCTTCAAGCGGTAATCCGCAACCAGCTTCCGTACTGTCCAGTCTTCCCGAGACTTCGCTTTTCGCTTTTCCAAAGCAGGATCGCGTCCTTGCTGAAGCTCCACACGCTTTTCCGAAGCCAGCCTTCGAGCCAAGGCCAGAGTGATATCCGGGTAGCGCCCCAAAGTCAGCTCCACGGGCCTACCCCCTGATCTATAACGCAGCACCCACGCCGCAGCCCCCGCTGCAGACAACGTGAAGGTCAGTCCTCCTCCATCCGATTTAGCGGTAGCAGCCCCTTCTTGATGAGGTTGCGCAAGTCCATGTCCGTCAGGACATTCTGCCGATTTATGGGCACAACAAGTCTCCTTCAAAGATTTAGCTACACATCCAGCTACACATAAAGAGCCAGATGCTAGTAGATCAGATTGAAGAAGTTTGGACAAAAAAATCTATAAGCTGTTGTTTTTAATTAAAATAAAGAATTGAAATCCGACAACAATGGATGCCGCAGAACTCAAAGCAGAACAATGTCGTACTGCTCTTGCGCCATCGCTGATTCAGCCTGCAAGGAAATAGGCTTGGCGATGAAGTCCGAGAGGCTCGCCAGATGCTGACTTTCCTCGTCAAGAAACATCTCCACCACCTTGGGGGACGCCACCACGCGAAACTCCTTGGGGTTGAACTGACGGGCTTCACGCAGGATTTCACGTAGCACCTCGTAGCAGACACTGCGTGCAGTCTTGACATCGCCCTTGCCTGAGCAGGCCGCGCAAGGCTCGCACAGCATATGCGCTAGCGATTCGCGGGTGCGCTTGCGCGTCATCTCCAGCAGGCCGAGCTGCGAGAAGCCGCCTGCCATCGTTTTGACACGGTCTCGACCCAGCTGGCGGCGGAACTCTGACAGCACCTCGCCCTGATGCTCTTCGCGCACCATGTCGATGAAGTCCACGATGATGATTCCGCCCAGATTACGCAGTCTCAGCTGGCGGGCAATGGCATGGGCCGCTTCCAGATTGGTCTTGAAGATGGTGTCGTCAAAATTGCGCGCCCCCACATAACCACCGGTATTCACGTCGATGGTAGTCAGGGCCTCGGTCTGATCAACGATCAGGTAGCCACCCGACTTCAAATCCACCCGGCGACCCAGGGCCCGGGCGATTTCCTCATCAATGGCATAGAGGTCAAAAATCGGCCGCTCGCCCTTGTACAGCGCCAGTTTTGGCACGGCCGCAGGCATGTATTCCTGACCAAAGCTCTTGAGCAACGCAAACTGTTCTTTGGAATCAATACGGATGCTCTGAGTGTTCTCACCCACCAGATCGCGCAGCACGCGCTGCAGCAAGTTCAGGTCCTGATGAAGCACCGACATGGCGGGCAGTTTCTGCGCCGAGTCCTTGATGCGCGCCCAGGTCTTGCGCAGGTAGCGGATATCGTCGGCCAGCTCTGCCTCGCTGGATTCTTCACCATTGGTGCGCAAAATAAACCCACCGCCACCGCCGTTGGCCTTGGTGCCCACCAGCTCCTGCAGACGCGCGCGCAGTGCATCGCGCTCGTTTTGCGGAATTTTCTGGGAGATGCCGATATGGTCGTCCTGCGGCAAAAACACCAGCAGGCGACCCGCAATGCTGACCTGCGTGGACAGGCGTGCACCCTTGGTTCCAATCGGGTCCTTGATGACCTGAACCATGATGGACTGGCCTTCAAACACCTGTTTCTCAATCGGTATCAGGGGTTGATCCTTGCGCGCAAACATGGGGGCTTCGCCACCTTCCTGACGCTGCCACACATCGGCCACGTGCAGAAAGGCCGCGCGCTCAAGACCAATGTCGATAAAGGCCGACTGCATGCCAGGCAGGACGCGCGAGACTTTGCCCAGATAGATGTTGCCGACGAGACCGCGCTCCAGCGGGCGCTCCATGTGCAGCTCCTGCACCGCGCCGTTCTCGACAATCGCCACCCGCGTTTCCTGTGGCGACCAATTGATCAAAATATCTTGCTGCATTGACTGTTGTTCTTTCTTTATCGGTCTTGCCGTTTGCTTGACCCAGTGTGCGACGCGCGCACGGCGGGCGCAAGGCTATGGGCGTCTCCTGCGAAAGCAGAATGCCTGTTCAGAGTACCAAGCGCACCAAAGGTTCAGAGTGCCCAGCCCAGCTGGCGCAAAAGACCCGCAGTTTCATACACCGGCAAGCCCATGATGCCCGAGTAGCTGCCGCGTATTTCTGCAATATGCGCCGCCGCCAAGCCCTGGATGCCATAGGCACCGGCCTTACCCATGGGCTCGCTCGTGGCGACATAGGCGTCAATCTGCGCCTCGCTCATGGGGGCAAAGCGCACGGTAGAGATGGACAGGGCCTGCAATCGCTGCGCGCCACTTTGCAGCGCCACTGCGGTCAAAACTTCATGCTCAGCACCAGACAGCAGTCGCAAGATGCGGCGCGCATCGTCTGCATCGGCTGGCTTGCCCAGAATTTGCGGGCCCAGAGCCACGGTGGTGTCAGAGCACAGAATCGGCGCCGCAGGCAGGCCACGGCGTGCATGGCGGGCCACGGCCGCATCCAGCTTGCCGGCAGTCACACGCTGCACATAGTCGTGGGGGTCTTCGCCGGGCAGCTCGGCCTCTATGGCCTCGGCATCTTCGGCAATATCCCCTGCGGCATTAGCCAGCAGGAGTTCATGCGCCACGCCCAGCTGCTCCAGCAGTTGACGACGACGGGGGCTTTGGGATGCGAGGTAGATGAAGGAGGCCATGATTTTGATTAAAAAGGCCTCTAGCGCCCATAAATCAAGCGCATCAGGCTATCAAAATCATAGTACCACGCGCTAGGCAAAATTGCACGCAGCGCCCAGTCACGACGGTTGTCCGTGACTGGCTGACTTGCAGCGATACAAGCGCAAGCGGGCGGCAGGGGCCGCTGTTATTCGCGATGGTAAGGGTGACCGGCGTTGACCGACCAGGCTCGGTAGAGCTGCTCGATTAGCAGCACGCGCACCATGGCGTGCGGCAGGGTCAGGTCAGACAGGCGGATACGTTCATGCGCAAGCGCGCGAAACTCGGGGTCCAGACCATCGGGGCCGCCAATGATCAGAGCCACATCATCACTCTCCAGCTGCCAGCCCTTGAGACGCTGTGCCAGCGCCTTGGTGGTCAGGTTAGTGCCGCGCTCATCGAGCACCACGATGCGGGTGCCACGCGGAATAGCTGCTTCGATACGCTTGCGCTCCGCTGCGTACAAGGTCTCAAGCGTCTTGGAGCCGCGAGGCTCGGTTTTGACGGCCTTGAGTTCAACCTTGAGTTCAGGCGGGAAGCGCTTGGCGTAATCGTCGTAGGCCGTCTGCGCCCAATCGGGCACATGCAGGCCTACGGCCACAATGGTCAGCTTCATCAGGCCTTGGCGCGAGGAGCACGCTTTGCAGCGGGCTTGGCAGCCGTTTCAGCCTTGGCAGTACGAGGAACGCTGGGCTTGACAACCACTGTCTTGATGGTCTTGGCGGCAACCTTCTTGGCTGCGGGCTTCTTTGCAGCAGGCTTGGCACCGGCAGCAGCCGTCTTGGTCGCGGGCTTTTTGGCAGCAGCCTTCTTGGCGGCAGGCTTCTTTTCAACCACGGTGTTGGCTGCAGCAGCTTTTTCCACAGCCAGCTTGGCAGCCAGCTTTTTGGCGGCCAGTTCAGCGGGCTTGGGCTTGGCGGCGCCCAGCTTCAGGCGCACAGGTGTCGCGCCCCAGATTTCTTCCAGACGGTAGTACTGGCGAATGACGGGCTGCATGATGTGGCAAACGACAGCGCCGCAGTCCACGATGATCCATTCACCGTTTTGCTCGCCTTCCTGGCGGGGCACGGGAAAGCCAGCTTCCTTGACGGCTTCGCGCACGCTGGAGGCCAGAGCCTTGGTCTGACGGTTAGAAGTACCCGAGGCCACGATCACGCGCTCGAACAGCGGCGACAGCGCTTCGGTGTTGAACACCTGGATATCGTGGGCCTTGACGTCTTCGAGGCCGTCAACAATGGCGCGCTGGAGTTTGGTGACGTCGCGCTTGGCTGCGGAATCCGATTTGGTGGAGGTGGTCATCAGGCGATGGAATCAGTAAGTGATGGGATCAATATAGCGTGTGCTGCGCCACACCCGTATCAGGGCTGGGTTAGCGTAAGCATCCAGACCCGCAAGGCCTGCACTCACCACGCATTGAAAAAGGTTGATGCGCCAATTGATTAGTGCGCATCCAGCTATGGAAATTATAGTTTTCTAAAAATTTCCTTGCTGACAGGGCTTTATGCGCTGCCAGCAGGGAAATAGGCTCATCAAGGCAGGTTACAGCCAGTCCCGACGAATCAGGAACTTGTCGAGTAGATCACGTTCAGGCGTACCGGGTGCATCTTCGCGCTGATAGCTCCAGTTCGCGTGGGGCGGCATGGACAGCAAAATGGACTCGGTCCGGCCACCAGACTGCAGGCCAAAGTGCGTGCCGCGGTCCCAGACCAGGTTGAACTCCACATAGCGGCCACGGCGATAGCGCTGAAAATCGACCTGCTGCGGCGTATACGCCGCATTCTGGCGACGTTCCACGATGGGCAGATAGGATTTCAGAAAGGCATCGCCCACCGAGCGCAGCATGGCAAAGCTCTGCTGCTGCCCCAGTTCGCTGAAGTCATCAAAGAAGATGCCGCCAATGCCGCGCTGCTCGTTGCGGTGCTTGAGGAAGAAATACTCGTCACACCAGGTCTTGAAGCGCGGATAGAGCGCATCGCCAAACGGCGCCAGCGCATCGCGGCAGGTCTGGTGAAAATGCACTGCATCGTCTTCAAAGCCGTAGACGGGCGTCAAATCCATGCCGCCGCCAAACCAGCAAGTCTTGGGCTGACCGGGGTGACCCGCAGAGATCATGCGCACATTCATGTGCACCGTAGGCACCATGGGGTTGCGCGGGTGAAACACCAGCGACACGCCCATGGCTTCAAACGGTGCACCCGCCAGCTCAGGGCGGTGCTGAGTCGCCGAAGGCGGCAACTGCGGGCCACTCACATGTGAGAAGCCACAGCCTGCGCGCTCAAAGACGCGCCCGCCTTCCATGATCTTGGTGATACCGTTGCCCTGCAGCTTCTCGCCCGGCTCTTTATGCCAGGCATCGGCCAGAAAACGAGCGCCGCCCCCACCTTCGATCGCTTCCAGCGCCTCGGTGATACGGGTCTGCAGACCCATCAGGTACTCGCGCACCTCGCCTGCGGGCAGCTGGTCAGCGACGAAAGATGAGGATGGCTGCGTCATCAGTCAGCCTTCTTGATAGCGCGAAAGCCAATGTCGCGGCGGTACTGGGCGCCATCGAAATGGATGCCACGGGCCACGTCATAGACTTTTTGCTGGGCTTGCTTGACGCTGTCAGCCAGCACCGTCACGCACAGCACACGGCCACCGCTGGTGACGGGTTGGCCGTCATCGCCCAACTGCGTGCCAGCGTGGAAGACCATGGCATCGTCAGCCGCTGCGGGCAGGCCGGTGATGACATCGCCCTTGCGGGGAGCTTCAGGGTAACCAGCAGCTGCCATGACCACGCCCAGAGCAGTGCGGCGATCCCATTGCAGCTCAAACTGGTCGAGCTTGCCGTCGCAGGCTGCCAGCATCACGTCCACCAGATCGCTCTTGAGGCGCATCATGATGGGCTGAGTCTCTGGGTCGCCCATGCGGCAGTTGAATTCCAGCGTCTTGAGCTGACCAGCCTTGTCAATCATCAGGCCCGCGTACAAAAAGCCGGTGTAATTCACGCCGTCTTTTTCCATCCCGCGAATGGTGGGCAGAATGATTTCGCGCATGGCGCGGTGGTGCACATCGGCCGTCACCACGGGGGCGGGCGAATAAGCACCCATGCCGCCGGTGTTGGGGCCCTGGTCACCATCCTTCAGACGCTTGTGATCCTGGCTGGTCGCCAGCGCCAGCACGTTCTTGCCGTCGCACAGCACGATGAAAGAGGCTTCTTCGCCGTCGAGGAATTCCTCGATCACGACGCGAGCACCACCTTCGTTGTGGGTCACGCCGTACTTGTTGTCCACCAGCATGAAATCCACGGCGTCATGCGCTTCCTGCAGCGACATGGCAACCACCACGCCCTTGCCAGCAGCAAGACCGTCGGCCTTGATGACGATAGGCGCACCCAGACGGTCCACATAGGCGTGGGCCGCTACGGCGTCGGTAAAGGTTTCATATTGCGCAGTCGGGATGCTGTGGCGCGCCATGAAGTCCTTGGAGAAGGCCTTGGACGATTCCAGCTGGGCTGCAGCCTTGGTCGGGCCAAAGACCTTCAGGCCATGAGCGCGGAACTCATCGACCACGCCAGCAGCCAGAGGAGCCTCGGGGCCCACCACGGTCACGGCGATCTTTTCGGCTTGCGCCCATTCGCGCAGAGCCTGCACATCAGTGATGTTCAGGTTCTCCAGCTTGCCGCCAGCCAGGGCTGTGCCACCGTTACCGGGAGCCACATACACCTTGGTCGCTTTGGGCGATTCGGCCAATTTCCACGCCAGAGCGTGCTCACGGCCACCGCCGCCAATCACAAGAATTTTCATAGGTCTGCGTTGTGGTAGACGTCTTGAACGTCGTCCAGGTCTTCAATCATGTCCAGCAGCTTCTGCATGCGAGCTGCGTCGTCGCCTTCAAGAGCGATTGTATTTTCTGGGCGCATGGTCACTTCTGCCATGTCCGGGGTCAAGCCAGCGGCCTGAAGTGCATCACGCACGGCTTCAAAGTCGGCCGGGGCTGTCAGCACCTCGATGCCACCTTCGTCATCGGTGATGACGTCCTCGGCACCAGCTTCCAGTGCGGCATTCATGACTTTTTCCTCGTCCGTGCCGGGGGCGAACATCAACTGCCCCACATGCTTGAACTGAAAAGCCACTGAGCCTTCGGTGCCCATGTTGCCGCCGTACTTGCTGAAAGCATGGCGCACATCGGCCACTGTCCGCACGCGATTGTCCGTCATTGTGTCCACAATAATGGCGGCGCCGCCAATTCCGTAGCCTTCGTATCGAATTTCTTCGTACGTCACTCCATCGAGATTGCCCGTGGCCTTGTCGATGTTGCGCTTGATATTGTCGGCCGGCATATTTGCGGCCTTGGCCTTGTCCACCGCCAGACGCAGGCGTGGGTTAGCGCTCAGATCAGCACCACCCTGGCGTGCTGCCACCATGATTTCACGAATGATGCGGGTCCAGATACGGCCACGTTTTTCATCCTGGCGACCCTTGCGGTGCTGGATGTTGGCCCATTTGCTGTGTCCTGCCACGGGAGTCCTTTGATATTTGATTTAACCTAGCGGATGAGATTTTACTTTTGACTGTAAGTCCCCCAGAGGAAAACCGAATGGCTTCACCCCTTTTGATTGCCCAGCACTCTGCCACAGAATGTGCCCTGCTGCCCGGACTGGCCAATCGACATGGCCTGATCACCGGTGCCACCGGTACCGGCAAGACCGTCACCCTGCAAAAACTGGCTGAGAGCTTCTCACAGATTGGCGTGCCGGTCTTCATGGCCGACGTCAAAGGAGACCTGAGCGGCATCAGCCAGAGCGGCAAAATTGGAGAAAAGCTCGCCGCCTCGCTCAAAGAGCGCGACCTGGCCCTGCCCGAGCCTCTGGCCTGCCCCACGACGCTGTGGGATGTATTTGGCGAGCAAGGTCACCCCGTACGCGCCACCATTTCGGACATGGGCCCGCTGCTGATTGGCCGCATGCTGAACCTGAACGAGACGCAAATGGGCGTGCTCAACATCGTCTTCAAGATTGCCGACGACAACGGCATGCTGCTGCTGGACCTCAAAGATCTGCGCTCCATGCTCACCTTTGTGGCGGACAACAGCAAGCAGTTCACCACGCAATACGGCAACATCAGCTCGGCCAGCGTGGGCGCCATCCAGCGCGGCCTGCTGACCATTGAAAGCCAGGGCGGCGACAAATTCTTTGGCGAGCCCATGCTCGACATCAACGATTTGATGCAGACCGATGCCAACGGCATGGGCGTCATCAACGTGCTGGCGGCAGACAAGCTGATGAACGCACCGCGCCTGTACTCGACCTTTTTGCTCTGGCTCTTGTCCGAGCTGTTCGAGCAGCTGCCAGAAATTGGCGACCCCGAAAAACCCAAGCTGGTCTTCTTCTTTGACGAGGCCCACCTGCTGTTCAACGATGCACCCAAGGTGCTGATTGAACGCATCGAGCTGGTCGTGCGCCTGGTGCGCTCCAAGGGCGTGGGCGTGTACTTTGTCACCCAGAACCCGCTGGACGTACCCGACTCCGTGCTGGGCCAGCTGGGCAACCGCGTGCAGCACGCACTGCGCGCCTTCACCCCGCGCGACCAGAAGGCTGTGGCCACGGCGGCATCCACCATGCGCCCCAACCCCGGCCTCGACATCGCTGCGGCCATTACCGAGCTGGCCGTGGGCGAGGCGCTGATCAGCTTCCTCGACGAGAAGGGCCGCCCCAGCGTGACGGAGCGCGTCTTTGTGATTCCGCCCGGCAGCCAGCTCGGCCCCATCACGCCCGAGCAACGCAAGGCTTTGCTCGCCAGCTCGCTGGTCGCCGGCGTCTATGAACAGACCGTCGATCGTGAATCGGCCTTCGAGCTGCTGCGCGACCGCGCTGGCAGCGCCACGCCTGCCAAACCCGGTGATGCGCCCGCTGCGGCAGGTGCTGCCGCCGAGCAAGGCAGCGCCACCGACTCCATGATGGACGGCCTCAAAGAACTGCTGTTTGGTCGCACCGGGCCGCGTGGCGGCCAGCATGATGGTCTGGTACAGACCATGGCCAAGTCCACCATGCGCACCGTGGGCAACAACCTGGGCAAGGAGATTCTGCGCGGCGTGCTGGGCGGCATTCTTGGCGGCAAAAAACGCTGAGTTTTAGCGCCCAGCTCTTGCTCAAGGCCTGCATTTGCAGGCCTTTTTGATATGTCTAGCCAAACTGGCTAAAAAAGGCTCAATTTCACAGTCCTTATGTCGATACATAAGGAGTCTCTCGACGCACTCACCAGCCGCACACCGGTGCCTCATCGAGAACGCACGGGGCGTGTCAAGCCTTGTTGCAGTGGCCGCAGTCGCTTCACACCCCCTCAACACAACAAACCGCAATCAGCGCCACGAAGCGCTTTTTTGCAATCTAACTATTCAGTACAAGAGCACAGCGAATGCAATTCAATCAATGGCGCGTATCCACCAAGCTGTGGTGCACCCTCGGGGGACTACTGGCGATGATGCTGGCGGTCTCACTCTGGACTCAGCACACAGCTGCCCAGACCCTGCAGACAGGCATGGACACGCAGAGCGACTACGACAACCGCATCAATCTGGCTCTGCAGTGGAAGGGCGCCACAGAATCCACGGGCGAGCGCGTGCTCACCAGCAATATGACCATCGACGAAGAACTGACCGTCTTGATGGATGAGCGCGTCAAGGCTGGCGTTGCCGTCAACTCGCAGTTGCAGGCCCAGGTGGTCAAGCTGGCTCAAAGCGATGCTGACAAAAAGGCACTGGAGCAAATCTCGGCCGTGCGCACCGAAGTGCTGGCCTTGAACAAGCAGGCCCGTGAAATCAAGCTGACGGGTGACATCACCGCCCTGCGCACCTTCATCCGGGAGCAGTATCTTGGCGCCATCACCCGCTATGTGGGCTCGCTGGAGTCCTTTGTAAAGCTGCAAGAGCAGCAGCGCGATGCCGCAATCCTTCTCACGCAGCAGGCTCAGCAACGCGCAGCCTGGTGGGCCTGGGCCGTGCAAGGCCTGGTTCTGCTGGCAGGCCTTGGCCTTGCGCTGGCGCTCACCCGCTCCATCACCCGCCCTCTGGCAGAAGCCGTGGAGCTGACCAATGCCATCGCCAAGGGGGACCTGACCGTGACCGCCAGCAGCCATCGTCAAGACGAATTCGGCCTGCTGCTGAGTTCTGTCTCGGCCATGGCCACCCGTTTGCGCGGACTGGTGACCGATGTTCGCGACAGTGTGCATTCCATCTCCACCGCATCTTCAGAGATTGCCTCGGGCAACCACGATCTGTCTGCGCGCACCGAGCAAACCGCCTCCAATCTTGAGGAAACAGCTGCCAGCATGGAGCAGCTCACGGCGACGGTGGCGCAGGCCGCAGATACCGCGCGTCAGGCTACACACCTGGCCAGCAATGCAGCGCAGGCAGCGCAGCGCGGCGGAAGCGTCGTGGAGTCGGTCGTCAGCAGCATGAGCCGCATCAACGAAAGCGCGCACCGCATCTCCGACATCATTGGCGTCATTGATTCCATCGCCTTCCAGACCAATATCCTGGCACTCAACGCCGCCGTAGAAGCCGCCCGCGCCGGCGAGCAAGGCCGTGGCTTTGCCGTCGTGGCCAGCGAGGTGCGCGCTCTGGCCCACCGCAGCGCTGAAGCCGCCAAGGAAATCAAGACCCTGATCGGCACCTCCGTAGATGCCGTCAATGCCGGAGCCGAGCAGGTCTCCCAGACAGGCCTGGTCATGGAAGACATCGTGAGCAGCGTGCGCAAGGTGTCCGACATGATTGGTGAGATCAGCGCCTCCTCCACAGAGCAGCGCGACGGTATCAGCCAAGTCAATCAGGCCGTGACCCATCTGGATCAGATGACGCAGCAAAACGCTGCCCTGGTGGAAGAGTCCGCCGCAGCCGCCGTCTCGCTGCACGACCAGACCCAGCGCCTGACCGGCATGGTGTCTGTGTTCAAGGTTGGCGCTTCAGGCCATGCGCTGGCTTACTCTGAGCCTGCACTGCACGCATAAACCTGCTGAACCGGCCCACCAAGCCTTACCCAGACTGCCGTATCAAGCGAGCAGTCTGGGCAATCAGGGCGCAGCAAGGGAATTCCCCGACTCATTCAGCACACCGTCCGTCACACGGGTGACTTGCGTGTGGCAGCGCACAGGACACCATCTGTGCATGCCCAATACCTCTGACACCAGCTCTCACGACACCTCGCTGCCCACAGACCTGACCGTCTTCAGGCTGGAGCAGGTCGACCACATTGCCCATCTGGTGCTCAACCGCCCCGATGCGTTCAACACCTTGAACCCCAGGTTCTGGCAAGAGCTGGATGCGGTACTGGATGCCCTGCACCGCAGCGGCAAGGCGCGGGCACTGGTCATCAGCAGCACGGGCAAGCACTTTTGCGCGGGCATGGCGCTGGAGACGTTTGCCGACCCCAGCTTCGCCCCCAACGACCGCACACCCGAGGGCCGCGCCGCCATCATCGACACGCTGACGCAGTTGCAAGCCACCTTCAACAAGATTGAAGCCCTGCGCATGCCCGTGATCTGCGCCATTCAGGGCGCCTGCGTGGGCGGCGGACTGGATCTGGTCGCCACAGCCTGCATACGCTACGCCAGCCGCGAGGCGTTTTTCTGCGTGCAAGAAATCAATATTGGCATGACGGCTGATCTGGGAAGCCTGCAGCGCCTGCCCAAGCTCATGCCGCTGGGCATTGTCAAAGAGCTGGCCTACACCGGCCGCCGCCTGAGCGCGCAAGAAGCCGCCAGCCACGGCCTGGTCAACGCCGTTTATGAATCGCCCGAAGCAACCCTCACCGCAGCACTGGCCTGCGCACGCGAGATTGCGGCCAAGCCCCCCGTCGCCATCTGGGGCAGCAAGCAGGTCATCAACTATGCCCGCGACCACAGCGTGCACGACTCGTTGCAGCAAATGGGCTGGGTGCAAAGCGGCATCTGGAGCAACCGCCATGTGATGGAAGCCGTCAGCGCCATGCAGGCCAAGCGAGAAGGCGACTTTCCGCCGCTGGAGCCGCTGCATGCCTTTGCGCCAGCCGCCCACAAAAACTGATGGAAACTGCTGATTTCATAGCTGCCAGCGCATGCATATAAAGGGCTAGATGCCTTTTTTACTTACATTACTGCTTCTGCTCACGGCTCCTTCTCAGCCGCCGTTTGAGCTGCCGTTTGCCCCTATCGACATTGCCGCATCAAACACCGCACCTATCTACATGCCGGCAGACGATGCCCCGTTATCATGGATTCAGTCTTTACCCCAGCCTGTATCACCATGAACAGCACTCCCGCCCTGCTTCCTACCTATGACGATGTCGTGGCCGCTGCAAAGCGCCTGCAAGGCGTGGCCCACCGCACACCGGTGCTGACCAGCCGCACCATGGATGAGCAGCTGGGCGCACGCCTGTTCTTCAAGTGCGAGAACCTGCAGCGCATTGGTGCCTTCAAGTTTCGCGGTGCTTATAACGCTCTGGCTCAGTTCACGCCCGAGCAGCGCAAGGGCGGTGCCCTCGCCTTCTCATCGGGCAACCACGCGCAAGCCATTGCCCAGGCCGCGCAACTGCTGGACATGCCCGCCCTCATCGTCATGCCCGAGGACGCCCCCGCCTCCAAAATGACGGCTACGCGTGGCTATGGCGCTCAGGTCGTCACCTACAACCGCTTTACCGAAGACCGCGAAGCCATCGCGCAGCGGCTGGCCACCGAGCGCGGCATGACGCTGATCCCGCCCTATAACCACCGCGATGTGATTGCCGGCCAAGGCACGGCCGTCAAAGAGCTGCTGGAGGAAGTGCCCGATCTGGACTACCTGTTCGTCTGCCTGGGCGGCGGTGGCCTGCTGTCGGGCAGCCTGCTGGCGGCCAATGCGCTGACCCCGAAATGTCAGGTCATCGGCGTAGAGCCCGAAGCTGGCAACGATGTGCAGCAATCGCTGCGCGCCGGCCATATCGTCAAGATAGACACCCCGCGCACCATTGCCGATGGCGCGCAGACGCAGGCACCGGGCGAGCTGACCTTTGCCATCATCCAGCAGCGCGTAAACGAAGTGCTGACCGTCAGCGACGAGCAATTGGTCGAGTCCATGCGCTTTTATGCCGAGCGCATGAAAATCGTGGTGGAGCCCACGGGCGCGCTCTCGCTGGCAGCCGCCATCCACGGCGGCCAGCCCCTGAAGGGCAAGCGCGTGGGCATTGTGATCAGTGGCGGCAATGTGGATTTATCACGTTTCGCCAGCCTTCTGGCCGACTGACAGCGAAAATAGATGCTGCTGCGGGCCATCCCGCGCCCAGTTTCACCCTTTTCTGCAAGCACGCGCCAGTCACAAGCGGGCCTGCTTCTTTTCAACACAAAGACCAAGAACATGAGCACTTTGCATTTGATTGACCACCCACTGGTCCAGCACAAACTGACCCTGATGCGCCGCAAGGAAGCCAGCACCAACAGCTTTCGCCGCATGCTGGGCGAGCTGTCCACGCTGATGGCCTACGAGCTGACACGCGACTTCCCCCTGCAGGACATCGAGATCGAAACCCCCATGGAAAAGATGACTGGCAAGGTCATCGACGGCAAAAAGCTGGCCCTGGTCTCCATCCTGCGCGCGGGTAACGGCTTTCTGGACGGCATGCTCAACGTGGTGCCCGGCGCCCGCATCGGCCACATCGGCCTGTTCCGCGACCCCGAGACGCTCAAGCCCGTCGAGTACTACTACAAGATGCCCGAGAACATGCAAGAGCGCGACGTGATCGTGGTTGACCCCATGCTGGCCACCGGCAACTCGGCCGTGGCTGCCGTGCAGCAGCTCAAGGACAAGAGCGCTCCCAAGTCCATCAAGTTCATGTGCTTGCTGGCTGCCCCCGAAGGCGTGAAGACCATGCAAACCGCCCACCCCGATGTGGACATCTACACCGCAGCGGTGGACCGCGAGCTGGACAGCCACGGCTACATCCTGCCCGGTCTGGGTGATGCGGGCGACCGTATCTTTGGCACCAAGTAATTGGGTCTGCCCTGTAAAAAGCCCCTGCCAGCGCAAGCTGCAGGGGCTTTTTGTATGGGTTTGGCCCGCGCCAATGACGGAGGCCGGGTCTCAATCAATCAGCACCAGCCAAAACCCGCCCAACTCTTTACCCATCAAGCGCCACCCGCTATAAAATTTTCAGCCACTCAACCAAGGCATCAATCTCCTGCGCATTCAGGTTCAACGCCTTGATATGCGCCGACTTGGGCGGCACATACGAATCCTGCTCAGGATCGCCTCCCACAGCACCCATGCCCACGTTGTACAGGCGCAGCAGCCCCGGCAGATTGCCGAACTGCCCGTTGTGCATCCACGGCCCAGCCTGGCTCACACCGCGCAGGCTGGGAACGCGGAACTGGCCCAGATCGGCCTTGTTGCGCGTGGCTTCAAAGCGGCCCAGGTCCTGATTACGGCGACCATAGGATGACAAACCCAGATCGTGGAATTCGTTATCCGTCAGCAAGGGGCCGCTGTGGCAATTCATGCAGCGGGCCTTGGTGCGAAACATATGCAGGCCCAGCAATTGCTGGTCGTTGAGCAGCGCAGTCTCCCCGGCAATCACCGCATCGGCCTTCGTGGTGGGCGGGCGAATGGTGCGCACAAAAGTTGAGATGGCTGTCACCATCTGGTCCGTAGTCAGCTTGTCTCGCCCCCAGATTTGGCGGGACATCTTGCGGTAGTGGTGCTGTGAGTTCACATGCGCCACCGCTGCCGCCAGCGTGTTGTTCATCTCAAAAGTATTGGTGATAGAGCCTTTGGCTTGTTCCTCCAGCGATGCCGCGCGCCCATCCCAGAACAGGTGCGATGCAAATGGCGCGGCAAACAGGGTCTGGGCGCGGCGGCGGCCCATGAGTTTGTCTTCGCCCACGGCCTGCGCCAGCCCGTCGCTGAAGGACTTGCCCGCCTGATGGCAGCTGGCGCAAGACACTCCACCCTTGCGCGACAGGCCAGCATCAAAAAACAGCGCCGTGCCCAGCTCCAGCTTGGCGCGGGCCTTGGCATCTGCCGGTGGCTGCACCGCGGGGACCGCAGACATCTCCGTCCAGTTCTTGCCCATATCAATCACCGGGCGGGGCCAATGCGCTGGTTGGCCCTGGTAGCGCGCCTTCAGGCAAGCGTCATCCCAGCCATCGGCCTTGCCGCATTCAAAGCCACGGTTGTCCACGGGCTGCAGCAGTCGCCCTAGGGCTGTGTCTGGCTCACGTGTCTTGGCCAGACGGGTGGTGGCGTCGGCTTCGATATGGGTGTTTTGCGCCATGGCGCAGGGCATGAGCAGCAGCATGGCGCAAGCCGCAAGAGCGGTGCGCAAGCCAGCGGCCGGCCTGTTGGCTAGACGGTTTTTCATCGGTCAGAAATTCTTGATTTTGATAGCTGCAAGCGCTTATTCTGTAAGCGCTTGAGTGGTTTTATATTCAAAACTGGTAGCCTGCAGTCAGCCAGATTTCACGGCCCGTTTGCCAGCGGGTGTTGTTGGCAGCCGCTGCGCTGGCGAAGGCGATCGGCACCTGTTTGTTCAGTACGTTGAGAACGTCCACGCTCAGCGTCAGACCCTTGATCTGTGTGGGCTTGTAGCTCACCGAGGTGTCCCAGGTGGCATAGGAGGCCATGCGCTGCTCGCTGTAACGTTCAAGGCCTTTCACCGTGCCCATGTACGCAAGACTGGAGCGACTGCTCTTCCACTTCAGGCGATTGCCCCAGGTGACGCCCGTGCTTGCCCAGCGCCCGCTAAAGCTCACCGCCAGCTCACGCGGCACATAGAACTGGCTTGCGGGCTTGTCTTTGCGCAGCATCTGCACGCCATTGACTTCAATCACATCGTCGGGGGCAAGGCCTTCGGCCTCCCAGCCTTGCGTGCTGTCGTAATTGGTTTTTTTGTCTTGCCAGCTGAAGTCCACACGGCCATTCCATGCCGCACCTGCCGCGATCCAGGGCTTGGTGCTGCGCAGGCTCAGAATGACAGTGTCGACCTTGGCACCCGCCTTATTGCTGTAGTAATAGCCGGAGGTCGAGCTGCCTTCCATCGTCAGTGCATCACGGCTGTTGCGGTGCACATAGGAGAAACCGGCTTCCAGATTCGGCGTCAGGGCCTGACTGGCCACCAGCGCCCATTCGTCCGAGTAAGGGGTTTTGACGCCATCAAAGCGGTTGCTCTCCACAGTCCCCGGAATGTTCACTTCCTTGCCATTGCGTATCTGATAGGTCAGCAAGGCACTTTTGCCCTCTCTCAGCGCATAGCCCAGCAAGTCCTGGCCGTAATAACGCGCCCAGCCCAGACCCAGCTGGGTCTGGCCATTGCCCTCCACATCCCAGTCCAGACGGGTGCGCGGTGCCAGGTTGGTGTTTTTCAGAAATTCATCGCGCTCCACGCGCAGGCCGGTCGTCATTGTGAGGTTTCGCCACTGCATGGTGTCCGACACATAGGCAGCCAGACTGTTGTAGTCCAGCCCCACGGTTCCGGCCGCATAGCGGGTGCGCGTGTTGTACTTTTGCGTGCCGTCGGCCTGCAGCGTGGCATTGGAGGAATACACATCCTGCGCACGGTTGAAGCTGGCGTTCACCCGCTCCAGCTGAAGACCCGCATATAGCTGATGTCTGATGCTGCCGGTATTGAAGCTGTCCCAGTCCATGCGCAGCTTGCCGGTGAATTGGCGCTGGCGCAGCATTTCGTCACCATAGCCGCCATAGCTATAGGTGCTGAGGCTTTTGTCGGCAAATTGCTGTACCGTAAATTCAGTGCCGCTGGAGTCGCGTCGCGAGTCTTGCTGATCCACGGCCAGGGTGGCAGTGAGCTTGCCGCTGTCCAGCTGCTGAATCCAGTCACCCGACAGGCCCAGAGACTTCTGACGGTTGGTCCATGCGCTGTTGGCATAGGTGTTGGAGACCAGGTCTTCCTGACGGTCTGCATATTTCAGCAGCACATTGGTTTGCGTGCCGCCACCCCAATTGGTGTGCAGCTTGCCCATCAGGTTGTCCACGGTATCAGACTCGTCATTGGTCTGCAGCAGCGTGGCCTTGCCATTCGCCACGCCGGCACTGGGGTCCAGCACCTTGGCCTGGCGTTGAATTTTGGATTCACGTCGGGAGAAAGATACCAGCGCGCTGGTATCTTCCGTCAGCTTGAAGTCGCCCTGCATGCTGGTGAAATGCTTTTTCCACACGGATGAATAGCCCGGCTCACCATTAGCCCAGTCCTCGAGCATGCGCTCGGGCATTTGCTGCTGGGTCAGATTAGAGCTGTTGAAGCTTTGCTTAATGGAAAACGTATTGCTGCCCACAGGCGTCTTGATGCGCGCATCCACCACACCGCCCTGAAACTTGCCAAACTCCACAGGCACGCGGCTGTCATACACCCGCACTTGCTCCAGCAAATCCGTATCCAGGTTGTAGGCCTGCGAAAAGCTGGGCACGCGCCCCACCTGCAGCCCCAGAGCCGATTCCTGCGGGTTGATGAAGTTGGTGCCGCTGATGCCGTCAATCAGAAACTGGTTTTGAAACGGGCTTTCGCCATGGATGGAGAACTGCTCCGGAGCCAGCGAGCCACGGTTGCCATTGCCACCCATGCTGTCATTGAGGCGCACCGCGGGGTTGGCGCTGATCAGTGATGTCAGGTCACGGTTGCCTTCGGGCGTGGCATCCATTTCCTCGCGGCTATAGACACGGGCATCTATCCGCTCCCCTTCTACCTGCACAGTGGGCATCTCTTTTTCCTGCACAGATTCAGCCGCTGCCACGCTCTGCGCCTGTGCGCTGCTCATGGCGACCATGCAGGTCGCTGCCCATGCCAGATGGCTCAGAGAAAAACGGGGAAAAGTCTGAAAAGTGGCCGAAGTGGCGCGTTCAGGAGCAGCGGCAAAAGCGCTTGGGCGGAAGAGCTTGGAGGACATGAATCAGAGCGAAAAGAACGACTGTCACGAATCTGTATTCGTAACAAGAATTACTCTCATTCTAGTTTCAAAACAATAATGATTCTCATTGGTTTCATAAAAATCCGCCAATGAAGTGTTGCTGGCATTGAAGAATCAGCGAAGCAACTACTTTTTTGATAGCTGCTAGCGCATACCCATTAAGAGCTACAAGCTTTTTTTCTTGAAGTTCAGCGCTGCTTCAGCCCAGCCCCGTTGCAAGCGGGCATAAAAAAAGGAGCAGTGCCAGCACTGCTCCTTTTTACAAACGCGGTGAATGCGTTATCAGTCGACCAGACCCACAAAGACGTGCTGCACGTCGTCGTCGTTTTCCAGACCAGCCAGAAAATCTTGCACTTCCTCTTGCTGCTCGGCAGACAGGCTAGCCATGCTGACCGGGTTCTTGGCCTTGTAACCCAGCTTCACAGACACCACCTTGATGCCTTGAGCAGGCAGAGCCTTGCTGACCGCATCCAGATCGGCGATATCGGTGATGAACAGGGTCACGCCCTCGTCGTCGCCGGGCTCGAAGTCTTGAGCGCCTGCTTCAATGGCGGCCATTTCCACGTCCGCACCGCTTTCGGCTTCGCCTTCAACCATGCCCACATGGTCAAAATCCCATGCCACAGCGCTCATCTGGCCCTTGCGGAAGCACACGCGCATATTGGGCGCAGTGCGGTTGGGGTTGTCGGTCAGGCACTCGACCATCACCGGCACGCGGTGAGGAGCATAGCCTTCAAACAGCACGGTGGAATAGTTCACGGCATCGGCGCCGGCACCGGAGCCCTTTTTGATGGCGCGGTCCAGCGTGTCCTTGGGCATGGAAGCCTTGCGGGCCGCTTCAACAGCCATGCGCAGACGCGAGTTGGCTGCGGGGTCACCGCCGCCCAGACGGGCCGCGACCATGATTTCCTTGACCAGCTTGCCAAACAGCTTGCCCTTGGCATCAGCGACCAGCGCCTTGCCCTTTGCTTTCCATTGCGCGCCCATGGGTGCGATTCCTTGTTGATTGGGGGGATGATTTGCGCAAAATGCACAAAAATCAGAGAAAAAACTCGAAGCAAGGTTATACACCTGTGCGGCCCTGAAGGCTGGTGGCTTGCGCAGTTCTTGACACGGCTTCGTGCCCAAGAGGGGTTCATGCCCACTAACGCAGCACGCCCCGGCGCTTGAGCCAGCACAGATAAGCCACGATGCCCGACCAGAAAATCACCTCTGCCAGCCAGAAGATGACAGAAAAAGCATCGGCGGACTGACCTCTCTGCCCGACATACCAGAACATGCCCGCCTGTGTGATCACGCCCAGCGCCCCGTAAAGAATGCTCAGCAGCACGGCCGACTGGTTGCGAGTCCACAGCAGCCAGACCTGCGTGAAGCACATGGCAGAGTTCAGCGCCAGCATGGCCTGCAGCGCCAGTGCCCACGGCATACGCCCTGCAGAATTCCAAGCGTCAGAAAAATCGGCCTCCAGCAACATCCAGCCACTCATCAGGCCTAGAAAAGCGAACATGCTCATCAGCAGGGCAAGCCCTTTGCCAAAGGGCTGCTCCCAGAGCGGGGTTTGGGCTTGCATCAACGCAGAGTGTCCCGCTTGAAGCGAGCCCTGAGCTCATTCATCCCAAAGGCGTGGGTGCTTTCAGTCATGGCATTCCTCGGGTAAGCAAGAGGTGCAGTGTGCCACCGCACCCCTGATTTCACGCCACAATCAGCGCCAGTACAAAAACAGGCGCTTTTATGCTCAATGCCTTGTGGCTAGGATTTTTCTTGGTGGCGGCTGTCGCTGCTTTGGCGCAGTGGCTGGTGGGTGGGCAAGCCGATGTTTTCTCGGCCATGGTGCAGGCCCTGTTTTCCATGGCCAAGCTCTCGGTCGAGGTGATGGTGTTGCTGTTTGGCACGCTCACGCTCTGGCTGGGCTTTTTGCGCATTGCTGAAAAAGCGGGCGTGGTCGAATGGCTTGCCAAGGTGCTCGGGCCTCTGTTCTCCAAACTGATGCCCGAGGTCCCGCGCGGCCACCCGGCGCTGGGCCTGATTACGCTGAACTTTGCCGCCAACGGGCTGGGGCTGGATAACGCTGCCACGCCCATGGGCCTCAAAGCCATGCGCTCCTTGCAAGAGCTGAACCCGCGCCCGGACACGGCGACCAATGCGCAGATTCTGTTTCTGGTGCTCAACGCCTCGTCGCTCACCCTGCTGCCTGTCACCATCTTCATGTACCGCATGCAGCAAGGTGCGGCAGACCCAACGCTGGTCTTTTTGCCCATCTTGCTGGCCACCTCGGCCTCCACATTGGTGGGCCTGCTCAGCGTCGCTTTAGTGCAGCGTCTACCCATCTTCAGCCTCGTGGTGCTGGCCTATCTGCTGCCGGTGGCGCTGGCACTGGGCGCCTTCATGGCCTTTCTCACCACGCTCAGCGCGGCGGCACTGGCGCATCTTTCATCGCTGATGGGCAACCTCACGCTGTTTGCGCTGATCGTGCTGTTTGTGGGACTGGGCGCATGGCGCAAGGTCGCTGTGTACGACAGTTTTATCGAAGGCGCCAAAGAAGGCTTTGATGTAGCCAAAGGCCTGCTGCCTTATCTGGTGGCCATGCTCTGCGCCGTAGGGGTGTTTCGCGCCTCGGGGGCGCTGGAATATGCGCTGTCAGGCATTCGATGGGTGGTGCATGCCGTGGGCATGGACGCCCGCTTTGTCGACGCTCTGCCCACCGCACTGGTCAAACCCTTCTCAGGCAGCGCCGCCCGCGCCATGCTGATCGAGACCATGCAAAGCCAGGGCGTAGACAGCTTTGCCGCACTGGTCGCCGCCACCATTCAGGGCAGCACCGAAACCACCTTCTACGTGCTGGCCGTGTACTTTGGTGCCGTAGGCATACAGCGCGCCCGCCACGCCGTGCCCTGCGCCCTGGTGGCCGAACTGGCCGGCGTGGTCGCCGCCATTGTGGTTTGCTATCAATTTTTTGGTTAAAACCCAATCCTTACAAGCGCTGCAAGCCGATTTTTTGCAAAGGATTCCAGAGGTTCGCCGTATGAATACAGAGCCAGACACCCGGCAATCTTCCCTGTTTCAGTCCTCATGGCTGCGCAGTTGGGCAGCCCTCGGCCTGACGCCACCCGCTGATCTGCAACAGCGCTTGCTGGCTGCCTATGCCCAGCCCCAGCGCCACTATCACACCCAGCAGCATCTGACGGAGTGCCTGGCGCACTTTGACGCAGTCTGGCAGCAAGCCCAGCACCCTGGCGAAGTGGCCATTGCGCTGTGGTTTCACGATGCCATCTACGACATCAAAGCCCAAGACAACGAACTGCGCAGCGCTCAATGGGCTGTGCAGGCGCTCAAGGACTGCGGTGCGACAGACGAAACCTGTCAGCGTGTGCACGCCCTCATCATGGCCACCTGCCACACTGCGCCACCTACCGAGGCATCCATTGAAGCCGACGCCAAGCTGCTGGTTGACATAGACCTGGCCATTCTGGGTGCCAGCCCGGCGCGCTTTGCCGAGTACGACGCACAGGTCGCCGCCGAATACGCCTGGGTGCCACGGCTGGTCTATCGCTTCAAGCGCAAGCAGGTGCTGCAAAGCTTTTTGCAGCGCGATGCCATTTACGCCACGCCGCACTTTCACCAGTTGCTGGAAGCCCAGGCCCGCCGCAATCTGAGTCAGACCTGAGAGACTCCAGGCCTCTCACATCTCGTCGATCACCGTGCTTGCCGCACCGCTCTGTGCTGCGGCCCTGCCTTCATGCGCTTCAATCGCGAAGCGATCACGGCAATTGACGTAAAAGCTGGCACCAAAGCGCCCCACGGGGAAGAACTCTTGCAGACGCACGCGCCATTTTTCGGTATCCACCAGCCCTTCGCGCACGGCCAGCCATTGCACGCGGCCGATAAAGACATAGCGACTTGCCGTCTCCAGCGTCTCGTGCAGCACGCATTCAAAGGCGACTGGTGCCTCAGCAATACGCGGCGGCTTCACGCTTTGTGATGGCGTAGCCGTCAGCCCCGTGTGCAGCAACTCGCTGTGCTCTGGCGGCAGTCGGTCGCCACAGCGGTGCATGGCGGCGGCCATGGCCTCGTCGGTGATGTGCACCACAAATTCACCCGTACGCAAGATATTGCTGGCCGTGTCTTTTTGCGCCGCATCCTGCACCTTGTTGATGCTGAGCATCACTACGGGCGGGTCCTCTCCCATCATGTTGAACATGCTGAAAGGCGCGGCGTTCACCGTTCCATCGGCCCCAAGCGTGGTGACCAGCGCAATCGGGCGCGGCACGATCAGGCTGGCCATCAGCTTGTAGCGGGCATAGGTGTCGAGCAGGGAGAAATCGATCTCTGTCATGGCGGTTTCTATCCATTCTTGAAACGGGTTTGATATGAATTCAATAGCACGTAGCGCAAGCATTACCTGCGCTGTCGGGCTATTCACTGCAATATTCATGCCCAGCACGCAGAACGCGAAAAAGCCCTTTCACGCCGGCCCCGTGCACCAGCGCCGCACAACCTCGCCCCTATTTGCACCAGCGCAGTGCAGCTCTAACACCCGCTCACTTTGTATACAACTTGGCATTGATCTTGCGCTCAGGCTTGTCATCTCTTCAGCGATCGACAACACAAGGAAGCTTCATGCGCAAACGATTTTTTCTGCAAGCAGCCGCCATGGCCATGACCTGGGGCCACGCTCAGGCGGCAGAAACGCCTCTCAAATTCCAGCTGGACTGGCGCTTTGAAGGGCCAGCGGCCCTCTTCGTACATCCCGAGCAAAAAGGCTATTTCAAGCAAGCAGGTCTGGATGTGAATGTGGAAGCGGCCAGCGGCGCAGGCGCCATTCAGCGCGTAGCGTCTGGCACGCATGATCTGGGCTTTGCCGATCTGGCGGCGCTGATGGAGTTTCACGCCAACAACCCCGATGCGCCCATCAAGCCCGTGGCCATCATGGTGATCTACAACACCACACCGGCGTCCGTCATGGCGCTCAAAAAATCCGGCATCAGCAAAGCCTCAGACCTGGCGGGCAAAAAGCTCGGCGCCCCCATTTTTGATGCAGGTCGCCGCACCTTCCCCATCTTTGCGCAAGCCAATGGTGTGGGCGATGTGCAGTGGAGCACCATGGACCCGCAGCTGCGCGAAACCATGCTGGCGCGCGGCGATCTGGATGCCGTGACGGGCTACACCTTCACCAGCCTGCTCAACCTGGAAGCACGTGGCATCAAGCGCGAGGATGTGGTGGTACTGCCCTACGCCACCCACGGAGTGCAACTCTACGGCAATGTGATCATCGCCAGCCCCAAGCTGATTGCCGAAAAGCCCGAGGCTGTGCGCGCCTTCCTCAAAGCCTTTGCCCGTGGCGCGAAGGAAGGCATTGCCAGCCCGGAAGCCGCCATTGCCTCCATGAAGGCCAAAGACGGACTGGTCAACGCGCCACTGGAAGTCAAACGCCTGAAACTGACTATAGAGACCGCCATTGACAGCGCTGGTGCCCGCGCCGAAGGTTTTGGCCAGTTACGCACAGAGCGCCTGCAAGCCATGGCCGAACAGGTCTCCAAGGCCTATGCGACCAAGAACCCCGTGCCGTCCCGCGCGGTGTGGAACGGCAGCTTCCTGCCCACGGCGGCAGAACTGGACATCCTGCCCAAGCGCTGATTCAGCAGTAATCTGCCCAGTAGGTCTCAGGCCTCGGGCACGATGCCGTCGGCATAGTCATACAGCGCGCCCAGAATCTCTTCGGCGCGCTCGTCAGCGGTTTCGGACAGGGCATCGATCATGGCAAACATCTGCTCAGCCGTGCGCGCCCTGCCCTGGCCTTCAATCAGGCAGGCCACGCGGTGCTGCTCCCAGCGCTGCTGCTCGGCCTCGTTCAGCGTCATGGGGAAGTTGCGTGCACGGTAGCGCCAGACCAGCTCAGTCAGGCGGGCGTCGTCAAAGCCGGTCTTGTCCAGCGCCAGCTCTTGCGGCGAAAGGCGCTTAATGCGTTCCAGACGGCGACGGTCTTCGTTGCCGACAAAGCCACCGTACAGGTCTTGATCGGCGTCCAGCGGCTCGCCGGCCTCGCGCGTGAACACGGCCTTCCACTGGGCACTCATGTCGGGCAGGTCACGGGCAATGGCTGCATATTGCAGGGCTTGCTCCATGTTCACACCCCATTTTTCGGCCATGGCGGGGCTCAGCGTCTTGAGGCTGCCCACCACCATGGGCGATTTGTTGACATGAATGCTCTTGATGGGCAGGCGCGTCACGCCCTCGGGCAGATCCGCCTGACGGGTAAACATGCGCAAACGCAGGTCTTCGATGCTGATACCGCCAAGTTCTGTCGGGTCAGCGGCTAGGTCCCAGCAGATAACTTCATTCTTGTTCGTCGGGTGCGTGGCCAGCGGCCACATCACGCCAATGCAACCGCGGGCGGGGCTGATCATGCCGGTCACATGCAAGAAGGGGCGGGCATGCTCTTGCGTGGCGGGCAGGCCCATCTCGCGCAGCGCGCCGTCCTTTTTGTGCAGGCCAAAGGCAAAATCGAACAGGCGTGGATGCTGATTGCGAATCAACCGAGCCAGCGCAATCGTGGCGCGCACATCGCTTAAAGCATCGTGGGCCTGCTCATGCAGCAAACCATTGGCACGGGCCAGGTCTTCGAGCTTGAAGCTGGGTGTGCCATCTTCTTTGCTGGGCCATTGAATGCCGTCGGGTCGCAGTGCATAGACCATGCGCACGACATCCAGCAAATCCCAGCGGCCGCAGCCGTTCTGCCACTCACGCGCATAAGGATCGGTGAGGTTGCGCCAGAACATGAAGCGCGTGATCTCGTCGTCAAAGCGAATGGTGTTGTAACCCACGCCCACGGTGCCGGGCTGGGCCAGTTCGCCCTCGATCAGTGCAGAAAATTCGTGCTCAGGAATGCCCTCTTCCAGCGCTCGCTGGGGCGTGATGCCCGTAATCAGGCAGGCCTGCGGGTCGGGCAGATAGTCGTTGGCGGGCTGGCAGTACCACATGACGGGCTCACCGATTTCGTTGAGCTGATCGTCTGTGCGTATGCCCGCAAACTGTGCCGGGCGGTCATAGCGCGGCTGCGCGCCAAAGGTTTCGTAGTCGTGCCAGAAGAAGGTATGAGCCATGGGGCGAAAGTATGCCTGCGAAGCCATGGCTGGCAAGAAAATGTATCAAATAGGCCTCAATCGCTTGGTAACAATGCGCTGGCAGCTATCAAAACAGGAATCCATCTACCAGAGCCCGCATTCAGAGCAAATCACATGACCCAGCAACCGAAGGTTTACGCTTGAGACGAGGCGCGAAACTGCAGGCAGTACGCAAGTACGACCATGCGTTCCAACGACGTATCAAGGGCTGCTCAATGGTTGTGTTCGGGTCTTAGTAAGCCGCCAGCGCCATCAAGGTCTGTCCCACATCAGCCTCGACCTTGAAGTCCAGCAGCGCATCCGCCCGCGTCACGCCGCGGTTGATAGCGACGATGCTTTTGCCCTGCTCGTGCGCAGCCAGCACAAAGCGGTAGCCCGAATACACCATGAGCGAGGAGCCTGCGATCAGCATCGCATCGGCGCTGGCCACGGCGTCCATACAGGTCCGCACGCGGTCACGCGGCACGGTTTCGCCAAAAAACACCACATCAGGCTTGATAAGGCCCGTGCCGCAATGCGGGCAGCTGGGTACCACAAACTGGCTGAAGTCCTGCCCCTCAAGATCGGCATCCCCATCCGGCGCAGGTGCGGCATACAGCTGGGCCCATGCGGGGTTCAAGGCCAGCAATTGCTGCTGCAGTTCAGCCCGCGCAAAGCGGTGGCCGCAGTCGGTGCAAAGCACGGTGCCGATGCGGCCATGCAAATCTACGGTGTGCTGGCTGCCCGCCGCTTCATGCAGGCCATCCACATTCTGGGTAATCAACAGCTCAAGTCGGCCTTGCTGCTCCATCAGCGCCAGCGCTTTGTGGGCTGCTCCGGGCTGCGCCTGCCCCATGACGCGCCAGCCCAGCATGGAGCGTGCCCAGTAGCGCTGGCGAACCAGCATGTCGCCCATAAAGGCCTGATAGGTGACGGGTTGCGGGCGCTTCCACTGCCCGCTCTGGTCGCGGTAGTCGGGGATGCCGACTTCCGTGCTGCAGCCTGCGCCGCCAATAACCAACAGGCGCGGGTGCGCATGCAGCCAGTCTTTCAGGCGCCATAGCGCCAGAGGTTCTACAAAATTATTCACGATGTCTCATTACAAAAGCGGTGAAGTCAGTCGCGCGATAGAGCCAAACAGGCGGCGGCGGAGGCCTTTTTCGCTGCGGTATTGAACGGCACTGGCCTGAGCCAGATCCGCCAAAAATTGCTTGTCCAGTGCCTGGTTGAGTTCAGGCCCGTAGCCAATCACACAAACCTCGTAGTTCAGAAAGAAGCTGCGGTAGTCAAAATTGGCCGTACCAATCATGGCCATGTTGTCATCGACCACCAGCGTTTTGGAGTGCAGCATGCTGGCGTCATATTCATAGATGTGCACTCCGCAGCGGATCAGCTCATCAAAATAGGAGCGTGCAGCGGCAGTCACAAAGACGGAATCGGACTTTTTGGGCACCAGAATCCGCACATCCACCCCGCGCAGCGCAGCGTTGGTCAGCGCGGACAGCGCTCCTTCAGTCGGCACAAAGTAAGGCGTGGTCAGCCAGATGCGCTGCTGGGCCGCGTTGATGGCCGCCAAGTAGGCGCGGTAAATCGCATCGAGCTGATCGTCGGGGCCGGAGGTGACGACCTGCATGGGGATGGAGCCATCCTCGCAATCGGGCAGCAAGTCATCCAGTGTTTTAGGCAGCTTGTACGGGTCTTTGCCCAGCGTGTATGCCCAGTCTTCCAGAAACACCGTCTGCAGCCAGCTGACGACGGAGCCCTCCACCCGGATGTGCACGTCGTGATAAGCGTCCGCGCGGATGCGTTCGTTCTCCTCGTCGGTCACGTTCACGCCACCGGTAAAGCCCACCTTGCCATCACAGATCAGAATCTTGCGGTGGGTGCGAAAGTTGACCACAGGCCGCAGCCGCCGCCCTATCTTGGCATCATGAAAGCGCAGCACCTCAGCCCCAGCCTGCTGCAGCGGTTTCAGAAATGTTCGCCCCAGTTTTTTGGAGCCCAGCGCATCGACGAGAAGTCGAACCTGCACGCCGGCCTTGGCCTTTTCGATCAGCAGATCGCGCAGCGCTGTGCCCGTGTGGTCGGGCTCGTAGATGTAGTACTCCAGATGCACATGGTGACGCGCGGCGCGCACGGCATCGGTAATGGCATCAAAGGTGGCTGCACCGCCCACCAGCAGCTTCATGGACGTGGCCGTGCTCACAGGAAAATCGCTGGTCATGCCCACCAGCCGTGCCACTTGCCGCAGGCGCTCCTGCTGGGCTGGTATGCGCTCGCGCAGTTTTTGCATGCTGTTGCGCACACGCGAGCGCTTTCGGGAGCGCAATCGCTTGATGCGCTGGCGCTTCATGCGCTGAGGCCCGAAGTAGTAATAGACCACCAGTCCGACGACCGGCAAGGCCGCCATGGACAGCAGCCAGCTCAGCGTGGCAATCGGCTGGCTGCGCTGCAGCAAGATCCAGACGCCCACCACGACGACATAGAGCGACCAAGTGGCGGATAGCCAGAGCTTGACGTTTTCATGACCGAGCTGGGCAGCGATCCAGTCCAATTGCGCACTCCTATGGTTGTATTGGGCACGATCATGCTCGCACACTATGCAGGCGTCATGTCCATGCACGTCGATTTTTCAGCTTGGCAGGCATTTCAGGGCACGCAAAAAGCGTACATTCATACGCATGATCTCTGAACTCATTACCACCCTGGCCCAGACCCGCAAGGCCGCCCGCATCACCCAGGCCGACTTGGCCGAGCGCGCTGGCTTGTCGCGCATGGCGGTGCAGCGCACGGAAACCGGCGATGTGGACCCGCGCTTTTCCACCCTGCAGGAAATGGCCCGCGTACTGGGCATGGAGCTGATTGCCGTGCCTGCTGCTTTGCACGGCCAAGTACAGACCTTGATTCAGTCGGCCAGCAATGCACAAACACCCGCCGAATCGCCTGTCGATTCACCTGCCAGCCAAGCTGCCGAAAAATCCTGAAGCCCTGAAACCGGTGCTGCGCCGAGCCTGCTTTTAGCCAAAATTCTTACGTCTTGTTAATGAGTCGGTTGAAGGTGTTCGGCAACAATGGTCTGGTTTTTGTAACGCAGTCCGAGGTTTGAGAGATGGCTATTCACAATTGGGATTACGCACCAGAGGCATTGGAGGTTCAGGTCAGCGAGTTGCTGCTGGCCACCGCCGACCAGAGTGATGAACTGATTGATGAAAATGTGCGTCAGGTCTTGCACGACCTGCGCCAGCATCTGTCCATGGAGGTGATTTTTGTCTCCGAAATTCGCAACGGTCAACGCATGTTCAAGCATGTAGATACCGCAGTGGGCAAAGAGCTGATTGCCACCGGCGGCGGCGGCCCGCTGGAAGAGTCATTTTGCCAGTGCGTGCTCGATGGTCGCCTGCCCAGTCTTGTCAACGACGCTGCCACACACCCAGCCTTCCCTCTGCTGCCCGTCACGCCGTTTCGCGTTGGCGCGCACATCAGCACGCCCATCGTGCTGGCCAGTGGAAAGATCTACGGCACGCTGTGCTGCTTCAGTCAGGGCGCCGATGAAAATCTGACGGCCAAAGACTTGAACAAGCTCGAATGCATCGCCAAGATTACCGCCAAGCGAATCGACATCAAGCAGGCTCGTCAGTTGCAGGAACAGCTATCAAAATGGGAGCTGCAACCACTTGAAGAGAAAAACGCATCCAAGAATTTCATGAAAAAGTGACGAGCGACGCCTCGTAAACTCTGACTCGCCTGCCTGTTACAGCCCGTAAGATGCAGCTCCAGTCATCAGGGAGGCTTCATGGATTTTTTAGGAAATCAGAGCAGCGAGATCAAAAAAATGAAGGCGCAGCTTCTGGCTCTCGAAGCGCTTAACTTGGCCTTGATTGAAGCGCTTCGCCCAGAACTGCGAGAAAAATTAGAAAAGCACTTTGAGTGCTATTCCGAAAAGATGAAAACCCAGGTGCTCAACTCCATGGCCACAGATGAGCTGTATGGGTGCTTGCTCGAATCCCTCGATTGTTACCAGCAAAGCCTCAAACAGACCACCGGCTAGCAAGTCCAAATCTGCTTACAAGCAACCCTCCATCATTACCACCGTACTGACTGCGCAGCCATCTGCCTTGTGCAAGGCGGTATGAGTGCAACTGATAGCTGATATAGCCGCCAAGGCATGTTCAGAAAGCATCAAGCAATTCATAATTGATAGCAATATGTGCTGATTGCATGCACATATATCAATAGTTGCACGCATGAGCCTTGGCCCTACACCTCCTTCCGCCTTACTGAACGAGCGCCCTCGACCTCGTCACCTGCGCGAACTGTTCTGGTCGCTGACCTTTCTGGCCCTGCAGGGCTTTGGCGGCGTACTGGCCGTGGTGCAGCGCGAGCTGGTCGAAAAGCGCCAGTGGCTGAGCAACGAGGAATTCATGGAGGACTGGGCCGTGGCCCAGATCATGCCCGGCCCCAATGTGGTCAACCTCTCCATCATGCTGGGCGAGCGCTACTTTGGCTGGCGCGGCGTGCTGGTGGGGCTGTGCGGCATGCTGGCCTTTCCCATGCTGGTGGTCATCAGCCTCACCCTGGTCTATGCGCAGTTTGCAGGCAACCCGGCTGTTGCCGGGGCGCTGCGCGGTATGGGCGCCGTGGCCGCCGGGCTGGTGGCGGGCATGGGCCTCAAGCTGGCGGGCACACTGCGCAAGCATCCGCTGGGCAAATGGTATTGCGCAGGCCTGGCCATTGCCGCCTTTGTGCTGGTGGCCGTGCTGCGTCTGCCGCTGTTCTGGGCTCTGGTTTTGGTGGGCGGCACGGGCTGCGTGCTGACATACCGGAGGCTGACATGAACAACTTGCTCATTCACCTGACGGCCATGGACTGGCTACACCTGCTGGTTTATTTTCTGACGCTGTCGCTGATGGCCGTGGGCGGCGCGATTACGGCTGCACCCGATATGCACCGCTATCTGGTCGACGGCAATCACTGGCTGACCGAAACACAGTTCACCAGCTCCATCGCCATTGCACAGGCCGCACCCGGCCCGAATGTGCTGTTCATTGCCCTGCTGGGCTGGAATGTGGGACTGAACGCTGGCGGCGGCAGCGGCCCTCAAGCATGGACCTTGGGCGCACTGGGCGTGACCATCAGCATGGTGGGCATCTTGTTGCCAAGCTCGCTACTGACCTGGCAAGCGTCGCGCTGGGGTCAGCGCAACCGTGACAAGCGCGGCGTGCGCGCCTTCAAGCAAGGCATGGCACCGCTGGTAATTGGCCTGCTGCTGGCCACAGGCTGGCTGCTAGGCAGCGCCAGCGGTCAGTGGCAAAAGGACTGGAAGCTGTGGCTGCTGAGCCTTGTGTGCACGCTGATGGTCTGGCGCACACGCATTCATCTGCTGTGGCTGCTGGGCGGCGGTGCCCTGCTGGGTGCGCTGCATTGGGTGTGAAAATCAAAGCAAAACAGGCCACTAGCGCTTATGGATAAAGCGCTAGCAGCTATCAATTTGATGCAAACCCATCAAAGTTCAAGACTTGAAAACAGCAAAGGCAACACCTGCGCAGACGGCATGGCGATGAGATGATCGGCCACAGAGTCCAGCTCGCTCGCATGGGGGTTGATGATGACCACGCGTGAATCCGTGCGACGCGCAATCTTTGCCAGACCCGCTGCGGGATAGACCGCCCCCGAGGTGCCCACCACCAGCATCAGCTGGCACTCTTCAGCCGCCTGCTCTGCCTTTGCCCAGGTAGCGCCGGGCAAGGACTCCCCAAACCACACCACCGCGGGGCGCAGCAAGTTGCCACATGCAGGGCAATGGGGCGGCTCACCCGGCGCGGGGTTGTCCAGATCACACTGGGCGCAACGGCGGTTCAGCCAGCGGTTTTTTCTCAGCTCGCCATGCAGACTCAGTACATCGCGGCTGCCCGCCTGCTGATGCAGGCCATCCACGTTCTGTGTAATCAGGGTCATTCGCCCGGGATGCTGCTGCGCCCATTGCGCCAGTGCCAGATGCCCGACGTTGGGCTGCACACCGGCGATCTGCGCACGTCTGTGCTCATACCAGCGCCAGACATAGGGCGGGTCCTTGCGATACCCCGCCTCGCTGGCCATTTCTTCGGGCTTGAACTTCGCCCAGTAACCACTGGTGTCGTCTCTGAAAGTCGGCACTCCCGATTCGGCGCTGACGCCGGCCCCCGTCAAAACGGCCACGTGCGGCGCCTCGTGAATCCACTGGCGTACGGTTGCAATGGAACTCGCCCACGTTGAAGAATTGTCAATAAGTGCTTGAACCAAGGGGAAGTCCTTAAAAATCAAGAAGCAACGTGAAATACTTAAAGTTCACTGCGAGACCTTACATTGCTAGAAATTGCAACCAACCAGCACATGAACGAATCGGGGCGACTTTTCGCACTTCAGCAAGCCATGATGCCAGCTGCCTTGGCATGGGGACTTGTTGATGCCCAAACGTTGGATTTAAGCTTTAGCAACCCGGCCTTGCAGCGTCACCTGCAGCTCTGCCGCCTGCCCACCCCCTTTAAACTGCAAATATTTACACAGGCTAGGCAGGCCATTGCCCAATGCATTGAAACGGGGCAAGACGTCAGCACCGCATTACCCGGCACCACCGGGTGCTGGCACTTTTCCCCGGTTCATGGCGATGCGGGCCTTGATGCCGTGCAGTGTTATGTGCTGCCGCCCTCAGTCACCCTCAACCAGCCCGAACTAGAGCTGGGACTTGGCCATGCCAACCACTTTGAAGCCTTTTTGGACCACCTGCCTTACCAGGTCTGGATTGCAACGCCGCACGGCGAGCTGACCTGGTTTAACCGCGCCCTGCATGAATATGCCTACGGGCAAGTGCAGACCTTGAATCTGAATGAAGGTATCTGGATCGATATCGTTCACCCCGATGATCTGGCCACCGTCAACACCGGTTTGTCACGCGCGCTGATCACGGAGAAGTCGACGGGCTACCGGCTGCGCATCAAGCAGCACGGCGGTGATTACCACTGGTTTTTTGCCTCGCTCTCGCCCGTCAAGAACGATGCAGGGCAAACGCTGTACTGGGTCGGTGCCAACCTCAGCATTGATGGCCTGCGGCAGTCCGAGAATCGGCTTCGCGATCAGGTCACAACGCTCAACCACCAGCTGATGCTCAAGCAGCGGGCGCTGGAGCAATCCGAGACCTATCTGGCACAGGCGCAGAAGATGAGCATGGTGAACCAGCTCTCGGCCGGCGTCGTGCATGACATGAAGAACCTGCTCTTCATCACCGGCCTGCATGCTGGTCTGCTGGAAAAGCATCTGGCCGAGCCCGAGCAGCGCGAGCATGTGGATGTGATTCTCGACACCATTCAGAAAGCTGGCAGTCTGGCCTCGAATTTGACCGGATTCAGTAGCCGCAAATCAATGCAGCTAGCCGCCGCCGATCCGCGTGCGCTAGTCCATGATCTGGAGCCCCTGCTGACCAAGGCCGTGGGGCAGAACGCAGGCCTGCAACTGCATATCGCCGCCAGCGTCTGGCCCATCAGCGTGGACAGGCTGTATTTTGAAAATTCGTTGATCAACCTCTGCATCAACGCACGCGATGCGACCGAAGCGCACGGCCAGATCACGTTGGCAATGGAAAACGTGCTGCTCAAGCGCCCCAGCCATGCGGGTGAGTATGTGATGGTCAGCGTGGCCGATAACGGCATGGGCATGAACGAAGAGGTGCTCGCCCGCGTCTTTGACATGTTCTTCACCACCAAGCCCGAGGGTAAAGGTGCGGGTCTGGGCCTGCCCATGGTGAAAAATTTCATAGACCATGTCCACGGCTTGATTGAGGTGGAAAGCACTCCGGGTCTGGGCACCACCGTCAGCCTTTATTTTCCCCGTGCCCAGCCTCTGCCTGCATCACCAGACTCGCACGAGAGCAGCGCTGAAGGCAAGCAGGCGGCGATATTGCTCATAGAACCCGACCTGGACACCCGCAACGCCATGGCTCAGCGCCTGTATGAACAGGGCTATGGGGTCGTCACGGCCTACCAGCCTGAAGTCGCGCTGCGCTACATCAGCAACGGCATGAAGGTGGATCTCATCATTGCCTCCGATCAGGTTCCCGGCCTGATGAGCGTTGCGCAGATGCAGGAAAAGCTCAGGCTGGAGGAGCGGCGCATCCCCATCGTCTTCACAACCGGCGCAGCCCCCACCGAACGGCCAGATGCCAGCGACTGCGTGGCCCTGCCCAAGCCGCTGGACATGGATTTGCTGGCTCGCACAGTGCAAGACCTGCTGGATGCGAATCGCGCAGACCCGGCCGAGTCCCCATTTGACCAGTCACCGGCCTGAAACCAGCCTGAAAGCGCAAGCTCAATCACTCATAAATAGCCATGAAAAAGGCGCCTCTGCTTTAGCAGAAGGCGCCTGTCTGGCTTAAAGCCGAGGCGGGAATCAGATCTTGGCTGTACCGGCAGCACCACCAACAGCCACAGCACCAGCTGCCACACGCTGGCGCAGAGCCTCGTACAGGCAAACACCGCTGGCCACGGACACATTCAGGCTTTCCACCGCACCCTGCATGGGGATGCTGACCAGCGCGTCGCAAGTCTTGCGGGTGAGCTGACGCATACCATCACCTTCAGCACCCAGCACCAGCGCCGTAGGGCCAGTCAGGTCCACCTGGTAGAGGTGCTTGTCGGCATCGCCGCTGGTACCAATGATCCAGACACCGCGATCCTTGAGTTCTTTCAGGGTGCGGGCCAGATTAGTGACCATGAAGTAAGGCACAGTCTCAGCCGCGCCGCTGGCCACCTTGGCCACAGTGGCGTTGATGCCAGCCGCATGGTCCTTGGGGGCGATCACGGCGTGCACGCCGGCGCCATCGGCCACACGCAGGCAGGCGCCCAGATTGTGGGGGTCGGTCACGCCGTCGAGTACCAGCAGCAAAGGCGCCTTGACGCCGTCGGCCTCAAGATCTTCCAGCAGCTCATTGAGCGTACGCGTGTCCTTGATTTCTTCCACGCGTGCAGCGACGCCCTGATGACCATGCGAGCCAGCCAGCTTGGCGATACGCAGGGAATCGGCTTCGATCAGGCGAACGCCGGCTTCCTTCGCACGGTCCAGAAACTGGCGCATGCGCGCATCGCGGCGCGAGGACTCGAAATAGACTTCGACGATGGATTGGGGGGCGGTCTTCAGACGCACGCCGACGGCGTGAAAGCCGAAAAGAACTTTGGGGGACGACATAGGGCCACATTATCCCGGCCTTTTCATCAAGCATGGATCGCGCAGGGCCATGCCTGGGCTGGCTGCTGTGTTTTTTTATTGCCGCTACACTGCGCCCCCTAAGGGCGAAGCCGCCACTCATCAAGCAGTACCTGCCATGTTTTTGCCGGGTGCAAGTCTTTACATGACGCGCTGAGATCGTCCCGCTGCGCAGGCACAGACCAGCGCCTCTGACCACGAAAACGGCAGGCCACCTTCTTCACCATGTGTATGCATGGCGAGATTTGCCCGTGCCCCCACTCACCCCTTCCACAATAAATACTCAGCATGCTCAACGCTTTGCTCGACAGGCTTAACCGCACCAGTCTGGTGCTACAGATTGTGATTGCCCTGGTTCTGGGCGGACTCGTGGCTTGGCTCGCGCCTGCTGCGGCCCAGCCTGCCTCCCTCTTGGGCACGCTGTTCATATCAGCCCTCAAGGCCGTCGCACCGATACTGGTGTTTCTGCTGGTGATTGCCGCCATCAGCAACCACCGCCCCGGCCAGGAGACGCAGATCAAGCCCGTCATCTGGCTGTACCTGATTGGCACACTGGCTGCGGCCTGCGTGGGCGTTGCTGCCAGCATGCTGTTCCCCTCGGTCATTCACTTTCGTGAAGCACCTGCCGCGCAGGGTGTGCCCGGCGCCATCAGCACGGTACTGATGAATGTACTCAAAAGCGCGTTCGACAACCCCGTCAACGCCTTGCTGCAGGCCAATTACATCGGCATTCTGGCCTGGGCCATTGCGCTGGGTGTTGCGCTGCGCCACGCCAATGAAGTCACGCGCACCGTGCTGGATGATCTGGGCAAGGGCATCACCCGCATCATTCAGGGCATTATTCGACTGGCACCTTTCGGTATCTTCGGTCTGGTCGTTGCTACCTTCTCTGAAGGGGGTCTGGATGCCCTCAAGGACTATGCGCACCTGCTGATCGTTCTGGTGGGCTGCATGCTGTTTGTGGCACTAGTGGTCAACCCCATCATCGTCTGGACCCAGACCCGCCGCAACCCCTACCCACTGGTTCTGACCTGCCTGCGCGAAAGTGCTGTCACGGCCTTCTTCACCCGCAGCTCGGCGGCCAATATCCCCGTCAATCTGGCTCTGGCTGAAAAGCTCAAGCTTGACGAAGACACCTACAGCATCTCCATCCCACTGGGCGCCACCATCAACATGGCAGGGGCGGCCATCACCATCAGCGTGCTGTCGCTGGCCGCCGCTCACACACTGAATATTGCAGTGGATATTCCCACCGCCATCTTGCTGTGCGTGCTGGCGTCCATCAGCGCCTGCGGCGCCTCAGGCGTTGCCGGTGGCTCGCTGCTGCTGATTCCGCTGGCCTGCAGCCTGTTCGGCATCTCTAACGATGTGGCCATGCAGGTTGTGGGCGTGGGCTATGTGATCGGCGTGATTCAGGATTCGACCGAGACCGCCCTCAACTCCTCCACCGACGTACTGTTCACCGCCGCCGCCTGCCGCGCTGCCCAGCGCAAGGCCGGTGAAGAAGTGCCCCGTATCTGATGCAGATTTGATAGCTTCAAGCGCATACTGCACCTACGCAAAAGGCCTGTTTGATACAGGCCTTTTGTGTTTTCAGGGCATCAAGATCAAACCGCCTGACCGGCCTCAATCGTGATACTGCGATCGCACTGTGCAGCAATCCCCCGGTCATGTGTGACCAGAATCAGCGTCGTGCCGCGCTCGCGGTTCAGGGCAAACATCAGCTCCATGATGGTCTGGCCGGTGGCGAAGTCCAGGCTGCCCGTGGGCTCGTCCGCCAGCAAGACAGCTGGCTCCACCACAAAGGCCCGCGCCAGGGCCACGCGCTGCTGCTCGCCGCCCGACATCAGCTTGGGGTAGTGATTGAGACGCTGGCCCAGCCCCACACGCTCCATCATCTGTGTGGCGCGTGCTCTGGCATCGCGCTGGCCATCCAGCTCCAGCGGCAGCATGACGTTTTCCAAAGCGGTGAGATTGCCCAGCAGCTGAAAGCTCTGGAAGACAAAGCCCATCTTCTGCGCCCGCACTGCTGCACGGTCGTCTTCGCTGAGCGAAAACAAGTCCTGGCCCTGGAGCTGAACCGTTCCACGGCTGGGGGTATCAAGACCCGCCAGAATCGACAGCAAGGTGCTTTTGCCCGAGCCCGATGCGCCCACAATGGCTACGGTTTCGCCCTCAGTGAAGCTCAGATTGATATCCCGCAAAATATCCAGCACGCCGGTGGAGTCGCTGACCGACTTGGACAGTTGCTCAACCGCAATCAAAGGAATGGCAAGAGTTTTGGACATGAATCAATTGGACAAAAATAACACCAAGGACAGCCGCCAGAACTTTGCTCTGCAGCGTCGTCACTGTATCGCTGTTGCGCTGATGCTAGCAATTTCGGGGACTTGCGGTGCAGCCGCCGCATCTCACGGAAAAGCCAAAGAAGCGGCCAAGCCCGCTGCATCGACCGCGCCTTTAAAGCCCGGCCCGGTGCTGGTGCTGGGCGATTCCCTCAGCGCCGAGTACGGGCTCACGCGCGGCAAGGGCTGGGTGCAATTGCTGCAGCAGCGTTTGGACGATGAAAAAATCCCGCGCAAAGTGGTCAACGCCAGCATCAGCGGCGAAACCACATCCGGTGGCAGGTCACGACTGCCATCGCTGCTGACCCAGCACCAGCCGGCGCTGGTAGTGCTTGAGCTGGGCGGCAATGACGCCCTACGCGGACTGGCGCTGCAAAGCACGCAGAGCAATTTGCAAGCCATGGTCAAAGCATCAAAAGACTCCGGTGCCCAGGTGCTGCTGGTGGGCATGCAGGTGCCCCCCAATTACGGTGCGGCCTACACCGAGCAGTTTGCCAGCGTGTTTGAAAAGATTGCCAGCGAGCAAAAGCTGCCGCTGGTGCCGTTTCTGCTCTCTGGCTTTGGCGATGCGCCAGATGCCGCGCAATGGTTTCAGTCAGACCGGATTCACCCCAACGCCAAGGCCCAGCCACTGATGCTGGGCAATGTCTGGCCCAAGCTCAAGCCGCTGCTGAAATAAGAGCAGCGGACTCAGTCGCCACTGCTGCCGCCGCCATCCCCGCCACCGTCGCTACTGCTGTCCGAGCAGCTTGAACTGTCGCTTTCATCGCCGCCTGAGCCGTTGAAGTAGCTGTCATTGAAGACATCGCTGCCATCATCGCGGCTGCTCGATGAAGTCCAGCCCTGGGATGCATCTGAGCCGCGCCCCATGTCTGCGGGCTGCGGCGTAAAGACTTTTTTCAACCAGTTCAAAAACTCCATGGCACTCTCACTTTTCTGATTCAGGCGGCAGCATCGGCTTTGGCCTTCACTTCAGCGCTGACGCTGGCGCGGTAAGCATGCCAGCTGGCGCAGCCCAGCACCGGCCCCACCACAATCAAGCCCACGCTGTAGAACAAGAAAGATGCGGCGATCAGCGCGGTGATGATCATCCCCCAGAGCAGCATCACCCCCGTGTTGCTGCCCACCACGCGCATGCTGGTGATGCAGGCCGTCAGTGCATCGGTATCCAGATCCAGAATGGTGGGCAAAGACACCACCATGCTGGCAAACACTAGGCCCGCAAACACGGCGCCGACCGCCGTGTAGATCAGCAAAAACTCCCAGTTTTCGGGTCGTAGCAGGGTCTGCAGCATATTGGCGGTGGTGGGCATGCCCGTATCAAAAGAAATAGCAAACACCACCATGGCGGCGCGGCCCCAGAGCATTTCCAGCACCATCAGCACCATGACCAGCATGCCCATGCTGGCCAGATGTGAATCCCAGCAGGTCAGCGACTCGGACAGCAGTGGCGGTTTGCCCTGCTCCAGCTGCTTGCTTACGTAATACAGGCCCATGGCCATGAAAGGCCCGATCAGCAGACAGCCGCTTGCCATGGACATCACATACTCAGGGCTGGCCCTGAATACCCAGACCATCATTCGCGCCATGCCCCAGAAGCACAGGCCATAAAACAGCGCAATGCCCGGCGCCCGGCGCACATCGCGCAGGCCTTGCGCCAGCCACCGCCAAGGGTAGGCCCAGCTCAACCGCTGTATTTGTAGATTGCCGGACTCTGCCTTGACTTCGGATACAGGGGACGCTTGCATGCGAGAACCTCCTTGTGACCCGTGCGCCGCAGTGCTGCGTGCACTTGATGAGTACAAGTTAACTGCTCACGCTTTAATCGGCATTGCGGAAAGCCCGCATCCGCCTGCGGGTGCGCCATTGATCAAAACAGAAGCGGCCAGCGCCTGTATCTGCTGAATTTCAGACATGAAGTGCCGTGAAATCAGCCTGTACAAGGCGCTGGCCGCTTTTATTTCAATAGCGGATCAATCGCATTACCTTCACTTTAGCCAAAGGCTTTGACCAAGGCCTGCGCCAAGTCAACCTGCAGATCGGCCGCATCTTCCAGGCCAATGGCGAAGCGCACCACCGTGCCGGGTTTGATATGCGGCGTAGCGCGGCTGCGCATTTCTGGCAGTTCGTAGGGCACAACCAGACTGACCGGGCCGCCCCAGCTGTAGCCCAGCTTGAACAGGCGCAGGCTGTCGCAGAAGCGGTCAACCGCCGCCTGGTCAAAGCGCTCGTCAATCACCACGCTGAACAGGCCAGCGGCCACGCCTTCTGCGTTCTGACCCTGAGCACACAGCTGCTTCCAGTGCACATGGCCCGGCGCATCAGGCATAGACGGGTGCAGCACCTGGGCCACGGCGTTTTGCGTGGCCAGCCACTGTGCCAGCTGGCGCGCGGCGCGGTCTTGGGCGTGGTAGCGCAGGCCAATGCTGGGCAGGCTGCGCAGCACGGATTCCGCATCATTGCCGCTCACACCCAGCCCCATGCGCATATGGGCCAGCTTGATGCGCATGTGCAGTGGCTGGTTGCGCGTGATGATGCTGCCCATCAGCACATCGCCGCCGCCACTGGGGTACTTGGTCAGCGCATGGGCGGTGACGTCCACGCCCAGACTGCCGTCGCCCAGCAAGTCAAAAGGACGGAAGGCCAGGCCTGCGCCCCAGGTGTTGTCCAGCACCGTCGTCACGCCTTTTTCGCGGCAAAGGCGCACCTGGGCGATGAGGTCAGGAAACTCCATGGTGACAGAGCCCGGCGCCTCCAGCCACACCAGCTTGGTAGCGGGCGTGATCTTGGCGGCCAGGTCCTCCACATTCATGGGGTCGAAATACTGGTGAGTGATTCCGAAATGGGCCAGCTCACCTTCGGTCAGAGTCTTGTTGGGGCCGTAGGCGTTGTCAGGCACCAGCACCTCATCGCCAGTCTTCAGCAGCGCCAGCGACACCGTGGCAATGGCCGCCAGCCCGCTGGGCACCAGCAGACACTGCAAACCCCCTTCAAGCGATGCCAGACGTTCTTCCAGCGTATAGGTGGTGGGCGTGCCGTGCAGCCCATAGGTGTAGCTGCTCTTGTCCAGCCAGCGACGATCGCGCATGGCCTGCACATTCTCGAAGTACACCGTCGAGGCCTTGTGTACTGCGGTCAGCGGGCCTTCAAAATCCGCTGGAGGCTTGTACGGATGGTGAATCAGATGGGTGGAGAGCTTTTGATCGGCTTGGGTCATGAAGCCATCTTAGCTGCCGCATCGACGAAAAAAAGCCAGAGGGCTTGCGCACTCTGGCTTCATACGAGACGGTAGCTGAAGAGTATCAGCCAGCCTTCACGGTCAGATTGTTGTTGACCGAGGTCACGCCCTTTGCGGCCTTGGCGATATCGCCAGCCTGTGTCTTGATGGCATCAGTCGGTACGGTGCCCGACAGGGTCACGGCGCCAGCCTTGGTGTCCACATTGATTTGCAGTGCGCTGATTTCAGGCGCCTTGATCAGATCGGTCTTGACCTGAGCGGTGATGCCTGCATCGTCCAGTGCTGCGCCAGCCTTGGCGGCGCCTTCTTCAATCTTGTTGCCTGCTGCATCAGCGGCGTTGCTGACTTTCTCGCCAGCCTTGTCCAGTGCATTTGCGGTGGCATCGCCAGCCTTGACTGCACCGTCTTCAATCTTGCTGCCGACATTTTCAGCGGCTTGCTGCGTCTGGGAGATTGCAGAGTCCAGCTTCTGGCCTGCAGTCTTGTCCTCCGACTTGCCGCAGGCAGCCAGGCCAAAAGACAGAGCAGTAATGGCAAGGATTTGTGCGGAACACTTAAAAAATTGAGTCATCGCTATTGCTCCCTTATTTCTTACATAAATTTGACGGTTAACTTTAACGACTCAATATTTGCACCCTCATACGAACTATTCGCGCATGACCGTAGGACAACTCTGATGCCGCCTCTGGAAATATGCTCGTTGACAACCTGGGCCGCAATAGTAGTTAGCCTGACATTTCAGGCCTCTGGCTTCGCCCTCATGCGTGGGTGCCGTACAAATGCCAGCCCCAGCACAGAGCCCAGCACCATCACAAAGCAGGCAAATGCGGTCACGGCCGCCTGAATGCCCCAGCGATCGGCAATCCAGCCCACCGCCATCATGGGCAGCATGGAGCCCAGCAAGCCAATCGTCTGATAGGTGGACAGCATGCCCGCCCGGTTATCGGGCCGCGCAATGCGGCCTACCATGGTCATGCCCGCCAGCATGCACATGCCGTGGCCCAGTGCGGTCAAGCTCACACCCAGTACAAACAACAAGGTTGATCCCATCTGCAAGTTCACAACCAGCATGGCGTTGCTGGCCACCAGCAGCGCCATCCCGGTGAATCCGCAGCGATGCAGCGCCAGCCGCGCAGCCACCAGCTGGATGCAGGCAGACACCAGCAAAATGACCGCAATCGCGGTGCCAATAACGACCGGGCCGCTCCACGGAATCATCTGCTGCAAGAACAGCGGTGCCATGGATGCATAAAGACCAAAAACGCCAAAGGCCACAAACGGATAGCCACAGGTCAGGATGAAGGCCAGAGAGTCCTCACCCGCAGGCCAGGTCAACCGGGGCCTGCAATCTTGCCAGCGCAGGCGGCTGGGTCCTGATGCAGCCTGTGATGCGGATTGCGGCAGCTTCAGCAAGGCGATGGCCGCGACACCCGCACAGCCCAGCACCAGTGGCGCTACATAGGCCATCATCAAGGGCTGCGGCAGCCACTGCCCGGCCATACCGCCAATCAGCGGCCCCAGACCAAAACCCAGCACATTGAGAAAGCTGGCTACCATGGCCACGCGCTGGGGGCGCAGCCCGGTAGAGCCGCTGGCGGCCAGCACCGTCAGCCCCGTGGTAGCGCTGATGGTGATCAGGCTGGAAGCCACTCCCACCATGAAGCGACCCACGATAAGACTAGGCAGATTCCACGCCAGCATGGAGATCAGCGTACCCACCAGCGTCAGCAACAAAAAGCACAGCAGCACGCGCTGAAAGCCAATGCGATCGGGCAGTCGCCCCAGAAACAGCAGCGCACACAGGCCGCCGCACATATAAAGCACATAGATCATCGAGATATCGCTGGCCCGCAACTGCCAGGCCTGCTGGTACAGCGCATACAGCGGGCTGATCAGCGCCGCGCCCATGACACCGACCACCAGGGCGAAGCCCACCCACCAGGCAGAGGCCTGCGTGGCTGCGGCGCCTGCCTGCCATGTATTGCTTTGCGGCATTGTTTTGTCTCTTTGATGAGGCTGTCAGGCACCGTCAATGAGCCATCGAATGACTCTGCGCGCATGCTCTGCAGCCACTTGCTTGTGATGAAAACATTATCTGCAGCAGAGCTTTGGCATGCATAGACCAAACAGAGGATATAAGCCTCCAGCGCTTATTGATCATGTGCATACAGCTATGTTTTCAGAAGCAAGAATGTCGCCATCAAAGCCAGAATAAACACCAAAAGCTATACTTTGCGGCCTAATGACAGCAGGATCCCCCGGCATGAGCCCGAATGCTTTTTTGCGCCCTTTGGTCTGTTTGAGCCTGCTTGGCCTTGCCGCCTGCGGCAGCAACCCACCCTCCCCCACCGCTGCGGCCAATGCGCCTTCCTCCTCGCCAGCCACCACGGCATCTGCGCCCCCAATCAAGATTGGTCTGGCTCTGGGCGGTGGTGCAGCCAAGGGCTTTGCCCACATCGGCGTCATCAAGATTCTGGAGGCCAACGGTCTCACCCCTTCGTTTGTCGCAGGCACCAGCGCAGGCAGCGTGGTGGGTGCGATGTATGCCAGCGGCATGAATGCGTTTGAGCTGCAGGAAAAAGCCGTGGCACTCGACGAAGCCAAGATTCGTGACCTGCAGTTTTCCTCGGGCGGCCTGGTGCTGGGCCAGAAGCTGGAAGACTATGTAAACGAGCAAGTGCAGCGCAAGCCCATGGAGCAGTTAGCCAAGCCCTTTGTGGTCATCTCCACCCGTCTTGAAGATGGCGAGCGCACCGTGTTTGCGCGCGGCAACGTGGGCCAGGCCGTGCGCGCCTCCAGCAGCGTGCCGGGTGTGTTCCAGCCCGTGACGATTGGCAAGTATCACTATGTGGATGGCGGTATCGTCAGCCCCGTTCCCGTGGATGCCGCGCGCAATCTGGGTGCCGACATCGTGATTGCCGTGGACATTTCCAACAAGGCCAGCGGCAAGACCCCTGCCAACATGCTGGGTGCGCTCAACCAGTCGATTGCCATCATGGGCCAGAAACTGGGGCAAGCCGAGCTGGCACGCGCCGACATCATCATTCGCCCCAAGGTTCTGGACATTGGCCCGGCCGATTTTGCGCAGCGCAGCCACGCGATTGTGGAGGGCGAGAAAGCCACCACTGCCCTGATGCCGCAAATCCGCGAACGCATTGCCCAGCTGCGCGCCGAACGTACCAAGGCCATGCAGACCGCACAGCTCAAGGCGCAGGAAGACAAACACCAGGAATGCCTGAAACAGCGCTCGAGACTGCAAAAGCTGTCCGGCATGGTTGGCATGAGTGATGACTGCGAAAAGCCCTGAAGCTGCACCTACTCCATAAAAAAGCCCGCTACTGCGGGCTTTTTTGATGCCAAAACTAGGTTTTCAGAAGGCTTCTTCTTCCATATTCGCACAAGTCATATCCCGTGCCTTGACCACCTGCAGCCATGCGCCGATACGCGGCAGCTCGTAGTGAAAGAAGTAGCGCTGCGCCGCCATGCTGCCGCGGTGGGCCGCAATCGCCAACCCCTCGTCCTTGGCCAGCACGGTCAGTGCCACATCCAGCCAGATCCAGCCCAGCACAACATGACCAAAGGCCTGCATATAGGGCACGGCATTGGCCAGCGCTTCCTGCGGATTGTCAGTGGCCCAGGCAGCCTTGGTGGTAGAGCCCACATCCGCCAGAGCCCGGGCCAGCTGGTTGGCATAGGTACTCAGCTTTGCCTGTTGCAGCGCCTTTTGAATCGTGGCGTTGATGCGCGTGGCCAGCAGTTGCAGACCCTTGCCGCCCTCCATGATGACTTTGCGGCCCAGCAAATCCATGGCCTGAATGCCATGCGTGCCTTCGTGAATCATGTTCAGGCGGTTGTCGCGCCAGTACTGCTCCACCGCAAAGTCGCGCGTGTATCCATAGCCGCCATGAATCTGAATGGCCAGAGAATTGGCCTCCAGGCAGAACTCGCTGGGCCAGCTCTTGGCAATGGGCGTCAGCACCTCCAGCAGCAGCTTGGCTTGTGCCGCCTGCTCGCCCTCGCCCGTGTTCTGCTCATCCACCAGTTTTGCGCACAGCAGGTTCAGCGCCAGCGCGCCTTCGCAATAGGCTTTTTGCGCCAGCAACATGCGCTTGACATCTGCGTGCTCAATGATGCGCGACTGCGGCTTGCTTGCATCTTTGCCGCCGCTACCAATCGGGCGACCTTGCGGGCGGCTTTGCGCATATTCCAGACTGGCGTAATAGCCCGCCATGCCCAGCATGGATGCAGCCATTCCGATGGAGATGCGCGCCTCGTTCATCATGTGGAACATGCACTTGAGACCCTCACCAGGCTTACCCACCAGATAGCCAATGGCTCCGGCCCCATGGCCGTCAAGCCCGCCACCCTGCTCGCCGCGGACCGGGTACTTGCCTTCACCAAAATTGAGCAGCGTATTGGTCGTGCCGCGCCAGCCCAGCTTGTGGTTCAGACCTGCCAGCGCCACATCATTGCGCTCGCCAGTCAACTGACCTTGGGTGTCGACCAGCTTTTTGGGAACGATGAACAGCGAGATACCTTTGACGCCGGGCACAGGCTTGCCATCGGGGCCGGGAATTTTGGCCAGCACCAGGTGCACGATGTTTTCGGTCAGCTCATGGTCTCCTGCGCTGATCCACATCTTGTTGCCCTTGAGGCGGTAACGTGGCCCCAGCGCTTCGCTTTCAAAATCAGCACCATCGGGCTCGGCCCGCGTGGCTATATCGGACAGGGATGAGCCCGCCTGCGGCTCGGACAGCGCCATGGTGCCAGCCCAGCGGCCGTTGAACTCATTGGCGGCAAACACGGTTTTTTGCAGCTCCGTTCCGTGGGCCATGATGGCGTTGGCATTGCCCGACGTCAGCATGTTCGAGCCAATGCTGATCGAAGCGGCGGCAAAAAAACAGTTGGCAGCTGACTCCACCACATAGGGCAGCTGCATGCCGCCAATTTCATAATCTTGCGCAGCGCTGAGCATGCCTGAGTCGGCATAGGCCTCGCGGGCGTCGTAGGTGCACTGGGGCAAGATGACTTTTTCGCCATCAAACTGCGGCTCCTGCGTATCCACCGTGCGATTGAACGGCGCGTATTTCTCACGGGCAATGCGCTCGCAGATGTCCATCACGGCATCAAAGGTGTCGCGCGAATGGTCAGCAAAACGGGGGCGGCGGCTCAAATCTTCGGCCTGCAGCCAGTCGTAGAGCAAGAAATCAATGGTGGAGCGCAGGCGCATATCAATATTCCATCAAAAACTGCTGCAGCGCTTTACCAGTCAGCGCTTACAGCTATCAATTTCAATAAACACAGGCCCATAAAAGGCCGCACCCTTGCGGGACTGCGGCCTTGAGCAGTGTTTAAAGAACTTCGAAAACAGCCGCTGCACCCATGCCGCCGCCGATGCACATGGTCACGCACACGCGCTTGGCACCGCGGCGCTTGCCTTCGATCAACGCATGGCCCGTCAGGCGCTGGCCCGAGACACCATAGGGGTGACCCACGGCAATCGCACCGCCGTTGACGTTGAGCTTGTCAGCAGGAATGTCCAGAAAATCGCGGCAATAGATAACCTGTACGGCAAAGGCTTCGTTCAACTCCCACAGATCGATGTCCTTCACCGACAGGCCCAATTTTTTGAGCACCTTGGGAATGGCATAGATGGGGCCAATACCCATCTCATCAGGCTCGCAACCAGCCACCGCAAAGCCCAGAAAGCGACCCAGGGGCTTAAGGCCCTTGCGCGATGCATAGGCTTCGCTGACCACGGCGCAGGCCCCGGCACCGTCAGAGAACTGGCTAGCGTTGCCGGCCGTAATCACACCGCCGGGCAATGCGCTGCGCAGGCCGCTGATGCCTTCTTTGGTAGTGCCTTCGCGAATGCCTTCATCCTGGCTGACGGTCACTTCCTTGGTGATCAAGCCGCGCACCTTGTCCACCACGCCCATCACCGTCTTCATGGGAGCGATTTCGGCTTCGAACAGACCGGCTGCCTGCGCGGCAGCGGCTTTTTGCTGGCTGGAAGCACCGTACTCATCCTGCGCATCGCGGCTGATGTTGTAGCGTTTGGCAACCTGCTCGGCCGTCTGCAGCATGTTCCAGTAGATCTCGGGCTTCATGGCAGTCAGCTCGGGGTCAAACGCCATATGCGGATTCAGGTGAGGCTGAACACAGGAAATGCTTTCCAGTCCACCGGCCACCAGCACATCGTTTTCGCCCGCGATGATGCGCTGGGCCGCCAGTGCGATCGACTGCAGACCCGAGGAGCAGAAGCGGTTGATAGTCATGCCGGATGTCGTCACCGGCAAACCAGCGCGCACGGCAATCAGGCGGGCGACGTTGGCACCGGTCGTGCCTTCGGGCAGCGACATGCCCATGATCACGTCTTCGACTTCAGCGCCATCGATGCCGGCACGCTCCACGGCGGCCTTGACTGCATGAGCGCCCATGGTCGGGCCGTAAGTCATATTGAAAGCGCCCTTCCAGCTCTTGGCCAGCGGGGTACGGGCGGTAGAAACAATCACTGCGGATGTCATGTTCTGTCCTTTAAATCTGGGAGTTGCTTGGCTTGATCATTCGCTTAAGCGAACTGCTTGCCTTCGGCAGCCAGTTGGGCCAGCAGCGGCGCGGGCTGCCAGAACTTGGCATCGTCATTGGGGTTCTGGGCAAAGCGACCCATGGCCTGCACCACGTTGAACAGGCCCACTTCGCCGGCGTAATGCATGGGGCCACCGCGCCACAGCGGGAATCCGTAGCCAGTCAGATAGACCATGTCGATATCGCCGGACTTACCTGCAATGCCTTCTTCCAGAATGTGCGCGCCTTCATTGACGAGAGCGAACACCAGTCGCTGCACGATTTCCTCATCTGAAATCTTGCGCGGCGTAATGCCAAGGCTCTTGCGGTGCGCATCAATCATTTGGGTGACCACATCAGACACCAGCGCATCGCGCTTGCCGGGCAGGTAGTCGTACCAGCCCGCACCAGTCTTCTGACCGAAGCGGCCCAGCTCGCACAGGCGGTCTGCGCTGGCGCTGTACTTCATGTCGGGCTTTTCCTGATAACGGCGCTTGCGAATGGCCCAGCCAATGTCGTTACCGGCCAGATCGCCCATGCGGAACGGGCCCATGGCAAAGCCGAATTTCTCGATGGCCTTGTCCACCTGCTGGGGCGAAGCGCCCTCGTCCAGCAGAAAGCCCGCCTGGCGCGAGTACTGCTCGATCATGCGGTTGCCGATAAAGCCGTCGCACACGCCCGAGACCACCGCCGTCTTTTTGATCTTCTTGCCCACCTTCATCACCGTGGCCAACACATCCTTGGCCGTGGCTTTGCCGCGCACCACTTCCAGCAACTTCATCACATTCGCGGGGCTGAAGAAGTGCATACCGACCACGTCCTGCGGGCGCTTGGTGAAGGCGGCAATCTTGTCCACATCCAGCGTGGAGGTGTTGGACGCCAGAATCGCACCGGGTTTGGCCACCTCGTCCAGCTGCTTGAACACGACTTCTTTGACACCCAGCTCTTCAAACACGGCTTCGATAATCAGGTCGCAGTTTTTGAGGTCCTCATAAGCCAGCGTGGTGCTCAGCAGCGCCATGCGCTGGGCGTATTTGTCTTCCTTGAGCTTGCCTTTTTTGACCTGCGCTTCGTAATTCTTCTTGATCGTGGCAACGCCGCGTTCCAGCGCCTCGGCTTTAGTCTCCAGAATGGTGACTGGGATGCCAGCATTCAGGAAGTTCATGGCGATGCCGCCACCCATCGTGCCCGCACCAATCACGCCCACAGCCTTGATGTCACGCACCGGCGTATCGCTGGGCACATCGGCAATTTTTGATGCCGCACGCTCAGCCATGAACAGGTGGCGCAGCGCGCGCGACTCGGGCGTCATCATCAGCTGCATAAAGGCCTCGCGCTCCAGCGCCATGCCTTCGTCAAACTTCTTGGTGGTGGCGTTCTTTACCGCTTCCACACAGCGCATGGGTGCCGGGAAGTTCTTGGACATGCCCTGCACCATGGTGGCTGCAAACTCAAAGTAGGCATCGCCCTTGGGGTGTTTGCATGGCAGGTCACGCACGCGTGGCAGGGGGCGCACATCGGCCACTTCCAGTGCAAAGGCTTTTGCCTCGGCCATCAGGGTCTCTGGCGATGCTGCCATCTTGTTGAACAGCTTCTGGCCCGGCTGCATGGCCAGCATTTCGCTCATCACGGTCTCGCCGCTGACAATCATGTTCAGTGCGGGTTCCACACCCAGTGCACGTGGCAGGCGCTGCGTGCCACCTGCGCCGGGCAGCAGGCCCAGCTTGACTTCAGGCAGGGCCACGGCCGTGCCGGGCGCAGCAATGCGGTAATGACAGCCCAGGGCCAGCTCCAGCCCACCGCCCATGCAGACGCTGTGAATGGCGGCGATCACAGGTTTGGTCGACAGGTCCAGTTCCTGAATGACGGAGATCAAATGCGGCTCGCGGTAGGCATCTTCCTTGCCGAACTCGGTGATATCGGCTCCGCCCGAGAAGGCCTTGCCAGCACCCGTGATGACAATGGCTTTCACCGCTGCATCTGCCAGGGCCTTGTTCAGACCATCCACAATGCCGCGGCGTGTGGACAGCCCCAGGCCATTGACCGGCGGGTTGTTCAAGGTAATGACGGCGATGGCACCGTCCACTTTGTATTCAGCAGTCATGCTGTTGTCCCCTATGCGATAGAAAAGAACGATCGTGCGTTTTTGATTGTAGGAATTTCTGGGCAATGCGCCACTGCGGTTTGTCCCGACCGAGACAAGCAATCACCAAGTCTTGGCAAAACCCTCCCCCCCAACCCAGAGACATCAAGCAAGGGCCGCCCCGCAGCGAAGATGTCGTCCCTCTCCCGCAAAGCAAGAGAGAGAGGGGGGAAGGCGCAAAGCGCCTCAGGAGGAACCTTCAGACTTCCAGCCACTCCTTGCGCACTTTTTCATTGGCGCGCAGGCTGTCAGGGGTTCCGTCAAAGACGATATGGCCATGGCCCATGACCAATGCCCGGTCTGAGATATTCATGGCGATGGTCAGCTTTTGCTCAATCAGCAGCACGGACACGCCGCGGTCCTTGATCTTTTTGAGGTACTCGCCCACCAGCTCGACGATTTTTGGAGCCAGACCTTCCGTGGGTTCATCAATGATGATGAGATCGGGGTCGCCCATGAGCGTGCGGCACAGCGTGAGCATCTGCTGCTCGCCGCCCGACATCACGCCCGCCTCGGTATGCTGGCGCTCCTTGAGTCGCGGGAACATGTTGTACATGTCGTCAAAACCCCAGCGGCTGCCTTTGCTCTTGCCTTTCTGACCCAGCATCAGGTTCTGATGCACGGTCAGGTTCGGGAACACATCGCGGCTTTCAGGCACATAGCCAATGCCCAGATGGGCGACCTCATAGGCTTTTTTGCCTTTGAGATTCTTGCCCTTCCAGTCAAGAGCGCCCTCCCAGTGCACCAGTCCCATGATGGCCTTGGCCGTCGTGGAGCGCCCCGAACCATTGCGCCCCAGCAGCGCCACAATTTCACCGGCATTGACCTGAAAGTCCACGCCATGCAGCACATGGCTTTTGCCGTAATAGGCATGCAGATCATTAATCTTCAGCATCTCAATGCCCTCCCGCCTGTTGATCTGCCACGGAAGAACCCAAATAGGCTTCCTGCACCCGCGCATTGGCACGCACCGCCTGTGGTGTGTCAAAGGCAATCACCTCGCCATAGACCACCACGGCAATCTTGTCCGCCAGCCCGAAGACCACGCCCATGTCGTGCTCCACCGTCAGCAGCGTTTTGCCTTCCGTCACTTTTTTGATGAGCTGGATGAAATGCGCGGTTTCGCTATTGCTCATCCCTGCCGTGGGTTCGTCGAGCAGGATGACGCTGGCACCGCCGCCAATGGTGATGCCGATCTCCAGCGCACGCTGCTCGGCATAGGTCAGGTTCACGGCCAGCGTGTCGCGCTTGCGGTGCAGGCCAATCATCTCCATCAGCTCATTAGCGCGCTCATTGGCGTCATGCAGATTGGAGAGAAAGCGCCAGAAGCTGTAGCGATAGCCCAGGCTCCAGAGCACGCTGCAGCGCAGGTTCTCAAACACCGACAGCTTGGGAAAGATATTGGTGATCTGAAAACTGCGCGACAGGCCCATGCGGTTGATCTCGAACGGCTTTTGCCCGTTGATACGCTGGCCGTGGAGCAAGATGTCGCCGCTGCTGGGCTCAAAGCGGCCGCTGATCAGGTTGAACAGCGTGCTCTTGCCCGCACCATTGGGGCCGATGATGGCAATGCGCTCGCCCGCATTCACAGCCAGATTGGCACCGCGAATGATTTCAGTCTTGCCAAAGTTCTTGCGCAGGTCGCGCAGCTCCAGCGCATAAGGCTTGCCTGCAGACTGAGTTGCTTGCGCAGTTGGTTGATGAATGGCAATGCTGGACATGGATCAACCCTCCCCTTTCTTGATGCTTTCTTCTATCGCTTCCTGAATCTGGCCCCAGCGGCGCGCCGTCACGCGACGCGCGGTCTCCAGCAAGCCCAGCCCCACTACAAAAATCACAATGGCAACCGTCCAGGTGGCGGCAACGCTGGTGTCCAGCTGCGTGCCCATGAATGGAACCTTGGAGCCCATCGCTGCGTTGAGCTGCATGTGATAGATCATCTCGATCAGCGAAGCCGCACCGACCAGCGTGATTGCGCCTGCCACCAGTACGCCCAGATAAGGCTTGATCAGGCGCTTGAAGTGGCCGAACTTGGCAACGCGCAGATTCATCATGATCAGGCTGGCTACGCCGCCGGGTGCATACATGACCATCAGCAAAAAGACCAGACCCAGATACAGCAGCCAGGCCTTGGTCAGCTCGGACAGCAGCACCGAGGCCAGCACCAGCAGCACAGCGCCGATGATGGGGCCGAAGAAGAAGGTGGCACCACCCAGGAAGGTGAAGAGCAGATAGCCGCCCGAACGCACCACGCTGACGCTATCCATGGCCGTGATGATCTCGAAATTGATAGCAGTCAACCCGCCACCAATACCGGCAAAAAAGCCCGCAATGATGAAAGCAAAGTAGCGCACACGCTGGGTGTTGTAGCCCACAAACTCCACACGCTCGGGGTTGTCACGCACAGCATTCAGCATGCGGCCCAGCGGTGTGCCGGTGAAGGCGAACATCGCTGCAGTGCAAACAAAGCAGTAGGCCGCAATCAGGTAGTAAACCTGCAGACCCGAGCCAAAGTCCAGCCCGAAGAACTTGCTGTAGACACGGTCCGTGGTGATGCCGCCCTCGCCACCAAAGAACTCTGGGAACATCAGCGCCATGGAGGCGACCAGCTCACCCAAGCCCATGGTGATCATGGCAAAGGTGGTGCCCGATTTTTTGGTAGTCACATAGCCAAACAGAGCAGCGAAGAACATGCCCGCAATGCCGCCCACAATGGGGATGAGCACCAGCGGAATAGGCATGGCACCGGCGGCCGCCTTGTTCATGGCGTGAATGGCCAAAAACGAGCCCAGACCCGTGTACACCGCATGCCCGAAGCTCAGCATGCCACCCTGCCCCAGCAGGATGTTGTATGACAGGCAAATGATGATGAGGTAGCCAATCTGGCTGAGCATGGTCAACGCCAGCGAGCTGGTGAAGATCATCGGTGCCACGATCAAGGCCAGCGCAAACAGACCCCAGATCAGGATACGCCCGATGTTCAGGGGCTTGAAGCGGTAGTGCGCCTGCGCCTCGCCCTTGTCTGCAGCAGAAGAATTCATGGAAGTTTTTGCAATCGAAGACATGGCTTAATCTCCTCTCGTGCCCAGCAGGCCCTTGGGGCGGAAGATGAGAATCAACACCAGAAACAGGTACGGCAGAATGGGCGCAACCTGCGACAGCGTCAGGCGCAGCACAGGCCAGCCAAAGGTGGATTCATTGACCGTCTGGCCCATGGAGGCAAACAGCCCGGCCAGCGACCAGTCCAGCGCCACGGCAAAGGTCTGCAGCACGCCAATCAGCAGCGAAGCGACAAACGCCCCTGCAAGTGAGCCCATGCCGCCCACGACCACCACCACAAAGATGATGGAGCCCACCGATGCCGCCATGGCAGGCTCGGTCACATAGGTATTGCCGCCCAGCACGCCCGCCAGCCCGGCCAGCGCACAGCCGCCGCCGAACACCATCATGAAAACGCGGGGCACGTTGTGGCCCAGCGCCTCGACCATGTCGGGGTTCTTCAGTGCAGCCTGAATCACCAGCCCAATACGGGTGCGAGTCAGCAGCAGCCAGACCGCCACCAGCATCAGCATGGCCACCAGCATCACAAAAGAGCGTGACTTGGGGAACTGCGTGCCGTACAGCGTAAACAGCGGGCCTTGCAGTGCGGTCGGCAGCGCATAAGGCACGGTGCCGCGGCCCCAGATCAGTTGCACCACTTCCAGAATCAGGTACGACAGGCCGAAGGTCACCAGCAGCTCTGGCACATGACCGTATTTGTGCACGCGGCGCAGGCAGTAGCGCTCAAACAGCGCGCCCAGCACGCCTACCAGCACGGGGCACAGAAGCAGTGCAGGCCAGAAACCCACAATGCCGCTGAGCGTGTACGCGAAATACGCGCCCAGCATATAGAAGCTGGTGTGGGCGAAATTGAGCACGCCCATCATGCTGAAAATCAGCGTCAGGCCCGAGCTAAGCATGAAGAGCAGCAGCCCGTAGCTCACGCCGTTGAGCATGGATATGGTGAAAAATTCAGGCGTCATCGACAAGCCTTGTTCTCAAAAAAGCAAAGAGATCGCTGCAGCCCGGCGCCTGTTGGGCTTTTTTATGGATGGCGCACCGGCTGCAGCACGAGGGTGATGGCTCAGCTCGGGCGCTTCATCTGGCAACTGGTGGGCGTGCTGGCCACATAGGGCTCGTAGTACTTCACCGGCGCAAAGGTGTAGCCGGTGTTTTCCGCGTCATACGGGAACTTGCCGCCAGCCTTTTGCCACTTGGTGATGTACAGGCCCTGTTGCAGCTGGTGGTCAGACTTGCGCATCTCAACGTTGCCGTTGAAGCTCTTGAGCTTCATTCCTTCGAGTGCCGCAGCGACCTTGACCGGATCGGTAGAACCCGTCTTCACAAAGGCGGCATCCAGCAAGGCAAACACGTGATAGATGGAGCTTTGCGTGAGGTCGTCGCTGAACTTCTTCTTGAAGCTAGCCATGCTGGCCTGAATGGGCTGACCCATGTTGTAGTGACCATAGGCCACCGTGTAGACCTTGCCATCAGACGCCGCGCCCATGGCCGTGGGCGAACCGGCGCCAAAGGCATAGTAGGTAAAGAACTTGACGTTGTTCAGACCCGCATCATTGGCGGCCTTGATGAGCAGCGACAGGTCGGCCCCCCAGTTGCCAGTAATGACGGTGTCGGCACCTGACTGCTTGATCTTGGCGATATAGGGGGCGAAGTCACGCACCTGCGCCAGCGGCGAAAAATCATCGCCCACAATTTGCACATCGGGGCGCTTGGCTTTGAGTAGCTCCTTGGCGTACTTGGATACCTGCTGGCCGTGGCCGTAGTTCTGGTTGATCAGATAGACCTTCTTGACCTCGGCATCGTCCTTCATGAAGGTGGTCAGCACTTCCATCTTCATGGAGGTGTCGGCATCAAGGCGGAAGTGCCAGTAGCTGCATTTGCTGTTCGTCAGGTCAGGGTCAACGGCTGCATAGTTGAAATACAGCAGCTCCTTGCCCTTGTTGCGGTTGTTGTGCTTTTCCAGCGCATCCATGATGGCCAGCGCCGGGCCGGAGCCGTTGCCCTGTGCGACATAGCGCACGCCCTGATCCATGGCGGAGCGCAGTGCGGCCGTGGTTTCTTGCGGGCTGAGCTTGTTGTCCAGCGCCACCACCTCGAACTTCACACCCGAGGCATTTTTTTGATTGAATTCTTCGGCCAGCAGCTGAAAAGTCTTGAGCTGATTGGTACCCACCGCCGCCATCAGGCCAGACAAGGGATCAATCCAGGCCATCTTGACCGTCTCGCCTTTTTGAGCCCAGGCACCACCCGCACTCACCGCCATAGCCGAAACGGCCACTGCACGCATAACCCATTTCATACTTGTCTCCTTACCTTGTTTTTGCTAGTTAATGACGCCAATCTACCGGCCGGTAGACTTTTCCCCGTGGGGGAAAGCCTTAGTAACTATCACGCAGGCGACTTTCATGGCGGTTTTGAGGCCGTTGCCGACACTTGGGTGACACATGCAGAAATTTGCACCGTGATGTGAAACACCCATCCACATGCCGCGCCCCCAGGGCAGAGACAAAAAAGGGTGCCGCGCGGGCACCCTTGGCATCCCTGCCGCTCAGGCTCAGGAAGGTCGTTTCATCTGGCAGCTGGTGGGCGTGCTGGCCACATAGGGCTCGTAATACTTCACCGGCGCAAAGGTGTAGCCCGTGTTCTCAGAATCCATGGGGTACTTGCCGCCTGCCTTATCCCAGCGCAGGATGTACAGACCCTGCTGCAGCTGGTGGTCGGTCTTGCGCATCTCGACATCACCGTTGTAGTTCTGGAACTTCATGCCCTCCATGGTTGCCGCCACCTTGACCGGATCAGTTGTCTTGGCCTTGGCAAAGGCGTGGTCGAGCATGTTCAGACCCGTGTAAACGGTGCCGGTGTACATATCGTCATTGACCTTGGCCTTGAAGCCCTTGACGATCTTTTCCATGGTGCCCGGGATATTCAGATGACCGTAGCCCACCATATAAACCTTGCCCGCAGCCGCTGCGCCCATGGCAGTGGGCGCTCCCGTGGCAATGCCGTAGTAGGTATAGAACTTGACGTTGTTCAAGCCCGCATCGTTGGCGGCCTTGACGAGCAGCGCCAGGTCAGAGCCCCAGTTGCCGGTAATCACCGTATCGGCACCGGACTGCTTGATCTTGGCCACATAGGGCGCAAAGTCACGCACCTGAGCCAGGGGCGAGAAGTCGTCGCCCACGATTTCCACATCGGGGCGCTTGCGCTTGAGCATTTCCTTGGCGTACTTGGAAACCTGCTGGCCGTGCGAATAATTCTGGTTGATCAGATAGACCTTTTTGACCTCGGGCACGTCCTTCATGTACGTGGTCAGCGCCTCCATCTTCATGGAGGTATCGGCATCCAGACGGAAGTGCCAGTAGCTGCACTTGCTATTGGTCAGGTCAGGATCCACTGCGGCGTAGTTGAGGAACACCACTTCCTTGCCCTTGTTGCGGGCATTGTGTTTTTCCAGCGCATCGATGATGGCCAGCGCCGGGCCAGAGCCATTGCCCTGAAACACATAGCGCACGCCCTGATCCATGGCTGAGCGCAGCGCGGCCGTGGTTTCTTGCGGGCTCAGTTTGTTGTCAATACCAATGATTTCGAACTTGACGCCTGAAGTGCTGGCCTTGTTGATCTCTTCGGCAGCGTACTGCAGACTTTTGAGCTGGTTGGAGCCCAGCGCAGCCATCAGGCCCGAAAGCGGATCAATCCACGCGACCTTGACGGTCTCCCCCTTTTGCGCCATTGCAGTTCCCGCGCACGCCAGGATCACCGATGCCGTCAAAGCCTTGTATGCAAACTTCATAGAGCGTCTCCATTGGTGTTTATGAGCGAGGGTCAGACTAAGCGGCAAGCCCGCCGTTGCCGCTTGGGGGTTGCCCTAGCGCATATCACGTTGGCGACTCTGGTAGGTTTGTGACGACCTGAACTATCAAAAAACATAGCTGCTTGCGCATACAGATAAAGCGCTACAGGCCTTTATATTTCGAAGCATGGCAAAACCAATGCCTCGCCTGCGCCTAGAGCGGCAGTTGGTTTTCCGTCAAAGGCAGGCCATTGGCAGCCGTCAGCACCTGCGGCTCAGACAGGTCCTTGCCCTCCAGCTTTGAGACGACCTCTTCCATGAATTTGTCAAAACTCAGCTTGCGTGCCTTTACCCGGACCAGCAGCTCTGCCACCTCAGGTATTTGATCAACACGCGCACCGCCGATCAAAGCCAGACACAGATAGTTCAGCAGATCACGCGTCCCCGTGAGCCCATAACGGCGAGCAAACACCAGTTGCTGCCGCGCAAACCAGTGCATGGCCAGCGGCGGCAATTTGTCGCGCAGCCGCACCTGATTCAGATTGACGTAATAGATCAGTAAATCGGGCACATTGCTCTGCACCAGCGCATCAACTTGCGCAGCACTCAGCTGCAGCGGCAATGGCGCAGCGGGCTCGTTAAAGTCCGTGACCGTATATTCATGCAGACGACCAGAGCGGCTCCAACACCACCAGCGCGAAATCAGCCCCAGCAAGGCGCGGCTCTGCGCGGGTTTCAGCACGGGCTCAATGCGGCTTTGGGTGTCCAGATCGCTCTGCCCCAGAAGGACTGCCAGCACCGCTGGGTCCCAGAAGGCCAGATAGCTGCTGTCCTTGTCCGGCATTTTCGGGTCCATGGCGCGGCGCAGATGGGCAATCAGCACAGCCATCTCGCACTCGCTCGCCAGCAAGGTCGCACAGGGGCTGGCCTGCACCATATCCAGCACCGCATTCAACAAATCTTGTTGCGGCTTTTTCAATGGCTGGCCGCTGCGCCCTAGGTGAACCAGCCAGGGGCTGACTTTGCCCTCCTTGGTGCTGCGCGTGAATGCAAACAAGGCCTCGGCACCGCTTTCGGGCACCAGCGCCAGCAAGTCACGGTTCTGCGCGGCATCCAGCAGCAAATACAGCTTCAAGGGCTTATTGGCAGGTTGACCCGAGGATTTGATCTGCGACCAGCGCTGCGGCCAGGTCTGGCGCGCCGGCTTCACCTCGTGCCAGGTTTGTACCTTGCTCATGGCAGCTCCTTGTTCACAAAAGGAGAACGCTGCTGGGCGCGACGCGCAAGGCATTCCATGCAGACCACACGCGGCGCAGCCACGCTGGCTGTCTGGGCCACGGCATCTGGCGAGCAGGCGGCGGCAGGCCCAGCTATTGCACCCAGCCCACCGAGTAAACCGGCACCCAGAAGATGGCGGCGCAGCAGGCCCGAAGCGGGCTCATCCAAGGATTGGCAACAACAGGCAGGCAACTGCGGCTGAACACTGTGCATAGCAAGAGCCCAAAAACGAAACGGCCATCATCGCATGATGATGGCCGGGGCTGCAGGGCTCTATGCGCCCAGAAAAGCCGCTATTAAAGCGTCGGCAGCTTGTAATCCTTCAGTTCCTCGCGCAGACGAGTCTTGAGCATCTTGCCCGTGGCACCAATCGGGATAGCCGCCACAAACACGACATCATCAGGAATCTGCCACTTGGCGGTCTTGCCTTCGTAGAACTGCAGCAATTCCTCACGCGTGACCTCGGCCCCCGGCTTTTTGACCACGGCAACAATCGGGCGCTCATCCCACTTGGGGTGCGGCATACCAATACAGGCGGCCATGGCGACAACGGGGTGAGCCATGGCGATGTTTTCAATGTCGATGGAGCTAATCCACTCGCCGCCGGACTTGATCACATCTTTGCTGCGGTCGGTGATCTGCATATAGCCATCGGCATCAATCGTCGCCACGTCACCCGTGGGGAACCAGCCGCGCCCATCCGCACCGCGTACCAAGGGGTTGCCGCTGCCTTTGTAATAGCTGTCGATGATCCACGGGCCGCGCACCAGCAGGTCGCCATAGCTCTTGCCATCCCAGGGCTGCTCCTCGCCAGCGTCGTTGACGATCTTCATGTCCACACCAAAGATGGCGCGGCCTTGCTTCTGGCGGACCTTCACTTGATCTTCAGAAGACAGCGCAAGATGCTTGTTCTTCAGCGTGCAAGCGGTGCCCAGCGGGCTCATCTCGGTCATGCCCCAGGCGTGCAGCACATCCACGCCATAGTCATCCTGAAAGGCGCTGATCATGGCCGGCGGGCAGGCCGAGCCACCAATCACCGTGCGCTTGAGTTTGGAAAAACGCAGGCCAGCGGGCTTCATATAGCTCAGCAGCATCTGCCACACCGTAGGCACACCAGCCGCAAAGGTCACGCCTTCTGCCTCAATCAGTTCATAGACCGATTTGCCATCCAGCGCCGGGCCGGGAAAGACCAGCTTACAGCCCGTGAGCGCTGCCGAATACGGCAGACCCCAGGCGTTAACGTGGAACATGGGCACCACTGGCAGCACAGAATCGCGCGCCGACAGGCACATCACATCAGGCAGCGCCGCTGCATAGGCGTGCAAGACGCTGGAGCGGTGGCTATAAAGCGCCGCCTTGGGATTGCCCGTAGTGCCACTGGTGTAGCACATGCTTGAGGCCGTGTTTTCATCGAACTGCGGCCAGGTGTATTGATCGGATTTGCCTGCAATCCAGGTCTCGTAGCTCACTAGACCCGGAATGCCACTGTCTGCCGGCACCTTGTCCGCATCGCACAGCACCACCCATTGGCTGACATGCGGACACTTGCTGTGCACCGCAGCAATGATGGGCAAAAAGCTCAGATCAAAGCACAGGGCCTTGTCCTCAGCGTGGTTGATGATCCAGGCAATCTGCTCAGGATGCAGGCGCGGGTTAATGGTGTGCAGCACCCGGCCCGAGCCGCTGACGCCAAAGTACATCTCCATGTGGCGATAACCATTCCACGCCAGACTGGCCACTCTATCCCCCTGCGCCAACCCCATTGCGTCCAGCGTATTGGCCAGCTGGCGCGCACGGCCTGCCATGTCCTTATAGGTATAACGATGGATATCGCCTTCCACACGACGGGAGACAATTTCCCCGTCGCTATGGTTGCGGGCAGCAAACTCGATCAGGGAAGAAATCAGCAGTGGCTGGTTTTGCATCAAACCCAACATAGGCACGTCTCCTGGATATCGTTGTGGTGGTCGGCAGCCATCCTAGCGCGAGCTTTCCGGACGTCACCCCAGAACTGTCACCAATGCGAAATGGAAATGACGTTTCCCCGCATCCCTCCTATGAACCATGTTGAACACCTCAGGGAAAGACCTAGGCATTCGCCAGCACTGCGCCGGGATATTGACTCCGGCTTCCAATGCCTCTGCCAACAACCCTGCAAGCTCTGGCTTTGCTACGGCTCAAGCACAATGACTGCATGAGCGAATCCACTGCCCCGCGATGGCACAGCCCTGGCCGATTCGAAGCCCTGGGCCCGGCATTTTTCACCTATCTTCAACCCACGCCCGTACCGGCACCGCACTGGGTAGCCACCAGCGCCAGTACCGCGCAACTGATGGGTCTGAACCCTGCATGGCTGCAAACCGACGAGGCACTTCAGACCCTCAGCGGCAATGCCGTGACAGTGGCCGTGACAGGCGACTACAAGCCGCTGGCCAGCGTTTACAGCGGCCACCAGTTCGGCGTCTGGGCCGGGCAGCTGGGCGACGGCCGCGCCATCATGCTGGGCGAGACTGAGCAAGGCTTTGAAGTCCAGCTCAAAGGCGCAGGCCGCACGCCCTACTCGCGCGGCGGCGATGGCCGTGCCGTGCTGCGCTCATCCATTCGTGAATTTCTGTGCAGCGAAGCCATGGCCGCACTGGGCATTCCCACCACCAGAGCCTTGGCGCTGACTGGCTCGCCCCTTTCCGTGGCGCGCGAGACCATGGAAACAGCTGCCATCGTCACCCGCGTGGCCGAGAGCTTTGTGCGCTTTGGCCACTTCGAACATTTCGCCGCGCGCGACATGCAAGCACAGCTGAAAGCGCTGGCCGATCTGGTCATTGACCAGCACTACCCCGAATGCCGTACCGCCACAGCGCTGCAAGGCAATGCCTACGCCAACTTTCTACAGGCCGTGAGCGAGCGCACCGCCCGCCTGCTGGCCCAGTGGCAGGCCGTGGGCTTTTGCCACGGGGTGATGAACACCGACAACATGAGCATTCTGGGCCTGACGATTGACTACGGCCCCTTCCAGTTTCTGGATGCGTTTGATCCCGGTCATATCTGCAACCACAGCGACAACCAGGGCCGCTACGCCTTCAACCGCCAGCCCCAGGTCGCCTACTGGAACCTGTACTGCCTCGGCCAAGCCCTGCTGCCACTGATTGGCAGTGAAGAGCTGACTATTGCGGCGCTGGAGTCGTACAAAACCGCCTTCCCAGCGGCTTATGCCACGCAAATGCTGCGCAAGCTTGGCCTACCCGAAGATGCTGCGGGCACAGCGCCTGCCGATGGCCGCTTTGCCCTGCTGGTCAACCCGCTGCTACAGATACTGGCCGACAACAAGGTGGACTACACCATCTTCTTCACACGCCTGACCGAAGCCGTGCAGCAGGCACAAGATGGAAACGTCGACTTCGAACCACTGCGGGACATCATTCTGGACCGCGCCACGTTCGACGCCTGGTCGCTCACCTATTCAGAGCAGCTAGCGCAGGTAGATCAAGCGCAAGCGGCAGATTTGATGCAAAAATCCAATCCCCGCTTCGTGATGCGCAACCACCTGGGTGAAACCGTGATTCGCGCCGCACAAGGCGGCGACTTTGCGCCGGTGCAGCAAATGCTGGCCGTGCTGCAAGCACCTTATGACTCGCACCCGGCCCACTCAGACTGGGCCGGCTTCCCGCCCGACTGGGCTACCACCATTGAAATCAGCTGTTCATCATGAGCTTTCCTATCCAGAAAACCGATGCCGAATGGCAAGCCCTGCTGCAGGAAAAAGGCGCCGAGCCTGCTGCGTTTCAGGTCACCCGCCACGCAGCCACCGAGCGTCCCTTCACCGGCAAGTACGAAAAGTTCTGGGCCGATGGCAGCTACCACTGCGTCTGCTGCGGCGCCAAGCTGTTTGACTCGCACACCAAGTTTGATGCCGGCTGCGGCTGGCCCAGCTTTGATCTGGCCGTACCCGGCGCGATCACGGAAATCACGGACCGCACTCACGGCATGGTCCGCGTGGAGACCGTTTGCAGCAGCTGCGGCGCGCATCTGGGCCATGTCTTCCCTGATGGCCCCACAGACACCGGCCTGCGCTACTGCATGAACTCGGCCTCTCTGGATTTCCAGAACGACTCTCAAAAATAAGAGCTGCCTGCGCTTGATGTGAAAGCGTTTGAGCCTGCTTTGACTCAAATCACCTCTCAAGCGTGCCTCTTGGGCTTCTTGGTTTTGATAGCTAAAACCGCCCGCCGCACAAGCCTTTGACGCAGGTATGGCTGGCTCTTTGGTGCATGATGACTATTTACCGCTGCGCCGGGAACCTTGCCCGGTTGGCGCACTCTGAAATACCAGAACGACTTACATTTCGCGCATGAAGCTGCTGATTGATTTTTTCCCCATCATCCTGTTTTTCGTGGCCTTCAAGGTCTGGGGCATCTATGCCGCCACAGGCGTGGCCATTGTGGCCACCATTGCGCAGATCGCTTATCTGCGCATCAAGACCGGCAAGATCGAGCCCATGCAATGGGTCAGTCTTGGCGTGATTGTGCTGTTTGGCGGTGCCACGCTGCTGGCCCACAACGAAGACTTCATCAAGTGGAAACCCACGGTGCTGTACTGGCTCATGGGCGCGGCGTTGCTGTTTGGCCAGCTGATCTTCAAAAAGAACCTGCTGCGCTCCGTCATGGGTGCGCAGCTGCAGCTGCCTGATGCGGTATGGCTCAAGCTCAACTGGGCATGGACCGCCTTCTTCGCCGGCATGGGCGCACTCAACCTCTGGGTGGCCTTTAACTTTGACACCGATGCCTGGGTCAACTTCAAGCTGTTTGGCGGCATGGGTCTCATGGTCGCCTTCGTCATCGCGCAAGCCATCTACATGAGCCGCTACCTGCCCCAGGACAGCTCTCAAAACAACGGCGAAGCCAAGGACAAGCAGCCATGAGCGTCACCATCAGCGCCCCCGCCATGGACGCCGCTTTGCGCGAGCGCCTGCAGCCAACCCAGCTCGAAGTCATTGACGAAAGCTACCAGCATGCAGGCCATGCTGGAGCCAACGACAGCGGCGTAGGCACCCATTTCCGCATCCGCATTGCCTGCCCCGGCTTTGACGGAAAAAGCCGCGTAGCGCGCCATCGCCTTGTGTATGATGCGTTGCAGGACTTCATTGACCAAGGCGTTCACGCCATCGCTATTGAAGTTTTATGACATCAGGCTCCGCAATGCGGAGCCTGTTGCATATGGGCTGAACTAATTCACTTTTTTCAATCAAGACTCGAATGAGCATGAATCAAAAGCAAATGGCCCGCATGGTGGGCGCCGCAGTTCTGGGCTTTGCCGCCCTGTCCGCATCGGCACAAAACGTGGCCATCGTCAATGGCAAGGCCGTTCCTCTGGCCCGCGTCAACGCGCTGAAGGCACAAATCGAAGCCAGCGGCCAGCCCATCGCCCCCGAGATGGACAAGATGATCAAGGACGAAGTCATCGCCCGCGAAATCTTCATGCAAGAAGCCAGCCGCCGTGGCCTGGCCGCCTCTGACGCCTACAAGCAGCAGATGGAAATGGCACGCCAGACCGTGCTGATCCGTGCACTGTTTGAAGACTTCCAGAAGAAGAACCCCGTGACCGATGCCGAAGCCAAGGCCGAGTACGACAAGTTCGTGGAAGCCAATGGCGGCAAGGAATACAAGGCCAGCCATATCCTGGTCGAGTCCGAAGACCGCGCCAAGGCCATCATTGCTGAAGTGAAGGCTGGCAAGAGCTTTGAAGAAATCGCCAAGAAGGAATCCAAGGACCCCGGATCGGGTGCCCGTGGTGGCGATCTGGACTGGGCCAACCCCAACAACTACGTGCCCGAGTTCACCGAAGCGCTGATCAAGCTCAAAAAGGGCGAACTGACTGCAGTCCCCGTGAAGAGCCAGTTTGGCTGGCACATCATCCGCATGGATGACGAGCGTCAGGCTGAAATGCCCAAGTTTGAAGACGTCAAGCCTCAGATCATGCAGCAACTGCAACAAACAAAGCTGCAACAATTCCAGGATCAGCTGCGCAAAAACGCAAAAGTCCAGTAACATGCTCTTACGCCAGTCCTGAAAAGAACTGGCTAGACCATCACCAAAGCCCGCGTCAAGCGGGCTTTTTTTATGCCTGTTGCGGTGCTTATTGCACTGGGTCTGCTACAGATTCCGTAGCTTCAGGCGCCTTCTCAGGCTTGTCCTGGCGCTTTTCACTGGCCTTGCGCGGGCGGCAATTGGGTGGCTTCAACGCGGTGCCTGCCGCTGATTTTTCATCCTTTGGGGCATCGCCATTCGCGCCGATTTTTCGGTCCTGAGCGTCATCGACCAGCGGGCACAGAGGTAATTTCGCCTGAACTTCAGGGTTTTGCTGCGGTGCAATATCTGCAGTTGCAAGCGATTTTTCAGCGGTATGCGGTGTTGCCTCACCCACACTGGAAGCACGCGCCTTGGCAGTTGGCGCCATTCTTGCCGAGCGCTCCATGGATGGCGCGATGGATGGCGCTGGTGCGGCCATGGGAGGCGTAGCGTTTGCTAGAGCTGGTGCAGCCTGTTCTCGCACGGGCGCTTGCACTTTTGCTTCTGTATCCATAGCTGCTGGCGCTTTATCCTCAAGCGCTTCAGCCCAATTTTCCTTTGATTTTTGAGCCATTGATGCCGAGCGCCCCCCCTTGTTGACTGCCGGTGCGACTTCTGCGGCAACCGATTGACCGGCATCTGCCGCTGCAGCATCTGTAGCTGCCGGGCTTGGCTCGGGGGATAACGCAGGCGCTGGCGCAGCCGGTTCAGCCACCACAGCGGGGCGTGTGTCCGGCTCCACGCCAATGCCTTTGTCGGATCCATCCCACCAAGCGGCGTGCTGCAGCATCAGCCAGCCGACCAGCCCGACAGCAGCCAGCCCGCCCAGCGCGTGGCGCAGCCAGAAGCGGTCGTTGACGGCAGGCTGGCTCTGTGGTTTTGCGCTCTCTTGCGAGGCGTCGGCTGCGCGCTGTTTGGCGCGGGCCAGTATGGCGGCACTGCTTTGCGCACTGGGGCCACGGTCATCGGCCACGGCTTGCTGATACAGCTCGCGCAGCACATCGGGCTTGCTGCCTTGCTCTGATTCAGGGGTGATGCTCATGCCAGTTCCTCCAGCGCCGCACGCAGCTTGGCACGCGCATAGCGCAGGCGGCTTTTCGCCGTTTCTTCGGCCACGCCGGTGGCATGGGCAATCTCGGCCACCGTCATATCGGCCTCCACCTGCAATAAAAAACACTCGCGCTGCTCGGTGGGCAACTGCGCCAGCGCGGCCAGCAGGGCCTGCGCCATCAGCTGGCGATCAAGCTGGTGATCAGGCTCAAAGCCCGAGGCGGCAAACAGACTATCGGCCAGCCGCATGGACTCTTCCGTATCTGCTGACAGGCTGACGCCGGGCCGCTGCCTGCGCCAGTGATCGACCAGCCGGTGGTGCGCCATGGTGAACAGCCAAGTCGTGAACTTGCTGCGCACCTCATAGCGCGCAGCGTTGTCCACCACCGCAAACCACAGGTCTTGGGCCAGATCATCGGCCAGCGCCCCATCGCCCGTGTTGCGATAAAAATAGCGCCACATGCGCAGCCGGTGGCGGCCATACAGCTGCTCAAACGCTGCGGCCTGCCCTGCTGCATAGCTTTGCATCAGGACCTCATCAAGGATGGCAGATGGCGCCAGCGGCTGTTCGGACATGACCGCGATTATGCAAATTTCGCGGGCATGTCTCTACGCTCCTGTTTCAGCAGTGGTTAGTTGCGGGGTGGATCAGGCACAAAACCTGAGTCAGCGGGAAAGGGGCTTGGCGAGCGGGTGACCGGCGGGCGTGGCCGGGGCTCACGAATCACACCCTTGGCTACCAAGTTCTCATAGCTGTCGTAGCGGATACGCACCACGCGGCGGGGACTATTCGTGTCCGCTTCAAACGCGGTCTGGCTAACCTGAGAGTTCTCTACCGCGCCATGGCCCGTGCCCAGCGATGGCGCAGGTGAAGGTGCGGCTGACGGCGCACGCTTGGCCATGCTGCTCTTGCTTGCGGCATTCGGTGCAGCCACATCAGCAGCTGCGGCAGAAGGCTCTGCAGTAGCCCTGGCGCTCGACGCAGACTCATAGACCGGGCCTTCATAGGCAACGGGCTCTGGCAGCTTTTCACGGTACAGCGCCACACCAATCACGCCCACATCTCTGGGGCGACCCGTACGGCTGGCATAGGACATATCGCTTTGCGAGAAGTAAAACGCTGCGACGCTCTCGTTGCTCTTGCGCCAGCCTGTCACGTCATAGCTGTCTGCCGCATCCAGTACATAGCCGTTTTCAGCACGCGAGCTGGCCGTCTTGCCGTTGACGGCATTGACACCATCGACGCTGATGACCGCCATGATGCGGCGATCTTCCAGGCTGCGAACGCGCACCGCATAGTTGGCACCGGGGCGGCCCGCCACCCACAGTTCGCCCTCAAAGGCGTAAAGCGGCAGCACGCGGCCCGTGGCGCGTTCAACGATGCTGATATCCGCCACCCGGTGGCGCTCATTGCCACGCATCCACGCACTGGCGCTACCCACGCTGGCGGCGAGCAAGGTACAGATCAATGACGCACGCAGCAGATGGCTGCGCGTCATAGAAAAGCCGTGAGAGGGTTGAGTGGTGGTTTGAGCGATAGGTTGAGCGGTACTGCGATTAGAAAACATGAACGTACTCTCCTGAAAATTCAGTGACGACAGACTTGTCATCCACTGAAACGCAGCAGCAGCGCCAACGGGGTTAAACATCGCTCTCTTTGTTTGCAAGTATTTGCAACACAGCTTTGACCAGCGGCCAAGGGGCTCGCACAGCCTTCTCTGGCACAATCGCCCTCGCTAGGGGTGTCCTGACGACAACAAGTCAAGGCTGAGAGAGTCCCTTTGAACCTGATTGCGCAGAGCCACTGGCTCTGCCCGAGATCATCCTCGCGCAGGGAAGCTGTCCAAGGTGTCATGCCGCGGCACGCTATGACTTCAATAGCTATCTGCGCAACCCACACGGCCCCTGCTTCGTTTTTCTGGCGGAGCATTCATGAATTCTTCCTCTTCAACACCGGCCAATCAGGCCTTGGCCCCCGTGGCCGCGCAAGATCGCGTCTTTGTCTGGCGCGACCATGCCTCGCTGTGGTTCAGTCTGGGCGTGGGCCTGCTGGTCATGCAGATGGGTGCCTATCTGCTGCCCGCGCTCAGCCCCGTACAGGCGCTGATGGCGATTGGTCTGGGCTCCGTCGTCGGCGCGGGCCTGCTGGGTTGGGTGGGCAAACTGGGCTGCGACAGCGGCCTTTCAAGCGCGGGGCTGATGCACAGCGTTTATGGCCGCAACTTTGCGCGCCTGCCGATTTTTCTGAACATCATTCAGCTGCTGGGCTGGGGCAGCTTCGAGCTGGTGGTGATGCGCGATGCCACCGTGGCGCTGGGCAAGCAAAGCGGCGCCATGACGGCGGCTTACTGGCCCTGGCTGGCCACGCTGATCTGGGGCAGCGTGATTTTGCTGCTGATGAGCGGCAACATGACCACGCTGGTGCGCCGCATCATCTCGCGCGTTGCGCTGCCGCTGGTGATTGTGTCGCTGCTGTGGCTGAGCTGGCAGTTCCTCGCCATGGCCAGCACCACTGGCTTCGCTACGCTGATGAGCCGCGAAGGCACAGGCGGCATGAGCATGCTCAGCGCCGTGGACCTGGTGATTGCCATGCCGATTAGCTGGCTGCCGCTGGTGGCCGACTACGCCCGCCACGGCAAAAGTGGCAAATCTGCGCTGACCGGTGCCTGGACGGGTTTTGCGTTGGCCAATATCTGGTGCTATTCGCTGGGTGTGCTGGTGGCGCTCACGCTGCCCAGCGAAGACCTGGTCACCGCCCTGCTGCTGGCCCAGGGCGGCCTTATCGCCCTGTCGCTGATTTTGCTGGATGAGGTGGACAACGCCTATGGCGATGCTTACTCGGGTGCCATGTCGGCCCACAGCATCTTGCCCGCGTGGAGCATTCGCCGCTGGGGCCTGCTGATTGCAGCGCTGTGCACCGGTCTGGCCATGGTGCTGCCCATGCATAGCCTTGAGCCATTTTTGCTGCTGCTCAGCTCCTGCTTTGTGCCGCTGTTTGGCGTGATGCTAGGACGTCTGGCCTTTGGCACCAATGCTGTAGAGCTGATGCGTGACGCACCCGCTGTGCGCTGGGATGCCGTGGCCATCTGGGTGCTGGGCATCGCCTTCTACCACCTGCTGCCTTATGTGACGACAGCCATGGGCTCGGCCCTGCCTACGCTGGTGCTGACGTTTACCGCCGCTGTAGCCACCCGCCAGCTGCAGCACAGCGGTCAACCCGTGCAGGCTTGAGTCTCAAAAAACATGGCTGCAAGCGCATATCAATCAAGCGCTTGCAGCCGTTTCGGCTTGATTACTTTGCGCCAGCCGCCTGAAGCAACTGCGCCACTGCCTTCTGGCCGCGCTGGCGGGCATGGGCCAGTGCCGTCACCCCATCTTTATCGGGCAGGTTCAGATCAGCCCCGGCCTCAATCACCGCTTTGATGATGGCCTGATGGCGCGGGCCACCGTCACTCAGCACCACGGCTTCCACCAGACAAGTCCAGCCCAGCCGGTTAACGTGGTTCACATCCACACCGGCCTTGATCAGCGCCAGCGCCGTCTCCACATGGCCGCGCTCGCAGGCCGGAATCAGGGCTGTGCCGCCATAGCGGTTGGTGCTTTTAAGGTCAGCGCCGTAAGAGAGCGTCATGCGCACAATCTCCAGCCGCCCCTGCGCGCCGGCCAGCAGATAGGCGCTGTCCTGCATCTGGTTCTTCAGATTGGGGCTGGCACCATGCAGCAGCAATGAGCGCGCCACCTCGATATGGTTAGCCGCAGTGGCCAGCAGCAGCGGCGTATTGCCCTGCCCATCCTGCACATCCACCTCGGCGCCCTGGCTCAGCAACTGGCGCACCTTGACGGCATCGCCGTCGCGGGCGGCCTGCAGCAGCAAGGGGCCGAGCGACTTCACATCAGCACTCAACGCTCCCGAACCCCGCTGAGCGCCCGGCACAGCCGTCCCGGACGGTGTCGCCGCCTCAAGCGGCGTGGACAAAGAGGCAGCCACTGCCAGCAGGCTCCACAACTTGATCATGAGCATCCTTTCCGGGTTCTACCCTGTTCAGCCCCTGTCAGCTTTCTACAGGAACTATAGCTACCTACGCAAGTCTGATGCGGGTTAGAACCACTTTCAGCAAGAAAAGGAGAATCTGCCCCGTGCTCTGTAACCCAAGCCGCACAGCCACCTGGATCCGTAAGGCGGCGACCTCCGCCGCCAGTTCAGCCTTCATTGCACTGACCGCCCTCAGCACCAGCCTGATGCCCGCCGCCGCCCAGGCGCAGGAGTTCGTCAGCATCAAGGGCAATAGCGTGAACGTGCGCGAAAAGCCCAGCACCCGCTCCTCCACCCAGTGGGAGCTGAGCAAGGGCTACCCGCTGCAAGTCACCCAGCGCAAAAGCCAGTGGCTGCGCGTCAAAGACTATGAAGCCACGCTGGGCTGGGTCCACGCCCCGCTGACCAGCAAGAGCCCGCATATGGTGGTGACGGCGCGCACAGCCAATCTGCGCTCAGGCCCCGGCCAAAAGCACGGCCGCGTGGGCCAGCTCAAGCAGTACGAGGTGCTGCAGACGCTGAAAAAGCAAGGCAGCTGGGCCCAGGTGCAGCGCAGCAACGGCCAGAGCGGCTGGGTCGCCAAGAGCCTGGTCTGGGGCTGGTAAGCCAGCGTCCACCCGGACAAAACAGACAGAACAGACAAAAGGCCTGCAATGCAGGCCTTTTCGCTTTAGAGAGAAATCAGCCTTGCACAATCCGCTGCGCACGCGGTGCGTAGCCGTGGTTCAACGGGCCATGGCCGTGGCCGGTATAGACGTCAGCACCTGCCGCAATCGCGCCCAGAATATAGCGGCGCGCCTCGGTCACCGCCTGCGCCAGCGGCAGGCCCTGCGCCAGGAATGAGGCAATGGCCGACGACAGCGTGCAGCCCGTGCCGTGGCCGTTGTGGGTCACGATGCGCTGCGACTGCAAACGCAGATAGTCGCTGGCAGACTGACCCTCCAGACCCAGTACATCCATGACCACATCGCCATTCAGGTGCCCGCCCTTGAGCAGCACTGACGGCGCGCCCAAGGCGAGCAAATCTGCCACCGCGGCATCCAGTGCCGGAATGCCATCAATGCTGCGGCCCAGCAGCAATGCGGCTTCGTCCAGATTGGGGGTGATGACCGTGGCCAGCGGGAACAGCTCCTTGACCAACGCCTGCGCTGTCTCCGGAACAATCAGACGGTCGCCGCTGGTGGCCACCATCACCGGGTCCAGCACCACATTGGTGAGCTGGTGACGGCGAATGGCATCGGCCACCACACTCACCACCTCAGGCGTGGCCAGCATGCCGATCTTGACCGCATCCACGCCAATGTCGCTCACCACGGCATCAATCTGGTCGCGCACGGTGTTGAGCGGAATGCCGTGAATCCCAGTCACGCCCAGCGTGTTCTGCACGGTGATGGCGGTAATGGCCGTCATGCCATAGCAGCCCAGAGCCGCGCAGGTCTTGAGGTCGGCCTGAATGCCGGCACCGCCGCCGCTGTCCGAGCCAGCGATGGAGAGCACGCGCGCATAGCGTTTTTGGGGGGAGCCGGAGATGGGGGAAGAAGCAGTCACTGTCATGGAGAAAAATTATCGCCCATGCGCATGATCAATGCGCGGTGTTTACGGTTGTGCTGTAATGCCCGACGGACGAAACAGGGGTGTCCTTCAGGCAAAACTGCCTGCGCGGACTGAGAAACACCCTGAGGGCCATGCCCTCTGCACCCGATCCAGATCATGCTGGCGTGGGGAGTTTCACAAGCTGCAAGGCATGCCGCGTTTTGTCCTGCACATGGCTGGGGTTCATGTGCAAGGCTGAAAAACGAATTGCACATGTCATTGCTACAAGCTTCTTCAAAGATCGCCATTCTGGGCGGCGGCCTCATGGGTCGCCTCCTGTCCTTGGCGCTGGCCCAGCGCGGTCACTCCATTGATCTCTATGACGCCCATGGCCCGCAAGGCGATGGCGCTGCCGCACGCGTGGCCGCTGCCATGCTGGCGCCGCTGGCCGAGTCGGCCATTACCGAGCCCGGCGTGGTGCGCATGGGCCAGCACGCGCTGAACCGCTGGCCTGAGCTGATCGGTCAATTGAACCAGCCGGTGTTTCTGCAGCAAAACGGCACGCTGATTCTCTGGCACCGCCAGGATCAGAGCGATGCCGCACGCTTTTTCGGCCTGCTGGAGAAAAACCGCCGCATCAACCCCAGCCTGCCGGCCATGGAAGAAAAAACGGGCGCTGCGCTGCAGGAGTGCGAGCCCGCGCTGCAAGGCCGCTTCAACCAGGCCGTGTACCTGCCCGGCGAAGGTCAGCTGGACAACCGCCAGCTGCTGGCTGCGCTGGTGGAAAAGCTCACCGCTCTGGGCGTTAACCTGCACTGGGACAGCCCGCGCGAGTTGAGCGACTTCCGCCCCGGCGAAGCGGGTCAGCCCGACTTTGTGTTTGATTGCCGGGGTCTGGGCGCCCGCACGCAGTGGAAGGATTTGCGCGGCATTCGCGGCGAGGTGGTGCGTATTCATGCGCCTGAAGTCACGCTGGCCCGCCCCACGCGTTTGATTCATCCGCGCTACCCCATCTATATCGCGCCCAAGGAAGATCACCTGTTCGTCATTGGCGCCACCGAGATCGAGTCCGACGATATGTCGCCCGCCAGCGTGCGCTCGACGCTGGAGCTGCTCTCTGCCGCCTACACCGTGCACCCCGGCTTTGCCGAAGGCCGGATTGTGGAGATCGCCACCCAGTGCCGCCCCACCCTGCCCGATAATCTGCCCGCCATACGCCTGATGGCCCCGCGCACCATGGAAGTCAATGGCCTGTACCGCCACGGCTTCATGATCTCGCCCGCCATGCTGGACGTGGTGCTGGAGCTGGTGGACCACAATGACTCGCCACTGGCCCGCGAATTTGATGTCGCAATCCACCGAGCCTGAACTTTGGCGCACAGCACTTGCACCCGCAGCGCGCACAAGCAATGCGGCGCAGGGGTTTAAGTTAGCGCCAGCCTATTTTTTCGTTGTAAAGCCATGAAGATCACCCTCAACCAGCAAGCCACCGACCTGCAAGCCAACGCCACAGTGGCCGATGCGCTGGCGCAAATGCAGGCCAAGCCCCCATTTGCCGTGGCGGTCAATACGATTTTTGTGCCCAAGACGCAGTACGCCGCTCACACGCTCAACGAGGGCGACAAGATGGAAGTCATCTCCCCCGTTACCGGCGGCTAAAACCAACAAGAACAAATCATGAACACCAAGACTACCGACGACGCACTGGTTCTCTACGGCCAGCGCTTTGAAAGCCGCCTGCTGCTGGGCACTTCGCGCTATCCATCGCCAGCGATTCTGGAAGCAGCTGTTGAGCGCTCCAAGCCCGCCATGGTCACCGCTTCGCTGCGCCGCCAGGGCAGCAATACGGCCGATGCCGCCGAAAACGGTGCCAGTTTCTGGGAGCTGCTGCGCAAGCTGAACGTGCCCGTGCTGCCCAATACCGCTGGCTGCATGACGATTCAAGAAGCCGTCACCACGGCCCAGATGGCCCGTGAAGTGTTTGACACCCCTTGGATCAAGCTCGAGCTGATCGGCGACGACTACACGCTGCAGCCCGATACGCTGAACCTGGTCGAAGCCGCCTCCATCCTCATCAAGGACGGTTTTCAGGTGCTGCCCTACACCACCTACGACCTGGTGCTGTGCCAAAAGCTGGTGGATGTGGGCTGCCAGGCCGTCATGCCCTGGGCCGCGCCCATTGGCACGGGCCGTGGTCCCGTCAACCCCTACGCCATGCAAATGCTGCGCGAGCGCCTGAAGGTGCCGCTGATTGTGGATGCCGGTCTGGGCCGCCCATCGCATGCCTGCACGGTGATGGAGTGGGGTTATGACGCCGTTTTGCTGAACACCGCCGTCGCTCTGTCTGAAGACCCCGTGGCCATGGCCGGAGCCTTCTCGGATGCCGTCAACGCCGGTCACGCCGCACACCGCGCAGGTGCCATGGCCGAGCAGAACTCCGCCCAGCCCAGCACCCCCGTGCTCGGCACCCCTTTCTGGCATCAGGAATAAAGGCCGCCATCATGGACTCCGCAGAAATTCAGGCACTGGCACAAGCCCTCATTCACCAGCATGGCGCGGCCTTTGGCGCGCAGTTGCACCACGACGCCAACTCGGTCGAACTGACACCTCAGCCCGTGCCGCCTGCGCTGCGTGGCGAGCCCGCCTATCTGGCCGCGCTTGAGGCCTGCAGTGCGCTGGGCTTTATTGCCGTGGATGCGGAGACTCTGGCTCAAGCCTGGCAGCGCCAGAGCGAGCGCACCAACCAGTTCGACGTCACGCACTGGCCCGATGAGCCGCGTGACTTTGGCCTGAGTGGCGCTGACCCCGCGCAGGCCTTTGCCCACTGCCCGCGCAATCTGGGCCTGTATGGCGTGCTACCCACTGCCGAATGGGTGGGCCGCATGGCCCGCGCTGGCGTGCCCACGGTGCAACTGCGCTTCAAGTCCGATGACAAAGCCGCTGTAGCCCGCGAGATCAAGGCCGCTGTCGATGCGGTCAAGGACACCGGCGCACATCTGTTCATCAACGACCATTGGCAGGCCGCGCTGGATGCGGGTGCCTACGGCATCCACGTCGGGCAAGAAGACCTGGATGTGATCGGTCATCGTGATCTGGAGACCATTCGCACATCGGGCACGCGCTTTGGCGTCTCTACCCACGGTTACGCCGAAATGGTGCGCGCCCATGCCGTGCAGCCCAGCTATATCGCGCTGGGCGCGGTCTTCCCCACCACGCTCAAAAAGATGGCCACGGCACCCCAAGGTCTGGCGCGTCTGGCCGCTTATGTGCGTTTGATGAAGCAGTACCCGCTGGTCGCGATTGGCGGTATCTCTGAAGACATGTTCCCCGCCGTACGCGCCACAGGTGTGGGTTCCATCGCCGTGGTACGCGCTTTGGTCAACGCCGCAGACCCGGAAGCGGCTGCCAAGCACTTGCTGGAGCGCATGCAGGCAGCTGTTTAAAAGCGTCAAAACTCCCAAAACAATAGCTGCTAGCGCTTGATATACAAGCGCTAGCAGCTATTTCTATTTAAAACTCCGAATGCCCGCTGCCTGCGGGCATTTCTGTTTCAGGCAGCCCGAGAAGCCCCTCTCGATCTGGGTTTTCTGCATTGGCGCAAGCCCACTTCGCAGTACAAGTGGACGCACAGGTGACAACCCTGAGCCTTACAACCCCTGCAGCACCGGTCCCACACGCGACAATGGGCCGGTTACCAGTCACGCATAAGACAGAACATGGACGAACCAATTCTTAGTATTGAAGAACGTGAGGCGATCAACTCTGGTCGCTGGTTTTCATCCCTTTCGCCCTCTTTGCGGCACGACATTCTTCGATGCGCTTACGTCAAACGATACAAAGATGGAATGCTCATCTGCGCTCGCGGCGAACCGCCCGAGGAGTGGATTGCCTGCGCACGTGGTGCGGTGCGAGTCAGCTCCACCTCCATCACGGGCAAGCAGATCACGCTGACCTATGTGGAGCCGGGCATCTGGTTCGGCGATGTGGCGATCCTGGACGGCGACAAACGCACGCACGATGCCTATGCCCATGGCGAGACCACGCTGATGTGCGTCTCCAAGGCGGACTTCAAGCGCATTCTTTCCCAGCATGTGGAGTTCTCCGAAGCCATGCTGCGCCTGAACGCGCGCCGGGTTCGCCAGCTCTACGGTCTGGTGGAAGACCTCAACACTTTGCCGCTGCGTGCGCGTCTGGCCAAGCAGTTGCTGCACCTCACACGCAGCTATGGCGTGATGAGCCTGTCGGACAGCAGCGAGATTCGCATCGGTCTGCATCTGGCGCAAGAAGAGCTGGCACAGCTGCTGGGTGCATCGCGCCAGCGTGTGAATCAGGAACTCAAGTCCATGGAGCGCGAGGATGTGATTCGCATCGAACCGGGCGGTCTGATCGTGCGCGACCGGGCTACGCTGCTGCGGATTGCCGATACGGATCATTAGGACTCCCCCTGAGCCGCTTTGCGGCTTCCCCCTCTCTCGCTTTGCGGGAGGGGGACGATGCCATCGCTGCGAGACGGCTCTTGCTTGGCATCCCTGGCCTAGGTTGCGCCAGTTTTAAAGTTCAGCGCACGCTGACAGACTCTTTTGCCTTGGTTGCATTCGACCAATCAGGCTTTCCGGGCGTTCTGCCCCTCTCTTCTCCTTCACGCATTCGCTCGCTGCACCTTTCGTGGCGCGTGGCGGGCTGCGCCTTGGCCACCACAAATCGAACAAAGGATTGAACCTGCATGAGCACTTTTGACCATTTCGTCGGCACCCGCGCGGTGTCAGATCAGCATGCTTTTGATATCGAGGTGATGACCGCCTGGCTAAGTCAGCATGTCCAGGGCTTTGAGGGGCCGCTGCAGGTTGAGATGTTCAAGGGTGGCCAGTCCAACCCCACCTACAAGCTGGTCACGCCCGGCAAAAGTTATGTGATGCGTGCCAAGCCCGGCCCGGTGGCCAAGCTGCTGCCTTCGGCTCATGCGATTGAGCGCGAGTACCGCGTGATGAAGGGTCTGGCTGGCACCGATGTGCCCGTGCCGCACATGTATGCGCTGTGCGAGGACGAATCCATCATGGGCCGCGCCTTCTACATCATGGAATTTATGGAGGGCCGCGTACTCTGGGATCAGTCCCTGCCCGGCATGACGCCCGAGCAGCGCGCCGAGATTTATGACGAGATGAACCGCGTGATTGCGGCCCTGCACAGCGTGAAGTTTGCCGATCAGGGTCTGGCCGACTATGGCAAGAGCGGCAACTATTTCGAGCGCCAGATTGGCCGCTGGAGCAAGCAATACGTCGCCTCCGTCACCCAGCCCATTCCCGAGATGGACCAGCTGATGGCATGGCTGCCCGCCAACATGCCCGCCAGCGCCAGAGATGAGAGCCGCGTCTCCATCGTGCATGGCGACTATCGGCTGGACAACCTGATGTTCCACCCCACCGAGCCGCGCGTGATCGCCGTGCTGGACTGGGAGCTGTCCACGCTGGGCCACCCACTGGCCGACTTCAGCTACCACTGCATGAGCTGGCATATCCCGGCCGAGCTGGGCCGTGGCATTGCGGGGCTGGATATTGCCGCTTTAGGCATTCCTGCCGAGGCCGATTACATCCGCCGTTACTGCGAACGCACGGACCTGCAAGACATCGCCACGCTGCACCGCGACTGGAACTTTTACCTGGCCTACAACATGTTCCGCATCGCGGCGATTTTGCAAGGCATTGCCAAGCGCGTGGAAGCCGGAACGGCCTCCAGCGCCCAGGCCAAGGCCTCTGGCGACACCGCCCGCCCCATGGCTGAGCTGGCCTGGTCCTTCGCCCAGCGCAGCTAAGTTTTTAACCACGACATTTTTTCGTCTGATAACAAGGAGCACTCATGGACTTCGACTACGCGCCCAAGACCAAGGACCTGCAGCAACGCCTGCTCAAGTTCATGGATGAATACATTTACCCGGCAGAGAAAGACTATGCCGCCGAACTGCTGGCCAACACCGCCGCCGGCAAGCGCTGGACGCCACTTGAGACCATTGAAAAGCTCAAGCCCAAGGCCCAGGCCGCCGGCCTGTGGAACCTGTTTTTGCCCGTAGACAGCGCCGAAGCCTCGGGCTACCACGGAGCAGGCCTGACCAACCAGGAATACGCACCGCTGGCCGAAATCATGGGTGCCGTGCCCTGGGCCTCTGAAGTTTTCAACTGCTCGGCGCCCGACACCGGCAATATGGAAACCATTGCCCGCTACGGCAGTGCCGAGCTGAAAGACCGCTGGCTCAAGCCTCTGCTGGAGGGCAAGATTCGCTCCGCCTTCGCCATGACGGAGCCCGAAGTAGCCTCGTCAGACGCCACCAATATCTGCACCCGCATCGAACGCCAGGGCGACGAATACGTCATCAACGGCCACAAGTGGTGGATTTCCGGTGCTGGCGACCCACGCTGCGCGGTCTACATCACCATGGGCAAGACCGATCCCGAGGCCGCCAGGCACTCTCAGCAGAGCATGATCATCATCCCGGCTGATGCCAAGGGCATTCGCATCGTTCGCCCGCTGAACGTGATGGGCTATGACGATGCGCCCCACGGCCACATGGAGATGTATTTTGAAAACGTGCGGGTGCCCGTGGGCAACATCCTGCTGGGCGAGGGCCGTGGCTTTGAAATCGCTCAGGGTCGCCTTGGCCCAGGCCGCATTCACCACTGCATGCGCCTCATCGGTCTGGCCGAGCGTGCGCTGCAGCTGATGTGCAAGCGCGCCAGCAGCCGCACCGCTTTTGGCAAGACCGTGGCCCAGCAGACCGTGACGCAAGAACGCATTGCCGAGGCGCGCTGCAAGATCGACATGGCCCGCCTGCTGACACTCAAAGCCGCCTGGCTGATGGACGTGGCTGGCAACAAGGTAGCCCGCACCGAGATCGCCATGATCAAGGTGGTCGCACCCAGCATGGCCTGCGAGGTCATCGACTGGGCCATGCAAGTGCACGGCGGCGGCGGCATGTGTGATGACTTCCCTCTGGCCTATGCCTACGCGGCAGCGCGCACACTGCGCTTTGCCGACGGCCCGGATGAAGTACACCGCAACGCCATTGCCAAGTGGGAACTGGGCAAGTACGGCAGCTACGGCAAGAACGCCGAAGTGCCGGTGACACGCGGCGGCTAAGTTTCAGCCAGCGCTTGAAAGCGACCCCGCATGCCGATGGCTGCGGGGTTTTCATTTTTCCTGGATGCTCCTACCGCTATCAATCAGGAAGCTGCTTGCGCTGGATTTGCATTCAGTTCAAATACAAAACTATTCAAAATCAATATAAATAAGGCGCAAGCAGCTTCTCTATTAATAGCATCAAACCCGCCAGACCGGCTTGCTATAGTGGCCCGATGAAGCTTGCCCATCGACTGCTGACCATCGCTCTGGCCGCATGGTGCCTGCTGATTTCCTCGCTAGTCTCTGCACAAACGCCATCCACTGAGCCGCTGCGCGTGGGCTCCAAACGCTTTACCGAGTCCTATATCCTGGCCGAAATACTGGCCCAGACCGCGCAGAGCGCAGGCGTCAAAACGCAGCTGCGCCAAGGGCTAGGCAATACCGCCATCGTTTATGAGGCCCTGCGCTCGGGCCAGATTGATGTCTATGCTGAGTACACCGGCACCATTGCGCAGGAAATCATCAAAGACCCAGCGCACAGCAATCTGGCCGAGCTAAACCGCGCCCTCGCGCCCATGGGATTTGCGGCGAGCGTGCCGCTGGGCTTTAACAACGGCTATGCGCTAGCCATGCACCGCGACACGGCACGCAAGCTGGGCATTAGCCAGCTCAGCGATCTGGCCCGCCACCCCGAGCTGCGCTACGGCCTGTCCAACGAATTCATGGGCCGCGCCGATGGCTGGAAAGGGCTGGCTCAGCGCTACCAGCTCAGCGCCACGCCCAAGGGGCTGGACCACGGCATTGCCTATGAAGCCATTTCTCAGCAGCACATTGACCTGATGGACATCTACACCACAGATGCCAAGATTGATTTTCTGAAGCTGCAGGTGCTGCAAGACGACAAGGCCTACTTTCCGCGTTACGACGCCGTGCTGCTGTACCGCGCTGACCTACCCCAGCGCCAGCCCGCCGCATGGGCCGCGCTGCAGTCATTGCAAGGCCGCATCAATGAAGCGCAGATGATTCAGATGAACGCGCAGGCTGAGTTGCAGGGCCAGAGCTTTTCCAGCATTGCCCGCCAGTTCACCAGCGGTGCAGCGCAGCCCTCATCGGCCCAGCATCAGACCCGCAGCTTTGCAAGCCAGCTTTGGCAACGGCTGGTGGCCGATGACTTGTGGCGGCTGACTGGGCAGCACCTGCTGCTGGTGCTGGTTTCAGTGGGCATTGCGGTGCTGATTGCTGTGCCAGCAGGCATTGCGCTGTTTCCGCATACCCGGCTGCGGGCGCTGGCGCTGGGGGCGGCGGGGGTCATGCAGACCATTCCCTCGCTGGCCCTGTTGGCCGTGCTGATTGCGGCGATGGGCGCTATTGGACGCGCACCCGCACTGGTGGCATTAACGGCCTATTCCATACTGCCCATTTTGAGCAATACCTGCGCGGGTCTGGCTGAAGTCTCACCCGGACTGCGCAACGCCGGGCTGGCGCTGGGCATGTCCCGCACTACGCTGATGCGATGGATTGAGCTGCCCATTGCCATGCCAACGATCACTGCGGGCATACGCACCGCCTGCGCCATTGCGATTGGCACGGCCACCATTGCCGCCTTTATTGGCGCTGGCGGACTGGGAGAGCGCATCGTTACCGGCCTGGCCCTGAACGACAGCGCGCTGATGCTGGCAGGCGCCCTGCCCGCCGCCGGGCTGGCGCTCATCAGCGAACTGGGGTTTGAGCTCTGGGAGCGCGCGCTGCGCCGCAAGCGGCTGCAGCGCTAGGCTCACAAGCCCTCGGCTTCGACCTTAAAAAGTCTCCCATTCGTCATCACCTGCCGTTGTGCTGCCGGGTTTGGGCTTGGCAACCGGCTTGCTGGCGGACAAAGCCACCGGGCTGGCTGCTGCTTTACCAGCAGGCTTGATAGATGGCCGGGCCTGCGCAGGTGCCATCACTCGAACGGTTGCTTGGCGAAAATGGGCAGTTGGTGCCAGAGCCGGCATGGCCTGTGCATCGAGCTTGAAGAAGCTCACGGTCTCGGCCAGCGCTGCCGCCTGTCCGCGCAAGGCATCCGTCGCTGCAGCGGCTTCTTCCACCAGCGCGGCATTTTGCTGGGTCATCTGATCCATCTGCGTGACGGCTTGCGTCACTTGCTCAATGCCCGAGGTTTGCTGGTGGCTGGCCACCGAGATCTCACCCATGATGTCGGTGACGCGGCGCACGCTCATCACGATTTCGTCCATGGTTCTGCCCGCCTCATCGACCTGATTGCCGCCCTCTTGGACCTTGGCAACAGAGTCATCAATCAGCTGCTTGATCTGCTTGGCTGCCTCGGCCGAGCGCTGGGCCAGCGTACGCACTTCAGACGCCACCACGGCAAAGCCGCGACCTTGATCGCCAGCACGTGCCGCCTCCACCGCCGCATTCAGCGCAAGAATATTGGTCTGAAAGGCGATGGAGTCAATCACGCCAATGATGTCCACAATCTTGCGCGATGAATCATTGATGGCCGACATGGTCTGCACCACCTGCGCCACCGTGGCACCGCCACGCACGGCGACCTGCGATGCAGCAGCGGCCAGCTGATTGGCCTGCTGGGCATTGCCCGCGTTTTGCTGCACGGTAGAGGTCAGCTCTTCCATGGAGGCCGCAGTCTGCTCCAGCGAACTGGCCTGCTCTTCGGTGCGTGAAGACAGATCTTGATTGCCGCTGGCAATCTGGCTGCTGGCCGAGGCGATGGAGTCCGTACCCTGACGCACCTGCCCCACAATACGCTGCAAGCTGGTGTTCATATCCTTGAGCGCCTGCAGCAGCTGGCCAATTTCATCCTTGCTTTGCACTGTGATCTGGCCGCTGAGATCGCCCTTCGCCACAGACTGCGCCAGCTCTACTGCCGACTCCAGCGGCCGCGAGATAGAGCGTGCAATCAGCACGGCCAGAGTCACGCCGGTGGCCATGGCACCCAGCAGCAGCGCGATAACCCACCAACGGGCAGCGCCATACAAGTCATCGCCAGCCTGATTGGCGGCCTCGGTGGCCTGTGCATTGATCTCAGCCAGCTCATCAATCTGAGCGTTAATGTTGAGAACGATCTTGAGCGCATCGCCACGCAGAATCTCGCCAGCGTCGTCACTGAGCAACTGGTGCGAATACTTCACCACCTTGGCCGTCTGCTCCGCATAGCTCTGCAGCTGCTTGCCCACATCAGCCAGCAGCGCGCGCTCTTTATCGGTCTTGATGTACTTGGCGTAATCCTGCTGGTTCTTCAGCAGCTCATCCCACAGCCTGGGCATGCTTTTGTCATACGCCGCCATTTCCTCGGTCGTCTGCGCGATCACATGCTGCATGGTCTGCGAGCGGTAGCGCTGCAGCTGGTAGCGCATGTCCTGCAAGGTGCGCGCAGCGGGCAGCCACTGGCGAGTCAGATCTGTGGCCGTGGCGTTGACGCGCTCCATCTGAACCAGCCCATACAGGCCCGATACCGCGCTGATCAGCAAGATAAACACAAAAGACACCAGCAGCTTATGAGCCAGCTTGAGATTGCGAAAGAATGTCATGAGGGGGAGGAGTAAGAAACCGACGACCGGTGAGGCCGGATACCGGCAGGCGCAGAGACAGGCGGTGAACCCATTGAGAGAAGACGCCTTCAGCAAGGCTTTGAGAATTCTATGCAGGATTTGTTACCCGAGGTAACAGGTCTTATGAATAAAAGTGATGCAGCTGTTACAAACGCTGCAGTCCCTGAAAATACCGCGCTAATGGCGCTGTAAAAACCCTCTCAAAGGCCATTGCAGCGCCGCAGCCCCTTGGCATGAGAAAATCAGCAGTTATTTATCAACAAGAACACTACGGATTCACCATGGAAGCAGAACGCGTCAACTCTATCGGCAACACCCTCCAAGATCTGTCCGAGCGCACGGCAGATCTCCGGAGGTATCTTTGACTACGATGCTAAATACGAACGCCTGCGCACAGTAAACGCCTCGCTGGAAGACCCTGCCGTCTGGAACGACCCCAAAAAGGCACAGGAGCTGGGCAAGGAAAAGAAGTCGCTCGACAACGTCGTGCTGACGCTGGAAAAGCTCACCGCCGAGCTGGCTGACAACGCCGAGTTGTTCGAGATGAGCAAGGAAGAAGGCGATGACGCCGGCCTTGAAACCATCGAAGCCGAAACCGCCAAGCTCAAGCCGCTGATCGAAGAACTCGAGTTCCGCCGCATGTTCGGTGGTGAGGCCGATCCGCTGAACTGCTTCATCGACATTCAAGCCGGTGCCGGTGGTACCGAAGCCTGTGACTGGGCCAGCATGCTGCTGCGCCAGTACCTGAAGTACGCCGAGCGCAAAGGCTTCAAGGCGACAGTCGAAGAAGAGACTCCGGGCGATGTAGCCGGCATCAAGAGCGCGACCATCAAGGTGGAAGGCGAGTACGCCTATGGCCTGCTACGCACGGAAACCGGCGTGCACCGCCTGGTGCGCAAGAGCCCGTTCGACTCGTCCGGCGGCCGCCACACCAGCTTCTCGTCGCTGTTCGTCTACCCCGAGATTGATGACTCTATCGAGATCAACATCAATCCGTCTGACGTGCGTACCGACACCTACCGTGCCTCTGGCGCTGGTGGTCAGCACATCAACAAGACCGACTCTGCCGTGCGCCTGACCCACATGCCCACAGGCATCGTGGTGCAGTGCCAGGATGGCCGCTCGCAGCACAGCAACCGTGATGTGGCATGGCAACGCCTGCGCTCGCGTCTGTATGACTACGAGATGCGCAAGCGCCAGGAAGAGCAGCAAAAGCTCGAAGACACCAAGACCGATGTGGGCTGGGGTCATCAGATCCGCTCCTATGTGCTGGACAACAGCCGCATCAAGGACTTGCGCACCAACGTCGAAGTCTCTGCCACCCAGAAGGTGCTGGACGGCGACCTGGATGTGTTTATCGAAGCCTCGCTCAAGCAAGGCCTCTGATCCTCGAAAGGAATCGATATGCTGCAACTGCGTGACGGGCAAGCCCCGGCCACCGCCATTTACCGCGCCGACTACGAGGCTCCGGCCTGGTGGATCGACACGGTGGATCTGACTTTTGACCTGGACCCGGCCAAGACGCGCGTGCTGAGCAAGATGCGCGTGCGCCGCAACCCCGATGTGCCAGCTCAGGCTCTGCGCCTTGATGGTGACGAGCTGAATCTGGCCCGTGTCATGGTCAACGGCGGTGGAACCTCGTTCAAGATGGACGGCGACCAGCTGGTGCTGGAGAACCTGCCCGAAGGCAATGAGCCTGTAGAGCTGGAGATTTTCACCACCTGCTGCCCCGCCAAGAACACCAAGCTCATGGGCTTGTATGTGAGCGAGGACACGTTCTTCACGCAGTGCGAAGCAGAAGGCTTCCGCCGCATCACCTACTTCCTGGACCGCCCTGATGTGATGGCCATGTACACCGTCACACTGCGCGCCAGCAAGGCTCAGTACCCGGTGCTGCTGTCCAACGGCAATCTGGTGGAGTCCGGTGAGCTGGAAGATGGCCGCCACTTTGCCAAGTGGGTCGATCCGCACAAAAAACCCAGCTACTTGTTTGCACTGGTCGCTGGCAACCTCGTCGCCCGCGAGCAAAAGATCAAGAGCCGTGCCGGCAACGAGCACCTGCTGCAAGTCTTTGTGCGCCCCGGCGATCTGGAAAAGACCGAGCACGCCATGAACTCCCTCATGCACTCTGTGGCATGGGATGAGGCGCGCTTTGGTCTGAGCCTTGACCTGGACCGCTTCATGATCGTCGCCACCAGCGACTTCAACATGGGCGCCATGGAAAACAAGGGCCTGAACATCTTCAACACGAAGTACGTTCTGGCCAGCCAGGCTACGGCCACCGATACCGACTACGCCAATATCGAATCCGTCGTCGGCCACGAATACTTCCATAACTGGACAGGTAACCGCGTCACCTGCCGCGACTGGTTCCAGCTCTCGCTCAAGGAAGGCCTCACGGTCTTCCGCGATCAGGAATTCAGCATGGACATGGCGGGTGCCGCATCGGCGCGGGCCGTCAAGCGCATCGACGATGTGCGTGTGCTGCGCACCGTGCAGTTCCCTGAAGATGCCGGCCCCATGGCTCACCCCGTGCGCCCCGACAGCTATATCGAGATCAACAACTTCTACACGGTCACGATCTACGAAAAGGGCGCGGAAGTCGTGCGCATGCAGCACAACCTGGTAGGCCGCGAAGGCTTTGCCAAGGGCATGAAGCTGTACTTCGAGCGCCATGACGGCCACGCGGTGACTTGCGACGATTTCTCGCAAGCCATTGCCGATGCCAACCCCGAATCGGCGTTGGCCCAGAACCTGCAGCAGTTCCGCCGCTGGTATAGCCAAGCCGGCACGCCCGTGCTCAAGGCCGTGGGCCAGTACGACGCTGCCGCGCAGACCTACACGTTGACGCTATCGCAAAGCTGCGCCCCCACCGTGGGCCAGAGCGAGAAGCTGCCTTTTGTCATTCCCGTGCAAATGGGCCTGCTCACGGCTGCCGGTCAAGCCATTGCGCTGCAACTACAAGGCGAGAAAGCTGCTCAAGGCGCCAGCCGCATGCTGGTGCTGACCGAAGCCGAACAAAGCTTTGTCTTCACCAACGTGCCAGAAGCCCCTGTCCCATCACTGCTGCGCAGCTTCAGCGCCCCCGTGGTGCTGGACTGCGAATTCAGCGATGCCGATCTGCTGACCCTGCTGGCACACGACAGTGACCCATTCAACCAATGGGAAGCCAGCCAGCGTCTGGGTCTGCGCTACGCTCTCAAGTCTATAGCTGCTCCCGCTAATACAGCAAGCGCTAGCGGCCAATCTGGCACTGAAATTCTGCCCGCAGATTTTGTGCAAGCCATGCGCCGCGTGCTGCAAGATGACAAGCTGGACGCAGCGTTCAAGGACCTGGTGCTCACGCTCCCATCCGAGAGCTACATCGCCGAACAGCTGGCCGAGGTCGACCCGCAACGCGTGCACGCCGTGCGCGAAGCCATGATCTTGCAACTGGCCACCACGCTGCAACCCGAATGGGAAGCCACATGGGAAGCCAACCGCGACACCGGTGCCTACACGCCTGACCATGTCAGCGCAGGCCGCCGCGCCCTCGCCGGTCGTGCCCTCTCCATGCTGTGCCTGAATGCTGCTCAAACAGGTGACACCATCTGGCCCGGCAAGGCCTACCAGCGCTGCAAGGATGCAGGCAACATGACCGACCGCATGGCCGCTCTGGCTGCTCTGGTCTACAGCGCAAGCCCCTTGGCAGAGCAGGCACTGCAACGCTTTCATGCGCTGTTCAAGAACGATGCGCTGGTGCTGGACAAATGGTTTGCCCTTCAAGGCGCTGCCAGCGACCGCGGCGGCAATGTGCTGCCCGCTGTCCAGGCGCTGATGAAGCACCCTGACTTCCAGATCAAGAACCCCAACCGCGCACGCAGCCTGATCTTCAGCTACTGCAACAACGCTGGCGCCTTCCACCGCGCCGACGCCGCCGGGTATGCCTTCTGGGCCGATCGCGTGATCGAGATTGATGGCTTCAACCCCCAAGTTGCCGCCCGCCTCACCCGCGTGATGGACCGCTGGAAAAAGCTGCCCGAGCCCTACCGCGCCGCAGCCCGCACAGCCCTTAAGCGCGTAGCCGCCAAGACCGACCTGTCCAACGATGTGCGCGAGGTGATTACCCGCGCGCTGGCGGACTGACAAGTACCCCTGCGCCGCTTAGCGCAAGGGGCACTGAAATGCAGATCATTAGCAGATGCACACCCCATCAACGCATCTGCTCGTATTTTTAGGAGTTGAACCATGAAAAAGAACATCAGCCTGACCCGCTACCTGGTCGAGCAGCAACGCGTGGACGGCCTCATTCCCGGCCAGCTGCGCCTGCTGCTGGAAGTGGTAGCCCGCGCCTGCAAGCGCATCAGCTTTGCCGTGAACAAGGGCGAACTCGGTGACGTGATGGGCACGGCCGGCAGCGAAAACGTGCAAGGCGAAGTGCAGAAAAAGCTGGACATCATCGCCAACGAAACACTGATCGAAGCCAACGAATGGGGCGGCCACCTGGCAGCCATGGCCTCCGAAGAAATGGAAGGCATCTACGTGGTGCCCAACCGTTATCCTCAGGGCGAATACCTGCTGATGTTTGACCCGCTGGATGGCTCATCCAACATCGACATCAACATGTCGATTGGCACCATCTTCAGCGTACTCAAGAAGCCTGAAGGCCACCCCGGCGTTCATGAAAGCGACTTCTTCCAGCCCGGCACTCAGCAAGTGGCCGCCGGTTACTGCATCTACGGCCCCCAGACCACTCTGGTGCTGACTGTGGGTGACGGCGTTGCCATGTTTACCCTGGATCGCGAGCAAGGCTCCTTCTTGCTGGTCGAAGAGAACGTCAAGATCCCTGAAGACACCAAGGAATTCGCCATCAATATGTCGAACATGCGCCACTGGGACGAACCCGTGAAGCGCTATGTGGACGAAGTGCTGGCCGGCAAGGAAGGCCCGCGCCAGAAGGACTTCAACATGCGCTGGGTAGCAGCCATGGTCGCCGACGTACACCGCATCCTGTGCCGCGGCGGCGTCTTCATGTACCCCTGGGACAAGCGCGAGCCACTGAAGCCCGGCAAGCTGCGCCTGATGTACGAAGCCAACCCCATGAGCTGGCTGATCGAACAAGCCGGCGGCATGGCCACCAACGGCCGCGAGCGCATTCTGGACATCCAGCCCACCCAGCTCCACGAACGCGTCAGCGTCGTCCTCGGATCCAAGAACGAAGTGGAACGCGTAACCCGCTACCACCTGGAAGCGGACGAAAAAGCGCTATAATTTTCGACTAACGCCGGTGTAGCTCAGTCGGTAGAGCAGCTCATTCGTAATGAGAAGGTCGCGTGTTCGATTCATGTCTCCGGCACCAAGTAAATAAAGAAAAGCCCGCTATCTAAACGATAGCGGGCTTTTCTTCTTTTTTGCTCCGTGTAGCCCCTGTGTAGCCGCCGGTACAGAATTTTGGTCTTAACGCTGCAAGCCTGCTGGCGCTGCTTTTCCTCACTGACTTCAGATCTTGCCGTTTTGTGGTGTCACAGGTGCACACCAAGGCGACGCCTCTGTTTGCACATGAGGTGAGGTTTTATGAGGTCCGCCCTGCATAGATTCGACAGGCCAGACTCGCATCAGCGAACTACAAGCTGCTCCATCAATCTGCTCCGGTACGCTCCCTAGGCGCAACACACCTGCATCAGTCCCGGTCTTGAAGGCAGATTGCTGGAGCCTTTTTTTGCACCCCTCCGCCTCGTCACCTTAACTTTTATTAACAGGCCGCAGCCTGACCTCTAGTTTCACCATCTTGCGCGCACGCGCGTGTTGCTCTCAGTGGTCTGGCATGGCGTTGTTGCATAAATCAGTCTGCGCGAGCCGCTAGGCTCGCCGCATGAGCAA
>NZ_JAVXSJ010000018.1:0-96285 GCF_036643215.1 Comamonas sp. | reverse complement strand
GCGCAGCATCGCTCACGGGCGACTACGCCACGCTGGCCTCGCTCATCGACCTGCACGCCGGTGAAGAGCAAAACGACTTCAAAATCCTGCACAGCGACTACCTGAAGGCAGGCGGCACCGAAACCGATATCAGCAAACTGCGCCGCAACCCCGGTGGCGAGGCGCTCAACGCCTATCTGCACGGCCTTGCCGCCACGCCCAACCCCATCGGGCTGCTGGGCGCCATCTACATCATTGAAGGTACGGGCCAGCGCATCGTGCCCAGCCTGCTGCCGCTGCTGCGCGCTGCCCTGCCCTTGCCACCCGATGCCTTCCGCTTTCTGGAGTATCACGGTGCCAATGACGAGAACCATTTGGAGCGCTGGCTGATCGCCGTGCAGATGGCACTGGACCTGGACACCGAAGGCACGGCCCAGCAAGCCATACTGCAGACCGCCCGCCACACGGCGGCCATGTATCTGATGCAGTTCCAGCATGTGCTGGCCGAATAAAAACAAGACGAGCAGGACAGCCTGATGAAGAACGAATTCAACGACCATGTCTGGGACGAGCGCGACCCCAGCCCCTGGCTGGCCCTGTACCTAGACCAGAGCACGCCACTGCCCGATGACGTCAAAGCCGCATGGCTGCGCGACTGCAGCAGCAGCTCGCGCCAGTTTTTTCTGCCCGCCATGCGGCCCATGGCGCGCCTGTCGATGATCCTCATTCAGGCGCTGAAAATCTTTCTGCCAAAGCGCTGGTCGCACTCCATCTTGCTGCACCGCATGCTGGCTTTTGGCATGAAGAAATTTCTCTCGCCAGAGGCCAACTGGCTCATCATGCGGCACTTTCACCTGGGCTCTCAGGTGCTGCAGTTTGTGGCAGCTAACTCGCCTACCAAGGTCAGCACCACGCCTTTAATGCCCATGGAGATTGACGATGTGAAGGAGGAGCTATTCCTCAAGCACGACCTCAACCTCTTCAACTTTGTGATTCGCCTGAACAAGGCGCTGCGTGAAAACAAGCAAGAGCTGGTCCCTGTCGCAGAGCCCGATTTTTCGATGATTCACGAGCCCCAGCTCAAGCTCGAAGACATGCCACGCGGGCGCTTCAACGTCATTGATCTGCAAAGCGCCATTGAGCTGTACACGCCCATCTACCAGCTGCTGCTGACCGACAACGACTTCTGGCGCGCCAGCAACTCGCTGCAGCTGGATGAAACCCTGGGCATTTACTGCGCCAAAATTCTGGCCTCGCCCGAGCATCTGGTGCTGCTCAATAACAAGCACCCCATGGTTCCGGATTCAACGCTTTATGCGGCTTACCGTCTGGTGCTGCACGGGCTGTCTACCGAAATGCTGCATTCTCTGCTTGCGCGCATGGCCAGCGGTGAACTGCCGATTCCAGCACGCGAACTGGCCAAGATGCATAAGGCGGCTGAAGCTACCCAATGAACGTCACCCGTCATCAATTCTTCAGCCCACTGCTAACCACGCGTCTAACTGATCGGCAGGCATGGCGCGGGAATGCAGCCAGCCTTGAAAAAATTCGCAGCCGATGTCACGCAGCAGCTGCAGCTGTTCGACCTCTTCCACGCCCTCTGCCACGACCTCCAGATCCAGCGCCTGGGCCATGTGCACAATGCCGCCCAGCAGTCGATCCCGGCAGGGGGATGGAGACAAAAATTCCCGCCCCAGTTTGACGCGCTGCAGCGGCAAATATTGCAGATAGGCCAGCGATGAATGGCCGGTGCCAAAGTCATCAAGGGCAATCGTCACCCCCAGCTGCGCCAGCCCTTGCAGCACTTCACGCCCCTGTTCGGGGTTCAGCATGGCCTGCGACTCCGTAATCTCCAGCTCCAGCCATTGCGGCGGTACTTCATATCGCGTCAAACAGCTGCTGACCTGCTCGACCAGATTCACCTGTCGCAACTGATGAGCCGAGAGGTTGACCGCTACGCGCAACGGCGTACCAGCCTTGAGCCACAAGGAAATCTGCTTGCAAGCGGCATCAAGCACATAGTTACCCAGGGCCACGATCTGTCCAGAGGCCTCCGCCACCGGAATAAAACGCACAGGACTGACATTCCCCAGTACCGGATCATTCCAGCGCAGCAAGGCCTCCACGCCCACCACTTTTGCACTCTCTACCTTGACCTGCGGCTGGTAGTGAAGCTGCAGCCCTCCGTAGCTCAGCGCCATGCGCAGGCGCTCGGCCAGCTGCACACGCTCGGCCATCTCCTTGCCCATGCAAGGCTCGAAAAACACGGCATTGCCACGACCCCGCGCCTTGGCGCTGTACATGGCCATATCGGCAAACCGCATCAGATCATCGCCAGTCTGTGCATCATCGGGATACAGCGCGATGCCAATGCTGGCCCCGAAATCCAGCGCCAGCCCATCATGTTTGAAAGGTATGGACAGCGCGGCCAGAATCTGATCGCTCCAGAACTTCGCACGGGCGGCGTTTTCCCCCACCAGCAGTACAATGAATTCATCACCACCCAGCCGGGCCAGAACGCCTTCGCTGCGCAGCTGAGCTTTCAGCCGTCTGGCTACCTCTCTGAGCAGCTGGTCGCCCGCAACATGCCCATAACCGTCGTTGATCGCCTTGAAGTTATCCAGATCCAGCTGCAACAAAGCTATTGACTCATCGCCAGCCTGAGCGATCTTGAGCTGCTCCTGCAGCTCCTGGCCAAACTGCCAGCGGTTGTTAAGGCCGGTCAAAGTGTCCTTGGTGGCCTGAAACTTCAGACGTTGCTGCATCTGGTGCAACTCCGTCACATCCCGGACAAAGGCTACAGCCAAGCCATTTCCATCTTCACCAAAAAAACCAAGAGCAATGTCGACAGGCATTGCACTGCCTTGCTTTCGCTGCAGCCACAACACGCCACCCAGCCCCATGGGGCGGCGCGAGGGCTGAGAAAAATAACTGCGCAGGTAGCGACCATGCGTCGCCTGAACTTCGGATGGAAGCAGGATATCGAGCTGCTGACCTTCCAGTTCGCTGCATTCATAGCCCGATATGGCTTGCATGGCTGCGTTGGCCGCCACGATGCGCCCATCCCGCCCCACCAGCAAGATTCCATCAGGAGCAGAATCCAGCGCATAGCGCTCTCGCTGGGTCAGCAGCATGGAAGGCAGACTCACCTCATCCTTCCACGCAGAAAACGCTAGGCCCAGTCGACGCTGACAGTCCGCAATAGCTGTCTCGGTCACAGGCTCAAGCATTGATGAAAAAGGGCATTCAGCCATACACGCGCTCCAGACATTCACTCTGGCATTCCTGCGTGCAGAACCGCCTCATGCAACATCAGAGGCTATGTATCTGCTGGCTCGCGGCGAGAAGCCTTGCCAAGTGTTTGAAAGCGACAACTATGCGCGGCAGCAAGCGCAATCTGCTTGCGCTACATCAAACACAAATGTGTAACAAGAAATTTCAAGGGATTGCACTCATCTACGCAAGCGCCCCAAGGAGCCGCGCTATCAGCCCAGCAGTGCTCTCACATCCTGCACCAGCACCTGCGGGCCTGCGCCATAGCGCTCATAGATGCGCAAGCGGCCCTGGGTGTCGTACAGATAAGTGCCGGCGGAGTGATCGACGGTGTAAGTCCCCTCGGCCTTGCCTGGCACTTTTTTGAAGTAAATCTTGAAGTCCTTGACCACCGCAGCGAGCTCGTCAGGCGTACCGCTCAGGCCTACAAAGCTCTGGTCGAAGTTGGCCAGATAGGCCTTGAGCACTTCGGGTGTATCGCGCTCAGGGTCCAGCGAGACGAACACGGCCTGCAGCTTGTCGCCATCAGCTCCCAGCGCCTGTTTGACTTCCAGCAGCTCTTGCAGCGTGGTCGGGCAGACATCGGGGCATTGGGTATAGCCAAAGAACACGGCGACCACCTTGCCGGAGAAATCCTTGAGGCTGCGCTTTTGGCCATTCACGTCAGTCAGCGGAATGTCTTTGGCGTAATCAGCGCCTGTCACATCCACGCCTTGAAACGAGGGCTTCTTATCGTCCTTGCAGGCGGTCAGAGTGAAGGCGGCTGTGCAGGCCAGTGTTGCAGCGCCGAATGCGCGCAATGCACCTCGTTTATCCATGATGGGTCAGGTCAGGTAGTGATCCACCAGCAGGGCTGCGAACAGCAAACTCAGGTGAATCAGGGAAAAGCGGAAGGTTTTGCGTGCCAGCGCATCCGAATAGTTGCGCAGCAGTGCCCAACCATAACCGCAAAAGCCCAACCCCAGGACCACTGCGGCAAAGAGGTACAGATAGCCGCTCATGCCCACCACAAACGGCAGCAGGCAGCCCGCAAACAGCACCACGGTGTAGAGAAACACCTGCAGCCGCGTGAAGGCATTGCCATGCGTCACGGGCAGCATAGGCAGGCCCGCGCGGCGGTAGTCTTCAACCCGGTACAGCGCCAGCGCCCAAAAGTGCGGCGGTGTCCACAAAAAGATGATGAGAAACAGCAGCAATGCCTCGTGCCCGACCTGCCCCGTCATCGCGGCCCACCCCAGCACGGGCGGCATGGCGCCCGATGCACCGCCAATCACAATGTTCTGTGGTGTGAGTGGCTTGAGCACCAGCGTGTAGATGACCGCATAGCCGATGAAGGTGGCCAGCGTCAGCCACAGCGTCAGCGCGTTGACGGCCAGCAGCAAGATGGCGGCACCCGCTGCGCACAGCAGGGCAGAAAACACCAGCGCCTGCCGGTGCGACAACTCGCCGCGCGCCGTGGGGCGCCAGGCGGTGCGCTTCATGCGGGCATCAATCGTGCGCTCTACCAGGCAGTTAAAAGCCGCTGCCGCTGCTGCCACCAGCCAGATACCTGCGCAGGCCGCCAGCATGCGGCCCCAGTCCTGCCAGGTGGGAGTGCCGGGCACGGCAAGCACCATGCCGATGAAGGCACAAAAAACAATGAGCTGCACCACGCGCGGCTTGGTCAGCGCGTAATACTGCGCCCAGCGCGATGACGGCTGCGCTGCCTCCGCAGCGGGTTGAGGGATGCTCTCCACATTCATGACTTCTGCCTGCATGTCGCCCTCCTCAATAACTATGATTTAGATAGCTAATGGCGCCTTATCTGCATGCGCCACAAGCCATTTCAATGCTTATTTCTCTGCAGCGTCCGCAGCCATCCGCCCGGCCTCATCCCATGAGGAAGAAGCACGAAGCAGCCGCTCCAGATCGCGCTTGGCCTTGCCTGCCGTGGCTTTGTCCATATTGGCCGGGAAGCGCATCATCCAGTGCCCTTGCGGATCCACCACATACAGATGCTCATCCAGCGCATAGCCGGCCTCAGGCTTCAACCAGTCTTGAATAGCGGCAGCTGGCATGCGCAGCGCTGTAGCCTGCTCGGCGGCGGGCAGAATTTTTTCGCTCACGGGTTGCTGGTCGTTGATGAGCCAGACCCAGTCCAGCCGGTCTTTCTCACGGCCCAGCGTTTCACGCAACTGGCGCTGCAGATACAAGTGATCCTGACAGCGCGCTTCGCAGCTGGCATTGCTGGTGCTGACCAGCAGCCACTGCCCCTGAAGACTGCGCAAATCCATGCTGGTGCCATCGAGCTTTTGCACCTTCACATCAGGCAAGCTGGGCTGGCTGCCGATCAGTTCGCCATAGCTGCGCTGCTGCGTGGGGCGCAGCACGTAATAGGTGAAGTAAGAAGCCACCACAGGCGCAGCGCAGACCAGCAGCACGGCCAGCATCTTCCAGCGGCCGCTGCGCGCCTGCTGCATCTGGGTTTGCGAAGGGTCTGGCAGGCTGTGAATTGAAAAGCTCAGCGGCTCATCACCTTCACGACCCTCACTATCGCGGCGCTGCGATGCGGACTGCGCGACGGGGGAGGTAAAAGCGTCGGACGAGTTGAAACCAGACATAAAGCAACACCACCAAAACACTGAGTCCGAACCACTGAAAGGCATAGCCGTAGTGCTTTTGCACACCGGCATTGATTTGCGGCCAGTCGCGCAGCAAGCCTTGGCTGGCGGCGTCATCGCTGGTTTCCACCAGGCTCAGCGCCAGCAACGGCAAGCTGCTTTGTTGCGCCCACTGGGCAATGTCTGCATTCTGTCGGATGCGCGACTTTTGCCCATCAGGGTCTGCCCCGCCATCCGCACCTTCCAGCTCCATCAGCTTGGAGGGCGGAGCCTCAAGTCTGCCCTCAATCGTGACCATGCCAGCAGGCGTATGCACCGGGGGCAACACCATGCGATCCATGAAGTTGCGCGGTGCCCAGCCGCGTTGCACGATGATGACGGTGCCTTCCTGCGGGGTAGCAAGGCGAAACGGTGTGAGCACGTAAAACCCCACCTTGCCCTGCATTTGCCGGTTTTCCAGAAACACCGTCTGCTCGGCCAGCCACTGGCCTTGCAGTTTTGCGGGCCTGTGTAGCAGCTCTTTGCGCTTCGCATCGTTCAGGATTTGACTGATGGCCGGAACTTGGCTCGCAAGCTCTGCGTTGCCCCAAGGTGCCAGCGCCTGCTGGCGCGCCATGGCATCAAAAATTTCCTGCTTTTGCGCGGCGCGGCCCAGTTGCCAGAAGCCCAGAGATGCCGTTATGCCTGTGCAGACAAGGGCTGCGAAAGAGATCAGTAGAAACCGCCAGAGGTCTGGAATTCGGGAAGTTCGCACCAGATAATCCATTCATGAAATTCGTGATCATTCTCGCTTTTCTCGCCATTTTGGCGAGCCTTGGCAGTGCGCTGTTCTTCATGATGCGCAAGGGCGATGGCAGCGCCAGCACGGCCGCCGAAGACGCAGAGCGCAGCCGCAAGATGTTTCGCGCCCTTGCCTTACGCGTGGCACTGTCTATAGGACTTTTTCTGTGCATTTTGATGGCGGCCAAGATGGGCTGGATTCAGCCTACGGGCTGGGTGCCAGGCAGCTAATCGTTCGCAAGCAGCCATTCGCAATTCACCGCGCTATACAAAGGCAAGCGCCTTGCGCCTGTCTGTCTTTGGCTTCAGCATCAAACAATGCTGAAACCTTCAGATGACAAGCGCAAGGCGCTCTGAAAAAAGTAGTGACTACAGCTCTCTCACATCCAGTAAACGAGGATGTAGAGGAAGACCCAGACCACGTCCACAAAGTGCCAGTACCAGGCTGCGCCTTCAAAGCCGAAGTGGTGCTTGTCGGTGAAGTCGCCCTTCATCAGGCGAATAGTGATGAAGAACAGCATCAGCATGCCCACCAGAACGTGGAAGCCGTGAAAGCCAGTCAGCATGTAGAAGGTGGAGCCGAACACGCCCGAGTTGAGCTTGAGGTTGTAGTCGTTGTAGAGGTGGTGGTATTCGTAGCCCTGCACGAACAGGAAGATGCAACCCAGAATCACCGTCATCCACATGAAGCTGATGCAGCGCGCGCGGTTGTTGACCTGCAGCGCATGGTGGGCGATGGTCAGTGTCACACCGGATGTCAGCAGCAGTGCGGTGTTGATGGTGGGCAGCCAGAACGGGCCCACGGTCTTGAAGGGCTCAACAATATTGCCGGGCGATGCGGTAGCACCCGCTGCAACACTGGGCCACACGGCCTGAAAGTTGGGCCACAGCAGCTCGTTCGCCAGGCTGCCCAGTGCAGGCACAGAATGCGCGCGCGCCCACCACAGGGCTGTGAAGAAAGCGCCGAAGAACATCACCTCCGAGAAGATGAACCAGCTCATGCTCCAGCGGTAAGACAGATCAATCTTGCGACTGTAGAGCCCGGCTTCGCTTTCACGCGCTGCATCGCGGAACCAGACAAACAGTATCGACAGCCACCAGATCAGGCCAAAGTACAGGGAATACATTCCCCATTCGTGGCCGTTGATCCAGGTGCCCGCACCGAGAATCATGAAAAACAGACCGATGGCCGCCATCACGGGATGGCTGGATTCGGCTGGCACATAGTAGTAAGGGGTCGCGCCCTTATGGGTTGCACTCATCACTCGGCTCCTGACGCTGTTGATCGTTGTTTTTACCGACGCTCCACTATCACTTGCACTTCGCCGCACCCGTCTCAGCCTAGGCTAAACGACCAGGTTGACGATCCATATCAACGCTAATACCAAGATCACAATCGCCACCAGTCCCACGCCAATGACGTGCAGCGGCGTGATGCTGGCGAAGTCTTTCTCGTATTCCTTGCCCTTGCGCACACCCAGCATGGCCCACGCCACGGCGACGATGCTTCGCCAGAAGTTGGACTTTTTGCCGTCCTGCGTCATAAATGACTCCCCGGCGCAGCCACGGCAGCCGTGCTGTCAGCAGGAGTGACAGGCGCTGGCGGGGTCTTGCCGCCCACTTCAAAAAACGTGTACGACAGGGTGATGGTCTTCACATCTTTAGAAATGCGCGGATCAATCACAAAAGCCACCGGCCATTCGCGTTTTTCGCCGGGCTCCAGCGTGTATTGCGAGAAGCAGAAACACTCCATCTTGTTGAAGTAGGCTGTGGCCTGACGCGGTGCATAACTGGGAATGGCCTGCGCGGCCATGCGGCGGTTTTGCACGTTCTGAAATTCATACATCACCGTCGCCAGCTCGCCGGGGTGAACCTGTACCGAGCGCTTGGCGGGCTTGAAATCCCAGGGGCCGCGCGCATTGGCATCAAACTCTACGGTGATGGTGCGGGTGGTGTCGATCTGGCTATTGCTGGGCAGCTTCACATCGCGCCCGGCCACGCCGGCACCGGGCACCTGCTTTTCGGACAGCGACAAGATGTTGATGCCCGTCAGCTCGCAGATGTGCTTGTAGATGGGGATGAGCACGTAGCCAAACGCAAACATGCCCAGCGCAACAATCGCCAGCTTGCCCACCATCTTCGCGTTTTCCTTGGCTACGCTCACATCACCCTCCTTGCATTCACTGCATCAACCGGCTGCCTCAGTGCAACCAGGCCATCTTCACGACAAAGCCGATAAAGAACACGGCGGCTGTAGAGGCCAGAATCAGCCCCAGTTTCAGATTCGCTTTGCGTTGCTCTTGCATTCTGGTTTGTGTTGTCATCTCAACGCTCCTGTTCAGCCGATCACCTTGGTGGCGGTTTCATCGAGCTTGGGTGGGTTCTCAAAGGTGTGGAACGGTGCGGGCGAAGGCACTTCCCACTCCAGACCTTCTGCGGCTTCCCAAGGCTTTTGCGGTGCTTTTTCACCACGGCCGCGCATGGCAGGCCACACCACGAAGACAAAGAAGTAAACCTGCATCAGACCAAAACCGAAGCCGCCAATGGAGGCAATCATGTTGAAGTCGGCAAACTGCATGGGGTAGTCGGCATAGCGACGAGGCATGCCGGCCAGACCCAGGAAGTGCATGGGGAAGAAAGTGATGTTGAAGAAAATCAGCGAGCCCCAGAAGTGGATGCGGCCACGCGTTTCGGAGTACATCACGCCCGTCCATTTAGGCGACCAGTAGTAGTAGCCAGCAAACATGGAGAACAGCGAACCGGCCACCAGCACGTAGTGGAAGTGCGCCACCACGTAGTAGGTGTCCTGCAGCTGAATATCGATGGGAGCCATGGACAGAATCAGTCCGGTAAAGCCGCCCATGGTGAATACGAAGATGAAGCCCACAGCGAACAGCATGGGAGTCTCAAACGTCATGGAGCCGCGCCACATGGTGGCTGTCCAGTTGAACACCTTCACCGCCGTAGGCACGGAGATCAGCATGGTCGCGTACATGAAGAACAGCTGACCCGTAACCGGCATGCCGGTGGTGAACATGTGGTGCGCCCACACGATGAAAGACAGAATGGCAATGGCCGCCACGGCATAGACCATGGAGGTGTAGCCAAACAGCTTTTTGCGGCTGAAGGCGGGCACGATCTGGCTGACGATGCCGAAGGCCGGCAAGATCATGATGTAGACCTCGGGGTGACCGAAGAACCAGAAGATGTGCTGGTACATCACCGGGTCGCCGCCGCCTGCGGGATTGAAGAAGCTGGTGCCGAAATGGCGGTCAGTCAGCGTCATGGTGATGGCGCCTGCCAGCACGGGCATCACGGCAATCAGCAGATAGGCCGTGATCAGCCAGGTCCAGGAAAACAGCGGCATCTTCATCAGCGTCATGCCGGGTGCGCGCATGTTCAGAATGGTCACGATGATGTTGATCGCGCCCATGATGGAGCTGGCACCCATGACGTGCATCGCAAAGATGCTGGTGTCCATCGAGGGGCCCATTTGCAGCGTCAGCGGCGCGTACAGCGTCCAGCCTGCCGCAGGGGCACCGCCGGGCATGAAGAACGATCCCACCAGCATGATGCCCGCAGGAATCAGCAGCCAGAAGCTGAAGTTGTTCATCCGAGCAAAAGCCATGTCGGATGCGCCAATCTGCAGCGGCAGCATCCAGTTAGCGAAGCCCACAAAGGCCGGCATGATGGCACCGAACACCATGATCAGGCCATGCATGGTGGTGAGCTGATTGAACAGCTCTGGGTTGACGATCTGCAGGCCGGGCTCAAACAGCTCGGCGCGAATCAGCATGGCCAGCACGCCCCCCACCATCAGCATGGTGAAGGAGAACAGCAGGTACATCGTGCCGATGTCTTTGTGATTGGTCGCAAACAGCCAGCGACGCCAACCCGTGGGCGTAGCGTGATGGTGGTCGTCATGCCCATGGTCATCGTGACCATGGCCCTCATGGGTGTGGACGGGAGGAACTACGGCGCTCATATTCTTTTCTCCAATCTGTCTCTATACCCGGGGCTTACTGGGCGGCCGTGATGTCAACACGGCGTGCCTGCTGGTCAGTTCCCGCTGCGGCCGTGATGGTCTCAGGCTTGCGCATCTCGATGCGGTCGGTGGCAATGCCGCTCTCGGTCAGCAGTTTGGAGACGGCCTTGGCTCGCTCCTTGGCCAGCTCGGCATTCTTTTCAGCGTTACCGGTGGAGTCCACAAAGCCGGACAGTGCAATCTTGCCGTCCTTGTGTGCCGACCAGTACTCGGCGGCTTTCTTCACAGCAGCCTGAGCCTTGTCGTCCAGCGTGCTCTTACCGGATTCAAAAAAGACCTGGTAAGGACCGGACTCGCTGGCCGCTGCGGGGGCACTTTCTGCCGGAGCAGGTGCAGGTGCAGGTGCAGCAGGTTCGGCCGCTGGTGCTGCAGGGGCGGCAGCGCCACCTTCAGGGAACTTGCCGCCACGTGCCGCCACAAACTGCGCGGGCTGCACCAGCTGGCCGGTCTTGTTACTCCAGTGGTTCTTGGCAAAGGTCACCACGGCAGCCAAATCGGTGTCGCTCAGCTGCTTCCAGGCTGGCATGGCACCGTTCGCACGGCCTTCTAGCACAGCATGCATCATGTCGCCCGTGGGGCCCAACACCACCGGGCTGCCATCCAGCGCCTTGATGGGTCCTGCACCCTTGCCGTTGGGCTGGTGGCAGGCTGCGCAGTTAGCGGCATAGACCTTCTCGCCTCGCGTCACCAGATCAGCCAGAGCCCAGACCTTGTTCGGGTCATCGGCCTTGGCGGCCAGCTTTTTCATCTCACCAGCCACCCATGCGGTGTAGTTCTCGGCAGAGAGCACCTTCACATGAATGGGCATGTACGCATGCTCTTTGCCGCACAGCTCGGCGCATTGACCGTAGTAGTCCCCGATCTTCTCGGCCTTGAACCAGGTGTCACGCACAAAGCCGGGAATCGCATCCTGCTTGATACCGAAGGCCGGCACCATGAAGGAGTGAATCACGTCATTGGCGGTTGTGATGATGCGCACCTTCTTGTTAACGGGCACCACCAGCGGGTTGTCAACCTTGAGCAGGTAGTCGCTGGGCGCATTGCTCACATCGCCGCTATTGGACATCTGGCGGTGAGCCGTATCCAGCGTGGAGATAAAGGCCAGGCCCTCGCCTTCGCCGTTGAGGTAGTCATAACCCCATTTCCACTGGTAGCCCGTAGCCTTGATCGTGAGGTCGGCGTTGGTCGTATCTTTTTGTGCCACCAGCACCTTGGTCGCAGGCAGTGCAATCAAGATGACGATGATGAAGGGGGCCACCGTCCAGGCGATTTCTACCTTGACGGATTCATGAAAATTCGCAGCCTTGGCACCCTGGGATTTGCGATGCTTCCAGATGGAATAGAACATCACCCCGAATACGCCGAGGAAGATCACCGTGCAGATGATGAGCATCATCCAGTGCAGCCAGTGCTGCTCCACGGCAATGCGCGTCACAGGCGGATGCAGGTTGAGCTGGTTGACGGCAGGGCCTCCCGGCAAATCCTGCGCGGCGTAAGCCATGGAACTACCCCACGCTGCCAAGGCCAAACTCCAGGGAACCAGCTTGGTGGAAATGTTTTTCATCGTTTTCACTTACCTCTAAGCCTTAGTTTGTCCACTCGCTCAGACTGCTTGCGCGCCGCTTGCGCCAGAAGGCTGTGCACTCACACTACCCTTGCGAACTACACCGCAGCATGCCCCAAAATTTGATAGCACTGTCTGCGCGCATTCACTAATGCATGTACCGGGAACCCATGCCAATCAGCCATGCCTTGGCAGCACTGATCGACCTCGAAACCAACAACGACAAGCGCATGCGCGGCAAACACCGGGCATGGCTAAAACAGGCATCGCAGCCGCAACAGAGGTAGAGAGATGAGGACGCGCATGTACTGCGGCGACAGCCGTGCACATGAATGCGTCAGCGCAGCGCGAGGCTGGCTTTTGGTGATGATGAACTGCGTGAGCTGGCCGCTCAGAAACCCGCTGGCCAGTCCCCTTGGCAAAGCGAAACACCCGAATCTCCCCCGGCGACTCAAGCCGCACTGTCTTGTCTCTTTCAGGCAGGAGAGATGCCCGAAAGATGGCTGCTATCTATGAAATAACTTGGGGAAATTGTAGGGAGCTTTGCGCCAAATCAATGACCGGAAAACGACACTTGAACTATCGCAAACCCGTGTTGCGCGGCTGCTTGAGCATGGCCTTCATGTCTTCCAACGAGACAGCACTATTGGCTTCAAGGCGCACCTTGGGCTGAGGCTTGTAGGCGTGGCCATAGACGATTTCAAAGGTCAGTGACAGTTGGCCATCGGCCTGCTTGTCGGGCCAGAGCTCGGCCATTTTCTGCAGCAGATCGGCCTTCCAGCGCTTGCCGCGCAGACCCGCAAAACGGGCTGGGTGAAAATTGCGCCCCAGCTCGCGCAGCTCTTGCAGCAAACGCTCTGGCGTGGCAAAGGTCAGCGTGATGCGCTCCATGTCCATCACCGGCTCGGCAAAGCCAGAATGCACCAGCATGTCGCCCCAGTCATGCATGTCGGTAAAAGTGTGACCTGCAGGGCCCAGACCCAGCTGGGCATACAGGCGGTGCAGCTGCTGCACGGTGTCTGGGCCCAGACCCGAGAACATCACATAGCCATCCACCTTGAGCGCTTTGTGCCAGCGCTCAATCAGCGTCTGTGGGTCAGCCGCGTTATGCAGCAGCATATTGGCCCAGAGCATGTCCAGGCTGCCGTCCGCAGGCTCGCCCACCTGCGCGGCAGCGCCCTTCCAGCGAGCCAACTGCCACCAGCGGCTGGTCAGTTTCTCCTGCGCAATGGCCTGGCGCTGGGTCACGGGCTCGTAAATCGTGCATTCAGCCTGCGGATAGCGCTCGCGCAGCAGATTGTGCGATGCCATGCCCCCGCGCACCGGCTCCCAGTGACACCATTGCTCGGGCGGCTTCACAATCCAGTCCAGCCGCTGCTGCATGCGGCTGGCCACCTCCTCATGCAACCAAGGCGATTCAGCCGGAGCGGCCGTATGCCAATGGTTAGCAGCTACAGAATCAATAGTGGGAGGAAGAGCGTGAGACATGGGCAAACAAGGCGGGCAAGAGGCTGAGGGAGCGAGCCGCTCACCCCCTGCCTGAAAGAGAATCAATGCGGCGCGAGTATATTGATTCCATGCCCGACCTTCATGCGACATGGCTTTCGCAGCTTCACCAGCGTCTGCGCCTGCACTTTCGCCGTCAGCTGCAAAACTGGCTGAACGCCTTGCCCAGCCAGTGCGCCGTCTGCGGCCGCTGGCCGGGGCCACGCATCTGCCATGACTGCCGTGCGCGCTGGGTTAGCCGCTTTCATCGCTGCCAGACCTGCGCCATACCGCTGCCGGCACTGGTCTGCACCTGCGGTGCCTGCCTCCTGCAGCCACCCAAGCTCCAGCGCTGCACTGCCGCACTGAGCTACGCCTACCCTTGGCAAGACCTCATCACCCGCTACAAGTTTCAGGCCGATCTGGGGCTGGCCCGCAGTCTGGGCCGCCTGCTGGCCAGCCACCCTGAAGTCAAGGAGCAACTGCTGGCCTGTGATGTGCTGCTACCCGTCCCCACAACCAGCCAGCGCATACGCGAGCGCGGCTTTGACCACAGCTTGCTGCTGGCACGCGCGCTGGCAAGGCAATCGGGCATCAAGCGCCCCGTACTCACGCAGGTGGTGCAGCGCAAACACCTGGAGCTTGCCCAGCATTCATCGACACGCGAGCAGCGCCTGCGCCAGCTGCGCGGTGTTTTCAGCCTTGCACCGGCGCAGACGAAGCAGGTTGCGGGCCGCCACATTCTGCTGATTGACGATGTGATGACCACGGGCGCCACGCTGGACGCTCTGGCCAGTTGCCTGCTGACGGCGGGGGCCGCCTCCGTCTGCGCCGTGGTACTGGCCCGCACGGCTTGATCCATATTCGCCAGATCCAAAAACTGCCTGGGCTGGCAGCACGGGTAAAGGCCCGCCTGCACAATAGCGCCCCATGTTTCATATCGTTCTTGTGGCGCCCGAGATCCCACCCAATACAGGCAACGTCATCCGCCTGGCTGCCAATACGGGCTGCAGCCTGCATTTGATTGAGCCGCTGGGCTTTTCCATGGAAGACCGCCACATGCGCCGTGCCGGTCTGGACTACCACGAGTACGCCAACGTGGCCCGCCACGCCAACTGGGAGGCTTTCATCGAAACCTGCCAGCCCCAGCGCGACCGCATGTTTGCCATGACCACGCACAGCAGTAGCCCAGCTCATGCTATTCATTTCAAAGCAGGCGACTGGCTGGTCTTTGGCTCTGAAAGCAAAGGCCTGCCTGCCGACGTGCGCGCCCAGTTCCCCAATGAGCAGCGCCTGCGCCTGCCCATGCTGGCATCACAGCGCAGCCTGAACCTGTCCAACGCCGTAGCGGTGACAGTATTTGAGGCCTGGCGCCAGCAAGGCTTTGACGGTGCGGCGATGGCCGAGCCTGTGCCCGCCCCCTGATTAACGACCACACCCAAAACAAAAGCCCCAGGCGCAATGCCGTGGGGCTTTTTTGTTGATAAGAGCAATCAGGCCGCTGCGCCAAAACTGCGCGCCAGCGATTCGGCGACACACACGGGCTTGTCGCCGCCTTCGCGCTCTACTGTTACCTGCCAGGTCATCTGTATGCCGCCGGGCTCGATTCGCTCTGCGGCCTGCAGCGTCATGCGGGCACGCAAGCGGCTGTTGACCGGCACGGGGGCCATGAAGCGCACACGGTTCAAACCGTAGTTCACACCCATCTTGGAGCCTTCAATCTCAAACGTGCCGTCAAAAAACTGTGGCAGCAGAGACAGGGTCAGAAAGCCATGGGCAATCGGTACGCCAAACGGACCCTTGGCAGCGCGCTCCGGGTCGGTGTGAATCCATTGTTGATCGCCCGTGGCATCGGCAAACATTTGAATCTGTGCCTGGCTAATGGTGATCCAGTCGCTGACGGCGACTTCCTGCCCAATACAGGCCAGCACTTCGGAGTAGGAGCGAAAGGTTTTCATGCCCTCAATGTAGAAGCCCCCTGCCCTGCGTCATGTCTGACGCGGGACAAGGGGCTTACCCTGAATTCAAAGAAAAATACGCCTCAAGCCTAATTTAATAAAGCGCAGGCAGCTATGGTTTTAAAAGCAGATCAAGCTTCGGTACCGCGCTGTACAAAGAAAAGACCAGCACCCACCGCCATCAGCAAGCCGCCAAAGATACGGTTCTGATTGCGCATGGCCCGCGCACTGCGCATCAGCCCGCGCAAGGCGCTGGCACCAGCTGCGTAGCTGTGCATGACCGTGGTGTCCACCGCCAGCATGGTCACAGCCAGAATGGCCAACTGCGGCGCCAGCGGGCGGCTGGTAGTCATGAACTGGGGCAGCACGGCCACCATGAAGATAATGCCCTTGGGGTTGGTGGCATTGGTCAAGAAACCGGTCAGTACCCGCTTTTTGAGACTGACTTCAGGCATGGCCTCTTGCGTGGCCAGCGGCGATCCGCCCGAGCGCCACTGGCTGATGCCCAGATAAATCAGATAGCAAGCCCCCACAATCTTCACAGCGTTGAACGCCCATTCAGACGCCATGAGCAGTGAACCCACGCCTGCCCCAGCTATCAACAAAATGAGCAACAAACCCAGCTGCAGCCCCATGATGGTGGCGCTGGTCTTGCGCACGCCATAGGACAGGCCATGGCTCATAGACAGCACCGCCCCCGACCCCGGCGACACCGCAATGATCCAGGAAGCCACAAAAAACGCGAACCATGTGTGCAAGTCCATACCAGTCCCAAATACCCAGTCACAAAACCGCTATCTTAAAAGTTGCGCCATCAACTTGCAGACGCGCAGTTGACCTGACGATATAAGCAGCAGGTAGCGATTCATTCCACTTTTCGTCCGGCCAAAAGCAGACACCTGATCCCGGGTGCCAAAATGGAATCCATCTAGGGTAAACACCAAATAACACTCCCCCATGGAACACGGCTCCCCCATCTGGCTGACTTACGGCTTCATCTACCTTACGGCGGCAGTGCTCGCCGTCCCTATAGCCAGAGCACTGGGGCTAGGCTCCATCATTGGCTACCTTGGCGCGGGCATTGCCATGGGCCCCTGGGGCTTTGGGCTGGTGAGCAATGTCGACGACATCCTGCACTTTGCCGAGTTTGGCGTGGTGCTCATGCTGTTTGTGATCGGCCTTGAGCTGCAGCCCAAGCGACTGTGGGAGCTACGGCGGCCCATTTTTGGCTGGGGCATGGCGCAGATGGTGGTCTGCACCGGCATTCTGTTTCTGGCAGCCTGGGGCTTTGGCTTTACGTGGCGTGTCAGCCTGATTGCAGGCATGGGCCTGGCCCTGTCATCCACCGCCGTCTGCCTGCAGGTAATGGCCGAGCGCAACCTCATGCGCACCCCCAGCGGGCAAGCGGCCTTCTCCATCCTGCTGTTTCAGGATGTGGCTGCCATCCCCATTCTGGCGCTGATTCCCATTCTGGGCGCCTACAAGGCGGCCAACGCCACGCACACTGACAGCCATCTCTGGCTGACCATCTTCAAGACCGTGGGCACGATTGCCGCCGTCATCATTGGCGGCCGCCTGCTGCTGCAACCCCTGCTGCGATGGATTGCGCGCAGCAAGACGCCCGAGATTTTTACCGCCACCTCGCTACTTCTGGTCGTAGGCATTGCCATGCTGATGACGCAAGTGGGCCTGTCCATGGCGCTGGGCGCATTTCTCGCCGGTGTACTGCTGGCCGACAGCGAATATCGCAGCGAGCTGGAAACCAATATCGAACCCTTCAAGGGTCTGCTGCTGGGCCTGTTCTTCATGGCCGTGGGCATGAGCATTGACTTTGGCGTCATCCTTCAGTCGCCCTGGGCCATGGCCGCCATGGTGACGGGCTTCATCACCCTCAAAGCGCTGATGATTTTTGGTCTGGCGCGCTTCATGCAAATCCCCTGGCGCGAGCGCCCTGTCTTTACGCTGATGCTGGCACAAGGGGGAGAGTTTGCCTTTGTGGTGTTCCAGACTGCTGCCCAGTACAAGGTGTTTCACCACAACGTCTCATCCATGCTGGTTGCGGCCGTGGCCCTGTCCATGCTGCTGGGCCCGCTGCTACTGGTCGCGCTGGACAAGTTGCTGCTGCGCCGCTTCTCCACCATCAAGGACGACAACGCTGAATCCAGCAAAGCAAAGGAAATCTCAGAGCAGCAAGAAGCGCCCATCATCATTGCTGGCTTTGGCCGCTACGGTCAGATCGTCGCCCGCGTGCTGCTGGCGCAAGGCATACGCCCCACCATCCTCGACCACAACGTGGAAATACTGGAGGCCGCAAAAATCTACGGCCATGGCGTCTTTTATGGCGATGCCACGCGCATGGACCTGCTGCGCATTGCTGGCGCCGCCAAGGCCCGCGTGCTGGTGATTGCGGTTGATTCAACCGAGCAATCCATCAAAATTGCCAGCCAAGTGCGCAAGCATTTCCCCAACCTGCAAATTGTGGCCCGCAGCCGCGATCTGAACCACTGGTTCCGCCTGCGCGACTTGGGCGTGGAGCACGCCCAGCGTGAAGTGTTTGAATCCAGCCTTGTGTCTGCCCAGTCGGTGCTGGAGCTGATCGGCCAGAGCCCGGCAAATGCCCGGCACATGACCGATCGCTTCAGAGAACACAATCTGGCCCTGGCCGAGCGCATGTACCCGCACTACAAGGACAAGAACAAGCTGATCGCCGTCTCCAAACAAGGCCGCCAGCAACTGGTGGAGCAAATGGCCAAAGAGCGTGCCGACCTGCTGGAGAACGGCACAGAAATGCCTGATGGGTCCGATGCACCTGATACACCCGCCGCCAGCGAGCAAAACCACAGCCCAGCTGACTCAAAGCAGCCGTGATACGCTGCGCGCCATCATGTTCAACCCCAGTCAAGCCGACGTACGGCGATTTTTTTGCGGTGTGCGCGCCAAGATGATCAGCGGCGGGCCCATGGAGGCCATCGAGACGCTGGCCAGCCTGTGGATCGCCGAACACCCCGAGTATTTTGACGAGCTCTCGGACGTAGATGCAGCCCTTGCGCGCAACTATGACGCCGAGACCGAACGCACCAACCCGTTCCTGCACCTGTCCATGCACCTGTCCATCAGCGAGCAGTGCAGCGTGGACTCTCCGCGTGGCATTCGCCAGGCCGTAGAGCTGCTGACCCGCAAGCGTGATCTGCATGACGCGCACCATGCCGCCATGGAGTGTCTGGGCCAGATGCTCTGGGAAAGCCAGCGCTCGGGTCGCGCGCCGGATGGCGAAGCCTATGTCGCTGGCGTACAGCGCCTGGCAACCACTGACGGCAGCTTCAAAAGCGCCAGTTAAGCAGTCACCGCTTTCACCAAAAACAAAAGCCCGTTTTCACGGGCTTTTTCTTTGCAAAGGCGCAAATTACTTCTGACCCATACGAAAGTGCGGCTGTGCCACCACTTGCATCTCGCTGTCCAGACTGCCGATGTATTTGGCCAGTTGCTGCAGCTCGTCGTTCTTGAACTGCTTGGCAATGCCTGCCATCACGCCATTGCTGCGACCGATGAGCGGGTTGTTCTCGGTCTTGTATGACTGCAGGGCGCGGAAGACATAGTCCGAATACTGGCCCGCCACCTTCGGGTAGCTGGGGTCAATCGGTTTAGCAAAGCCATCGCCATGGCAGGAGAAGCAGGCACCCTTTTGCAGCAGCGCGGTGACTGCGGCATTGGCTTCCTTAGCCTTGCCTTCCTTGGCCTTGCCGTGACCGGCATAGAAAGCGGCAACATCGGCAATATCCTGATCGCTCAGAGGATCCGCAATGCCGCGCATGGTGGGGTGCTTGCGTTCGCCTTTTTTGTAGGCGTTCAGGGCCGAGACGATATAGGCCTCGTTCTGCCCGCCAATCATGGGCACCTTGTACACCTCAGGGAAACTGGCCTGATAGCCGGTGATACCGTGACAGCCGATGCACATGGCGATCTTGCCTTCGCCTGCTTTCGCGTTGCCCTTGACGGCCTGGGCATGTGCCACGCCGGTCACTGAGGCGACAACTACGGCCATTACCGTGGTCCAAGTTTTTATCATTTTTCGCGCACAATCCTTCAAGAGTTCAGACGGGTGCTCAAAAGCCTTGCTGCAGTGCAAACGATTATGGCAGTGAGAATTTGGCACGCTTATCAATACTTACGCTGATACCGCCCATGAAGTTTCAAGGTTCCGACAAATACGTTGCCACGCAAGATTTGATGCTGGCCGTCAACGCTGCTGCCACCCTGCAGCGCCCGCTCCTCATCAAGGGCGAGCCTGGCACTGGCAAGACCATGCTGGCCGAAGAAGTGGCCGAGGCACTGAAGATGCCGCTGCTGCAGTGGCACATCAAGTCCACCACCAAGGCCCAGCAAGGCCTGTATGAATACGACGCGGTAAGCCGTCTGCGCGACAGCCAGCTGGCTGACATCGAAGGCAGCGAACGCGTCAAAAACATCCACAACTACATCATCAAGGGCGTGCTCTGGCAAGCCTTTACGGCCAATGAGCCGGTAGTGCTGCTGATCGACGAAATCGACAAGGCCGACATCGAGTTCCCTAACGACTTGCTGCGCGAAATCGATCGCATGGAGTTCTACTGCTACGAAACGCGTGAGATGATTCGCGCCAAGCACAGGCCCCTGGTGTTCATCACCTCGAACAACGAAAAAGAGCTGCCCGACGCCTTCTTGCGCCGCTGCTTTTTCCACTACATCAAGTTCCCTGATGCGGACACCATGCGCCAGATCGTGGCCGTGCACTTCCCCAAGCTTCAGGGCGAATTGCTGAGCGCCGCCATGAAGGTCTTTTATGACGTGCGCAATCTGCCAGGGCTGAAGAAAAAGCCCTCTACATCTGAGCTGATCGACTGGCTCAAGCTGCTGGTGGCCGAGGAGATTCCCGCTTCCGCTTTGCAGGCAGAAGACGGTAAGGTGAGCGTGCCGCCCATGGTCGGCGCGCTGCTGAAGAACGAACAGGACATGAGCCTGTTCGAGAAGCTGGTCTTCATGAACCAGCGCAACCGTTAAACCATAAAAATAGCCCAAGGAGACAGACCATGAGCAACGCCCAACAACTGCTAATGGAAGGCTGCTCTGATGCCGTCGGCTTTGTCGGCGGCGCCCTTCTGGGCTGGGGCGTTGCACATGTGCTGGGCCTTGATCTGTTTGCCCAGGGCTACGGTGCCGGCAGCATTGCAGCCATTGCACTGGTGGGTCTGGGTGGCGGGCTAGGCCTGAAGCTGGCCCGACTCTGGCGCAAACGCAAAACCGTTTGAGTGAGTACATCATGGCCTTTGTAGAACCCGTCACCCTGCGCGACCGTGGCGTGCGGCTGGAGCCACTGGCGTTGAGTCATGAAGCCGGCCTTATCGCCGCCGCAACAGACGGCGAGCTGTGGAAGATTCGCGTCACCTCCGTGCCTGCGCCGCAAGAGGTGCGCAGCTATATCGAAACCGCCCTGCTGGGGCGCGATCAAGGCCACCGCTTTGCGTTTGCCGTGATCGACGATGCGACGGGCAAGGTACTGGGAACGACCAGTTATCACGACATCGTTCCCGCCATTCGCCGCGTGGAAATTGGCTACACCTGGTATGCCAAAAGCATGCAGCGCACCCATGTCAACACCTCGGCCAAGCTACTGCTGCTGGCCCATGCCTTCGGCACGCTAGCCTGCCATGTCGTAGGCTGGCGCACCGACAATTTCAACTTTGCCAGCCAGCGCGCTATTGAGCGGCTGGGGGCTAAAAAAGATGGCGTGATTCGCGGCCATGCGCTGCGCCGCGACGGCACGATTCGCGACACCGTGATGTACAGCATGCGCAGCGGCGAGTGGCCCGAGGTCCGTGCGCAGTTGCTCTATCTTTTAGAGCAGCATGCGCCCGCCAAATAAGCGCTGGAGCTCAATTTAATGCTGATCGATTTTTTCTACACATTGCGTGCAGCCAAGCTGCCGGTCTCGGTCAAAGAATTTCTGGCCCTGCTCGAAGCGCTGGACGCTGGCATCATCGGCCCCAAGAGCGAAGACCGCTGGAGCCTCGATGATTTCTACCACCTTGGCCGCACCATTCTGGTCAAGGACGAAAAGCATTTCGACAAATACGACCGAGCCTTTTCCGCCTATTTCAAGGGCGTCGAAATGCTGGCCGATCTGACCAAAGAGATTCCGCAAGACTGGCTGCAAAAGCTGCTGGAGCGCGAACTCAGCCCCGAGGACAAGGCCAAGATTGAAGCCATGGGTTGGGACGAGCTGATGGAGACGCTCAAGAAGCGCCTTGAAGAGCAGAAAGAGCGTCACGAAGGCGGCAACAAATGGATTGGCACGGGTGGCACCAGCCCGTTTGGCCATGGCGGCTACAACCCCGCAGGCATTCGCATTGGCGGGCCGGGCCGCAATAAGAGCGCCGTCAAAGTGTGGGAGCAGCGCGCCTACCGCGACTATGACGATACGCAGGAGCTAGGCACGCGCAACATCAAGGTGGCACTGCGCCGCCTGCGCAAGTTTGCCCGTCAAGGCAGCGAGCTGGAGCTGGACCTGCCAGACACCATTCGCGCCACGGCGGCCAATGCGGGCTACCTCGATATCAAGATGATTCCCGAGCGGCACAACAACGTCAAAGTACTGCTACTGATGGACGTCGGCGGCACCATGGACGAGCATGTGCAGAAAGTGGAAGAGCTGTTCTCCGCCGTCAAGGGCGAACTCAAGCACCTGGAGTTCTATTACTTCCACAACTGCGTCTATGACTTCATGTGGAAGAACAATCACCGCCGCTTTGCCGAGAAATTTTCAACCTGGGACATCATTCGCAAGTACAACAAAGACTACAAGCTGATCTTTGTGGGCGATGCGACCATGAGCCCTTACGAGATTCTGCAGCCCGGTGGCTCGGTCGAATACATGAACGAAGAGCCCGGTGCCGAATGGCTGCAGCGCCTGACGAACGCCTTCCCGCGCTTTGCCTGGATCAACCCCGAGCCGCAAGGCGTCTGGCAATATCGCCAGAGCATCAGCGTCATTCAGCAGCTGATGGGCGACCGTATGTACCCTTTATCACTTAAAGGGCTGGAAGACGCGATGCGCATGCTGTCAAAATAGGACGATGCTCCAGACTTTGCCCCTGAAAAAGCCGGCCCTGAAGCCGGCTTTGCTTTTGGGAGCCGCTTTGATGCTCAGCGGCTGCAGCCTACTGTCCCCCAAAGACAAAGACGCCGATGCCATGGGCATCGACACCAGCGGTCCGCCCGCTTTCACGCTGGAGGTGGATGCCCCCAAGGAAGTTCGTGCGCTCCTTGAGCAGCACCTCGAACTCAAACGCTTTCGCCACCAGCCCGATCTGCAGCGACGCGAGCTGACGCGCCTGCTGGGCTCAACCGATGCCAATGTGCGCGAGTTGATTGGAACGATGGGCTACTTCAGCCCCAGCGTGACCGTAGAGCTGACCGATACACCCGATGAAGACACGCCGCGCAAGGTTGTGGTCAAGGTTGACCCCGGCCCGCCCACGGTGATTGAAAAATCTGAAGTGCGCTTTACGGGCATCAATGCCAGCGATGAACTGGGCACCTCGCAGCGCCTGCAGATTGAAGAGAACTGGCCACTGCAAGCGGGCGAGCAGTTCTCACAATCGGCGTGGAGCAGTGCCAAGAGCGGCGGCCTCAAAGAGCTGCAAAAACGCCGCTATCCGCTGGCGCGCATAGATACCAGTCTGGCCGATGTAGATGCAGACACCAACAAGGCACAGGTCAGCGTCACCTACGACCCCGGCCCAGCCTATACCTTTGGCCCGCTGCAGATTGAAGGCGCCGAGCGCTACGACCCCATTCGCATCGCCCGCATTGGGCGCCTACCCGAAGGGCAGGAATACAACCAGCAAAGCATGCTCGATGCGCAGCAGCGTCTGGTCAGCAGCGGCTACTACGACTCGGTGTTTCTCTCGCTGGCCGACTCTCCGCTGCAGACCGATACCGAGGCGCAGCGCGACGAGCAGCGCAGAAATCAAGGCGCAGCCGTCACCTCACCTGTGATTGCCAAGGTGCGCGAGGCCAAGCTGCAGAAATGGGTGTTCGGTGTGGGTCTGAGCACCGACACCGGGCCACGCCTGTCCGTCGATCACACCTATAACAAAGTACCCGGCCTGGACTGGCGTGCCGTGAGCAAGCTGCAGATCGACAAGAAGAACCCTTTGATATCGACCCAGCTGGTAGGCCTGCCCGATGAAAACCTGTGGCGCTGGTTTGCCGGTGGCAAGCTGGAGCGTGCGCCCGCAGGCGACTTCTATACCAACAGCGCGCAAATGCGCTTTGGCCGCAGCAAGGCCGAAGACCGCATAGAGCGCAATCTCTATCTGCAATACGACTATGCCAAGACTCAGGGCGACGGTGCGCCGCCCGGCGCCTCATCGCTGCTGGCCAACTATGGCTGGACGGCTCGCTACTTCGACAACAACCTGCTGCCCACATCCGGCTTTGGACTGGCGGCAGAAGCCGGAGTCGGCACCACACTGACCCCACAGCGCTCGCCTTTTGGCCGCATCACGGGACGCTGGCTCAGCCTGATACCGATGGGCGATCGCGATGAAGAAACCCGCCGCCGCAGCCGCCTGCAGCTCAAGGTGGGCGTAGGTGCCGCGCTGGCCAAGAAAGATGTGGACCTGCCCACCACCATCATGTTTCTGACCGGTGGCGACAACACGGTGCGCGGCTATGGCTATCAGTCGATTGGCGCACGCACCGAAAACGGCCGCGTGATTGCAGGTCGCTACCTGGCCATGGGCAGTGTGGAATGGCAGCGCCCCATCACCATCAAGGGCAACACGCAAGATTTTGAACACACACTGTTCATCGATGCAGGCACCGTGGGCGATGAAATCAACAACCTCTACACGCGCGTAGGCATAGGCACTGGCATGCGCTGGAAAAGCCCGGTCGGCCCGATTCAAGCAGATATCGCCTGGGGCGCGCAGGAGCAAAAACTGCGCCTGCACCTGCGCCTTGGCTTCACGTTTTAAGCATGGCAGAACAAAACAACTCAACCCCCACCCAGGCACCCGCCGCGCCGGTGCTGCCCAAGCGCCGCCGCTGGCTGCGCGCCTTGGGCTGGACTTTTGCCGCCGCATTTCTGGCCATCGTGTTGGCCGTGGGCGGCCTGCTGTGGTGGATTGGTAAAGACGATTCTCTGAACCAGACCTTGCAACGCGTGGCAGGCTGGCTGCCCGCCAACCAGACGCTGGTAGCTAAAGAGGTTTCAGGCAGCGTCAAGAACGGCGGCCATATTGGCTGGCTGCAGTGGCAAAGCCCGACCATGAAGGTCGAAGTCAAGGACGCCAAGATCGCCTGGCAATTCAGGCCACTGATTTTGGCGCGCACACTCAAGCTCGGTGAAGTGCATATCGCCGAAGTACGCATTGCCAGCACACCTGACCCCGAGAAAAAACCCAGCGAGCCACTGCAGTCGCTGAAGCTACCCATCAAGATTGAGCTGCCGTTCAAGGTCGATCAAATCATCTGGCAAGGCCCGCCAGAAGCCGTGGTGCAAAACCTGAACGGCATTTATGAATACACCGGCAGCCACCACGATCTGCAGATTCGCAGCCTGCAGGTCGCAGATGGCAACTACCAGATGCTGGCGCGCATTCAGGGCGCTGCACCCATGCAGACCAAAATCGAGCTGCAAGGCAAGCTCCAGACCCCCAACCCATTGGAGGCTAAACAGGGTGACGCCACACCGTCGCTGATCGACGTACTGGCCAATGCACAGATTGAAGGCACGCTGGCGACTGAAGCAGCGCAACTCAAGATCACCGCGCATGCTGAGGCGGAGATACAAAAACAAGAGCTTGCAGCGCTTGATGCCAAAGCGTCTGGCGATAAAAACGCATCAAAACCAGCCAATGACAAGCGCAAGCAGCTAGAAAAATCAGAGCATAAACCGCTGGACTCCCAGCCCATGCTGGCCGATATTGAAGCCAGCATCGCTCCATGGAAATCGCAGCCACTGCTGTCTGCCAAGGCGCTACTCAAAAATCTGGACGTTGCCGCCTTCTGGCCTCAGGGCCCGCGCACGGCCTTGTCTGGCAAGCTAAGCGCTGGCCCCGGTCAGGCGCAAGTTTCCACCGACTCGGCCACGACCGTTGGTCAGCCATCTCAGTCCCATAGCGACACCCAGCAGATCTGGATGCTGAACACCGCATTCACCAACGCCCTGCCCGGCCCCTGGGACAAGCAACGCCTGCCGCTGCAACAGCTGCAGGCCAAGATCCTCTTCGACGGTAGCCAGTGGCGGGTGGATGACGGTCAGATCGATATTGGCAAAGGCCAAGTCAAGCTGACAGGCCGCTACGTGCCCATGGGCCAGATGTTTGACGGCAAGCTGCAAGTCTCGCAGCTCAACCCCGCAGACATCCTCAGCAGCCTGGAAGCCGCGCCGCTGGAAGGCTCGCTGCATGCCGAGACACTGACGCCGCCCGTCCCCGTCAACCCGGCTGATCAAGAGGCGCCTCAACCCGCCCCTGCCGTCGCCTTTTCCGTCGACCTGCATGCCGCAGGCAAGCCTGCTGGCAAGGCGCTGCGCATTCAGACGCTGGCCGCCAACGGCCAGTGGCAGGCACCGCTGCTGCAGCTGGAAAAACTGCAGCTCGAAGCGCTGCAGGCCAGCATCAACGCCAAGGCTGTGGAGTTCAACACCGAAACCCAGCAGGCCAAGGCCCAGCTCAAAGCCACAGTACCCGGCGCGCAGCTCAATCTGGATGGACACATGGGCCCTGACAGTGGCAAGGTGCAAAGCCAGTTGCAGCTGGCGTCCATGTCCAGCCTCACGCAATGGCTGCGCAAGCTGCCGGGCATCAAAGACCCGCTGGCCGGTGCGCAGCTCGATGGCTCTGCCGATCTGCAAATGGCGTTGCAAGGCGGCTGGCAAAACCTGCTTCAACGCCTGAGCGCGGCCCATGGCGCGCCCATCCCCGCCAGCGGTTTGCAAATGCAAGCCCAGCTGCGAGGCGACAAGATTCGCTATCGGCCAGCTAGCACGAAGGCCGATCAAGCCATCGTCATCCCGGCCCTGCGACTGACCCTGAACGGCAGCCCCGAAAGCGCCAAAATCGACCTGAGCGCGCAGGCACAACAGGCAGGCAAAAGCGTGCAGATCGAAACCGCCCTGCAAGCAGGTCTGACGGGCGGCAAAGGCACGGCACCGCTGGACTGGCAAGCCAGCTTTGAAAAGCTGCAAGCCCAGCTAAAACCCGGCAACGACAAACCCGGCCCGTGGGCCGTGCAGCTGCAACCCGGCGCGCCCGTGCAGATTACGCAGCGCACCAGCGGCAATACCGTGCTCAACACGGTCTACCAGTTGAGCGCAGGCAAGCTGCAAATCACGCCGCCCAAGCTGAACATGCGCCGTACCAGTTCCGAGCCATTGGCGCCCGTGCAGCTGGAGTGGAACGAGAGCTCTGTCACCCGCACCGGCAGCGGTGCGTGGGGTGTGCGCAGTGCCGGTAAGACACTGCGCATTCCGCTGGCATGGGTAGATGCCTTCAGTCTGGGCGACGATGACCCGCCGCTGGAGGCCGCAGGCCTGTCTGGCGACCTGAGCTTTAACGGCAGCTGGAATCTGGACACGCTGGGCAAAGACCTCAAGGCAGACCTGACGGTCGAGCGCGCTGCGGGCGATTTGCGGCTGGCGGTGGACGATGGCTCCAGCACCACCGTCGTTCAGACCACCGGCGCCACCGCCAACCGCGCGGGCGGCACACGCACCCGCAATATCAGCGGCGCTGGCATGCGCTCTCGTATCAAAGACATTCGCCTCACCGTGCAGGCGCAAGGCAGTCAGGTCACCGCCAAGCTGCTGTGGGACAGCGAGCGCGCAGGCACCCTCAACGCCGACCTGCGCACCCAGCTCAGCTACCAGCAAGGCGGCTGGACGCTGCCCGGCAACGCCCCTCTTTCAGGCCAGTTGCGCGCCAACATGCCAGACATGGGCATCTGGGCCTTGTTTGCCCCGCCGGGCTGGCGCATTCATGGAACACTGGCGGCTGATGCCACCATCAGCGGCAATCTGCAAGACCCGCAATGGCAAGGCAATATCAAGGCCGATGCGCTGAACATTCTGTCTCTGCTTGACGGGGTTGATCTGCGCGACGGCATTCTGCACGCCAAGCTGCAAGGCACGCGGCTGGACATTACCGAGCTGCGCTTCAAGGGCGGCAAAGGCAGCCACGCGCGCATTCTGGGCTACAGCGGCAACCTGACCAGCGCCCCTGAAGATGGCGGCCTGCTGACCGGCACCGGCTACGCCCAGTTCACACCACCGGGCAAAGACACCGAGCCTGGCCTGAGCATGAATCTGCAGGCCAAGGCCAGCAAGCTTCAGGTGTTGGTGCGCGCAGACCGGCAAGTCAGCGTCTCTGGCGACCTGCAAGCCAAGCTGGAGCAAGGCCAGTTCACGCTGCGTGGTGACCTCACTGTAGACCGGGCATCCATCATCCTGCCCGAGGAATCTGCGCCATCGCTGGACAAGGACGTAGTGGTGCGCTCTGCCGCCTCACGCAAGGCCGAGGAAGAAGAGCGCCAGCGTGCCGAGAAACAGGCCCGCAAAGAACAGGCCCGCGCCACTCCGCGCAAGGTGCCGGACATTCTCGTCAAGCTCAACATGGGCCGGGACTTTGCGCTGCAAGGTTTTGGTATCACCACGCGCCTGCTCGGACAGCTTGAGGTGCGAGGCGCCAGCTATGTGGGCGGCCCGCCCAGCGTGACCGGCGAAATCAAAACAGAGGAAGGCCGTTACCGCGCATGGGGTCAGTCGCTGAATGTGGAGACCGGCCTGATCCGCTTCAACGGCCCCTACAACAACCCATCGCTGGATATTCTGGCCCTGCGCCCCAACATCGCCGTCAAGGCCGGTGTGCAAGTGCTGGGCACAGCCAGCGCGCCCCGCGTGCTGCTGTATTCAGACCCTGACCTGCCCGATGCAGAAAAGCTCTCCTGGGTCGTCATGGGCCGCGACCCCGCTGCAGGTGGCGCCAGCAGCGCCCTGCTGCAGCAAGCCGCAATGGCCTTGCTGGCGGGTGGCAACAGCGCCAGCGGCAAGATTGCCGGTAGCCTGGGTCTGGATGAAGTCGGCTTCAAGGGCGGTGGCGACGGCAGCGATGCTGCAGGCGCTGCACTCACCCTGGGCAAGCGCATCTCGGACAAGCTCTACCTGACCTACGAGCAGAGCCTGTCGGGGGCCATGGGCATCATCTACATCTTCTACGACCTGTCCCGCAGCGTCACACTGCGCGCCCAGACCGGCATGACCAGCGCGCTGGATATCGTCTATACCGTGCGCAAGGATTGAGCATCAAAAAGGCCTGTAGCGCTTATTTGATAAGCGCTAGCAGCTATGAAAATTGACAACCAACCCAGCGCACCGCCCCTGCGGCGGCTGCTGGGTTGGTGACTTGACAAGGCTCAGCCCCGCCAAGCCTCTGGGAGCGCTGCAACGCAGGGTAGAATTCAGGCCAGATTGCAAACGATTTGCAGCCCAAACAGATGTCCCGGTAGTTCAATGGATAGAACAATTTCCTCCTAAGAAATAAATAGTGGTTCGATTCCACTCCGGGATACCAATAAAAAAGCACCTTTTCAGGTGCTTTTTTATTATCTGGAAAGCGTCAGGCAATTCACATTGCCCTAGCTCGACTCAAATATGGCCCATCTCTCCACAGCTACCCGATTCAAGTAGCGACCACTTCTGACTGCTTGCGTGAGGCCTTGACCTTGTACATGGCGGCATCGGCTTTTTGCAGGGCGTCATCCACATCGGTGCTGTCGGGCATCAGGCAGACCATGCCCACGCTGGCGCCAGCGTAGTCAATCTTGCGGCCGTCAGACAGTTCCACGCTGGCTATTGATGCGTTGAACAGGCGGGTCTGCAAATCTTGCAGCGCAGCATCGCCGTCTTCTTGCAGTTGCGGGCCGATGCCGACCATGACAAATTCATCGCCGCCAAAGCGGGCCAGCATGTCGCTGCCGCGCAAGGCTTCGCTCAGCTGTTCGGCCAAAATGCGCATCAGCGAATCACCGGCTTCATGACCAAACTGGTCGTTGATCTGTTTGAAGTCATCCAGATCGATAAAGCCGACCAGCACCCATTCACGCGTACGTCTGCAGTGAGCGATGACGCGGTTGAGTTCCTCCGTCACGCAACGCCGGTTGGGCAGTCCTGTCAAGGCATCGAGCATGGCCAGCGAGGCCAGTTCTTCATTGGCGCGCTGCAGCGATCGCACCAGCTGATCGCGCTCGGCAAAGCCGGCAATGATTTTGGAGAACAGGCGCAGCACATCTTCCGCCTCGCCGCTGATGCCCTGAGACTTGCTGCTGGTGGCACAGAGCGTGCCGTAGAGCTGTCCGCTGCCAAAGCGCACGGGCGTGCTGACATAGGTCTGTATACCCAGAGCCCGGGCTGCGTCCGAGTCGCCCCAGCATTCCTGCACATTGCCGGTGAAAGTTCGGCCTTCTTCCAGAGCGCGCTTGCACAGGGTGTCAGACCAGGGGACCTCCAGCCCTTCGGGGATGTTCATCTGACTGGTATTGAGCGAGTACAGCACGTTCTGCACGCCGCGGGCTTCATCCACGGTGGTGAGGTACGCTGATTCCAGCTCAGTGACTTCGATCACAATTTCCAGCAGCGGCCGCGTGAACGCAGAAAGCGTCTGTGCCGCTGTCACGGTTTGGGAAAGACGCTGAACAATCGATGTCATCGGGCGACCTCTAATACAGTCGAAATCAAAAAATAGGGAATACCGGGTGAAAGTACAAGCATGCCTGAACAAGCATCGCAGGGCTTCATAAGCCCATCATGCAGCGCAGCTCAAGATGTAACCGCCTCCGTTTTGGTGTAATCGTTTGTCGGACTACGCCTTAGGCCACAAGACTCTGACACGCAGCCCACCCAGCGCTGGGGACTCATCGAGCAAGAGCTGCGCGCCGCAGCCCTGCGCAATACTTTGAACAATGGCCAGCCCCAGACCACTGCCGCCGGCCATGCCTCCGGCATCCTCCCCGCGCACAAATCGCATTAACACACGCTGACGCTCGGCCACCGGAATACCTGGGCCAGAGTCTTCGACCACCAGCGCGCGGCCATGGTTGTCTTGCAGCCAGCCCACATCGACCCTGCCGCCTGCGGGCACGTATTTGATGGCGTTATCCAGCAAGTTGCGCAGCAGCACAGCCAGCGCCTGTGGATCAGCGGGCACGCTGAATGCGGTTTGCATCTGCGGGTCTTCGCTCAAGCCCATATCCAGCCCCTTGGCCTGCGCCGCTTGCGCCGCATCAGCCAATGCCTGCTCTACCAGGGCTCGCAAATCCGCTTGTTGCCTGCCCTCGCCTACTGCGGTCTGCGCTGCCTCTTGTCTGGCCAGCGCCAGCAATTGCTCAACCAGTCGCTTGGCGCGCTCAATGCCTGCGGCCAGTTGCTCTTGCGCATCTTCTTGCGCGGCCTCATCAGGCGCTTTGCGCAAGGCCTGCAATTGCAGTTGCAAAGCCGCCAGTGGCGAGCGCAACTCGTGCGCGGCATCGGCCACAAAGTGCTGCTGCGCTTCAAACGCTTGCTGCACGCGCTGCAGCAGACTGTTGAGCTCTTGCAACAGCGGGCGTATTTCATCGGGCAGGCCATCCATGGAGACAGGGGCCAGATCCTGAGGCTTGCGCGCCGCTAGTTCATGGCGCACGCGCTGCACAGGGGCGAGCGACTGGTGAATCACCCACCACACCGCCAGTGCCAGCAGCGGCAAGAGCAGCACCACGGGCAACAGGCTGCGCCAGGCTGCCTCACGCGCCAGCAACTGGCGCACGCGCATGTCCTGCGCAATCTGAATCACTTGCGAGCGGGTCTGCAGCGAGAACACGCGATACGTGGTGCCGCGCGCTGGCACATCTGCAAAGCCCAGCACCGCCATTTGCGGCAGCGCATCGCCCAGCGCAGATTCAAAAATTCTCAAACCTTCATTGGTCCAGACTTGAACAATGAATTCATTGTTTTCATCTTCAGGCGGCGTGCCTTGTGGGCGCCCTCTGGCATCAACCGGCAGACCTGCGCGCAAGGCCAGGGCGGTTTGCTGCATCTGGTAGTCAAACAGCGCATCAGTCTGCTCCAGCGCATTTCGATAGGCCAATATGCCCTGCAATACCGCCACCAGCACAATGGCAGCGCCAATAAACAGCAGCAGACGTGCGCCCAGCGAGCCGGGCAATCTGAGCATGGATTGGGTGCTGCGCGTACTCATGGTTTGGGCACCATATAGCCAAGGCCGCGCACATTGAGTACGGCTGCCGCGCCTAACTTTTTACGCAGGCCGTGGATGTAGACCTCCACTGCGTTGCTACTGACTTCATCGCCCCAGCCGTAGAGTTTGTCCTCCAGCTGCTGGCGCGACAGCGTGCTGCCCGGTCTTGCAAGCAGCGCCTGCAGCACCGCCCATTCACGCCCAGAAAGCATGACGGGCTGGCCGTTCACGCTGGCCTCCCGGGTGTTTGGGTTGAGCATGATGCCGTTGTGCTCATACACCGCATCCAGATGCCCGGCAGCACGCCTCGTCAGCGCGCGAATGCGAGCCTGCAACTCATCCATGTCATAAGGCTTGATGACGTAATCATCCGCCCCGGCATCCAACCCTGCGATGCGGTCGCTCACGGCATCACGTGCCGTCGCCACCAGCACAGGCGTCGCATCCTTGCGCGCCCGCAACTGGCGCAGCACCTGCAAGCCATCGAGCTTGGGCAAACCCAGGTCGAGCAGCACCAAGTCGTACTGATGGCCGTGCAAGGCCGTATCGGCCTGAGCCCCATCTTGTACCCAGTCCACCACATAGCCATCACCGCGCAGCAAGCTAAGCACGGCTTGACCAATCATGGTGTCATCTTCAACAAGCAGTAAACGCATGGTCTAAGGATAGCGCCCCTGAGCGGCGGTGCCGATCCAGTATTCGAGATGGTCACAGCAGCTCAGAAAAAGTAAAGGGCGCGCCGTTTAAAACTGGCACGCCCTGAAGCAAGAGACAGCAAGCCAGCGCCGCCGCGCAGCGAGGCTGTCGTCTCAGGGTCATTTAAACCGCCGCTTCAATCCCCGGCATGGCCATACGCGCCTTGGTCAGCGCCATGCCCAGATTGGCTGTGCGGCGGCAGACAAAGACGGCCACGTAGTCGGTCACGTTCTTGCTGCGCAAAAAGACGTGAATCAGGTTGTCACTGTTGATGATAATTTCCTGAAAGTAATGGTGGCCGTCATCGCTGATACCGCGCGAGCGCTTGAACAGCGTCTCGATCATGGACACATTGGGGCCGTTGAACAGATCGGCCGTGGCAGCAGCCACCAGATCAATCACTTCACGTGGATGCGAATCCACGGTGCGAATCGACAGCAACATGCCAGAGGCAGCATCCACATAACCAGCAGCCAGACATTCAGGCACAGAGGCCACAGCCTGCGTCAATACAGAATCCAAACTCATCGTTTTCTCACTTGTTTAATTTCAATTCAGCGGCGCGCAACACTTTGGGCATCAGCCCATCTTCAGCAGCAGCGCGTTTTCGTATTCATAGAGCAGGGCTTCCTGCGCTTCGGACTGCACGTATTGCGCGTCAATCAAACGCACACGGCGCAGTGCCTCTTCGGCGGTCAGGCCTTCACGCACCATCCATGCGGCCAGCACGGTACCGGTACGGCCCAGTCCCGCCAGGCAGTGCACGGCCAGTACCTCACCGCGGCGCATGGCCGCCGACATACGCGCCAGCAGCATCTGTATCTGCGCGACGGTCGGCGGTTCATGGTCGTAGACCGGCAGGTGAAAATTCTTGAGCCCATGGCGGGCAAGAGCATCTTGCGGAAAGTCTTTTTCCGTCAGCGTAATAAGCATGGTCACACCGCAGCGGCTCAGCGCCTTGAGGTCGATATCCATGTCATGCACCACGCCCGGCCAAGGTGTGCCCGCAAGGCGACCCGGCACCAGCCAGGAAAAACCATTGGGGCCACGACTGGCAGCAACGGCATTTTCAGCAGCCACTAAGGGCTGCATTTCCATCAGTACGGCGGCGTTGATAGCGCGGGGCTGATAGGCGGGAGCCGGTGCAGGCGCTGCATCCTTCGCACCCGGTAGTTCAGGTTGAGCCACCACAGGCTCGGGATCGTGCTCAGGAACGGCCTCAACCAGCGCCGCAGACTCAATCACTGCAACCGGCTGCTGCGCAAATTCCGCAATGGCGGCCAGCGCCGCCGCTGGCAAAGGGGGCGGAGGCAGTACATCGTCGGCCAGCTCTTGCAACGGCGTGCCGGGCATGGGCACGGCGCAACTGCCGCTGCGCAAAAATTGCTGGCCCGCTGCGCTAATCGGGCGGTGCATAAAGTCGGCCATGCGGGCCACTTCTTGAATGCTGCCACCAGCCAGCAGCAGCATCTGTTGCGCTGCAGCCTGTGCGTGTTGCTGCTGATGGGTGACGAGCAGCACGCTGCTTTGCTGGCCAATTTGCTTGAGCACGTCGAGCAGCAAAAAGGCTTCGTAACCGTCCAGATCCGCTGTGGGTTCATCCACCATCAGCACCGCCGGTTTGGCCCATGCCTCGCGCAAGATGGCTACCGCCCGTTGCTGCACGGTGCTCAGCATCATGGTGGGGTTATCGAGCGCCTGCGCCAGCTCGGCAAAGCCGTAGTTTTGCAGCTGCTCGGTGACCCAGTTGCGCCACTCCAGCGGTGATCGCTGCTCAGTCTGGCGTGCCATTTCAATCAACGCATCCAGCGTGTTGGCACGCATCAGGCGGGCATGCTGCTGCACCAGTCGCGGCAGGGCTTGCGCGCCATCGGCCGTCAAAGGCATGTTCAGTGGCTGCTGGGCATAAGACACCTGTCCCCAGCAACGAAAACGCGGGTTGGCCGTATTCAGCCCAGCAAGCGTGCGCAGCAGTGTGGACTTGCCCGTGCCTGCAGGGCCCAGCAGCGCGGTCACGCCATGCACTGGCAGCGCGAAATCCACCTCCGCCAAAATGACGCGCGGGCCATATGAAGCCCCCAGGCCTTGCACCTGCAGACTGTGTTGCTGTTCCAAAGAAGTCTCCCTCGCAGCGCCTGCACCGAGGGCCGTCATGTTTGATTGCGGTCACGAATCGTCATCAAAGGCCTTGCCTCAGGCGAAGAAATGTGTCGGACCGACAGCCTCTGACATTACATGCTTGAAGATTCGAGATCCCTCAAAACGGGTCAATGTGATGGGGAAATCCATTGATTCGCCATTAATTCAAATTGTTTTTGTTTTAAATCAATAAAAGACAAAAAACAAAACAGCACCTGAAAACAGGTGCTGTTTTTTCTACGCAGGCTGATGCATTAACCCAATCGTACCGGCACAAAAATCTTGTTGCCATCACGCCAGATCAGCACCGCCACGGTCTTGTCGGCCTTGGCCACTGCCGCACGCACAGCATCCACATCGCCAGCTGCCACGCCGTTGATGGACAGCAGCACATCCCCTTCGGTAATACCTGCCGCTGCAGCCGGGCCGCTGACCTGCGCTACCAGCAAACCGACATCGACACCGATCTGCTTTTTCTCTTCAGGCTGCAGGGGGCGCAAAGCTAGACCCAGCTTGCCCTGGCCTTCATCTGCGGCGGCCTTGGCGGTCTTGACAGCCTTCTCGCTGGCATCGCCCAAGGTGGCGTTCAGGGTTTTGGCTTCACCCTTGCGCCAGACCTCCAGCGTCACCTTCTGGCCAGGCATGGACTGACCAATCACCGCAGGCAAATCGCCCGATCCCACAATGGGCTTGTCATCCACCTTGCGCACCACATCGCCGGGCTCAAGCCCCGCTTTGGCGGCCGGGCCGTTCTTTTCAACACTGGCGACCAGTGCACCTTCGGGCTTGTCCAGCTTGAAGGAATCGGCAAAGGCCTGATTGACCTCTTGGACGCTCACGCCCAGCTTGGCATGCTGCGCCTTGCCTGTGGCCTGAATCTGCTGCTGCACACGGGTTGCAACCTCGATCGGTATCGCAAACGACACGCCCTGATAGCCGCCAGAGCGGGTGTAGATCTGGCTGTTGATACCAACCACCTCGCCCTGCGCATTGAACAGCGGGCCACCCGAGTTACCGGGGTTGATGGCCACGTCGGTCTGCAGGAAAGGCACAAAAGAATCATCAGGCAGCGAACGGCCCTTGGCGCTGACCACGCCAGCGGTCACGCTGTTTTCAAAGCCGAAAGGCGAGCCAATGGCCAGCACCCAGTCACCCACGCGCAACTGGCTGGTCTGCCCCAGTTTGACCGTGGGCAGGTTCTTGGCATCAATCTTGAGCACGGCCACGTCGGTCTTGGGATCAGCACCCAGCACCTTGGCATTGAATTCGCGCCGGTCGTTGAGCTTGACCGTCACCTCTTTGGCGCCATGCACCACATGGGCATTGGTCAGAATCACCCCATCGCTGGAGACGATAAAGCCCGAGCCTTCGCCACGCATGGGCGTATCAGGCTGCTGCGCACGTGGACCCAGGCCGCGAGAGCCGGGGCCGCCGGGCATGCCGAACTGGCGGAAGAATTCAAAGAAGGGATCATCGGGGCTGATGCCCTGACCCTGCTGCTGACGCTCGCTGGTTTGGTCGCCCTCTTCCTCACGCATGGAGCGAGAAGAGCCGACCACGCTGATGTTGACCACGGCCGCACCATTGCGCGCGGTGATATCTGCAAAATTAGGAGCATTGACCGCAGGTAAATTAAGCGCTGCAGGCTGTGCAGACACTGCAGCCTGAGTCACTTGCGCCTGCGCTGCGCTGCGCGCACCTACCAGACCGGCACCAGTCGCACCCAGTGCACCAATCGCACCGGCAGCGACCAGAGCCATTACCAATCGACGGGGAGTAGACAAAATCGTGTTCATGGCAATCCTTTCAAAAAAACACCGCATCGGTGCCTGTTGAAGGGAAGTTTGAACGTCAAGACTTAGGCCAGACTTAGAGGCGCGAACACCGCCCAGCAAATCGCAGATTTGCGGTTGAGACGAGGCATGAAGCCGCAGGCAGTACAAGCGTACGACCAGGCGAAATAACGACGTATCAAGGGTGGTGTTAGCGACTCTTAGGCCGTCGATATTTGCAAAACGATACCAAATCAGAAGCTGCTTGCGCTTATCTGTAAAGGGATTCAGCTTGATTTCACTAAATCCTGCCAGCCTCAGATCAATTCCAGCACCAGCTCTGGCGGGCGGCAAAGCTTGGCACCCTTGGGGGTCACCACAATCGGGCGATTGAGCAGAACCGGGTGCGCAGCCACGGCCTGAATCAGCTGCACATCGCTGACGGCAGCGTTGTCCAGTCCCAGCTCTTTGAACTGCGCTTCTTTGCTGCGCAGCAAATCACGCACCGGCACACCCAGATGCGCCACCAGCTCGGACAGTTCAGGTGCCGTGAGCGGCGTGGCAATGTAATCCACGATATTGGGCTCAATGCCATGCTCGCGCAGCAGCGCCAGCGCACCGCGCGAATTGCTGCAGCGGTTGTTGTGGAAGATGGTGATATCGGGGCGATTCACGGGGGTATCAATGCTTGTTGTCATGGCTGCAGTTTAGCGAGCCTGCGCATGGACTTGTGCCCCGACAAGGTCTGCATAGCTGCTATGCCGCCAAAGCCAGAGCCATGTGTGCAGCTGTTCCCATAGACTGATTGAAAAATGCCTGAAAACACAATAAGGAGACAACATGCCTGATTCTCAAGAACCAATTCAACTCGCTCTGAGCCGCCGCCAATGGAGTCAATGGGCTGCAGCCACCGCATTGAGCGGATTCGCTGGCTCTGCACTTGCGCAAGAGTCGAAATACCCCAGCAAAGCCATACGCATGGTCATCCCGTTCACTCCCGGCGGCTCGGCAGACATTCTGGGGCGCGCCATCGGCCATGAACTCACCACGGCATGGGGGCAGAGCGTAGTGCCAGAGAATGTGGCTGGCGCAGGCGGCAGTATTGGTGCTGATCGCGTTGCCAAGGCCAGCGCAGATGGCTACACCCTGCTGATGGGGCATGTGGGCACGCTGGCCGTCACCCCCACGCTGTACCCCAAGCTGCCCTACGACCCCATCAAGAGCTTCACGCCGCTGGCTTGGGTGGCGCGCGTGCCCAATGTGCTGGTGGTTCACCCCTCGCTGCCGGTCACTGATCTGGCATCGTTCATCAGCTTCGTCAAAGCCAACCCCGGTGCGGTGAATTTCAGCTCGGGCGGTAACGGCAGTGCCGCGCACATGACCATGGCCTATCTGAGCCTGCAAGCAGGGCTCAAAATGCAGCACGTGCCCTATAAAGGCACTGCCCCTGCCGTCAATGATCTGGTTGCGGGCCAGGTACAGACCTTGTTCACGGGCATACCGGCAGTGCTGGCGCAAATTCGTGCCGGGCAGATCAAGGCGATTGCCGTGTCATCGCCACAGCGTGTCGCGGCTCTGCCGAATGTGCCCACAGTTGCTGAAGCGGGTCTGCCAGGCTTTGAAGCAGACCAGTGGTACGGAGTCGTCGGCCCAGCCAACATGCCTGCCGATGTGGTGGCCAAGATCAATCAGCAGATCAATGCTTCGCTTAAAAGCCCTGGCATTCTGGAGCGCCTGCAAAACGAAGGCGCTCAGCCCATGCCCAGCACACCGAAAGTGTTTGCCGATCTGATCAACAAGGACCTGGCACGCTGGCGCAAGGTGATTATCGACAGCAAGATGACTCTCTGAGGCTGTCTATCCACCAAACAAAACGCAGCTCCTGGGCTGCGTTTTTTCTTGGTAAAGGCTCTCAACTTCTGCGCAGCCGATCGACCTCAGCATGCAGGTCCTTCGCCCAGCTACGACGATCACGGCCGCCTGCGCTTTGCAGCTCGCCGTAGTGCACCACGGCTTGCAGATGGTCTGCACTGAGCACGCGCCAGATGGAGCCGAGCAAGGACTCATCGCCCACATAGGTAGCGGCGTAGCTGGTTTCACCCGTCTTACCATCCACAAAGCGCAGACCTACCGGCTGCACTGGCGCATCGCATTGCACAGCGGCCTCAAGCAGGTTGGAGTGAAATGAAAGCAGGCTGCGACCATCGCCTGTGGTGCCTTCGGGAAAGACGGCCAGGATTTCGCCGCGCTTGAAAGCATCCGCCATGGCGGTGATCATGCGCATGGCGTCGCGGCGCGAGCTGCGCTGGATGTAGAGGGTGCCGGCCGCCGTGGCCAGCGTGCCAATGATGGGCCAGCCCTTCACATCAGACTTGGAGATAAAGCGGCAATGGCGCGCTGCGTGCAGCAGCGGAATATCAAGCCAGGAGATATGGTTGCTGACCATGAGCACCGGCCCTTTAGCGGGCGGCTGGCCTTTGACCTCCAGCTGCACGCCTGCGCGGACCAGCAGGGTTGCAGCCCAGGCCTGCACCAGCTCATGCTGCTGCAGATAATGCAGCTGGGGAAAGCGGAACGCCACAACCCATGCGCCCTTGCCCACATGGGCCAGCAGTCGCATGCCGCGCCACACAGCGCGCAGGCTAGTTTTGATTTTGTGCAAGCCGTTTGCCATGATTCTCAAAGAGTGTAGCGACTCGCCTCGCACAAGTTGCACCAACTTGATACCGGCAAGCGCCTAAGACTGGCGCAATGCAAAGTCAGAGACACCGAGGAAGCGCCGCCGCGCACCGAGGGCGTCATCCCCCTCCCGATGCAGCGCATCGAGAGAGGGGGAAGCGGCAAAGCCGCTCAGGGGGAGCCTATCGTTGATAAGCCACTTCACCATCAACAATGGTCCATGTCACGCGCGCAGGCAGCTCGTAGCCGGAAAACGGCGTGCTCTTGCCCTGGCTAGCCAAAGCTTTGGGCTCAACAGTCCACTCGGCATCAGGATTCACAATGCACAGGTCGGCAACGCCGCCCACACTCAACTGGCCCAGCTGCGATTGCTGCTCGCCTAGAGCGCTGCTCAGCACCGCCACAGGAGAGGTCGTGATAGCAGCCAGCGCGCGGTTCAGAGGCACGTTGTGCTCACGGCTCCACTTCACGGCGATAGACAGCAGCAACTCCACGCCGGTGGCACCGGGTTCGGCTTCAGCAAAAGGCAGGACCTTGGCGTCTTCATCCACCGGAGTGTGATCAGACACCAGCGCATCAATCGTGCCGTCGGCCAGCGCAGCGCTCAACGCGTCGCGGTCGCGCTGCTGGCGCAGCGGCGGGGTCAGGCGGGCATTGCTGTCGAAGAAGCCGATATCGGTTTCGGTCAGCAGCAGCGAGTTGATGGACACGTCCGCCGTGACATTCAGGCCTTCGGCCTTGGCGCGGCGCACCAGCTCCACACCGGCGGCGCTGGCCAGACGGCACAGATGAACGCGGGTTTGCGAGCCGCGAATCAGCTCAAAAATGGTGTGCAAGGCAATCGTCTCTGCCGCCACGGGCACGCCAGACAGGCCCATGCGGGTCGCCAGAGCGCCGCTGGCCGCCACGCCTTTGCCCAGATCCTTGTCTTGCGGGCGCAGCCACACGGCGTAGCCAAAAGTGTTGGCATACGACATGGCGCGTTGCAGCGTCTGGATATTGGGCAGCGGCACATCCGCCTGACCAAAGGCCACGCAGCCGGACTCGGTCAGCTCGGCCATTTCGGTCAGCGTCTCGCCCTTGAGGCCCACCGTCAGCGCGCCCATGGGGAACAGGCGGGACTTGTGCTGCTTCTCGGCACGGAACTTGAGCATTTCGACCAGACCTTGCTCGTCGAGCACGGGGTCGGTATCGGGCAGACAGACCAGGCTGGTCACACCACCAGCAGCGGCTGCGGCCATTTCGGACTGCAGCATGCCTTCGTGCTCGTGGCCGGGCTCGCGCAGGCGCACGGCCAAGTCGACCAGACCGGGCAGCACCCAGCAGCCCTTGGCATCGATTTCACGCTCGGCCACAAAACCATCGGGTGCGGAGCCGATGGCTGCAACCTTGTTGCCGTCGATGGCGATATCGGCCTGCTGGTCGAAACCGCTTGCCGGGTCCATCACCCGGCCATTGCGAATCAGAATCTTCATGGTTTGGCACCAAATTGGCTGCTAGCGCTCATCAATCAAGCGCTGGCAGCTATAAAAACAGGATCAGGCCTCGTTGCCCGCAACGATGGACATCACGGCCATGCGAACGGCAATACCAAAGGTGACTTGCGACAGAATCACGGCCTGCGGGCCGTCTACCACGGCGGAGTCGATCTCCACGCCGCGGTTGATAGGGCCGGGGTGCATGACGATGGCATCGGGCTTGGCCAGCTCCATGCGCTTTTCGGTCAGGCCAAAGCTCTTGAAGTATTCCTGGCTCGACGGCAGCAGCGCACCGCTCATGCGTTCGTTCTGCAGTCGCAGCATGATGATGACGTCGCAGTCCTTGATGCCCTCTTCTAGGTTGTGGAAGACGCGCACGCCCATGCTGGCCATGTCGGATGGAACCAGTGTGCGGGGGCCCACCACACGCACTTCGGCCGCGCCCAGCGTGGTCAGGGCGTGAATGTCGGAACGCGCCACACGCGAATGCAGCACGTCGCCCACGATCGCCACGCGAAGGTTGGAAAAATCCTTCTTGTAGTGGCGGATGGTGTACATGTCCAGCAAACCCTGTGTGGGGTGTGCGTGGCGGCCGTCACCGGCGTTGACCACGTGGACATGGGGCGCCACATGCTTGGCGATGAGATAAGGCGCACCCGATTCACTGTGGCGCACGACGAAGATGTCGGCAGCCATGGCGCTCAGGTTGTCAATGGTGTCCAGCAAGGTCTCGCCCTTGCTGGCCGAGCTGCGGGCGATGTCCAGATTGAACACGTCTGCGCTCAAGCGCTTGGCCGCAATTTCAAACGTGGTGCGGGTGCGGGTGCTGTTCTCGAAGAACAGATTGAACACGCTCTTGCCGCGCAGCAGCGGCACTTTCTTGACTTCGCGGTCATTGACGCTGACGAAGTTGCCAGCCGTGTCGAGAATCTGGGTCAGGATGTCCTTGGACAGGCCTTCGGTGGAGAGCAGGTGAATCAGCTCGCCATTCTTGTTGAGTTGGGGGTTGCGCTTGTACAGCACGATCAGGCCTCTTGAATGCGGAAGTGAAAGACACCGGCCTCGTCGCGCGCCAGCGCCAAAGAGCGGTCCGCCGGCAGCACCACGCGGGCTGCGGCAAAGTCGGCCTGGAAGGGCAATTCGCGCCCGCCACGGTCCACCAGAACGGCCAGACGCACGCAAGCGGGGCGGCCGTAGTCATAGAGTTCGTTGATGACTGCGCGCACCGTGCGGCCGGTATAGAGCACGTCATCCAGAATCAGCACATCAGCGCCGTTGACGTCAAAATCAATCTGCGTCTGCGCGCTGGAGGCCATGCCGCGCTGGGCAAAATCATCGCGGTGCAGCGCAGACGAAAGCACGCTGGGCTTGCCCGCAAGGTTCAGGTCCTTGTGCAGACGCTCGACCAGCCATGCACCGCCCGAGGTGATGCCCGCCAGGCGGGTGTTGGGCCCCATGATGCGCTGCACGCCGCGCAGCAGCTCGCTATACAGGGCTTCGGCATCCAGAATCAGGCTACCTTGTCCCGGTTGGTTTCCTGCAATGGTTTCACTCATGGGAGACTCCTCAAAAACTGTTCAAGAATGATGCAGGCCGAAGCGGCATCAGCGTCGCGTGCGCCTCCTGCCAGGGCTTCGGTCGTGCTGTAGCGTTCGTCCACCTCATACACCGGCAGTTTGCAGCGGCTTCTGAGCTGGCGTCCAAATTTCAGGGCGCGCGCCGTGTTCTCGTGCGCCGCACCATCGGGGTGATAGGGCACGCCAATCACCAGCGCATTGGGCTGCCACTCGCGGACCAGCTTGTCCACGGCCACCAATCGAGCCTCGGCACCTTCAGCCTTGATGGTGGGCAGCGGGTTGGCGCCGCCCAGCACGCGGTTGCCCGATGCACAGCCCGTGCGCTTGGTACCGAAGTCAAAGCACAGAAACTGCTGGAAATGCGCAGGCACCTCGGGCTTTTGCGGCAGGGGTGCAGAGGCAGGCTGATCGCTGGCCGAGGAAAAGGCCGCATCGGCGGCCTTGTTGGAAGAGGAAATATCGTTCATGCGCGACCCGATTCGGGAGATAACATCCAGCGCTGCAGGCCCAGCAGGCCCAGCGCGCGGTCATAGCGTTCATCAACAGGGGTGCTGAAGATCACGTCGGGATCGGCTTCCACGGTCAGCCAGGCGTTTTCGCCAATTTCGGATTCGAGCTGACCTTCATCCCAGGACGAATAGCCCAGCGTGACCAGCACGCGCTTGGGGCCGGCACCGTCGGACAGGGCTTCGAGAACATCCTTGGATGTGGTCATCTCCAGACCGCCGGGGATGGTCATGGTCGAGGCATAGGCCGATTCGTTCTCGGGGGCGCCTTCGATCACCATGGGCTCGTGCAGCACAAAACCACGATCGGTCTGCACCGGGCCGCCGGTAAAGACCTGCTCGTCGCGCAAATCTTCACGCTTGAGGCCCAAGTCCACTTTTTGCAGCAGGCCTTGCAGGCTCAGCTTGGAGGGCTTGTTGATAATGAGACCGAGCGCGCCACGCTCGCTATGCTCGCACAGGTACACAACGCTGCGCGAAAACGACTCATCTTCCAGACCCGGCATGGCAATCAGGAAGTGGTGCGTCAAATTGATAGGCGCAGATTCTGCAGACATAACTGCGATTTTAATGGCGATCCATGACTCCTTTTTACCCTGTGGGCTTGATATGGTTCCGGCGCGACCTGCGCCTGGCCGATAACGCAGCCCTCTACCATGCTGCGCAGCACTGCAAAACGCTGTATTGCGTCTTTGTTTTCGACGACAGCATCCTCACCGCCCTGCCCCACGCCGACCGCCGGGTAGAGTTCATCTGCCAGAGCGTGGCCGAGCTGGACGAAGCCATTCGCCATGCCGCAGGCCGCCCGCAAGCAGGCCTCATCACCCGACGCGGCTTGCCACAAGAGATCATTCCGGCGCTGGCCAGCCAACTGGGCGCTGGTGCTGTCTTCTGCAATGACGATGACGAACCTGCCGCTCTGGCGCGCGATGCGCAGGTAGCCCGCAGTCTCAAGGCCGGCGGCCGCGTGCTGCTGCGCAGCAAAGACCACCGCATTTTTGCGCGCGACGAGGTGCTGACCCAGAGCCTGTCGCCGTTTTCGGTCTTCACGCCCTACAAAAACGCCTGGCTCAAAAAAGTGACGCCGTTTTACCTCTCCAGCTATCCCAGCGAGCGCGACCTGCCCGCCAAGCTGGCCGACCGGCCTGAAGCAGAGCGCCAAGACGTGCCCACCGCCGCCGAGCTGGGCTTTGCACCCGACACCCTGCAAGGCCTGCGTCTGCCCATTGGCGAAAGCGGCGCGCGCCAGTTACTGTCCGACTTTCTGCCGCGCCTGCCGCAGTACAAGGCGGCGCGGGATTTTCCGGCGCTCAAAGGCCCCAGCTACCTCAGCGTGCACCTGCGCTTTGGCACCGTTTCGATTCGTGAACTGGCTCGCCTTGCCCATGAGGCCGCGCATAACGGCGACTGGTCTGATGCAGGCCGTGAAGGTGCAGCCACCTGGCTCAGCGAGCTGATCTGGCGCGATTTTTACTTTCAGATTCTGGCCCACCACCCGCATGTCATTGAACGCAGCTTCAAGCCTGCCTATGACGTGATCGAATGGGACACGGGTGCCGAAGCCGATGCACTCTTCGCCGCATGGTGCGAGGGTCGTACCGGCTACCCGCTGGTCGATGCCGCCATGCGCCAGATCAACACCAGTGGCTATATGCACAACCGGCTGCGCATGGTGGTGGCGAGCTTTCTGGTCAAAGACCTGGGAATCGACTGGCGCCGGGGCGAGGCTTACTTTGCCGAGAAGCTCAACGACTTTGATCTGGCAGCGAACAACGGCGGCTGGCAATGGGCAGCCTCAACCGGCTGCGATGCCCAGCCCTGGTTTCGCATCTTCAACCCCATCACGCAGAGCGAGAAATTTGATGCGGACGGCAAATTCATTGCCCGCTATGTGCCCGAGGTGGCGCAACTGCCCGCCAAGCTACGCCACGCGCCCTGGCTGGCCAAGCCGCTGGACCTGCTTGAAGCAGGCATCACGCTAGGCAGCAGCTACCCCTACCCCATCGTCGATCACGCAACGGCACGCGAGAAGACACTGGCACGCTATGGCATCTTGAAAAAGGACAGCTAAAAAAAGAAGCGGCTTGCGCTTGTCTTTAAAAGGTTTCAGGTCGCTTTTAACCTGAAACCCAATCAAGACCGGCGCAAGCCGCGTTTATTTTAGGAGCAGCGCTTATTCGGCAGCGGCTCCAGATGCATCAGGCCCAGGGCCGCTGAGCGGGTTGCGCTCCGGTGCGGGGCCGCTAAGCTTCAAGGCGTAATGCTGGATCAGGCCCAGCAGCTCTTCATCAGAGTAAGGCTTGCCCAGATAGTGATTCGCACCCAGCTCACGGGCCATCTCGCGATGCTTCTGGGCAATACGCGAAGTGATCATGACAACAGGCATGCCTTCCAACTTCTGGTCTGCACGAATGTTGCGCAGCAAGTCAAAGCCATCCATGCGCGGCATTTCGATGTCCGACAGCACCAGCGTCGGGCGCTCGTCCTGCAGGCGTTCAATGGCTTGCAAGCCATCAGCCGCCAGCGTGACGCGGTAGCCTTCGCGCTGCAGCAGGCGCTGGGTCACGCGGCGCACGGTGATGGAGTCATCCACCACCAGCACCAGCGGCACCGCGATCTGACCCGCTTCAGCACCCAGCAAACCCGCACCTGCGGCCTGGGCCAGCAGTCCGCCTTCAGCGGCATCCAGCTCGGCCTTGGCCAGCATGGCGCGCACGCTGTCGCCGTACACGTTGGCCAGCGCCACCGGGTTGTAGATTTGCACCACAGAACCCGAGGGCAGCACGGACATACCCGTTAAGCCGGGCAGACGCGAAAGCTGTGGACCCAGGTTTTTGATAACCACTTCCTGGTTGCCCAGCACTTCATCCACGTGCAAAGCCACGCGCTGCGAGGCGCTGCGGGCAATCACCACGGGACGGGTACGGCCCACGTTTTCATCGCTGCGCAGTGAGGTTTGCCACAGCGCGCCAGCCCAGTAGAAAGGCATGACTTCGGTGCCATCGTGGAACTCGTTCTTGCGATAGCTTTCTTCCAGCGCATCGACCGGCACGCGGCGCACGATTTCAATCAGGTTGGCAGGCACGCCCATGGACACAGAGCCCATGCGCAGCATGACCACCTGCGTCACCGCCGTCGTCAGCGGCAACACCAAGCGGAAGGCGCTGCCACGGCCGGGCTCGGTATGGGTTTCGATACGGCCGCCCAGCGCATTCACTTCAGAACGCACCACGTCCATACCAATGCCACGACCGGCCACGCCTGTCACTTCGGTGGCCGTGCTGAAGCCCGGCTCAAAGATCAGGCGGCCTGCGTCCTCCAGCGTCATGTGGCGATCATCCGTCCACAGTTTGAGGCTGATGGCCTTGGCACGAATGCGCTCCAGATTCAAGCCAGCGCCATCGTCTTCCACAGACAGCGCAACGTCATTGCGCTCATGGCTCAGCACGATTTCGATGGTGCCGATGGCGGGCTTGCCGTTTTCCTGGCGCAGCTCGGGTGACTCGATGCCGTGCGCCACGCAGTTACGCAGCAAGTGCTCAAAGGCCGGCATCATGCGTTCCAGCATGCCGCGGTCCATTTCGATGGTGCCGCCCAGAATGTTCAGGCGAACCTGCTTGCCCATCTCCTTGGAGGTCTGGCGCACCACGGCGTACAGACGTTCGGCAAACGAGTCGAACTCCACCATGCGGGTGCGCAGCAGATCGCGCTGCAGATCACGTGCCTGGCGGCCCTGAGCCACCAGATCATCTTCGGCTACGGCCAGATCGCGCTGCAGATTGCGCTGCACGGTAGCCACGTCGTTCACCGACTCGGCCATCATGCGGGTCAATTCCTGCACGCGGGTGAAGCGGTCAAACTCCAGCGGGTCAAAGCCAGCCGCCGAGTCCTTGGACAGAGCCAGGCGCGACTGCATCTGGCTCTCGGCCTGCACTTCAATGTCACGCAACTGGGTACGCAGACGCTCTAGGTTACCGGTCAGGTCATTGAGCGCCGAGCGAGCCTGCATAAGGCGTGCATCCACACGCGAGCGGGCAATCAGCACTTCGCCGGTCTGAGAAATCAGACGGTCCAGCAACTGGGCACGCACCCGCACCGTCTGTTGCGACGAAGCGCGCGGCACCACGGGTGCTGGCATCTGAATCGCAGCAGGCGCTTCAGCAGACTCTGCCGCAGCAACCTCAATCTTTTCGCTGTCAGCCTCAGCACTCAGGTGCAGTGGTGCTTGAGCCAGCTTATCTTCAAGCTGGTCCAGCGGCTGTTCAGGCTCTTGCTCACCCGCCATGCGCAGCACATCAAAGCTGGCTTGCAAGGCATCAAAGCTGCCCAGCAACGGCTCAATGGCTTCGGCGGAGGGGCGTTCCTGGTCAATGCGTTCAACGGCAGATTCCAGACGGTGAGCCATCTCGCCCATGCGCATGGCACCGGCCAGACGGGCACTGCCCTTGATGGTGTGCAGGGCGCGCAAAACCTCGTTGCGCGCCTCATCCTGCGTGGGGCGGCCATGCCAGCGGCGCAGCGCAGCGCCCAGCTTGGGCAGCAGGTCGATGGCTTCTTCTTCAAAGATGGGGAACAGATCGGGGTCAACCTGATCCAGCACATCAATGTCGTCTTCATCGTCGCCCGCATGTACGGCCAGCGCAATGGCTTCATCAATGCGACGCTGCAGCTCGGCTTCATGCTCCACGCTGCCACCAGCGGGCACCATGGAATAAGGTGCCTGAGCCGCGGCATCCGGCACCACATCCAGCAGCGGGTCTGCAGCTGGGGCATCGACAGCAGGAGTTTCAACCGCCTGTTCAGCGGTCAATGTATCCGTCAGTGCATCGCTGGAGAGCAGTGCCTGTGGCTCTGCATCCAGCACTTGCTCGGCAGCAAAGTCCAGCGGCAAATCCTTGGGATCTGCGGGTGGCAGCAGCACTTCAGCGACTGGCCACTCGACATCATCCAGATCGAGCAATTCATCGTATGCCGAAGCAGGCACAGCGCTGGCATCAATGGTCGAGCTGAGAATTTCACGCAGTCCATCTTCAACCGCAGGCACAGTCTCCTTGAGGAAGCCTGCTGCGAACTGATGCAGCAAACGACGTACTTCGTCCGAAGCGGTCACGCATTGCTGAATCTGCAGCTTGCTGGCAAAGCCCTGAGGCTGCAGGTGCAGCAGCGCATGCTCAAGCAGGCGCGCCAGTTCTGACAAGGCCTTGAAGCCCACGGTACCGGAGCTACCCGCCAGCGAATGCGCCAGTGCAATCGCGTCATCAGGGACAGGCTCTTGCGACCACTGCTGCAGCACACCACCCAGACGCTCAGACCATTCATCGGCCTCGTTGAGGTAGACGCTGTAGAGCGGCGCGCTGATGCGCAAGCCATCAATATTGCGGTAGCCCTCTTCCTCTTCGACCTCATCTTGCGCAACAGACTCTGTCGCAGCGACTTCTGGCTCCGCCGTTTCTGACTCAGCAGGCTTGACGATCTCAGGCTCAACTGCTTCAGCTGCTTCAGGTACCGCATCAAGCAAGGCTTCGATCGCATCCAGCTCAGCAGCAGCCGTGTCAGGTTGAACCACCTCAGGCAATTCAGCCTGCGGCACTTCGGCGACCAGATGCTCGGGCTCTGCAACGGCCTGCACTTCAATTGCGGCCTGCTCGCTTTCGCGCATGGCCGCTTCAAACGCCGCAAAGTCCAGCTCCTGCACTTCTTCGGCAGGGGCTGCATGTGGCGCTTCAGCCGCCACTGCCAATGCATCAACCTGCGCCAACAGGTCATCGGGAATATCCAGCTCCGGCATGGCAAAGTCGGCAGCGGCCTCTTCAGGCTCAGCCAACACCTCTGCCTCAGCAACCAGAGCCAATTCGTCTTCAGGGAAGTCGAGCTCAGGCATCACCAGCTCAGGCTCATGCTTGGCAAGCTCGGCCGCAGCAGTTTCAACGTCCAGATCCAGTGGCCACTCAAGCGCAGGGGCTACCTCTGTCGTCACGGGCTCAAAGGCCAGCAACTCAGGCGACTCAGCCAGCTCCGGCGCGACTTGCACTGGATCGGCCAGTTCGGCACGCTTGCCACGACGCGGCACCAGCGGGATATCGACACGCGTGCCCTGCAGGCGCATGGCATCTGCCGCAGCGCGGAATGGCGTGGCCGACCAATTTTCGGCCTGACGGTTTTCAATATCCTGCGCCCAGGCCACAAAGGCCTTGAGCGAGTCTTGCGCCAGAAGCTGCATGAGCGCGGGCATGGGCTGCTGCTCGGCCAGCCAGGCATTGAGCATCTGCTCCATAGACCAGCCGGCTTCACCAAACTCATCAAGCCCGACCATACGGGAGCTACCCTTGAGCGTGTGGAAAGCACGGCGCAGTGTGGTCTGCTCGCTCAGGTTCTCTGGCTCATAGGCCAGAACCTTCAAGGCATTCAGGCCGTTGTCGACGACTTCACGAGCCTCTTCCAGGAAGATGGACAGCAACTCGTCATCGCCATCCAGATCCTCTGCGCTCATCTCTACAGCTTGGGCCGCGGGTGCGGGCACAGGCGCAGGGATGGGGGCGGCAGAAGCTGGTGCAGGCTCAGCCAAAGCACCGAAATCAGCAGCGAAATTCAGGCCATGGGCCAGTTCAGCGTCTGCAGCCTCAGAAGGCTTGACTGTCTGCATCCCCTTGAATACCTGGGCCATGGCATCGGCCAGAGCATCAGAACCCACAGGGCTCATGTCCAGCTCAGCAGGCGCGGTCGTCATGGAGAACTCGGGCAGAGCACCCGGTTCTGTCACTGCCCACAGCGAAGACTCATCCTCAACACTCGACTCCTGCCCTGCAGCTACCTCATCCACTGCTGGCAGGTGAACTTCAGGAGGGATCAAAAACTCAGGGGCGACCACTGCAGCCACTGGAGCCTGTATCGCCGGCGTCACCTCAGGCGGTGGCGGAGGCGCAGCCACGGATGGCTGAGCGCCTGCCTGCAGAGAAGCGGCCTGAGCCACTTCTGCATCTGCAGGTTTGACAGGCGCTTCAACGGGCACAGCACCGACTGGCGGCGCTGGCTTGAAGTCAGGAACCTGAGCAATATCAGTAGGGATGTCCACCGTGGGGCGGAAAGCCTCTGGGCCACGGCTGCGGCTATGACCCATGACGATGCGCAACTCGTCCTTTTCCTCGTCGTAGACAAACAGCTTGCGCGCCATATTGCGCTGATAACTGAGCATGTCGATGAGGAAGCCCATCGCGCCCAGACTGCTACCCAGCTTTTCAAAAACCTGGGGGTAGCTTTCCACGCTCAACTCGCCAAGCATCAGGCGCTCAACGGTCTCGCGCATGCGCTGCATGGCCATCGCGGCCTGGTCAAAGCCCAGCACCGACAGCACACCACGCATCTGCGACATCTGACCGGGCACAGGGCCCAGCACAGAGGTATCTGCAGGATTACGGAAGAACATGTCGAGCTGCTTTTCAGCCTCGCCCAAGGTCAACCGCAACTCACCCACCACAGAGCCCATGGTTTGCTGGTCGCTAGCCTGGCGGTAAAGCTCTTCCATCCAGACTTCAAGCGGCTCAGGCACGGCGCCGTTCAACGCAGCATCTAGGCGATGCACGAGCACGCTGGACTGGGCGGACTGCACTTCTTCGTTCTGGCCAGCCGTCATAAAGCTGGCTTGCAGATACAGCACAGCCGTTGCCACTTCCATGGCCAGCTCGGCAGGTGGCGGTGCTCCAACGCTGTCCACCGTTTCCGCAACGCGAATCAGTGCACGCGCCAGGCCATGGCTGGCCGGCTGCAGCTTGACAAGCGATTCAGACACATGACCGAATTGCTCGGCCATGGATTTAATCTTGCTGCGGTCACCCCCAGCCAGTGCGGACCAGGTTTCTGCCGCCGCCGCAATGCGCTTGCGCGCTTGCACCAGCACCGATGGATCAAAGCGGCCGAAACGGGCCACGTTGTAATCCACCAGTGGCATGAACTCCATGGAATAGGCTTCATGCACGGCCTGCAAAGACTCGCCCGCCTGCTCACGCGGCTTGGCCTGCGCACAGAAGAACATCAAGTCCTGCAGCAAACGCGCTGGCGGCAGGCTGTCGCCCTTGGCCATCGATGCGTACTGCATGAGCACACGTGAAGCCATGCGCTTGACGTAGATGTCTGCAGTAATCAGGCCACGCGCCAGTCCTTCAAAAAAGGCTGCCGCAATCTTCCAGAAACTGCGCGCTGCCACATCCTCGGGCAGACCTGCGGCAAAGCGCAGGCACAGCTCGCGCATCTGGGCAGCGGCTTCACGGTCATCACTCTTGACCATGCGCAGCACAACGCCATCCAGCATGGCGCGGGCATGCGGGCCATAGGCCAGCGGCTCGGGCATGGGGCTTGTCCAGCGCGGCTCGCGGGCTCGGCGCTCAGCAGGCCACAAATCAGCAGGGTGAGACTTGTCATTACCCGCCAGAACCTGTGTTTCACGGTACTGGGGGAACAACGCCACGGCAGAGACTTGCTGACCTGCAAGCACCGCCTCCAGAAATTCCATCAACGCGAAGTGCGTGCGCTCCAGCGTGCTGGCCGCTTCCTGTGTGCAATATTCGGGGCGCTGCACGAAGCGGTTGACCACCGCCTCCATGCTGCGCATCACCTGTGCCGGGGCTGTGACGCCCACCATCTCCAGTGCACCGCAAGCCTGGTGCAACTGCTGGCGTGCAATGCGCAGCGCCGATGTATCCAACTCTTCCAGATCAGACAAACGGGCCGCATCTGCATCACGCATGAAACGGCCTACAGCCTTAGTCGCAGCCTCAAGCGACTTTCGTACCTCATCGAGCACCCAGGCCAATGGGCCCAGATCCTGTTCCGCGGGTGCAGACATTGCGGCACGTATTGGCGAGTCGTCAACCACTGACATGCTCTAGTTCCTTAACCCTCAAGGGGTCGTGCATTTTTATAAGAGGGAGAGCCAGTCAAATCAGGCAATCTTGAATCGAGAAACAGACTGACGCAGTTCTTCAGCCATGTGAGAGAGCTCGCGCACCTGCTGGGCAGTTGTACGAGTACCTTCACCGGTCTGCTCGGTCACCGCAAAAATGTGCTGAATGTTTTCCGCCACACCGTTGGCCATGTTGGCTTCACGCGATGTGGAGTTGGAAATATGCTCAATCAGCTCGGCCAGTCGGCGCGACACGCTATCAATTTCAGACAGTGCGGTACCCGCAGAGTCAGACAGGCGAGCCCCTTCAACCACACCCTGTGTAGAGCGCTCCATAGCGGCCACCGCGTCCTGTGTATCGGTCTGAATGGCTTTCACCAGCGCGGCAATCTGACGTGTCGCATCGGCGGAGCGTTCCGCCAGTCGCTGCACTTCTTCCGCCACCACCGAGAAGCCACGACCGGCTTCACCAGCAGACGCAGCCTGAATGGCCGCGTTCAGCGCCAGCACGTTGGTCTGTTCGGTAATGTCCGAAATCAGCTCAGTGATTTCGCCAATCTCCTGGGACGATTCACCCAGACGTTTGATTCGCTTGGAAGTATCCTGAATCTGGTCACGAATGGAGTTCATACCGCCGATGGCGTTCTGCACAGCCTTCAGACCAGAATCAGCCGCTTGCAGCGATTGACGGGCCACCAGTGCCGATTCCTGCGCCTGAGCCGACACATTGTTGATACGGCCAGCCATGTCCAGAATGGACTTGCCGGTTTCGCGAATTTCGTGCAATTGCTCGTTCGATGCGGCCAGCAGCTCGGTCGACGTCATGTCCACCTGCTCGGTCGTCTGCGCCACTCGGGTTACGGTGTTCTGCACCGAACCCACCAGCGCACGCAGCTCTTCTACCGTGTAGTTCACCGAGTCGGCAATCGCGCCGGTGATGTCTTCGGTCACGGTCGCTTCCTGCGTCAAGTCACCTTCAGCGACGGATTGCAACTCGTTCATCAAACGCAAAATGGCCGCCTGATTGGCGTCGTTGATGCGCTTGGCTTCTTGCTCCTGCAAGCGGGCGTCTACCTGATGGCTTTCGGCTTCCTTCTGACGTGCGCGGCTGTCCAGCAGTTGCACGCGAGAAATACCGACGCCACTCAACACCGCAGTCAAAAGAGCCAGAGCCAGCACCGCCAGCTGCAGCATGCTGGAGCCGCCCAGTCCTTGCAAATCAGACTGCAGTTTCTCCAGCTGCTGGCGCAGTGGCTCGCTGTCATTGTTGATGCTGGTCTGTGCTTCACGCGCCGACACCAGACCTTGCAGGTTGCCCAGAATGGCGCTGGCCTGAGTGCGGGTGTCGTCGTACTGCTTGATCAGCGTCTGCAGCTGCTCACGCACCTGCGGGTCGCGCGATGCGCGCAGACCCAGTTCGCTGCTGCCGTTGAGCAGACCTTCAGAGATTTCCTTGAAGGAGTTCAAGTCCTTGCCTAGCAAGAACACCGCCTCGGGGCTCACGCCTTCCAGCGTCTGGAATTCGTTGGCCGACTTGGCAATACGCTGAGTCAACATCACCAGCTGACCGGCAGCAGAAATTTCCGCCGCGCCTGCACCTTGCTGCAGCTTCAGCGAAGAGATGGTTTCTGCGGTTTCCAGCAAGTCAGAAGACTGGCGGTTGATGGTGCGCAGCGCATCACCCACCTGAGTCAGTGTTTTTTGCTGACCCAGAATCAGGCTGGCGCTTTTTTCTGCACGCTCCATCAACGTGCTGATTTCACTGACTTCATCTTGCAGGCCACTGCTCAGCGCCTTCACGCCCAGTTCAGAGTCGCCAGCCGCCAGAGCGCGCACGTTGCGGGCCAGAACGCCAGCGCTATCCTTCACGTCCGCAAAAGCGGGCGCTGCGCCTGTCATGGCCATGGAAACCGACTTGGCCAGTCGCTGCGACTGCATCAGGGCCTGGCCTGTTGCAGCGAGTTGCTGGTTGGAGTTGCTGGCGTCACGCAGCATCCATGCCGCAGTCACCACCAGCACCAGAACCGAGCCCCCCAACAAGGTAAACAAGGTGCGCTGATGTTTGGCCACCGTCGCGGTACCAAGAATCGGCAAGCTCACCCGTTCATCTTCGCGATCCATCTCTTCCATGCCAATGATGGAAGGAGCGCCTTGCACGCTGTTGAGCGCGCCGTCATACATATCCTGTACGACGGTGTCCGCCATCATGCTGCTATCAGCATGGAGAGCATCCGCAACGGGCTTGCGTCGAAACATTTGATTTAATTTTTGTGCGAAGGACATAGAGCTGTATCCAGAAACCTCAAGCACGAATGCTCAAAAATTTAGCGGTTTGAGACAGGTGCTGCAATTTCAGCTCCTGCCAACGGCGGCCGCTCGCATCAATATGCACGGCACCGAAGAAACTCGGGGAGCGCTCAGGCGCAGGCTCGGTTTTGGAAAATGCATCTGCGGCGCGCAGCCCCAGCAGACGATCGGCCAGCAAGGCCGCATTCACTTCCAGCGCAGGGTTGAAAGCCAGCAAGCTGCAGTCCATCAATTCCTGCTCATTGCGGGCACTTCCATGGCCCAGCAGCTGGGCCAAGTCCACAACGCCCATCAAGGCACCGCGCAAATTGGCGATGCCGAGAAACCAGGTTTGTGTGTAAGGAACAGGCTGAACGCCTGTCCAGGGGAAAATTTCGCCCGCTTGATTAAGCGGTAGCAAGTAGTCCCGCCCGCCGGCTTGTACAGCCAGCCAGGCGGCGACGCTGATGCCTTCATTGCGCACTGCTTGCAGGCGCCCGGCCAGTCGGGATTGGAGATCTCGGAGGGCTTCGCGGTTCGCCATAAGCAGCGCCGCCTTTACAGAGCAGCGATCTTGGCCTGCAGCTCGGCTGCATCCACCGGCTTGGTGATGTAGCCTCGTGCGCCCTGTCGCATACCCCAGACTCGGTCAGTTTCCTGATTCTTGCTGGTGCACATGATGATAGGTACGTCGGCATACAGCGGATCACGCGAGATGGCGCGAGTCAGCTGAAAGCCGTTTTGACCGGGCATGACCACATCCATCAGGATCAAATCAGGCTTGTCTTCGGCCAGGCGCTTCATGGCGTCTTCACCATTTTCAGCCGTACGCACTTGCATACCCTGTCTTTGCAGGATGTCCGTCAGAGCCATCAGCTCTGTTTTTGAATCGTCGATGACCAGAACTTTTTGAATTGTCATTACGCAGCTCCCACATCTGCTGCCTGCAGCCCGAATTGTTGTACGGCTTGCAGCAATTGATCTTTAGTAAACGGTTTGGTCAGATAGTCTTGGCAGCCCACCATGCGGCCACGCGCCTTGTCAAAGACACCGTCTTTGGAAGAGAGCATGACGACGGGTGTGCTGGCAAAGCGCGCATTGCGCTTGATGATGGCGCAGGTCTGATAGCCATCGAGCTTGGGCATCAGAATGTCGCAAAAGATGAGCTGAGGCTGATAGTCGTTGACCTTCGAGAGGGCATCAAAGCCATCATCAGCCAGAAGAACTTCGTAGCCGCCTTGCTTGAGGAAAATTTCAGCGCTGCGGCGGATGGTGTTGCTGTCATCCACCACCAGGACGCGCAAAGGCGCACTAGATGCTGTCACAGTGAAATTCCTCCCAATTCGGTCGTCGATGGATTGAGTGTTTTGCTCACTCAGATTTCCACCATTTCAAAATCTTCTTTTCGTGCACCGCACTCCGGGCATGTCCAGTTCATGGGCACATCCTCCCAGCGGGTCTCGGGGGCAATTCCGTGCTCCGGGCAGCCAAGAGCTTCCTCATAGAGCCAGCCACAGGTCAAACACATCCAAGTTTTAGGGTCAGTCACAGCTTATAGGGGCTTCACATAGAATGCAACGATTGTATCTAGTCACAACCCCGGCTCCCACCCTTGCATTCCCGGGTGCAAACTGGGGTGCGCCATGGCATTGAACCCCATCTCCACCACTCCCCCTCGCCGCACCAGCCAGGAAGAAGCGACAGAATCCGCTCCCGTTTGCGTGCTGTCTTTCAACAGCAGCGACCCCAGTGGAGCCAGCGGACTGTCGGCTGACATCGCCACCATCTCCTCGGTCGGTGGTCACGCCCTGCCTGTCGCCTGCGGTGCCTACGTCAGAGACACCGCCCGCATTCATGAGCACTTCTCGCTCGATGATGAGGCGGTGACCGAGCAGGCCCGCATGGTGCTGGAAGACATTGCTGTCGCCGCCATCAAGGTCGGTTTTGCTGGCTCGCCCGCCAACCTGGCTGCGATTGCCGCAATCTCGTCTGACTACCCCAACATCCCCATCATCAGTTACATGCCGGACCTGTCCTGGTGGGAGGACGACAAGCAGGATCAGTACCTGGACGCGTTCAAGGAGCTTGTCCTGCCTCAAACCTCGGTGTTGGTTGGAAACCACAACACCCTGTGGCGCTGGCTGCTGCCCGAATGGGAACAAAGCCGCTCGCCCACGGCGCGCGACATTGCCATGGCTGCCGAAGCGCTGGAAGTACCCTATGTATTGGTTACGGGTATACCCTTGCCAGACCAGTTTGTGGACAACGTGCTGACCACTGCCCAGACCGTATTGGGCAACAGCAAGTACGAGATGTTTGACGCTACGTTCACAGGCGCAGGTGATACGCTTTCAGCTGCCATTACGGCCTTGCTGGCAACCGGCAACGACTTGGGCGTCGCCACGCTGGAAGCGCTGGAATACCTGGACCACAGTCTGGATGCAGGCTTTAGGCCCGGCATGGGCCACTACCTGCCTGACCGTCTTTTCTGGGCCCAGCCCACCGAGGATGAAGAGTCCGAAGACGAGCCAGAAGACGAAGAAACCCCTGATGACGAACCAGAGACAAAGCCGATCGAAGGCTTTGTGATCCCCTCTCATGACACAAAACACTGACTTGAACATTGCATTGTTTGAACGCGCCAAGGGTGTGATCCCCGGCGGCGTCAACTCGCCCGTGCGCGCCTTTGCCGCCGTGGGTGGTACACCCCGCTTTGTGAAGCGCGCCCAAGGTGCCTACTTCTGGGACCAGAACGAGCAGCAGTTCACCGACTACATCGGCAGCTGGGGTCCCATGATCCTGGGCCACGGTCACCCCGAAGTGATCGAGACGGTACAAGCTGCCGTGCTTGAAGGCTTCAGCTTTGGCGCCCCCACCGAGCGCGAAGTGGTGCTGGCCGAGAAGATTCGTGAGCTCATGCCCAGCATGGACATGGTGCGCATGGTCAGCTCAGGCACCGAAGCCGGCATGAGCGCGCTGCGCCTGGCCCGTGGCTACACTGGTCGCAACAAGATCATCAAGTTCAACGGCTGCTACCACGGCCATGCAGATTCGCTGCTGGTCAAGGCCGGCTCGGGCCTGGCCACCTTTGGCGCCTCGTCTTCGGCTGGCGTGCCTGCCGATGTGGCCAAAGACACCATCGTGCTGGAATACAACGATGTGGCCCAGCTGGAAGAAGCCTTTGCCAAGATTGGCCACGAAGTCGCCTGCGTGATCATGGAGCCTATCGCTGGCAACATGAACTTTGTGCGCGCTAGCGTGGAGTTCACCCGCCGTATCCGCGAGCTGACAAAGGAACACGGCGCGCTGATGGTCTATGACGAAGTCATGACCGGCTTCCGCGTTGCCTTAGGCAGCGCCCAGAGCCTGTACGCCAAAGACATCCCCGGCTTTGCCCCCGACATCACCGTGATGGGCAAGGTCATCGGCGGCGGCATGCCCATGGCCGCTTTCGGCGCGCGCCGCGAGATCATGGAAAAGCTCTCGCCGCTGGGCCCTGTCTACCAAGCCGGCACGCTTTCGGGCAACCCCATTGCCACGGCTTGCGGCTTGAAGACGCTGGAACTCATCAGCCGCCCCGGCTTCCACGCCGACCTGCACCTCAAGACCGGCCATCTGATGCAAGGTCTGAAGTCTGAAGCCAATGCCGCCGGCATTCCTTTCAGCGTGGACTGGCAAGGCGGCCTGTTCGGCTTCTACTTCCTGCCCGAGCTGCCTACGGACTACGCACAGGTCATGAAGACCGACGGCAAAGTCTTCAATAAGTTCTTCCACGGCATGCTGGAGCGCGGCCACTACTTCGCGCCTGCGCTGTATGAAGCGGGCTTTGTGAGCGCGGCCCATACCGAAGACGATATCGACCGCACGATTGAAGCCGCCAAGGAAGTGTTCAGGACGCTGTAATCCTTGCCACTTTTGCCCAAACGCCCCGCATCGCCGGGGTGTTTTTTATTTCGGCAACTGGAAAGCCTTGCGCGCCTGCTCCACCTTGGCGCGGGTCACACAGCCCGGTGCATGGTCGTTGACCAAGCCCATGGCCTGCATCAGCGCGTACATGGTGGTGGGGCCAACAAACTTCCAGCCGCGCTTTTTCAGCTCTTTCGACATGGCTTGTGACTCAGCGGTCTGAGCCTGAATATCTGTGCCCGTCGATGGCTTGGCCGGTACATAGCGCCAGAAGAAGGCAGCCAGCGAGCCTTCTTGCGCCACCATCTCGATCGCACGCTGGGCGTTGTTAATCGCTGCCTCGATCTTGCCGCGGTGACGCACGATGCCAGCGTCCTGCAGCAGACGCTGCACATCGGCCTCGCCAAACTGGGCAACTTGGTGAAAGTCAAACCCCGCAAACGCAGCGCGAAAGTGCTCGCGCTTTTTCAGGATCGTGTACCAGCTCAGGCCGGACTGAAATCCTTCCAGACAGAGCTTTTCAAACAGGCGCTGGTCGCTATCGACCGGGAAGCCCCACTCATGATCGTGATAGTGCACATAGTCGGGCGTAGCCAGGCACCAGGTACAGCGGTGCTGGCCGTCTTCCGCGGGGCTGGTGGGAACTCGGGGAGTGGCGATGTCAGTGGATTCAGTGCTCATGCTTAGCACTCTAACCAATGCAAAAGCCCTGCAGCGAATTCACTGCAGGGCTTTTAATTTGATAGCTGCTTGCGCCTTACTTCATTAAGCCTCAGACATAAAAGCTGTTGAAATCTATGAATATCGAGCGCTAGCAGCTCACTTTTTACTGGCTTGCGCCAGACGAGAGTAGCGCATGCCGTACACCATGTAGATGACCACGCCCAGTGCCATCCAGCCCAGAAAGCGCACCCAGGTCAGCGTGGTCAGATTTAGCATCAGGTAGGTGCACAACAAGGCCGAGAGCACGGGCAGCACAGGCACCCAAGGCACGCGGTAGCCGCCCGTCGCTTGCGGGCGCTTTTTGCGCAGCACCAGCACGCCAATGCTAACCATCACAAAGGCCGACAGCGTGCCGATGTTGATCATCTCTTCGAGCAGCTCCACCTTGGTAAAGCCCGCCAGCACGGCCACCACGGCGCCCACGATCAGTTGCAGGCGCACAGGGGTTTTGCGCGTGGCCGATGTCACGCCCCAGCTACGGGGCAGCAGACCATCACGACACAGGGCCAGCAGCACACGGGAGCTACCCATGAGCAGCACCATGACCACGGTCGTCATGCCAATCAGCACGCCGACCGAGATGACCTGCGCCGCCCAGCCCGCGCCCACAGCGATGAAGGCGGTGGCCAGCGATGGATTCTCGGCCTTGGCCAGTTCGGTATAGGGAACCATGCCGGTCAGCGCCAGCGTGACCAGTATGTAGAGCACCGTGACCAGCGCCAGCCCGCCCAGAATGCCGCGTGGCAAGGTGCGTTGCGGGTCTTTGACTTCTTCGGCCGATGTGGCGACCACGTCAAAACCCAGAAAGGCAAAGAACACCAGCGATGCTCCCGACACCACGCCCAGCCAGCCATACTGACTGGGCGCTGCGCCAAACAGCCAGGCCAGCATGGGCTGACCCCACAGGTCACCCGTCACGCCATGTGCCACGACAGGCGGCTGCGATGCAGGCACAAAGGGCGCGAAGTTATCGGTGTTCATATAAGTGAAGCCGACAACGATCACAAACACGGTAATGAGCAGTTTGATCACGGTGAACACATTGTTCACCTTGGCCGACACCTGCGTGCCCGCAATCAGCAAGGCGGTGAACACGGCCACGATGAAGAACGGCCCCCAGTTGAGCGAGAAGCCGCCAATCTGGATGGTCTGCGCAATATCCAGCCCCGCCGTGGAAAACACGGCCGACAGATAAATGCCCCAGTACTTGGCCAGCACGGCGGCGGCCGAGATCATCTCCAGCAGCAAATTCCAGCCAATAATCCACGCCAGCCCCTCGCCCAGCGTGAGATAGGTATAGGTGTAGGCGCTGCCGGTCACAGGCACGGTGGAGGCGAACTCCGCATAGCACATGATGGCCAGCGCGCAGGTAGCGGCCGCCAGAATGAAGGAAAAGATCACCGCCGGCCCGGCAAAGCTGCCCGCAGCACGTGCGCCCACCGAGAAGATGCCTGCACCGACGGCGACCGCCAGACCCAGAATCATCAGATCAAAAACACCCAGCGTGCGCTGTAACTGGCGCCCCGGCTCGTCCGAATCGGCCAGAGCCTGTTCAATGGTTTTGGTTTTCAGCCACTGCATGCATATCCCTTGGGCTCTGTGCAGCGCTTATGGAGCAGCACCTGTGGCCCAGTTTATTTGGTCAAAAATGCATACTAGGGATTCCACCAAGCGCGTGCAGATTCCCTGCAGCATTACCGCCTTATCCGCATGTTTTATGCGCGAGCAGCTGCAGAGCAGTCTCGAAAAAGATTAGCCAGGCTCTTGCTTCACGAAGCCTGCAAGCCGAAGGAAAATGGCGCTCATCTCCTGCAAGTAAGCAAGCACTCAAGCAGGAAGCTTCAATTCAGCGGGCGCTGGCCTGATCACGCCATAGAGCACGGCGACCAGCAGCAGCGCCGTGACCACATCCAGAATATGGTGCTGGTGCACCAGCATGGTGGAGGCACAGATCGCCACACTCCACAGCGCAATTGCCGCACACAGCCAAACCCGGCCCTTGGGCCATTGCGCCTGACAGATAGCCAGCCCCGTGAGCGCTGTGTAGACGATGTGCAGCGATGGCAGCAGGTTGTGCGGCTTGTCCACGAAAAACATCGCAGAAAAAATGCTGCGATACGGCTCGACTTCAGGAATCACTCTATCGAACGCCAGATTGGCCGGGAACAGCACAAAAACCAGCCCGCAGATCAGCGTGCCCGCGATTTGACGCTTGCCCAATATCGAAATGGCCGGTTGCTGCACCAGCCAGTAAGGCAGGACCAGAAACGGGAAGAACGAGAAATAGACAAAGATGAATTCCGGCACCAGCGGAATCAGCCCATCCCAAGGTGTGATGAAGTCAAAACGCTGCTCACGCAGGCTCGCCAGCCAATTGGCCGTGGGGTAGACCGCATAAGAGGCAATCAGCACCCAGATGGCCCAGAAGACAAAGCCCCGCTGCTTGCGGGCCAGAGGCGGGTGCGCAGCATGGTGTTGGCTGCCAGAAGAATGCACGGGCTGAGTCATGCGCTGAATTATCAAAGATTGCGCACCATCACTGACATAGGACGGCAGAGACAAAAAAGGCCGTGAGCATGACGCCCACGGCCTTTTTATTCTTGTGTCAGCGGATTACTTCGCTTCTTCAGCTGGTGATGCCGTTGACGATGCACTTGGAGTCGCCGCCAGTATCCAGCCAGCCATCTGCAAAGACTGCTCATCGCTAATCTGCGGATGGCGCGGCATGATGACATTGCCCCAGACACCCACGCTACCGCCGCGAATCTTGCCTGCGATATAGCTTTGCGCATCACTCTGCGCACTGTACTTCTGCGCGATAGAGACAAAAGACGGGCCCACAAACTTGCGGTCCCAGCCATGGCAGCGCATGCAGTCGGATTGTTCCACCAGCTTCTTGCCTGCAGCCAGCTCAGGGTGGTTCTGCACCAGCACATCCGTCGCCTGCTCAGCCGAGCTGACCCGCATGATGCGCCAGCCGATGTTGGCCACACCCAAAGCTGCCGCCAGCATGACCAGCCCGATCAGCCAGCCAATCCAGCGCGGACGCGGCGGGTAGTTTTCTTCGTCGTCTATGGGATCTGTCATAACAAGTAATCACAGCTCAAAAAAGAATGGCCAGCTTTTACTGGCCATGGGACGCGGAACAAAAACTGGCGCGAACCTAGCCAGAGACGCCGAGGAAGCGCCGCCGCGCACCGAAGGTGTCGTCCCCCTCCGGCGCGCAGCGCCAGAGAGGGGGAAGCGGCAAAGCCGCTCAGGGGGAGTCTTCTAATTAGTGGCGGAAGTGGCGCACGCCGGTGAACACCATGGCCACGCCACGTTCGTTCGCTGCGTCAATCACTTCCTGATCGCGCATGGAGCCGCCGGGCTGTGCCACGCAGGTGGCACCTGCATCGACCACCACATCCAGACCATCGCGGAAGGGGAAGAAAGCGTCCGACGCCACCACGGTGTTCTGCAGCGACAGCTTGGCTGCTTCAGCCTTGATGGAGGCAATGCGTGCCGAGTCCAGACGCGACATCTGGCCTGCGCCCACGCCCATGGTCATGCCGTTCTTGCAGAAGACGATGGCATTGGACTTGACGAACTTGGCCACATTCCAGGCGAACAGCAGGTCGTTCAGCTCTTCGGGAGTGGGCTGCTTGACGGTCACGACCTTCAGATCGGCCAGTGTCAGCTCGTGGTTGTCCGAGGTTTGCAGCAGCAGGCCGGAGCCGATGCGCTTGGATTCGATGGCGTTGCGGCCGTTTTCCCAGTCGGTGGCACCACCGGCAGGCAGTGCAATCGTCATCAGGCGCACATTGACCTTGGACTTGAAGATTTCCAGGGCTTCGGCGCTGAATGCTGGAGCCATCAGCACTTCAACGAACTGCTTGGACACTGCTTCGGCAGCGGCCTTGTCCACAGGACGGTTGAAGGCAATGATGCCGCCGAACGCGCTGGTGGGGTCGGTCTGGAAGGCCTTGGCATACGACTCGTGCGCATCCTTGCCAATCGCCACACCGCAGGGGTTGGCGTGCTTGACGATCACGCAAGCGGGCACGTCAAAGCTCTTGACGCATTCCCACGCTGCATCAGCGTCGGCAATGTTGTTGTAGCTCAGTTCCTTGCCTTGCAGCTGCACGCCTGTGGCCAGCGAGCCGGGTGCGGGGTACAGATCGCGGTACCAGGCGGCTTGCTGGTGGCTGTTTTCACCGTAGCGCAGGTCCTGGATCTTGATGAACTGGCTGTTGGCCTGGTCAGCAAACAGGTTGCGCTCGGGCACGTATTCTTCGCTCAGCTTCTCGTCTTCAAACTTCACCGACGACAGGTAGTCGCTGATAGCGCCGTCGTACTGGCTGATGCGGTTGAACGCAGCCACAGACATTTCAAAGCGCAGCTTGTTGCTCAGCTTGCCAGCTGTCTTCAGCTCAGCCAGAACAGCATCGTACTGGTCAGCGGCGGTGATAACGCCCACGTCTTTCCAGTTCTTGGCGGCAGAGCGAACCATGGCGGGGCCGCCAATGTCGATGTTCTCGATCGCGTCGGCCAGCGTGCAACCGACCTTGGCCACGGTGGCTTCAAAGGGGTAGAGGTTCACGACCAGCAGGTCGATGGTCTCGATGCCGTGTTCCTTGAGCGCAGCCATGTGCTCCGGGAAGTCGCGGCGGGCCAGCAGGCCACCGTGCACCATGGGGTGCAGGGTTTTGACGCGGCCATCCAGCATTTCGGGGAATTTGGTGACTTCGGCCACTTCGGTCACGGGCAGACCCTTGTCGGCCAGCATCTTGGCAGTGCCACCGGTGGACAGCAGCTGCACGCCAAGAGCGTGCAGGGCTTGCGCAAATTCGACGATACCGGTCTTGTCAGAGACGGAGATCAGAGCTTTCATGGGCGTCAATTCAAAGTTTGGATAAAAACAAGCCGCAAGCCCATATCTATAAAGCGCTTGCAGCTATGGATTTGGTAGTTTTATCGATTCAGAGCAGCTGGTGATCGACCAGCTTTTTGCGCAGGGTGTTGCGGTTCAGACCCAGCCACTCAGCCGCACGCGACTGGTTGTTTTCGGCCTGCCCCATCACCACTTCCAGCAAGGGCTTTTCGACGAGGCGGATCACCATGTCATAGACATTGGCCGGTGTTTCGCCTTCGAGATCGCGGAAATAGCCTTCCAGGCTATCGCGAACAACTTGTTCTAAATTCTGATTGCTCATGCAGTCATTTCTGCCGGTTCATCCAGCTCGCTGCTGCCCTCAGCAGCGGCCGTGGCGGCCGGTATCCGGTCCATCTGCTGCCCAAGGGCCTCAAGATAGTCGGCAACGGCCTGCCATTGCACCGCGCAGTCCTCAATAGTGTTGATATGTTTTCTGAACTCTTCCCCGCCCGGCAGAGCACGCAGATACCACGCAATATGCTTGCGGGCGCTGCGCACGCCGGTTCCCTCTCCGTACAGGCTGTAGTGATCTTGCAGATGCTCAAGCAGCAGGCTGCGCAGCTCGCTCACCAGCGGTGGCGCCAGATGCTCGCCCGTGGCCAGAAAATGGCCAATCTCACGAAAAATCCACGGCCTGCCCTGCGCTGCACGGCCGACCATGATGGCGTCCGCCCCGGTATAGGCCAGCACATCGCGGGCTTTTTCGGGGCTGTTGATATCGCCATTGGCCACCACGGGCACGCTCACTGCCTGTTTGACGGCAGCAATCGTGTCGTACTCGGCAAATCCTTTGTAGCCCTGCTCGCGCGTGCGGCCATGAACGGTGAGCATCTGGATGCCCACATCTTCGAACTGGCGGGCCAGGGCGATGGCATTTTTGTGCTCATCGCACCAGCCGGTGCGCATCTTCAGCGTGACGGGCACGTTGAAGGGGCGCGCGGCTTCGACCACGGCGCGGGCAATCTCCACGGCCAGAGGCTCGTTCTGCATCAGGGCGGAACCCGCCCATTTGTTGCAGACCTTCTTGGCCGGGCAACCCATGTTGATATCAATGATCTGCGCGCCGCGCTCGATGTTGTAGACGGCGGCCTCGGCCATCATCTGCGCTTCGGTACCGGCGATCTGGACCGAAATCGGCCCCGGCTCGCCTTCATGGTTGGCGCGGCGGCTGGTTTTCAGGCTGTTCCACAAGTCCTTGCGGCTGGTCACCATCTCGCTGACAGCGTAGCCTGCCCCCAGTGCCTTGCACAGCTGACGAAACGGCCGGTCCGTCACGCCCGCCATGGGTGCGACAAACAGACGATTTGCCAATGGGATATGACCAATGTGCAGGGCGGGCATGGAAAGGGGTTCGCTTTGCGGCGGGCTGCCAGACTCTGGCGGGACCCGGCGCAGACTGGGCGCTGGAAAAGAGGGGTAAATTATACCTGCCCAAATTTTCAGCAGCACTAAACACCATGCATCACCCTCTGGTGTGAATCACTATCAAAAATACGGGCCTGCGGCCTCAGTTGCTGCGCACCGGCACATTGAAGTACTGCTCGGGATAGGGCTCGCTGACCAGCGTGTAGTGCCACCACTCTTCGGGCAGGTTCTTCCAGCCGTTGCGCTGCATCAGGGTGCGCAGCCAGCGGCGGTTGTGCTGCACATCCGGGGATTGCTTGGCGTTATCGGTATGCGACTGCTCGTCAAACATGTCAAAGGGCGTACCCATATCCACCTCGATACCGTTGGCAAGCGGGCCACGCACCAGTTTGCTGGCGCGCTTGGCGTCGATCACCTGCAGCGTCATATCAACCGTGCTGGCGCGGCTGTGGCCGGATTTTTCAGCGATATAGCCGCGCTTGAACAGCTCGCTCTTGGGCACGCGTGGGTAGTACATGTCCTTGTTCAGCTGGTCGCCCATATCGCGACCCCAGCGCACAAAGTCATCCACCGCCGCCTGCGGGCGGTAGCAGTCAAAAACCTTGAGCGCCAGCCCATGGCTGGTCAACTCCTTTTGCACACCGGCCAGCGACTCTGCCGCCGGGCGGCTGAGCCAGCAGACCCCTGCCTCGTACCCCGCAATGGGGCGGCCCATGAAGTTGTGCTTGGTGACATAGCGCATGTCCTGCTTCACGCCCGGTGCCAGCGTTGCCAGCGGTACCAGATCGGCCGCAACTTTAGTCACTGCGGGTTTGGCATCAGATGAGGCTCCAGCGCCCATTTTCTGGGCGCAACCAGCTATCAAAAGCAAAGCAGCAGCCAGAGCTGCCGACTTGCTCAGCAGCGCCGTGTTTGACTGAGGGCTAAACGCCATTTTTACTCCCGTTAATCTGGTATTACTTGATTACACCAGCGTACACATTTGGAAAAGAACCATACATCAGCCAGCCATCTCTTATCCCGCCCGCGATCAGCAAAATTCGGGGAATTCAGCACGCCCCCTAAACTAGCGGCCCTATGGAAGCGTGGATTCATCAGTTACTACAGTGGCTAGCTCTGCCTGAGCTGGGCCTGAGCACCGTTTTTATCGTCGCCCTGATTTCGGCCACCTTACTGCCACTGGGCTCAGAACCCGTGGTCGCAGCCCTTGTCTCGGCCAACCCGGCCCTGTTCTGGCCCGCCATTGTGGTCGCCACAGCTGGCAACACGCTGGGCGGTGCCATCAGCTGGGGGATGGGTCTTGCAGCCCACAAGGCCTGGAACAAGGCCAAAAAGCTACGCAAAATCGGCGACCCAGCGCCCCAGAACATGCACCACAAATCACGCTGGAACCGCCTTGCACGTTACTGGCTGCGCAAATACGGTGCCAAAGCCTGCCTGCTGAGCTGGCTGCCCATTGTGGGCGACCCGCTGTGCGCCGTCGCAGGCTGGGTGCGCCTGCCTTTCTGGCCCTGCGTGTTCTATATGGCGATTGGAAAATTCATGCGCTACCTGCTGATGACGGCTGGTTTGCACCAGATCATCCTGCGGTTTTTCTAAGGCAGAAAAGGCAGCGACAGCAAGCGTAGCCCCACAGAGAACCAGCGCTGGCTGCCCTCGCCAATGCGGTTGCCATACGTCGCATCCACCTGCACGCGATCAGGCACCAGCCAGTAACGCAGGCCAAACTGCACCAGCGGCTTGCCTGAGCCCTGCCCGTAGGTTTCAGCAATCAGCCAGGTGCGCTCTTGCAACTGAGTTTCGCTCCCCAGCCCCCAGGTCAGATGGTTGCTGCGCGTGCCCTGCTCGCGCAGCCAGCCCACATTGGTGTGCAACACCACCTTGTCGTTGAGCAGGGAGAAGCTGGCCGGCACATAAGCATACATATCGTGACCACCACCGGCATCGCGGCGCGGGTCACGGGCCATGCCCATAGCCAGCCCCCAGCCCCAGCCATTGGTCTCAAGCGGCTTGAACAGGGTCTTGCCCTGCAACATCTGGGCGCTGCCGCGCGTGCTGCCATCTTGACGGGTCAGAGATCCGCCCATGGTCAGCTCCAGATTGCCCGTGAAGTTACAAGCAGGCTGCGCCCAGAATTCGGTGTGACCCCTGGGGTGTTTGACCCAGCTTTCCAGCTGGCAAGACTTGGCGTCGACGATGCGGGCATCGTCCGTATTCATGGGCCGGGCGGCATGGGCCGTTGTCGCCAGCACGGCGACAGCCGCCATCAGCAGTTTGTTGAATGGCATGGGCTCTCCCTGTTATGTGTTTTTCGATAAGGGACTTAGTCGGTCTTGGAGGTACCAACACCACCCAGCAAATCGCAGATTTGCGGTTGAAACGACTGAGGCAAGGCGTGAAGTCGCAGACAGACAAGCGTACGACAAGGCCAAACAACGAAGAATCAAGGGTGGTGTGCGGCTCTTGGCTGCAATTTAGCGCAGCACTGTGACACAGCTGAGCACATCCCGCAATTTGAATGTTTTTGCCACCCAGCCCTTGGTTGACAAGCGCAAAAAGCTATTGATTTGCGAGCAAAAGCAGAAGCAGACCAAGCCCCTCACAGACAGATCAGGGAAATTTCAGCCGCGCCCAGGGGTGCAGACACCTCCCTGAAAGTTACAGATTTGCGGTTAGGGCAAGGCAAAACAACAACATCTCAGGGGTGATGCTCGCGACGCTTAATCCACCTTCAAACCCAGACTTTGGCTCACCGCCGCATAGCGATCCATATCGGCCTGAATCTGCTGCGCAAATTGCACAGGCGTCTGATTGAGCAATGTGTAGCCTTGCTGCGTCAGTGCCTGCTGCATGACAGGATCGCTCAGTATCTGACCCAGCACCTCGTTCAGGTGGGCGACCACGGCATCAGGCGTAGCCGCCGGGGCCAGCAAGCCATGCCACTGCTCTACGGCAAAGGCTTTGAGGCCCTGCTCTGCCACCGTAGGAACCTCAGCCAGCTGCTCCACGCGTTGCGGCGCCGTGATGGCAATGGCGCGCACACGTCCTGCCTCAATCAAGGGCCCTGCGCTGCTGGCTGTGACCACGCCCAGCGGCACCTGATCGGCCGCCACCGCGGTAATGGCTGGGCCGCAGCCCTTGAAAGGAATGTGCTGCAAAGGCCTGTGCGTGGCCTGCGCCAGCATCTCACCGGCCATGTGCTGGGGTGTACCGTTGCCGCAGCTGGCAAAGGCCAGAGGCTGGGCTGCAGAGGTCTGAGCCAGCGCATCGGCAAGGCTGTGAATGCTGCTGCGCAGCGGAACGACCAGCACCGAGGCAATCGTGCCCGCATTGAAAACGGCCTTGAAGTCCTTGCGCGGGTCAAAGTCCAGATGCTGGTACACGCCGGGGTTGATGGCAAAAGAGCTGTTGGCCATCAGCAACGTGCTGCCGTCTGCCTTGGCCTGCGCCACTTCACGCGCGCCGATGTTGCCGCTGGCGCCGGGGCGGTTTTCCACCACCACGGTCTGGCCTATGCGCTCTTGCAGCGCTGCGCCCAGCTTGCGGGCCAGCAAGTCCGTGCCGCCGCCGGGCGGAAAGGTCACCACAATGGTGATGGGCTTTTCAAACCGCATGGCCGCCGTACCCGTGCGGGCCTGCCACAAACCAGCCGCAGCCGTTGCCACCACAGCGAGTGCCAGCACGGCCAGGCTGCGGCGATGTTTAAAAATAGTCTTCATCAGCTACATCACAAGACATGCAAAAGCAGAGCGCACACCCGAGACTCCGAGCAAGCGCCGCCTCGCGGCGAGGGCATCGTCCCCTTCGGGGAAGCCGCAAAGCCGCTCAGGGGGAACTCATCCAGCGTCCAGGCCGATATCCAGCACCTTGGCGCTGTGCGTCAGCCAGCCCACCGCGATCTGATCCACACCCGTGGCCGCCACCGCAGGTGCTGTCTCGGGAGTGATGCGACCCGAAGCTTCTGTAATTGCCCGCCCCTTGCACATGGCAACAGCGGTGCGCAAATCGTCCAGACTCATGTTGTCCAGCAGCACCACATCCACGCCCAGTTGCAGGGCCACTTCCAGCTGCGCCAGCGTGTCCACTTCCAGCTCGATCTTGACCATATGGCCCACACCAGCGCGCGCGCGGCCCACGGCGGTGGCGACGTCGCCGGCCAGCGCAATGTGGTTGTCTTTGATGAGCACGGCATCGTCCAGCCCAAAGCGGTGATTGCTGCCGCCGCCCACACGCACCGCATACTTTTGCAGCGAGCGCAGGCCGGGCATGGTCTTGCGGGTGCAGGTCACGCGTGTGCCAAAGGGCTTGATGGCTTCGGCAATCGAATGCGTGGCGCTGGCCACACCGCTCAGGTGGCACAGGTAGTTGAGGGCCGTGCGCTCCGCCGACAAAATGGCGCGGCTTTTACCGCGAATACGGGCGATTTCCATGCCAGGCACCAGCCGCGTGCCATCAGCGCAGCTGACGTTGAACTCCATGCGGCCATCCATGAGCGTAAAGGCTAGACGCGCGAGGTCCAGCCCGGCCAGCACGCCGTCTTGTCTGGCCATCAGACGCAGCTCGTCCGTGGCATCTGCGGGGACGATGGTGTCTGTGGTCAGGTCTCCAGCTCGGCCCAGGTCTTCCAGCAAGGCCATGCGCACCAGCGGCTCCAGCATCACATCGGGCAAAGATGGAACGGGCAGTGCTGCAATTTTATTAATGCTCATTTTGAGTATTTATAGTCGAGAAAAAAGCGCGAATGGCTTTGAAAGCCTCGCGCAGATGGACTTATGCTAAACCTGAGCATTATTCAAGTCAAGCACTACCCAGAGTGCAATTGACCGGATGAATACACGATGAATCAGTGGCTGCGCGCCAGCGGCAGCTTGTTGCCTGCAATCGCTCGCTCCAGCATCACATTGCGCCTGAAGCGGTAGAGCTTGGCCGGGCGGCCCGCGCCCACTGCCGTCACCTGACCAGTTTCTTCGACCAGTGATTGCTGCTCAATCAGGCGGCGAAAATTCTGCTTGTGCAGGCCACGGCCTGCCAGCGCTTCGACCGTCTGCTGCAGCTGCAGCAGCGAGAACTCCTCAGGCATCAGCTCGAACACCACGGGGCGATATTTGATTTTGGCGCGCAGGCGGGCCATGCCGGTGGCCAGAATGCGGCGGTGGTCGTTGCTCATGGCGGCGCCGGGCAGCAAGCTGGCGGCGGCAGAGGCCGAACTTTCGCCATCGCCCTCACCCCATGCCTCGGGCACCACGCAGGCTTCAAACAGCAGCTCGTAGCGCTGCAGTACCAGCTCTTCGTTCCACTCGTACTCATCCAAGCCAAAAGTCACTGCAGCCCTTTGCCAGCGTGCGCTTCTAGCTACGCTATCTGAAGCGTTTTCACTCCAGTCAGTCAGCGCAGGTGCGATGCGTTCAGCAATCACGGCAGGCATGCCATCGCGCCAGTCTTCCCAGGGGAAGTAGCGGTACCAGTCCTGCCAGCCGGGCTGCGCCGCACCGGTTTCATCCAGCTCCTGCGTCAGCGCCAGATAGCTGATGGAGATGACATGCATGCCCAGTTGCTGCGAGCGTTCACGGTCGGCAAAGGTGTAGAGCTGCTCCACAAAACCCAGCGGGTGATGGGTCTGCTTTTCCACCCACGCGCGCAGGCTGGCCTGAAGGGAGCTGTGATTGCTGGTAAAGGGCCCGGCAGGCAGCGCCCGCCCGGACCCGGTGGTCAGGATACGGGGCTGGCCATCCGTGACGGCAACCAGCACTGCCACCAGATCGGCCTGCACGGAATGCAGTTCGGAATTGTTCAAACCACTCAAAAGCGTTGGAGGGCAAAGCCCCATCAGGGGAAAAGCAAATTCTACGGTGCACAGGCACTAACCCGGAACTTCATAGGGCCTGAGTCGCCAAATCTTGCGGCATCCCGCCGCACTTTCTGATCATGGACAACTCGTTTTAACGGACTACGCTTTCTCCTCGGGCTTTTCCCCTACTCAGGCACTCGCCCACCACTTCCCGCGCGTACCACCCTCTTTGCACAGGTCGATAGTCCGTTTTGAGTAACTACTTGCGCATAACGACATCAATACTGACTTCGGCTTGGGAAGGGAAATCAGATTGCATCTGAGCGCCTGCAGCCGCCGGTGCCAAGACAACACCGCGCACTGCCTGCGAGTCGGAAGTCAACGATTGAAGGTCGGTTTTGACCACCGGTTTTACCTTGCCCGGGTTGGCGACGGATAGCTGCGGCGTATTTCGCCGGCAGACATCGCTCAGCCATTTCCATCTTTCAAGAACTAAAGATCCATGGAAGGGAAGACTGATGATTGATTTCAAAGGCAAGACGGTTCTGGTGACAGGCGGCGGATCAGGCATCGGGCGCGGTATCGCCGAGGCGTTCAGTGATGCCGGTGCGCGTATCGTCATTGCGGACATCAAGCCAGAACTGGTAGCCAAGATGCGTAAATCGCTTGATCGCGCAGGCGTTGAGGCTCTGGTGGTCGAAGGTGACATGACGCGCGAGGCAGACGTTCAGGCTCTGGCCCAGCGCATCGACAGCGAATTTGGCGGACTGGACGTTCTCGTCAACAACGTCGGCGACTTTGTGCTCTCCAAGCGTTTTGAAGAATTCAGCGACGACGAAATCAGCCGCCTCTATGACCTGAATTTGCGTCACATCTTCAGCGTCACCCGCGCCATGCTGCCCCTGCTGCGCAAGCGCGGCCACGGCTCCAGCATTGTCAGCATCTCTTCCATCGAAGGCCTGCGCGGCGCGCCTACCTGCGCTGTCTACGCCGCGTTCAAGGCAGCGATTGGAGGCTTCTCTCGCACCCTGGCGCTGGAGCTGGCCCCCGAAGGCATTCGCGTCAACGTCATCGCACCTGAAACCACCGAAACCGCGCAAGTGCCCGTCAGCCTGGCCATCCCTGACGCCAACAAGCACCACATCCCGCGCTGGATTCCGCTTGGCCGCTTCGGCCAGCCAAGCGACTGTGCAGGCGCGGCGCTCTACCTGGCCAGCCCACTGGCAGCCTGGGTAACGGGCACCACCCTCAATGTCGACGGCGGCGCACTGGCAGCTGGCGGCTGGATGCAAGCCCCCGGCGGCGCCTGGACCACCATCCCCCTCATCACCGGCAATGGTTTTATCGATGCATCCAGCAGCGATCAGGCCAAGCCTGCCCTGCTCGACCGTTCCTGATCACTTCCTCTTTTTTGACGGATTCACCATGAAAATTCTTGTTGTCGGAGGCACAGGCCTTCTCGGCGGTCACGCCGCACTGCACCTGCAATCGCTGGGCCATCAGGTCACCATTGCCGCACGCAAGCCCGCACCGGCCACCACGGCCATGGCGCAACTGCCCTTTATCGCCATGGACTACGTAGCGGGCACCGTCACGCAGGCAGAGCTGACAGGTTTTGACGCTCTGGTTTTTGCAGCAGGCAATGACATTCGCCACCTGCCGCCCGAGGCGGATGCCGCAGCCCACTGGCTGTATGCCAACGGCGAAGCCCTACCAAAATTCTTTGCGCTGGCCCGCGCCGCAGGCATTCGCAAAGCCGTGCTGATTGGCAGCTTCTACCCACAGATCGACATGAAGCTGACCGAGAGCGATCCCTATGTACGCTCGCGCCACATGGCCTGCGTGGGCGCCCGCGCGCTGGCCGCACCGGGTTTTGATGTCTGCAGCCTGAACGCGCCTTTTATGGTCGGATCGGTGCCTGGCCTGCCCAGCCCTATTTTTGAGGCCTACACCGCCTACGCCAAGGGCCAGATGGGTGATATGCCCGTCTTTGGCCCCACCGGCGGCACCAACTTCATGTCGGTGCGCTCCCTGTCTGAAGCCATTGCTGGCGCGCTGGAAAACGGCCAGTCGGGCGAGGCCTACCTGGTGGGCGATGAAAATATCTCGTTCGCCGACTTCTTCGGCCTGTTCTTCAAGGCCGTTGGCAGCAGCACCGTGGTACCCGAAAAAGACCAAAACCACCCGCTGATGCCCGACGAAGTTATCTATGCTGGCCGCCGCACCCCTGTGAGCTATCAGCCCACCGCCGATGCACAGCAGCGCCTGAACTACCGTCGCAACGACGTGGAGCACGCCATTCGCGAAGCCGTGGCACAGGTACTGGAGTCGCAAGCTCAGGCAGCGTAAGATACAGCCTTCGCAACAAAAAAGCCCCGCCAATGACTGGCGGGGCTTTTTTGATAGCTGACGCGGCTTAGACGTTAAACAAGAAGAACAAGGTTTAAACCCTCACCAATACTAGCTTCTTTGTCATATATACCCTATCCATACCCGCTTTCGTACCCACTAAAAAATAGATGCCCTGGTCGGCTGCAGCGCGACCGCTGCCTTTCACCACCGAGTCATCAAGCTAGCCCCCACTTGTGACATGCACCTATCAACAGACCCTGATTATCACCGTTGCGCACCACTGTGCCGCGATGCTGATTGATGAAGCACGCCCTACTCAAATTTATCCCACAACGCAGCCTTGAACCAGGCTGGCATTTCGTCAGTTTTCATTTCGATTTCCAGTCCATCCGCCACTTCGGCCACCCACTCCCGCTCAGCCCCTGAGTTGTCGAATATGTAAGCTCAGTCAGCGTACGTCACGGCCTGCGGCAACAGTTCCAGCGAGCGCACACAGCGGCTACAAATCTTGTCTTCCGCCACAGAGTGCCCGCCAACTTGCATACGGTACGGCCCCTCAGCACTGAAGCCGCTGAATTCATGCAAAACAGGGGTAGCCACATCTAGGTCGGGCAAGGTCATCACCGCCGCCAGCAAATGCCGGTAACGGTGCCACCTCAGGTGATGAGAGTGCATGGTTGAACTTTCAAAACAGGCACGCCGCAACGGCACCTGGGTGCTGCCTCAAACGCAAAGCACCAAGCAAACCACGTGCACAAGGGTACATCAAGAAAAAGAGAGAGGGAAACTGAACCCGAGACTCAAGCCAGCTGGATAGCCGTGCCGCGGCGGGCACGCAGGCCCACTTGCACCACCTTTTCCAAGGTGGCTTTCTCGGACCAGCGAGCATTGGTGTTGCGCAGCCGCTTGCTGCCCCAATGCTCCAGCAAAGCATTCCATGGGGTCAGCGGTACGCTATCCATTAAAGGGTCTAGCACCAGCAAGGAATGCGGCTTGTCATCGGCATACATCACGCCCACTGCCAGCACCCAATGGCTGTAGCTGGGCGATGTGAAGCGCACTAGGCACACATGGTCAGATTCCAAGGCGGCTATCGTGCGGGCCTCGACATCACGGCGCAAGGGACGGCAATGCACCTGCTCGGCAAACGGGGCAAACTGCTCCTTGAGCTGCGCAGCTGAGCAGCCCGTGAAATAGCGGGACTGCCCAATGGCACAGACTTCGACCAAGCGCTCATCGGGCTCAGCCTCATACAAGGCATCACGCGGCACCAAGCCCAGCAGCATGAGCGCCATCAGCACACAGTGGTGGCCGCAAGCCATATCGCTCTCGCCCTGGCGTAGCAATACCTTGTCACCGTGGGCCAGCGCCCCCTGGCGCCCCACGCGCAGTTGGGAATGCATTACAAAGCGCTGTTCTGGCATCAATACTCCTCAGGCAATAGCAGCGTAGTGCTGCTGCGGTCGGCTTCCGTGATGATCCATAAACGCTGCGTGGGCCCCAACACATACACCGATATCACCCTTGCCCCTTGTACTAGGGCCTCGGCATTGGTTTGCCGATCTTCCTCACAGATATCGCCCCAGTCACCCGCCATATGCCGCAACACAAACCGTAGCGAAGTCAGTTGCTGGGAGTGCAGCAGTGCCAAGGCCCCAGGTGTGGCTAGCACCTGGCCTAGGGGCAACAAATGGGCCCTACTGCCAGAAGCAGGGGAGGAATCATTCGGGCATGCGGCGGCCTGACCTGAATCAGTCATAGAAAACTCCAGCAAGGGAAAAAATTCAAAGGAGGAAACAATGCCCAGCGACTAGCCAGCCTGTCGCCCCAAATTCCCCTTCAAAAACGAAAGGCACAGCTGCGCCCCACAAGCCTTCAAAGGCGTGAGCGAGCAATCGGCCTGATCAGTTCAAACAGAGGGTAAAAACCAGGGGGGGTAGTGCTCGGAAAGCTGAGCAGAGAACAAGACACGTGAGCAAATTCCAAGGCGGATGTCACAAGCATCATGTGATGTGATTTTATCACATATGAAATAATTTTATATTATTATGATTTTATATTCTTATATTTGAATATGAAAATCTGAATAGCGGTTGCACATGATGCAAGTTATTCAGCCAACCAATGCATATTTAGTAGCTCCATCTCTTAGTCAAGGCGCATAGAGTCGTCGACCAAAATCGGTATAAACACCGCCCGCTTTTTTCTTTATCGCTGCTAATGGCAAGTTGATTGCGCCTGCTCTGTAGAGGTTGCTGACGATGGAGTTGGTCAAGTGTGCTCAGGCTGATAGCCTGCAAGCCGCTAGGCCAAAGCTAGAGCCAATGACTTCTGTCCGGCGTACTACCGACTCAGCGTGTGCTTGCCATCGACCGCTTTCCTGTCAACTGTGTGCTGTGGTGGTCTCGGCCCGAAGCAGAAATCTGCGCTGAGAATCAGCTTCCAAGAACGCTGATTCTCAGCGCCTGCGGGCTCCATCGCGAGAAGCTCGCACTCTCGCTTTGGCCTACGTCAGCCCACTAATGAGGGAGAATGCGTGCTTGCAGCGCATCGCTGCAAGCACGCCGACAAGTGTTGAAGACGACTACTGAACAAATGACAGCCAAGCTGCGTTTGCATCAAACCCTTGAAGGGTAGTTTCGAGCTTAGTAAGTTCTCCAGTGTACGCAATGCGCTGGGTATCCGGTATGACGGACTGAAGTATGCCAACAAGGGCTTCGCGCTTCATAGCCAAGTAGACCGAAGTGGTTGGATCTTGAATACGTTTAAAAACATCCAACGCCTTCGGAAACCTCTTACGATCGATCTCCAAACGGCATTCCAAACCAAATCTGATGTCAGCCTTCTGGTTGCTATAAGACCTGTTGATCTTCTGAAGAGTCGCATCCGCCTCAGCATGTTGGCTATTCCGAATGTGACAGATCATTAGTTGCGCCAACATTCCGAATGGGGCATGGCCTTCCACCTTGGCTACCGCCTGCTTCGCAGCATGCAGAGCTTCACCGTATTTCCCGAAGCGAAGTTCAACCGTTGATAAGCGGTGCCAAACAAATGCCTCTGAATCCATGGCCTCAAGCCGGACAAGTACCCGACGCGCCTCCTCCTCTTGGCCTTCCGCAATGGCGATCTGAACTTTCAGATCAATAAGGAAACGATTTTCTCGTATGCCAAGGCCACTAGCAATATATTGCTTCGCCTTGGGCAAATCGCCCAATAAGAAGTATCCATTCGCAATTTCACGATGTAGAGCAGTTCCACCGCGGCCATGCTTTTCTGCCAGATGAAACTCGGAAATCGCCGAAGTCAGCCGCCCCGCCTTCCGATGAAAGAAACCATTCAAGAAATGCCAGTCGCGGATTGGCGCGTACGAATGAAAGATCTTCAGCTCATCCTCAGCGTCCTTCCAAAGAGCTTCCTGAATCAGCGCGCGAATAAGAAAGTCACGGCCACTTACCGATTTTTCCGATTCAGCCACGGCCAGACGCGCAGCATCGATGCATTGGCGATACTCGCGCCGATGGTAGAAATCCTCCGCAAACGTAATCAAGTCGCTAGTAAAGTGAAATATATCCTTTTCGCGTACACCGGTTCTTAGCGCCGCCTTCATAAGCTGACGGTAAAGCTGGAGGCGAGGCAATTCCTCATCCTCCAATGCCAGTAGCTCCTTCAGCGCGGAAAAGACTCGCTCGTGATCGATCTCTGTGTCGTTTCGAAACTGCGTGAGAACTGCCTCCGAAACTGGACCGGCAATTCCGTACAAGCCGTTGGAATCAGGTACAACCAGTGAATGGTCGACTAAAGCGACGAGATTACTGATTAGCACCTGATCGTTGAGGTTTAGAACCTTAGCAAGCACTTGCGCAGGCACAGGGCTATAGCGAGCCAGTACGAGCAGAATCGAGCGCTGTTCACTCGTCAGCTGCTTTTCGTCAAGAAATTTTACGAACGCTGAAGTCCGAAACTGGACGAGCCGGTTCTTGTCCATGATGACCGACTGAACGCCATACTCTTTTGCTTGATCTACTGCAAAGTATGCACATGGAGGGTAACCATTTACATATTCTGCGATTTCCCGAATTTGCGGTGCGCTGAGCTGCACCTTTTCCACGTCAGCGATTTTTGCTATTAAACGCTGAGAGGCTTCCTCAGCAAGAGGACGGATGTTCAGCGAGGGAATCGTCGCTGGCGGCCGTCTGCTCGACACGGTGAAAAGATACAGATCACCTTCCTCGTCAGCCCGCGCGAGCAGCTTCTGAACCGGCTCAGCAAAAGCCCCATCAGGAGTCAGCAGCCCTCCCTCGTCTAATAAATATGGGAGCTCTTTATGCAAATTCGCTGCGCGCAAGTTGGCGATGCATCTGTGCAGAACCTGATCTTCGGTCTGCTGCTGGATCGATGCGATGATCGCCTCAAAGCCCTCTTTGGTGGAGAACGGCTCAAGCAAGTTTGCGAGCTTGATTGACACCGCTGCCAACGTGTCGCTGCGTCCGACGACTACCTCAAGCGTTTTCGGATAAGACAAGCTTAGTTGAGCGGCCTTATTCACAAACGTCCTACGCCCGACGTTGGGCAGACCGTACACCCCAACAATTCGCGGAGGCCGCTGCCCCAAAGGGGTCAGAAGTTTTTGAAGACTCTCGATGTCCGAGCTGCGCCCCTCAAACTGGCTTTGCTGCTTCGACCGCAGCAACTCCTCCAAGTGATGGCGAACCTCGCGAGCTGTCGTCTTTGCCGAAGTGACGCTGGAAATCTTGGCTCGAATGAGCCATGTCGGCAACTCTTTAAGTGAAATTGAAGGGGTAAGCAGAAAGACGAGCGCCTTTGAAATGCGAGCCTCAAGCTTCCTGTACCAAGCCTCGTCAATCTCGAACTCCACCCAAATACGGCTCAGGGTGTCTTCGCCCACGAACAGCACGAAAGCCGCACTCTCATCAAGCATCGTCTCGATGGCCGCCTTGAACTGTTCTCCGTCTTCAAACACCTGTTCGTCAAATAGACAATACTGACGCCCTAGCTCGTTTGCTACAGCTCGAACGAACTCCTTGTTAGTAGAAGAATGCGACAGGAATGCGCGAAACAGCATGATCTCTCCCCTAATTTTTGAACTTGTGCCCTGAGCGTAACCGTCTCACACCCAGACGCCTCCAAGTCGTCGTAATGTTTCGCCTGCAGCCGATGACATGCTCGGAAAATACCCCATAACAGCCCTCTCCTCCGTGTCATTGACCAGTGCACCTCCCTTGCTGATTGGCACCTGTAGCCGGATACGCCTTGCTGGCACGCTCATGCCTGGTTCATATGTTCTGCGAGCCACGACAGCCTTCTCGGCGACTGACCTTGCCAATCATGTGTGTGGTGATCACCTTGAATCCCCTTCTGAAATTCTCAGCAGGTCAGTGGAACACCCTGGTCAATTTTGGACCGGCACTTTGTGATTTAGCTGGTCAAGATTGCATCAGCACTAACACGCTGGCTTTTAGCTGTAGTCAATCACTGACCTTCAAGCTTTGCCAATCGGAAGCGGCTTCCCGACCATTGTTTACAAGCTCCTGCTGTTGCGGCGCGAACCGGCATTCAGAGATCTGTTCAATTTGGCAGTGGCACCTTGCATAGCCTTGCTTGCTCCTTGGTCGGTCTTCTAGACTCTCGGGCGTGAAGGTTCCAGCATATTTTGTGCAAGATCCCGGAACCAATCGCACACAGATGTCGGGGTTCTACCCGAGCTCAGAAGTGCCGGTGAAAACGCGCCCTCTGCAACGTGTACACCCAGTTGACGATAAGCCTCGAACTGCTCCTCTCCATAGAACTGATTGACCGTTGACTGGTGGGGGAACTCGGGGTATAGCATCCGATACCGCTTCAGCAACTCCGTTTCATCTCCAGTCACCGAGAGCTTCAGATAGAGCATTAGACCAGTCTCCGTCCTGCCATCCGCACCCACTGGATAGTGGACGCGCAGTAGGTGAATATGCGATCTACTAACACCCGAATCAGGGTTGAAGCGTATCTCATCGAGTCTTGGCTCAAGCCTGATACCAAAGTCGACTTGAGCATGCCGAACTAGTGTCATCTGGCCAGCGAACATGAATTTCGGGTCCGCCTCACCGTCGACACAGATGATGAACTTGCACCTGCGTCGTAGAAGCTCGTACACGCCCATGTTTTCGATGTGCCCGCCATCAGAAAGATTGAACCACTTGCTCTTTTGCAACATCCCGACCCCCAGAATCTCCCGCAAAAGGCATAGAAATCCTGGCTTGGAGGCCCCCTTCTGACTGGGGCTCTTTATCCAGTAGTTAAGGCGCACATTCATCAGCGACAGCAGCGGCGCCAGACTACGTTTCGACAGCAATCCCATCTGTGGGGATGCTGCTGCTCCTGAAACAGCCATGGCCGTCGCGAGGTCCACAGAATTGTTACCTGCCTTCCACTGGGATGTCGTGAAATATCCAGTTGCAGGAGATCCCATCCAATGCTTCGACATCAAAAAGAAATCGCCTCCCCTATCTTTCAAGGATTTGATTTCTCTGGATGAGAAATTTACCGTTGCATTTAGTAAGTGATAAGGTGCGTAATTAGTTGCATTAACTTCATTTAGTGCCAAAGAAGAACACCCTTCGACGGAATTTACAAAAGTCTTCGCCAGCTGGTCCCTATAGAGCCTGTGGATACCCGTGAGATTCACGTCGACGAAAAAAAACGCAATAAGTGCCAATAACACACAGACGCCCACTAGCAAGCTGTGACCGTCAAGGTAGCGGAGTGGATTAATCCACGATTCCTGTACATTCATTGGATAAGTTGCGAGATGAAGCAACACTTGAAGAAGCATGAGTGCGACAAGTGGCGCCAGACAGCCTGCAGACAGCAGCAGCACCTTCGATGTCACTTTGCGGGCGGTTGAAACGGAGGGCAGCCGCATGAGTGTTACCACCACTCCTGGAACAACCACCATCGCCATAGTTATGCCAGCGACAAGATTTGATGACCAAGCAATGTTGTTGACGCCTCTGACTGCGAGGCTTAATACATAGATTACGAGCCCTAGCATTGAAATCGCCAGGGCCCAAGAAAAACAAGTTTTTGCGCGATACGCCGCGGACTCGCTTCTCAAGGTGATTGCATAGACAAGCAAGCCGCACCCTGCTGCAATCCCAAAGAGCTTAGTCACCAAGAGCAGCCAGTTGTCTCCTGGTAATTGCAAGATCAAGAGTGCGATCGCGCACAATGTCGCAAAGGGGCCCGTGAGGTTCAGCAGCAACCCAGCGATGGTCTGGGCAATAATCTCCCACTGCCCCCAGAAGTTCTTGGCGGACATGTACTTTGCATTTTGGCGTAGATGCCTAATTGGGTCGGTATCCGGACCGTATGGCTGCCCCATAGACCTCATAGCGACTCCACCGCCAACCTGGGAAGTAATGAAACTACCTGTGTACCCCCCGCCAGAGACTGTCGACAAATAGTCGATATCCTTGAGTAAATCACGCTCTGCGAGGACTTGGACTACACCCAAGCAAAACGTTGCTGATCGAATACCTCCACCAGAGAGAGCAAGGCCGACGGCATTATCCTGACCGTCTACCTGAATCCCATAGTGCTGACGGCGAGCAACAATCTCTTGTCTCTCTGCCGCGTTGATGTCTGACGCGTTCTCAACCCGCAATTCGTCTGTAGAAATCAAGCCATAGCGTACGGGCCGAAAGCATTCCTCTATTTCACACGTGCTCATTACCGGAGCAGCCTCGTCGTCTGGTTGATGGCTCCCATAAGCCATCAGCTGAAGGTCGCCTGCAAATTTAACGAGCTTTTTCTGCAGCTGACTCAGGTCAGCGCGAAATTCATTTGCTCCGTCACGAGAGTCTAGGACACCCGCTTGGTGAGCACGATGCCACTTCGCGGTCACCGGCCGAACGTCCACGTTCAGCATCTTGGTTGTGATATGAGCAAACTGCCCACAACCAGGGTGATCTTTCATTGCAGTGCGACTGAGTCCGAACAACTCCCAAAGACTTTCTAGCGCACGCGCCTCTACTCCATACTGATAAGGCAACGGCTGCACGGCAACACGAGTCCGCAATTCAGAAAGTAATTGGTGAGCCGCCTTCTGGTCAGCTGAAAGTTCAGTCGTCAAATCGAATCTGCCTCACAGTGTTTCGAAAAGCTTGTCGTTAAACAGCTTTAGTGCCTCTCAGACAGCTACAAAGCCACACCGTCCACAAAAATGCGTTAACACTTGGAAGACATTGCGAACAATTGCAGCCAATTAATGTATCGCATCGTAACGCATTGCATGTTAATGTACGCAAATCTGTTCATATACAGTAGCACTGCGAAAAATGGTGAATGAAGCGTTTATGGCGCACTCGACGGTTGGAAAGTTGAACCGAATGAAAAATTAAATGTCAACCGAATTCAAATTTATTAGTGGATCAATACGATGACGAAGCGCCGCCATGTATTTATCAGCCATCATCATGCGGATGATCGGAAAGTCTCGGGACTTACCGGTATGCTGAGTCGCGCTGGCTATGACATCCGCAATAGCTCAATCCGAGCAAAGCCTGCGAACCAACGTCGCTTAGATGAAGGTCGAATCAGCGACAAAGTCATCGCGCGCTTGCTTCGCATGAAGATGTCCTGGGCTACGACTGTTGTAGTCCTCATCGGCCGCGAGACTCACACCCGGCCATGGGTCGATTGGGAAATCAACAAGGCGCACACGCTTGGTAAGCGCATTGTGGGTGTCTACGAGCGTGGTGGCACTGAAAACGACCTACCGGAGCCGTTCAAAAAGTACGGCGACGCGCTAGTTGCTTGGAACTCAGACAGTGTTATGGATGCTATTGACGGCAAATCTGACCCTTTCCAGAACCCGGACGGAACCCCTCGACAACCGACCAACCATTTCCCTCGCAATAGCTGCTGAATGCTCATGACTAGCGTCTTTATGTATGCCGTTAGCTATGACTTGGGATTTGCTCCAAATCCGTTTGGTGGCATGTGTAGTCTCGCCTGCTGCAAGCCACGAATCCGTGAGCAAGCGCGGATCGGTGATTGGGTCGTCGGAATGACCGGGACCAAACTCAAACCCGCAATGCGTTGCATTTTTGCCATGGAGATCACCAGCGAAGCCACCTTCGACGATTACTGGTCCAATCCCGACTACGTATCACGCAGGCCGGTGCGGAATGGCACACCGATGAAACAGGTCGGGGACAACATCTACCATCGAACATCTACAGATTCTCCGTGGCAGCAAGAGGACTCAGTACATAGCTTGATAGATGGAAGCCAATCTGAGTTGAACACGAAGCATGACACCCGCATCAATCGCGTGCTGCTCTCAACAAAGTACGTCTACCTTGGCTCGTCGGCTGAGCCACTGACCCAGCAGGTCATAAACGAATTGGAATACAAGAAAAATCCTCGCGACTACTTCCGCTTCAAGGCGGAGCAAGTGCCTAACTTTATCGCGTGGTTAAAAGCAAAGGTCGCGGCTAACTCAAACAGAGTTATCGCTGATCCCATCAATTTCTCGCTTTCAGGACGCCGTTTCGACCCAGAGCGTGAGCGAATGATCTAGTAACGTTTAGGCACTACCACTTCGCTATTTCCAAATGGCAGTGGCGTTGAAAATATCCCTTCAAATCAAGCACATAAAAGGCGGCTTTGCACAATGCAACCGGCAGATCTTTCTAGGCTCAAACAGAAGCTAATCGACGCAATCATAGTCGGCGGACCGGGACTAAGGGTGGCGATTGTGGGATGGTCTGAAGCCGCATTCGAGCTTGCCGCCATGCCGATATTTCAGACAGGGGCAGCGGCACTCGAGGGATTCTTCGCACCGCACCCCGGGGGCCTCGTCAGGTCTTTAGAAGAGCTTCATTCCGCTGCGCCCCATGTGATTGTGATCGCCCAAGACGCCGAAAAGGAACCGTTGCTGGAGGCTGTAGCGCTATTGGTCACTCCAGAGACTAAGCTGCTTGTGGGCGGATATGCGCACTTTGAGTTCGCGGACGATGCATACGAACGAGCCCGTCGAAACTCATATATCACGTCATTAGCAAACGGGTACCCGAATTGCCTAGTGCACATCTTTCAGTGTTTAAAGAATGCTCATCGTAGGGAGCTAAAGGGTGTGGTCGCAGAGTTCGGCATGTTCAAGGGTGGAACCACCATGCTTATCTCGAAATTCATCGAAGAGCTCGGTGCGTCTTGGAAAGTGTTTGGTTTCGACACATTTGGAGGCTTTCCTCAGCGACGAAGCCCGCTTGATATGTACAGCCACCCCGACTGCGTCTTTACCGATGAGGGGATTGTTAGAGCGGTGTTCAATGAGCGAAATGTCGAAATCATTGCAGGTGACGTCGTAGAGACGGTATCAAGGCTCGAAGACGAAAAACTAGTCTTGTCGTTCGTCGATACAGACAACTTCACATCTGCGCGTGCCATTCTTGAGGTCATCGCCGATCGCACACAAGTGGGCGGTGCCATCATCTTCGATCACTGGGCTGGAACCAATATGTTTATCGACACCATAGGCGAGCGAATCGCCGCCAAGGTTCTATCGGTTGACCCAAGGTACTTCAATTTACACGGCACAGGCGTTTTTCTGCGGCAGCAATGAAGAAGGGTGCCCAGACAGTGGTGCATCGGCGCCCCCCCACTCCTCGGTACGGTGTGTACGAGCTCTATTGGTCATTTGCCGCACGGAGGCATCATGCCTTTGAGACACGACTAGGGGGAGAGTCTCAGCCCTGGTCAGATGACCGCATTCTCCAGACCTTCAAATTTTGCAATGTCTTCCGTGCACTAGACCGAGTATCTCAGTTCCTAATTCGAGAGGTGGCCTACGGAACAGACCCAAATACGACCCCCCTAGATCGGATTTTTCAGATTGTGGCATTTCGTATGTTCAGCAATGTCCGAACATGGCTCGAACTGACACGACTACTTGGGGAGACGCCTCGCATCGAACATCTGCGCTCAGGTGCCTTCCTTAGAGGGCTTGACCAAATTAAAGAACAAGGCAAAGGCCTCTACACAGGCGCGTTTATCCTCTGCGCAAATAAAGCGTTCGGCTTTGATGAGAAGCACCGGAATCATGACGCTTTGTTTAGGCATATGTTTCTCGAGCGAGACTGCGCTGAGCGGGTAATCGACTCGCATAGTCTTCAAGCCCTGGTTTCATTGCTCCAGAGCTACCCCCTGATGGGTCCATTCATGGCCTATCAGACCGCTATAGACATCAACTACTCCGAGCTGACAAACTTTGGTGAGAATGATTGTGTGCAAGCTGGGCCGGGGGCCTTGAGGGGGTTGAAGAAGGCATTCGTGGACCTTGGAGACTACTCCCCCGCAGACGCTATTCTTTGGATGGTTGAACGGCAAGACGAAGAGTTTGCTCGGTTGGGGCTTACATTCAATGGACTCTTCGGGCGTCCCCTGCACGGCATTGACTGTCAAGGTCTGTTTTGTGAACTTGACAAATACTGTCGTGAGGCAGCTCCCGAGCTACCAAGCGCCCGCAGTCGCATAAAGGCACGCTTTAAACCGTCGCCGATTCCGATACCACTCTTCTTTCCACCAAAGTGGGGGCTATCAGCCAGCGGGACATTGCCAGGCGTGAAAGCGCTAAGCCCGTGGACAGCCACCAAGCTAAAGTTAACCAACAGCGCTGATATGCAGCAGAGCCTCGATCTCTTTGAAGACGAGTAGGAACCCATTTCCGGCTGGAGACTGCCCTCAGATTGACATGCAATATGCGACCATTGAAGATCTTCGCTCGGAGCTTGGTAGTCGCGAGCTTGGGGCGCTAAGCCTCAACGAGTACCAAGAGTGCGCCGCTCAGACCTACCGCGGCCCAAGCGACAGCAATGAGAAGTTTGAGTTCTTACTGCTCGGGCTATTCGGGGAGATTGGAAGTCTACTCAGCGAACTTAAGAAGAAACAGCGTGATCCAAACTCCTACGTCTCCTACAAAGCAAGCTCCTTAGAGGAGACAGGTGACGTCCTCTGGTACCTCGCAAATGCGGTTGGGTACTGCCGCATGAGCTTGCAAGAGATCGCCTGCAACATTGGGATCGGGACGAATTTGCGCACCTTTAACGATCTGCAGCCTCAGAACTCGCTATTTCATGGACCTGCCGATCCATCGCATGTTCGCTCTGGTCTTCTTGGATTAGCAGGTTCCGTCGGTGCCCTGCTACGTCGTCATCGGACCTCCGGCGATAACCTCGCGTCTGGGTTAACTGAGATTTTCGGACAGCTTGTCGCTGCGTCCAACGATGCCCAGATTGATTTAGGCGATGCAGCGATTACCAATCTGTCGAAAGTGCTCGCGCGATGGCCCATTCGGCGTGAGTGGGGGCCTCTGCTCGACGCAGCGAATGCTCCAACAGAGCAGCTTCCTCGCCTTATGCACGTTCGCTTCGATGAACGACAAGTGGATGGTAGGTGGTACGTATATCAATCAATGAATGGAGTCAATATCGGTGACCGGCTCACTGATAACCGAGCACAGAAAGACGACTACCGCTTCCATGACGTGTTTCATCTTGCTTTTGCCGGCATCCTTGGATGGTCACCAGTTTTGAGGGGCCTACTCCAGGTCAAGCGCAAGAGCTGCCCGAGTACAGACGAAAACCAAGATGGTGCTCGTGCCAAGATTACAGAGGAAGGCATCTCTAACTGGATCTTCTCTCACGGATTACGCCATCAAGCGTTCGAGCATGTTGAGAGCGTTGACTTTGACTTACTGAAAACGATTGGAGAGATGGTTAAGGGCTATGAGGTCGAAAGACTACCTCCCTGGGCGTGGGAGCACGCAATTCTCGAGGCATTTCGAGTCTTCCGTTTCCTCCGCCTACATCGCGGTGGCCTGGTTTCAGTTGACTTGCACAATAGAAGTTTGAGAGTTAGTTTACTAGAACAGGCCACATAGTCGACGCGGCCATCAGTGGCAGCCTAAAGTCAGCCAAGCACTCGGGATAAGTCAGACCAACACCTTCTGTGGAAAAAATCTGCTAGGTCGGCACGAGCTCTAGCACACTGTTCTCCATTTGTAGGCACTCGCATAGCTTCCAGATAAATTGGAGAAATAAAAAATGGCGTGCAACCGCCAAGTCACACGCCATAAATATCAATCAAATTATTGACTACTCATCTGCCATATTCTTAATTTTCGGAATCTTCAACCCCCCAAAGCCACGATAAGGCTTAGCCTGCTTTTCCTCAACTTTTTGGACATCACCCATTAAATCAGAGATATCTGAAGTACCGCCATTACTTTTAGCTTTCATAATATTTCCCTCTGCTTGTTTAATTTTCTCATTAAACATTTTCATATTTTCTATATTAAAGACATAAGGCGAGATTTTATGGTGTTCCTCTGAGATCTTAGGAACCGGGGGTTGAACGCACCACTTTATAGCTTTCAGTTGCTGGTGCTTAGCCCATGGGATATTAGGATCAATCCGCGCAACCTTCAAAATCTTCTTCTTTAGTTCATAGCGCTGATTATTTGTTAGACCTTCAAAATAAGCACCTTCCTCACCAGCATAATAAAGCTTCAGAAAATCATGCGTCTTTTTATCAAGCTTAGCCAAGTCATTGGGGCGGTGCTTGTTGTGGCGAAGGTTATCTTCCAACCGAAGCATGGAACGGAAATCATCAAATACTTTGCTAATTGCAGTATCTGCTTTAGCTTTATCTTTCCAAGCCATAACGCTACTCATATCAGTTTCCATCTTTCCCAAATAGACTCCATTGACGCACAGTTCAATACGCAGCCCACGCTGGCTTAATTTATAGATTTCAGCTTTCGTAGTTTTATCCAAATAGCTCACATCAACATCGCAATCATATTTTTTCTTTTCTTTAATATCCTTCCACTTAATATATGCACGTATAAATGGATGATTGCGAATTTTCAAATATACAGTTCGATCCTTTTCTTCACCTACATGAGGTCTATCTGATGTAGGCAAATAGTGATAAATAGCATTAATACGCTCCTCTAACTCATTACGTTTGAGAACAGCATCATCAATACTAAGAAACTTGAGAAGATAAGTCAGATCCAAATATTTTATAGAAGCATTATTCAGGCTAATCAGGTTTAAGCTTTCGCGACTAACACCGATACTCTCTAAATAATATTTCAAAAGAAGCATTGAAATTTTAGCAGCTTCGTAAGGAAGAACATGCACAAAGGCATTATTTCCGATAACGCATGCTGGCACATTCATCTTTACCAGAAAGCCTACAAAGTTCTTCTTTTCCTTATCCAAGCAAGGTAAAACCTTAAAGCCCGCTCCTGTGATTGGAGACGTCAACGTCAGCATATCTGCGAATTTAACCTTACCGCTATTCATTGAGCCAGTGTATTCAATCTTTAACGTCTCACTAGCTTCCTTGACTGGAATCGGAATCATCCAAAACATCGTACCCATCGAATCACTCATTTCTATTCTCTTCGTAAATTGGTTATTGCTAGTGGTTTACAGCTATACGATATTTACACCATTATTACTAGTTCAACAATTCAGTAGCCTCATTGATCTATCGGCTCTATCGGTATAGCGTTTAAAACAGCTATTTTTACAGATTTTTCTTTATGATTTATGGCTTATGGCTTGTTTCGTCACTCAATCGATTAGCCATAAAACTGATATTTATGCGGCCTTTCAATACCTGACTTTTACAGCTTTTAGCAAGCAAAAGTCAGGAAGCGATTCAGCCTTCGCCCAACGCAATCAAATGCTTACGCAACGAAGCAACTTGCCAAACCGTTGTACGCTCTGAGAGTTTCAAAGGGGCAGGAATTTGGCCGGATTTCACGCGACGCCACACTGTTGCGCGTGAGCACGCAAACAATGCCTGCACGACAGGCAAATGCACGAGAGCTACATCCGGCAAGCTATCGAAGGCGAAAAATGCGGGGTCAATACGGGGGCCCTTCGCATCGACAAGGACATCGTTTTTAGTGAGCTGTGCAGAGGTAGGAAGTCGGCTCTTTGCCATGAAATATCTCCAGCTGCTACGAGCAATCTGCGACATACAGAAGCTCTAGCCCTAACCCTTTACAGATTTCAAAAAATAGCTTTTCACCTTCAAAAAATGGCGCTAGTGCTTGATTCCTTGCGTGAGGTGCGAGGTACTCGAGAGACCACATACGTCGTCTCCGATGAGGTGTCATGCACTTCTAAATTTCGTGAGGTGTGAGGTGTGAGGTGTGAGGTAAGATGCGTACGTTGCACCTATACAAACTGTGGTGTGTGGTGTGTGGTGTGTGGTGTGCGGCTCCCATCCGCCAGAGCCTCAAGGTGGCTATTAACTATTTAGTAAATTCTATGAAAATAAAAACTTCTATAGAAAGTGAATGGACTTATAGCGAGTTCATCACAGTATTGCTCTCTCTCGATCGCTCAACTGAAGCTCAGCAATATCTTGAATGGTTACTCGAAAATCAAACTTCAACAGTTACAGAAAAATTTCGCCGTCGAGATAAAGAGATAAATCTCTCTTTAGGTCAAGTATCTAGAATTTCCAGAATAACGGATTATTTAAGTGAATCCATACCAAGCTACACGACAGATAGGAAATTATCCATTGTCTTTTGGATGCGGGTTGGAATACATTTAAGCGCTCATTACTCAGAAAATATCGACAACCTCATCAAAAACTACTGCGAATGGAAAGATGACCAAGGCAGAGATTATGTTCTGATAGCAAAACAAAAAAACAATACATCCAAAGATGCGAGCTATTCTTTAGATGCATTTATATCCAGAGGCGCATTCAAAGACAAAAGCAAGGCAATTCCTGAAGAAAACTGGAAAATCATCAAGGCGACTCTTTTAGAAATAAAACCAAAGAGCAAAAAACAAAAAGACCCTTTTCAAGGAATAGGAAAAAACAAATATACTGAACTGAAAAAAGTTATAGAAATAGAAATTGAGCGTTCTTCGATTAACAACTTACGCTCAAAAACCGGACCCAGTGGAAAATGCGAATATAATAGCAACCGGGAAGAATTATATAGAGAACTATTAGAAAAATACAAACTTACTTTAACCATCAGCAGCTTCAAAAAAGCCATAGGGGATTTTGTAAAATGCTACCCAAAATTGAATATGCCAAACATAAAAAATAAAAAGGATGCTTTTCTTCATCAGCAATCCCATAAAAATGAAGAGGAACGCAAGAAAATCACATCCCTAGATAACATTAAACGCCTTAGCGAATAAACTATTCAAATAAAATACATATCTACTTTCAATATAAAAAATGGCGCATTTGCGCCATCTTTTATTTGTACACCTTCACATCCGCAACTCATTTTCAGAGTTCAATTTCCATATAAAATATTGCTCGTAAAATTTGCTAGCATTTAGGTTTAGCACCATTCTCCAACTCCTGCAACATATTTGCCCACTGCTGCATCATCTTCGCTCGATCTAAAAGGTAATCCGCATGGTTATATGTACGTCGCACTGAGTTAGGCTCAATATGTGCAAGTTGACGTTCTATCCAATCTGGGTGGTAGCCCATTTCATTCAGGCGTGTACTGCCCGTGGTTCTCGTGGCATGCGGGCTAAACTTCCCAGCCCACCCTAATGCATGGAGCATTTGTCGAAACGAAGCCACACTCATGGGCTTGCTTCGATCATCTCTTCCAGGGAAAACATGCTCATAGTGCCCAGTCAAACCATTTTGGACACGCAGCATTTCAACTGCCTGTGTCGGCAGTGGTATCACATGCTCCTTACGCTTTTTCATGCGCTCGGCATTAATTTTCCACAGAGCCTTATCGAGATCAAACTCCGACCACTTCGCCCCCACCGATTCACTGGGGCGGCACAAAGTCCACCACATCAAGCGAAAAGCCCCAAGAGTCTCGTAGCGACCACCATGGCTGGTTAAGTCACGCAAAAGTTGCCCAATTTCTTCTGCAGACAAAGGGCGCTTATGCTGCGTTTTGTTGGCGGGAAGGGCCTTGCGTACAGGATGCACCGGGTCAATGTCCGCACGCAGTGTCGAGATTGCCAACTCAAAGACCCTACCCATAGTGCGCAGCGCATCAGCAGCAACAGAAGGGCCATTCTTTTTATGGGCCGTTTGCAGAACATCGAGCACATGTGCCGATGTGACTTGCTTTACAGGAAGCACTCCAATTTTGGGAAACACCACACGCTGCAGCATGTCTAGACGGCGCTTTTTGGTCGTGTCCTCCCAGTCTTTCATCGTCAGCCACTCACAAGCAACGGCCTCAAAGGTGATTGCACTCTGCTGCACCCGCTTAATCTTGTCGAACTGTCGCTGATGGGCAGGGTTGATGCCTTGCTTGACCAAACCACGCGCCTTGAGCCGTTCCTCGCGAGCTTCAGCAAGCGTGAAACGCCCACCAGCACGCCTTACTTGCGCTGCTTCGGCCGCCTCTCCTGCCGGAGCACTCCCGTAATCACCAATCGCAAACACGCTTTCTTTGAGCTTCCCATCCTTTTCAAGCTTGAAGCGATAGCGCCAAGCCTTGGTGCCGTTGGGCTTCACCTCCAAGTACAACCCCTTGTCATCACTGAGCTTGTAAGGTCGATCTTTAGGCTTGGCTGCACGGCATTGCGTGTCATTCATCATGGTTTCTCTCTCTACAAATATTCATACCCACTTTTCAGATGGGTACGCAGTGAGCATACCCACCATCGTACCCACTTTCATTTGAGACAACACGAGACAGCATGAGACAAACAGGAAATGAAAAAGCCCCGTAAACCTTTGATTTACGGGGCTTTCGATACCTCATGCAACCGCATGAGACAACAGTCTGAAGTTAGACGTTGAACAGGAAGTTCAGCACATCGCCGTCTTTGACGATGTATTCCTTGCCTTCAGCGCGCATCTTGCCGGCATCCTTGGCGCCTTGCTCACCCTTGAACTGGATGAAATCGTCAAACGCAATGGTCTGGGCACGGATGAAACCGCGCTCAAAGTCACCGTGAATCACGCCAGCCGCCTGAGGAGCTGTTGCGCCGATAGGCACAGTCCAGGCGCGCACTTCCTTCACGCCAGCTGTGAAGTAGGTTTGCAAACCCAGCAGCTTGAAGCCAGCGCGAATCAGGCGGTTCAGGCCCGGCTCTTCCAGACCCAGCTCTTCCAGGAACATGTCGCGGTCTTCGTCGTCCATCTCGGACATTTCGGCTTCGATCTTGGCGCAGATGGCCACGACAGGCGCGCCCTGGGCTTCGGCGTAGGCCTTGAGCTGGTCCAGCAGAGGGTTGTTCTCGAAACCGTCCTCAGACACGTTGCCCACAAACATGGCGGGCTTGGCGGTGATCAGGCAGAACTGCTTGATCAGAGGTGCGTCTTCCTTGGACACAGGCACGGTGCGTGCTGGCTTGCCTTCGTTCAGGGCATCCTGGATCTGGGTGAGCAGGGCAACCACCTTGGCGGCATCCTTGTCGGTGCCAGAGCGAGCGGCCTTGTTATAGCGATGAATTGCCTTTTCCACCGTAGCCATGTCGGCCAGGCACAACTCGGTCTGAATGACTTCGATGTCGGCAATCGGGTCCACCTTGTTGGCCACGTGAATCACGTTAGGATCTTCAAAGCAGCGCACCACGTTGACGATAGCGTCAGTTTCGCGGATGTGGGCCAAGAACTGGTTGCCCAGACCTTCGCCCTTGGAAGCACCGGCAACCAGACCAGCGATGTCCACGAATTCCACAATGGCGGGAACCACGCGCTCGGGCTTGACGATCTCGGACAGCTGATCCAGACGCGGATCGGGCACTTCCACCACGCCGGTGTTGGGCTCAATCGTGCAGAAGGGGTAGTTTTCAGCAGCGATGCCAGCCTTGGTCAGCGCGTTGAAAAGAGTGGACTTGCCCACGTTGGGCAGGCCAACGATGCCGCATTTGAGGCTCATGGAATTTTCCTTATGTATCAATGCACTACCTGGCACCACACCATCGTGGCCGAAGTGCCCGATCCGCATTGAGGCGAATCTGGTTCTCTTGGGAGCGTGACGGCAGAGCGCTCTGGGCTTGCAGAGTTTTGTGCCGGTTTTGTCACGGAAAGCCCTCGATTGTAATGACCCGGCAATCTCTGCTTATCTGCCGTAGATTGCGCCCGTCATTACCAGGAGGTGGCTAATCAAAGCGCAGATTGCCCGCCAGTTGCTGGCCCAGCGCCAGCTGAACGCTTGCGCCATCTGCTTCAGGCAGGCCCAGCACAATCGCGTTCATACCAAAAGTAATAGCACCATCCACACGTGGATCTTGGCGGTAACTGCCAATTGACTGCCCAACCGATGTTCCCGGCACCGCCGTATCCGGGTCGATATCGGGGATGGGGCAGCGCGTGCAAGGCTTGCAGGGCAGCAGGCTCAAGCCCGGCAGCTCCTTCACATCCAGCTGCTCCACCCGGTCTTCGTCGTGGGCTTCGATGCCGGCAATTACGATATTGGGGCGAAAGCGCCGGGCATCAACTGCCGTCTCGCCCGCCTGCGCCAGGCGTTGGTTCAGCTCATCAACAGCCGACTGGCTGAGCACCAGCAGCGGGTAGCCGTCGGCAAAATGCACCGGGGCCTGACCGCTGCTCACCCAGCGCTCGCTGGCCTGGCGGGGCTGGGCCGGGTCAAAACGCACCAGCTGGCAGTCCGTTTCCAGCACTTGACTGAGCCATGCGCGAGCAGGTGCCGCCCATTCACCCAGATCCCAAGCCTGCACCGTGTCGCTCCAGACCCGGGCCCGGCATTTTTCGCCCTGCGCCAGCAGCGGTATTTGCAGGCTGGGCTGACCGGCAAAGTGCAGCAGCAATGAATCAGCCGTGATTTCAGGGCGAATCAGCGCCATGCGCGGGTGACTGCGCTGGGTCAAGAACTCGCCATTTGGCTCCACCACCATCCAGTGCCGGTCCCATTCCAGCCCGTGGCGCGACAGGCGGGCCTGTTGCACGGCAATGCCGGCGCAGGATTTGACTGGGTAAATCCAGAGCTCGGCAATCTGGCCTTGCACGTCGTGGGTGGAGTCCGTCATCGCATGTCCTTTGCTAAATTTCACATCATTTTGCACTCTAGCCCTTGCTAGCCATGCGCAAGGCGCTATCAACAATATAGTTGCGTGCCCGATACAACAGCGGGGCGCCGGGGTTCCCTCTATGCCCACAGGCCCCGCCTGCGCCTTCTACAATGACGGTCATGGCGCAAACCTTTGATGTATGTATTCGTGGAGCCGGCATTGTGGGCCGGACCTTGGCCCTTTTGCTGGCGCGTGAGCGTCTGCGTGTCGCCCTCGTGGCACCGCCACAGGCCAGATCACAGCAGCAGGATGTACGGGCCTATGCGCTGAACGCCAGCTCCAGAGCCGTGCTGCAGTCGCTGCGCTGCTGGCCCGACGATGAAGATGCCACGCCCGTGGTCGGCATGCAGGTCTTTGGTGATCTGGACGGCCAGGTGCAGTTTGATGCCGCATCGCAAGATGTGGAAGCACTGGCCTGGATTGTCGATGTGCCCGCACTGGAGCAGCGTCTGGCCGAGGCCGTGCGCTACCAGCCACAGGTCGAAATCGTCAAAGAGCCGGTAGAAGCCGCCCTCACCGCCGTCTGCGAAGGCCGCTCCAGCAGCACGCGCAGCGAGTTTGGCGTGGAGTTCACAGTCACCCCCTACCCCCAGCACGCGATTGCCACGCGCCTGAATTGCGAGCTGCCCCACGGCGGCATCGCCCGCCAGTGGTTTACGCCCGAAGGAATTCTGGCCCTGCTACCCATGGGCGGCCCAGAAGGTCATGAAGTGGCCGTGGTCTGGTCGCTGGAGCAAGCGCTGGTGCCCCAGTGGCTGGAAAGCGACGAAGAAAACTTCACCACCCGCCTGCAGGCCATCAGTCAAGATGCACTGGGCCAGCTGGAGATGATTGCTGACCGCGCCACCTGGCCGCTGCAGCAGGCGGTGGCTGACCGCTGGTGCGGCCCGTTTGCGCAAAAGAGCAACCAGAGCTGGGTGCTGGCCGGTGATGCCGCTCACAACGTACACCCATTGGCAGGTCAGGGCCTGAACCTGGGCCTTGCCGATGCCCAGGCGCTGGCCCGCGTGCTACAAGAGCGCGACTACTGGCGCAGCCCCGCTGATTTGAAGCTGCTGCGCCAATACGAGCGCGAGCGCAAGGCGGCTCTGGCCCCCATGGGTCTGGCCATGGATGGCCTGCAGCAGCTGTTTGCCCGCCCCGAAGTGCCCATGCAGATGCTGCGCAACTGGGGCATGAAGGGCTTTGAGCGCAGCGGCCTGCTCAAGTCCTGGATGGCCAAGCAAGCCATGGGTTTGCTCTGACGCCAACTTCATGGAACCCCTGAGACTGATCAGACTCCAACCCTCAGCCCTGCCTCCCGGCACACCCGGGACGGCAGAAACCGTTAGCCATTCCAGCCGCCTGCGCGGCCTGACAGATCACCCATGAAACTTGTTGCCTGCCTTCTGGCTGCTGCCAGCCTGACCTTCGGCCTGAATGTTCACGCCCAGGATGCCAACCTCAAAAAGACGCTGACCGAGCGCATTCCTCAGCTCGAAAAAATCGACGAGGTCCGCGCCACCCCTATGTCAGGCCTGTATGAAGTGCGCGTGGGCACGGACATTTTCTATACCGATGCCAAGGGCAACTATCTGATTCAGGGCGAGCTGATCGACACCAAGGCGCGCCGCAATCTGACCGAAGACCGCATGACCCAGCTGACGGCGGTGGACTTCAAGCAGCTGCCGCTCAAGGACGCCATCACCATCGTGCACGGCAAGGGCGAGCGCAAGATGGCCGTGTTTGAAGACCCGAACTGCGGCTACTGCAAGCGCTTTGAAAAAGACCTGCAGAGCGTGGATAACGTCACCATCTACCTCTTCCTCTACCCCATCCTGAGCCCCGACTCGGCCGAGAAGTCGCGCAACATCTGGTGCGCCAAGGATCAGGCCAAGGCCTGGCATGAGCAGATGCTAAACAGCAAGAATGCCTCCGCCGTGCAGTGCGATACCGCTGCCATCCAGCGCAATCTGGCCTTTGGCCGCAAATACAAGATCACCGGCACCCCTACCGTCGTGTTCTCCAACAATGTGCGCGTACCCGGTGCCATTTCTGCCGCCGAGGTGGAAAAGCACCTGGCTGCTGCCAAGTAAGCCAAGTAACAACTCAATCTCTGCCGGAGCAGCGCGCGTCAGGTCTGTGTGACTCCACCGCGCTGCGATAGGTTCGCTTGCTCCGGCCGCATTTCTGGAGCTGCCATGACGACCGTTTCCCATGCCCCCGGCATTCGCTACACCGTGCAGGCCAGCGCGGTAGATGCTCATCTTTTTGATGTTCAGCTGCACATCATCAAGCCTGCAGCCGACCAGCTTCTGTCGCTGCCTGTGTGGATTCCCGGCAGCTATCTGGTGCGCGAGTTCGCCAAGAACCTGCAAAGCCTGAGCGCTACGCAAAACGGCCAACCCGTTCCAGCAGAACAGCTCAGCAAAAATCAATGGAAAATTGTCTGTAGCGCAGATGCAGCATGCGTTATCAGCTATCAAATTTGCGCTTACGACACCTCGGTGCGTACCGCCTGGCTGGATCGCCGCCGAGGCTTTTTCAACGGCACCAGCCTGTGCCTGCGCGTGCTTGGCCAAGAAAGCCAGCCCCATGAACTGGAGCTGCTGAGCAGCCCCGCCACGCAAGACTGGCAAGTCGCCACCGGCCTGACGGCAGCCCAAGTCGATGCCAACGGCTTTGGCCTCTACACCGCCGCCCATTACGACGAGCTGGTGGACTGCCCCGTGGAGATGGGCAAGTTCTGGCGCGGCAGCTTTGTGGCTGGCGGTGTGCCGCACGAGTTTGTGGTGGCCGGTGCCGCCCCCAGCTTTGATGGCGAGCGCCTGCTGGCCGACACCCAAAAGATTTGCGAAACCGAAATCGCCTTCTGGCATGCCGATGGCAGCCAGCCGCCCATGGATCGCTATGTCTTCATGCTCAATGTGGTGGACGACAACTACGGCGGGCTGGAGCACCGCAACAGCACCGCCCTGATCTGCGGCCGCCGCGACCTACCGCGCAAGGGCGAGGCCAAGGCTGGCGAGGGCTATAACACCCTGCTGGGCCTGATCAGCCACGAGTACTTTCACACCTGGAACGTGAAGCGCCTGCGCCCGGCGGAATTTGCCCACTACGACTACGAGCAGGAAAATTACACCGAGCTGCTGTGGTTCTTTGAAGGCTTCACCAGCTACTACGACGACCTGT
>NZ_JAVXSJ010000017.1:0-99744 GCF_036643215.1 Comamonas sp. | reverse complement strand
AATGCCAGCAGCCATCATGGCCTGACGCGCAGGGTTCTGACCCACGCCAGCCGTGAGCACCTGGCCCATGATGACTTCGCCCACTTGATCCTTGCCTACATTGGCGCGCGCCAGGGCTTCGGTAATCACGGTTGCACCCAGCTGGGTTGCAGGAATCTTGGCCAAAGAGCCACCAAACTTGCCCACCGCCGTACGCACGGCGGAAACGATAACGATGTCTTCCATTGCTGACGAACCTTTCTAGGTTTCTTACAAGTGATGCATGCTGCGGGTCGCTCTTGTTCATCGCAAAACCCGCATCCTCTTATCTACCACAGTGCTATTGCAGCACTGTGGCATGAAGCCGTAGCGCCTTCAAATTCAGACTTTGGCCAGAACGTAGCGGCCGGGCGCATCTTCGATCGCGGCATAGGCCTTGGCACGGCCATAGGTCTTGGGGGCCGCGACTTGCTTGCCTGCGTGGATGCCCAGCCAGGCGCTCCAGTCCGACCACCAACTGCCGGGGTACTCCGTCGCACCCTCAGTCCAGTCGCCAAACGTGGCCGGGAATTCGCCATCCTCACGCAACCAGTGGCTGCGCTTGTTCTTGGCGGGCGGGTTGATAACACCAGCAATATGGCCCGAAGCCCCCATGACAAAGCGCAGGTCGCCGCCCAGCACTTGGGTCGAGGCATAGGCCGCGCTCACCGGCACGATATGGTCTTCACGCGAGCCATACACATAAACGGGCAGCTTGACCGCGCTGATGTCAACCGTCTCGCCGCACACCGTCAGCGCGCCAGACTTGGTCAGGTTGTTTTCCAAATAGAGGTTGCGCAGATACCAGGCGTAGAACGGGCCGGGCAGATTGGTCGAGTCGCTATTCCAGTACAGCAGGTCGAACGGAGGCGGCGTCTCGCCCTTGAGGTAGTTGCCCACCACATAGTTCCAGACCAGATCGTTGGGGCGCAGAAAGCTGAAGGTCGAAGCCATGTCCTGGCCCTTCATCAAGCCGCCCTTGCCCATTTGCATCTCGCGCAGGCGCACCATGTTTTCGTCGATAAAGATATCGAGAATGCCGGTGTCGCTAAAGTCGAGCAGCGTGGTCAGCAGCGTCATGCTGGCCACCGGGAACGGTGTGGCCTCGGTTTTGACCGTGGTCTTGCTGGCTGTCTTGCCGGCAGCGCTGCGGCTACGAGTGGGCTTGGCTGCAGGCTGTCCATGCTCACGGGTATAGCGTGCTGTCAGCACCGCCATGGCCGTGGTCAGCATGGTGCCGCCCACGCAAAAGCCCAGCACGTTGATTTGCGGCACAGCGCAAATATCCTGCACCGTGCTCACGGCCTTGAGCACGCCGTTTTCGATGTAATCGTCCCAGGTCGCGCCGCTAAGGCTCTCGTCGGGGTTTCGCCAGCTGACCACAAACGTGTGGTGCCCTTCGCTGACCGCGTAGCGAATGACGGAGTTGTCAGGCTGCAGATCCAGAATATAGAACTTGTTGATGCAAGGCGGCACCATCAAGAACGGCTTTTCATAGACCTTGCTAGTCAGCGGCTTGTATTCGATGAGCTGGAACAACTCGTTCTCAAACACCACTGCGCCTTCGGTCGTGGCCACGTTCTTGCCCACGGTGAACAGGCTCTCGTCCGTCATGGAAACATGGCCTTGGCGCATGTCAGCCAGCAGGTTCGAAATGCCCTGCGCCAGACTCTCGCCCTTGGTCTCGACAATCTTGTTCAGCGCATCCGCATTCAGCGCCAGAAAGTTGCTGGGCGCCATGGCGGCCACCCATTGCTCTACGGCAAAGCGCACGCGGCTGCGGGTTTTGTCGTCACCCTGCACGGCTTCGGCCATGCCGGTCAGCATGCGGCTGCCCAGCAGATAGTTGGCCGCAGCCATGGCGGCTACGGGGTTGGCGCTCCACTCGGGCTTGGAAAAGCGCTTGTCTTTGGCCAGCATGGCCTGAATCGTCTGAGCGTCGCTCAAAGACTGAAAGGCTTTGACATATTCCTGCTGCAAGCCTTGCAGCTTGGGTGCATCAAACTGCACGGACTGGCCGGCAGCACCCGCCATTTGCGGCATGGCAGATTTCAGCGCTTCCATCATCCCGCCCCATGACTGGGGCGCACCACCCAGACCGGGCATGCTGCCCAGGCCTGCAGGGGCGCTTGCCTGCAATTGCTGAAGCGTCTGGAGGCTTTTGCCCCACTGCTCCTGCCAGAATTGTTGAATAGATTGGCCTGCTTGGCCCCAGCTCGGGTCAAAATTCATGCTTACATCCTCATCAAGGCAAGCGACCGGCGATCTCAGGGTCAGGGGCGCTTGCGGAATCTGCAATACGGCTCACACGGCGGAATTGTCACCTATGCGCCTGTCAGTTCTGATGAGTATTTTTGGCATTTCGCCGATATGAAGCCGTTTTGACACAAACAACACATGCACCCGTTTCAGGGCTGGTGCTTTATAGGAGCTCCATGTACCTCGTTGCAATCGCCTGGATGTACGTTGTCGTGATGATGACAATTGCCGAAGCGGCCAGCCCAGGCGGCACCCTGCTGGGTGCGTTTTTTACCCTTCTACTTTATGGTTTTCTGCCGCTTTCCATCTTGCTCTATATCCTGGGGACACCGGGCCGCAAGCGCCGTATCAAAGCCATTCAGGAGCAGGAAGCACTAGCTGCAGCACAGGCCAAAACGAGTGCCGCTGCAGACCCTCAATCAGGCATCTCGCCAGATGCTGGCGGCCAGTCGCCCACTGCTTCCCAGACGCCCCGCATCACGCCTGTGCGAGAAGAAACGTGAGGAATTTCTGACCGTGCACCAGGGCTCTCCGCCATCGTTACCAAAGATGGCAGTAATGCCCAATGCCTCAAGCCGCTGACGCGCAAGTTGCGGCAAATTGGCCAAATATTTGGTATTAAGTATCGATATAGGTACAAAACATTGCGCCGCAGCGGGGTCATGGGCCACAAAGATGTCGCGAACCTCTGCGCCCACTTCAAAAAACTCTGGCCCTATGCAGGGGCCTAGCCAGACCTGAGTGTGAGCTGCAATCTGACTCACTTCTTTTTTGATAGCTGGCAGCGCTTTCTCAGCTTGCACCTTCTGGCAAAAAGACTCAAAAAGGCTCTCCAAAACGCCACCCGCCAAGGGGCCATCAGCCGCGGCTCTTGAAGGCGGCATGCCCGCCAGCCCCCGCCAGCCCGCGTGGGCCGCGCCCACCACCAGCCCTGAATCATGGGCCAGCAGCACCGGCAGGCAGTCCGCCACCATGATGGTGCAGACCACGCCAGCATCGCTCGTCACGCAGGCATCAAATGCTGCTCCATTGGCGCTGGCGACATTGCCTGCATCCAGCGCCAGCACATCCACGCCATGCACCTGCTGCAAAAAAGCGGTGCAGGCGCCAGGGGTCTGCGACTGAATGGCGGCGCTGAACAGCTCGCGGTTACGGCGCACATGGGCTGGATCATCGCGCACATGGTCACCCAGGTTCATGCTGCCCCAGGGCTCCTGACTCACCCCTCCCTCACGGGTGGTACAGACGGCATGCACGCCCGGCACAGCGGGCCAGTCAGGAATCAGCCATGACTCTGGCCATTGCGGGTGGTTTTGCTTTTCCGTCATGGCTCGCTCATTACTCCGCATCAGGGCAGGCCGATGGGTGTGCCTGCTGAAAAGCGGGCAGCGCATTGCAACGCTCCACCACGCCCATCAGGCGCGGCAATCCATCCAGACTGATGTTGAAGCGCTGGGCGTTATAGATTTGCGGAATCAGGCAACACTCAGCCAGCGTCGGCGCGTCGCCCCAGCAGAACAGCGAGGCAGGCAGGCCAGCGGCTTGGCGCTCGGCATCCAGCAGCACCAGCTGGCGCTCAAAAGCCTCCAACCCTGAACGCGCCCAGTGGGCGTACCACTCAGTTTTGGTTTCATCGCTCACGCAGACCTTGTGCACCAGATACTTGAGCACGCGCAGATTGTTGAGCGGGTGAATCTCGCAAGCCACCATCTGCGCCAGTGCCCGCACATGGGCTCGGCCCAGCGCATCGCCCGGCAGCAACGGCGTTTTGGCATGGGTCTCATCGAGATATTCGATGATGGCCATGGACTGGGTCAGCCAGTGGCCCTCATCGGTGACCAGCGCAGGCACCAGCGTATCGCCCACATGGGCCGCATAGGCCTGCGCCTTTTGCTCGCCACGCACCAGATGTACGGGCACAGATTCATAGGGCAGGCCTTTGAGTTGCAGCGCAATGCGCACGCGATACGAGGCGGATGAGCGAAAGTAGGTATGCAGCTTCATGATGTGTGCAGCATAGCGCGAGCCACCGCAGCAACGGGGCTGTTGAGAGCCGCATACGTAATAGCCGACATACGCCACGCATCTGCCCCGCCAGCGCCGTGGCACACTGTTTGCCACATCAAGCAATGCTGATTTCAGCGCGTTTTCCTGTAGAGGACTTCATGAGTTACGTGTTCAATCTCCCTGCCGTTGCGAGCCTGCCTGTTGTGGGCCGTGGCGAGCGCTTTCCCATTCACCGCATCTATTGCGTGGGCCGCAACTATGAAGATCACGCCAAGGAAATGGGCTTTACCGGCCGCGAGCCGCCCTTCTTCTTCATGAAGCCTGCCGATGCCGCCGTGCCTGTCGATGCGGACAGCACCACGCAGCTCGCCTACCCCACACTGACGCAGAACCTTCACCACGAAATCGAACTGGTCGTTGCCATTGGCAAGGCTGGCAAGAACATCAAGGCCACCGACGCGCTGCAATACATCTATGGCTACGCCGTGGGCCTTGATATGACACGCCGCGACCTGCAAAACGAGATGAAGAAGCAAGGCCGCCCCTGGTGCATTGGCAAGGCATTCGAGCAATCCGCCCCCATCGGCGCCATCACGCCTGCCGATCAGGCGGGTGACATCGTCAACGCCGAGATTTCTTTGAAGGTCAACGGTTCAGACCGCCAGCGCAGTCATATCCACAAGCTGATCTGGAACATTGCTGAAACCATCGAGCATCTGTCAGCCGCCTGGGAACTGCAGCCCGGCGATCTGATCATGACCGGCACCCCCGAAGGCGTGGCCGCCGTGGTCAAGGGCGATGTGCTGGAAGGCGCTGTCACCGGCCTGTCTCCCATCAAGGTACAGATCGCCTGATACGGATCACCTGAAAATCCTGGGCATGCGTCTGAGTGCACGAGCATTTAGCGTGTATCGCACACCAAGGGAGTCACACCGAGTCATCGGTTTGACTCCCTTTTTAATAGCTGGTTGCGCATAATCCGCCTGCGCTAGCGGCCTGATTTGCTTATAGTTGCGAAATGATTTTCCGCAACCCCATCAAGTTCTGCCGCAACTGCGGCACCGCAGTCACCTACCGCGTTCCTGACGATGGGGACACGCGCGAGCGTGCCGTTTGCCCGGCTTGCAACACCATCCACTACGAAAATCCGCTCAACGTCGTTGGCACCCTGCCAGTAATGGACGACGGCCGCGTGCTGCTGTGCATGCGCAACATCGAACCGCGCCGTGGCAAATGGACGCTGCCTGCCGGTTTTATGGAACTGGCCGAAACCACCGCCGGTGGTGCTCAGCGCGAAACCGATGAAGAAGCCGGTGCCGATATCGAGATGGGCAAGCTGTTCTCCATCATCAACGTGCCACAAGTCGGTCAGGTGCATTTCTTCTACCTGGCCCGCCTCAAAAGCGCGCAGTTCTACCCCGGCCCCGAGACCATGGAAGCCCAATTGTTTGCCGAGGCAGACATTCCTTGGGAAAACATTGCCTTCAGAACCGTCAAGGTCACGCTGGAGCGCTTCTTTGCAGACCGCAAGGCAGGCCTGCTGGAGCAGCCTCTGATGCACTCCATCGACCTGGTTTAAAGACTGAACAACGCGGCGAAACACCGCTATTTCATGGGTTGAACACGCAACTCTTATGCCCAGTCTTGGGGCAACTAGGGCATTTGTCTTACGTGCAATTCACTTTTGCAGGCTAAAAATTACTTATGCATACATTTTGCGTACTGATTAGCCTGCATCACTTTTGATGTGTCGAGAGTCTCTACGCATGAAGATTGGGTCATTGAGAGGGTTCCGGGGAGTTTTTGGCCATTTATAGATATTAGGTATCTCTGTCTTTTGATTTCGCACAGTCAGTTAACGCCAGCCACCTCTTCAATGCCTGATTTCTTCATTCAAAGTTAACCCACTCAATGAGGCATCATGAAGGCATCCATAGGCCCCACACTGAAGTCTCAACAACTGCTGCAGCGTATCTGGGCCTTTGCGCTCCTGGTACTGATTCTGATGCTCAGCGCCAGTTGCAGCCTTTATCTGCTTTCAGCCGTGCGCGGCTTTGTCAATGGCGAGAGTCTCTGGTCCAAGGCGCAAAAGGACGCGATTTACTCGCTCTCCCGTTATGCGGACGAAGGCAACTCAGCCGATCTCGCTCGCTATGAAAAGGCTTTGCTCGTCCCTCGCGGTGATGCCGATGCACGCAACGCCCTCTACAACAAACCGCTGCGCCTTGACCTGGCGCGCAGAGGCATAGAGCAGGGTCAAAATCATCCCGATGATGTCAACAGCCTGATCTGGCTGCTTCGCACCTTTCGTTATTTCAGCTGGGTGCAAGAACCCGTGGCCTACTGGAGCATGGGGGACCAGTACTTGGAACAGCTTGATGTGCTGGCCCGCGAAATCAAACAGAGTTACGAAGTGGGCAGCGTCACCCCGCAAACCATCACCACCTGGAAGCGAGAGATTGATCTCATCAACCAAGGCGTGAGTGCCCTCACCCGTGCCTTCAGCGACTCCTTGGGCAAAAGCTCGCGCTCCATGGTTGTGCTGCTGCTGGTGCTCAATGGCAGTCTGGCCCTGCTTCTGGTTGGCCTGTGGGTCTGGAACACCTGGAGACTGGTACAGCTGCGCGAGCAAATGCAAATCGGTCTGAACACCGAAAAAGAACGCGCCGAAACCACACTGGCTGCCCTAGGTGATGCCGTCATCACCACCGATCAAAAAGGCGTTGTCAACTACATCAACCCCGCCGCCATCGGGCTGCTGGGGCTGCAAAAGCAGAGCTATATCGGCAGGCCCATCAAGATGGTGCTGCAGTTCTACACCACAGACGCTTCTTTCAATAGCGAATCGCTTTTGAGTCAGCTGATGGGCGAAACCAAGATCGTGCGTGACGAGCAAACCCACTGGGTGCGCCGTACCGATCACAGCATCGTTCCGGTCAAGGTTCTGGGCTCCACCATGCAGCGCGAAGGCAGCTCCTCAGGAGCCGTCTTCGTGCTGCGCGACGTATCGCGCGAGCAGCAGTACATGGATCAGCTGTCATGGAACTCCCGCCACGACACGCTGACCGGACTGGAAAACCGCGGTGAGTTTGAGCGCCGCCTGCAAAAGCTGCTCACACAAGGGTTGCATCAGGTCAAGCCTTGTGCCCTGCTCTATATCGACCTCGACCAATTCAAGCTCATCAATGAAACCAGCGGCCACTCCGCAGGTGATGAGGTGCTCTGCGAAGTCTCACGCATGCTGCAGCACAATCTGCGCGAAACCGATTGCCTAGCACGCATGGGTGGCGATGAGTTTGCCGTGCTGCTGGAGAACTGCCCGCCTTCCCATGTCTCGTCCATTGCCGAAAAACTGCGCACAGCCGCTCTGCAGCTGCAAACCAACTGGGGCGAAAAAACGCTGCGCACCGGCTTTTCGATTGGCGTCGTGCATATTCCCGGCGACTCAGCCGACGCATCCGATCTGCTGCGTATGGCCGACATGGCCTGCTATCAAGCCAAGGAACGCGGGCGCAACAAAGTCTTTTTCTACACCGCCGAAGACGGCATCCTCAGCCGCTACGTCAGCGAAATGGAATGGGCCACGCGCATTCGCTGCGCGCTCGATGAAGATCGCTTTTGCCTGTATGCCCAGAACATTGCCCCGCTGCAAACCAGCAAGCAAAGCAACAAACACCGTGGCATGCACTTTGAAGTGTTGCTGCGCCTGCGCGATGAAAACGGACAGATTCTCGCCCCCGGCAACTTTATTCCTGCGGCAGAGCGCTACGGCCTCATGCCTGCAATCGACCGCTGGGTCATCTCCAGATCCCTGCAGACACTGGCCCAGCAACCCGGCTACGCCAAGCTGATCAACACCTGCTCCCTCAACCTCTCAGGTGCCAGTCTGGACGATGAAAGCTTGCTGGAATTTATCAAAGTCCAGATGCAGGAGCACGCCATTCCGCCCGATATGCTGTGTTTTGAAATTACCGAAACCAGCGCCATCGGCAACCTCAGCAACGCCATCCGGCTGATTCAGGCCCTTCGCTCCATGGGCTGCCGCTTTGCACTGGATGATTTTGGTGTGGGCATGTCATCGCTGACCTATCTGAAACAGCTGCCGGTGGACTATCTCAAGATCGACGGCGGCTTTGTGCGCGACATGCTCCAGGACAAGGGCGACCACGCCATGGTGGAGATGATCAACCGCATCGGCCAGACGCTGGGCAAAAAGACCGTCGCCGAATTCGTCGAAAGCCGCGAAATTGCTGAGGAACTGATGAACATGGGCGTGGACTATGTGCAGGGCTATGCCATTGCCCGCCCCAAGCCCATGACCGCCGAGTACTTTGCCCCCACGCAAGACAACCAGCTGCCCCAGTGGTGCGGCGCGCTGGCTTTGAGTTAGACCCGCGACCAATCCACTGAGAGCGGCTCTTCAAAATGCAAAAACGACGCTTGATGCGTCGTTTTTGTTTTGTGGGTGTCAGGCCAATTGAGTCAATTTAATTAGCCTGATTAGCGCGGCTTGCGCGATGCCTGAGCAGCGGGCTTTCCGGATTTCGCTACAGGTTTCGCTGCAGCCTTGAAAGCTGGCTTGGCCTTGCCAGTCACACCCGCACGCGGGGGCAGGCCTGTGTGCTGGCTCAGCATATTGCCCGGCTTGGGTGCTGCAGTGCGGAAACGCACATCACCTTGCGGCTCGCTATTCTCCTGCGTACGGCGGCGCACTGCCACGGCCTTGCCATCCTTGTTGGTGGTGTAGCCCACGCCAGCGGTACTGCCGGTGCTGTTTTTCTTGCGAGCGCTCTGATAGCTGCCATCCACCAAGGGCTGGAAGGTCGGAATCAGATGTTGCTTGCCATTACCAATCAGGTCAGCGCGCCCCATGTGCTTGAGCGCTTCACGCAGCATGGGCCAGTTGTTCGGGTCGTGGTAGCGCAAGAAAGCCTTGTGCAGACGGCGGCGCTTTTCACCGCGCACGATGTCCACGCGTTCTTCTTGCTCGTCACGCATCTGGCGGCGCACCTTGGTCAAGGTATTGCGGCCAGAGTGGTACATGGCCGTAGCCGTAGCCATGGGGCTGGGGTAGAAGGTCTGCACCTGATCGGCGCGGAAACCATTTTTCTTCAGCCAGATGGCCAGATTCATCATGTCTTCATCGCTGGTGCCGGGGTGGGCGGCGATGAAGTAGGGAATCAGAAACTGCTTTTTACCGGCTTCTTCACTGAATTTTTCAAACAGCTGTTTGAACTTTTCATAGCTGCCGATGCCCGGCTTCATCATCTTGTTGAGCGGGCCAGCTTCGGTGTGCTCAGGCGCAATCTTCAGGTAGCCGCCCACGTGGTGCTGCACCAGCTCCTTGATGTACTCGGGCGACTTGACGGCCAAGTCATAACGCAGACCAGAGCCAATCAAGATCTTCTTGATGCCAGGCAGCTTGCGCGCACGGCGGTAAATCTTGATGAGCGGCGCGTGGTCAGTATGCAGGTTCGGGCAGATGCCGGGGAACACGCAACTGGGCTTGCGGCAGGCCGCTTCGATCGTCGGACTCTTGCAGCCCAGACGGTACATATTGGCCGTGGGGCCGCCCAAATCAGAAATGGTGCCGGTGAAGCCCTTGACCTTGTCGCGGATTTCTTCCAGCTCATGGATGATGGAATCTTCCGAGCGGCTCTGGATGATGCGGCCTTCGTGCTCGGTGATCGAGCAGAAGGTGCAGCCGCCAAAGCAGCCGCGCATGATGTTCACCGAGGTGCGAATCATCTCCCACGCGGGGATCTTGGTCGCGCCATCGTGGCTGCCGTTTTCGTCTGCGTAGCTTGGATGCGGGCTGCGAGCGTACGGCAGGCCAAACACCCAATCCATCTCAGCAGTTGTGAGCGGGATGGGGGGCGGGTTCATCCACACATCGCGGGCGGTCACGCCTTCGCCGTGGGCTTGCACCAGTGCGCGGGCGTTGCCGGGGTTGGTTTCCAGGTGCAGCACACGGTTGGCGTGGGCGTACAGAACCGGGTCGCTCTTGACTTCTTCGTAGCTGGGCAGGCGCAGCACGGTGTGATCACGCGCGGGCATGCGGTTTTTGCTGCGAAGCGACAGATTGGGCACGAACTGAATCGGCTGCACGTTGGCGACCGATGCACCACCCGCCTTGTTCTGGCCGCTGGAGCATGCCGGGCCCATGGCCTCGGCTTGTGCTTTTTCACCGTCTTCCTTGGAGCAGCTCTGGCCTTGTGCCTCGGCCTGCTCGCTGGTCGTCATGTAGGGGTTGATGTGGGGCTCAACTTCACCCAGCTCGTCCACGGTGGTCGAATCAACTTCAAACCAGCCTTCTTCAGAGGCTCGGCGGAAGAAGGCCGTGCCACGCACATCGGTAATTTGCTCGACCGGCTCGCGCGCAGCAATGCGGTGGGCCACTTCGACCAACGCACGCTCGGCGTTGCCGTAGAGCAAAATGTCGCACTTGCTATCCACCACGATGGATCGGCGAACCTTGTCGCTCCAGTAGTCGTAATGGGCGATACGGCGGAGTGAGCCTTCAATGCCGCCCAGCACGATGGGCACATCTTTGTAAGCCTCACGGCAGCGCTGGCTGTAGACAATGGCGGCGCGGTCGGGGCGCTTGCCGCCCACATCACCGGGGGTGTAGGCGTCGTCGGAGCGAATTTTGCGATCAGCCGTGTAGCGGTTGATCATCGAGTCCATATTACCGGACGTCACGCCCCAGAACAGATTGGGCTTGCCCAGTGTCTTGAAGGCTTCGGCGCTGTTCCACTCAGGCTGGGCAATGATACCCACGCGAAAGCCTTGCGCCTCCAGCACGCGGCCAATGACGGCCATGCCAAAGCTGGGGTGGTCCACATAGGCATCGCCCGTCACCAGGATGATGTCGCAACTGTCCCAACCGAGCTGCTCCATTTCCGCGCGCGTGGTCGGCAGAAACTTGGCCACACCGAAACGCTTGGCCCAGTACGGCTTGTAGCTGGTCAGCGGCTTGGCGTCGCGCTGGAAAAAGGAAACGTCAACCGGGGCGTTCATGTGGATTTGTGGGCTGTGAGCCTGTACGGAAAAGAGCTCGCCAGTGTACTTTTCATGGCCCAGCCTTGCACAGGCAAGGTCTTGCGATCGCCGCTAGCGAACTATGCAATTCATAGCAGCATGCGTCATGTATTCGAGCGATTGACCGCTATTGCCAGTCAAAACCACCTCTAAGCAAGCGCCACGCACTCTTATATTGATAGCGCAAAGCTGCTCCACCCTGACGGTGCGGTCAGCGAAGCCGAGGCCGCCACCGCAGATTGGCAGCCCCGCCTCGCTACCGACTCAAGACCCTTCAGTCTTTTTTACTGCCGGTGACCTTACCGGTCATGGCATCCAGCTTGATCTTCATGACCTGGCCATTGGCCTGCAGCACCTTGACGCTGTAGCTGGTTTTGCCCCAATCGGAATCAAGGTCCGCCTCCACAGCCTTACCAGCCGTATGGGCGGTCGCCGCAGCAATGGCCTGATTCAAGGACACCTTGGCTTCGCCGACCCGCTTCACATCCTTGTTCTTGGCCTTGCCCTTGTTCTTGTACAGGGCCGCCTCGCCGTTGCTGGCATTGACATGCACATCCACCTCTTCGTTCGCCGGGGTCAGCAGCTTGACCTCGTAATGCAAACCCGCACCCTGCTGGCCATGACCATCCCTGTCCAGTTCGGCTTCCACGGGTTTGCCCGGCACCGCTTGTGCGGCCTTTTCAATGGCCTGCTCCAGGGACAAAGTGGCCTGACTGGTGAGCGCCTGCCATTCAGCCCCTGACTTGGCCAGCGCAGGTAGAGCGGCGGCAGACAGAGACAAAGCGGCAGAAAGAGCGACTACGCGAAATGAATTCATGACTCGACTCCTGGTTGGTTGAAAAACTTCAATATCCGATGCACCGGCAGTTGTCTGCCAGCCATGGGCATACCCTAGGCTTTTTATCTCGGGACGGCTTGTCCTGAATCAAGCACCCGCATCATCATGCCTCGGTTTTTTCGCCCTGCCCGAAGACCCCGCCGGAGATCCCTCATGAAGAAGGCCCGCAGGTGGCGGGCCTCTGCTTCGAGCCAGCGAGAGTTACAAGTCGCGCTGTGCGGTAGCGATCATCTCGCCAAATTTTTGCGCATCGCCCAGCTGATTAGCCGCCAGCAGCGCCAGCTTGACCAGCAGCAACTCAGATTTTTCTGCACCCACGGCGTCAATGGCGGTGGCCAGCTGGTCGTAAACAGCTTCAAGGCCTGCAATATCCAGAGTGTTTGTCGTGTTCATGTTGATTCTCCTCAGACGGGCAAAGCGGCTTTGAATGCAGCTTGCAGGCGGTTGGCGTCCAGCGCCATCCAGCGGGCGCAGACATGCTGATCAGGGCGCAGCAGGTAGGCAGCGCCGTTGGCCATCACGCCGTAGCGGGTGCGGCAGCGGCCTTCGCAGTCATCCAGAACCACATCGGCACCATCAATAGCTGCCAGGTTCTGGCTGGTTACCGCAATCAGTCGCACGCCAATGTTGCGTGCCTTGACGCCATCGATCACGGCGCGCAGCTCGGCCGGGATGGTTGGGCCGTCGGTGAAGTACAGCAGGTCAAACCCGCCACCCAGTTGGTCGAGCAGATAGCTGTCTGGCGCAAAGCGCACATTGACGGGCGGCGCGCCGTGGGCGGGGCCGGCTTTGAAGAGCAAGTTATCGTCGCCCACGCTGTTGAGCGGAGACTGGGCGTACTCATGCGGGCGCGAGGTGCGCCAGTGGTAGAGCGGGCCGACAAAGGGCTGGCTCAGTGACAGGGACAGCACGGCATCGCGCAGCAGCCTGAAGCCGCGTGTGGGTGGTGCCATGAAGCGCGTGCTCTTGCCCGCCTCTTCCACAATCTCGCGGGCTGCACCCACGCGCTCGCTGCTATAGCTGTCAAGCAACTTGGGGCTGGCCGCGCCCTTTGCCACCAGCGCCAGCCGCCAGCCCAGCGCCTGCGCATCCTGAAACCCGGTATTGGCACCGCGCACGCCGAAAATGGGCAGCATGTGGGCCGCATCGCCCGCAAAAATCACCCGGCCATGCACATAGTTAGGCAGGGTCAACGCCCGGGCAGAGTAGACCGAGCTCCAGTCCATCTCCCAGGGCGTTCCGCCAAAGCCGATCATCTCCAGCTGGGCATCAATGCGCGCCTTGAGTGACTCGGGCTTGAGCGCATCTTCAGGGTCTTCACCCGCAGGCAACTGGTAGTCCACACGCCAGATGCCATGCGGCTCGCGGTGCATGAGGATGGTGTTGCCGGGGTTCCACGTGGGGTCGAAAAACGCCAGGCGCTCGGTGGGCAGCGGCAGGTCGATGCGGATATCGGCAATTACAAAGCGGCCTTCGTAAGACGCACCCTCCATCAGCAGATTCATGGCCGTGCGGATACCCGAACGCGCACCATCGCAGGCCACCAGCCAGTCAGCGCTCAGCGAATAAGGGCCTTCGGGCGTATCGACTTCGACAAACGCCTGCTCGCCCCTTTGTTCAACCTTGTTGACACGATTGCCCCAGCGCAGCTCGATCAGCGGGTTGGCCTCTACCGCTTCGACCAGGTATTCCTCCAGAAACTGCTGCTGCAAATTGATCATGGGGAAGAAGCGGTCGTCATCGGCGCGGGCGTTTTCCATGCGGTACACACGCTGGCCGCGGTAAATGCTGTTGCCATAGCACCAGGGCAAGCCGGTCTCCGTCACGCGATGCGACACGCCCACCTGCTGCAAGATTTCCATGGAGCGGCGCGTAAACACAATGGCGCGACTGCCTTCTGAGACTTGCAGCTCCGATTCAAGCACCACGCAGCGCTGGCCGTGGCGCGCCATCTCCAGTGCCGTGGTCAGGCCCACGGGGCCAGTGCCGACGATGACCACGGGGTGGTTCTGCTCACCCGGATGCTGGGACGCCAGCCAGGGTTGATGAACCTGGTACTGGTAGTAGATAGAGCGGCGTGGCTCGGCGTAAGGCTGATGCATTTTTTTGTCTCCGGGGGCTGTTTTGATCCGGCCAGTGCACTCGGCACCCAAGTCACTGGCTTTGAGCTCCAGTGTAGAAAAGCGCTGGCCTGCCCATGTCACCAAATGAGGACAAGCTCTTGCGTTCAGGCCATTTCAAGCCAAATCAACCTCTAGCCCTTGATGAATAAGCGCAGGCAGCTATCAAAGCTGATGATCTACGGCTTCCGTCGGCTCCATCAGCAAGGCAAATAGCTCTCGCTGGCCTTGCACGCCCAGCTTGGCGCAGACCCGTTTTACGTAGGTGCGTGCACTGCTGGCGGTAATCCCCAGCCGCTGTGCCAGCGCCTCCGCATCAAGCCCCTGAGCCAGCGCCCTGACAACATCCAAGTCTCGCGGCGTCAGTTGCTCAAAGCGCCGCTGCAGCCGGGCCAGCACGAGCCCGACCAAGTCATCCTGCAGCGTCTGCCCCGCGTAATGCAGCCGCATGGCCTGCATGACCAGCGGCGCAAAGGCTTCAATCTGCGCAATGGCGGCAGCATCAAAACGACCATGCTCCTCACCCCGGTACAGGTTGACGGAGAGCCAGCGCGCGTTTTCCTGCAGCATCAGCAGCGATAGCCGCTCGGCAATGTGCGGCTGGGTGTAGCAAACATGGCGGTATTCAGGGTGCTGAACATCTTCCGGGGCTTGGCGATGCAGCCAGACACGAGGCTTGGCATGCGGGTCTTTGGCCAGCCGCGACAGCTCCGTTTTCATAATGCGCTGCGAGCCATCGAGCGGGTAAAAGCGCTCGCTGTAGTCCTGCGAAATCATGGGCAACGCGCCTGTTCGCGCCCTGTCGCCCATGCCCACCACGCGCGGCCGCGCCATGCCTTGAAATGAAAAAATGGTGCATTGCGCAAGTGGCACCTGGCGGCCAAGCAGATGCAATATCTGTTCCGCCACCGCATCGCTGCCGCCGCCACTCAAGCTGCTGCGTCCCACCTTCTCCATCATCGCCGTCACATCGGCCAGCGCCACGGGCAGCACCGCCGTCTGTGCAGCGGCGGGCAGCAGCATCCAGTGGGAAGGATCAGAAAACGGTGTGGTCGAGGCAGTCATGGTCGAAAAACAGGGCGAGGCGGTGATTTTGACGGCACAAACCGATGTGTGGCCGCAGATGCAAAAAACCGGCTGTCCTTGCAAGGATCAGCCGGTTTACCGGGGTTGAATCAGTTCAGGTGAGTTCAGTGACTTACCACTCGCCGACATTGCGTATGCGTTGCAGCAGGTCCCACTCATCTTCAGGCGTGCTGGCCTGTAGAGGCTGAGCCTCCATCAGCTCCTGCGCCAGGGGCGGAGGGGTGAAATGCTCATGGCCAAAAGTGTGTTCGCTCAGGGTCTGTGGCTGGGGAATGTTCATGACCGCCTCCTTTGCAAGTAGCTTAATCATGGGCACTGCGCCAGCTTGTAGGAACCGGATTAACACCACTGTCGATCAAACCCCACAAGCCGCGTCGTCGTGTCATTAAAGCGTCATGACTGAAGCAATCAAGCAAACTGCTTCGTATTGGCAAGCGACCCAATCTTTGCGGTTATGCTGCCGCACGCTATGCCCCAGACTCTTCGTGCCCCCGTCTCCAGTGAACTGATCATCAAGAAAAGCCGTTTCATCGGCTGTGTGCAACCGATGACGGACCGGGCCAGCGCGCAGGCGGTGGTCGATGCGCTGTGGCGCCAGCATCCGGGTGCCGCCCATGTCTGCTGGGCCTTGCTGGCAGGCGGGCAGTCTGCTGCGGTGGATGACGGCGAGCCCAGCGGCACCGCAGGCCGCCCCATGCTGGATGTGCTGCGCCATCAGGATCTTGAAGGCGTGCTGGCCACCGTTGTGCGTTACTTTGGCGGTGTCAAACTGGGCGCTGGCGGGCTGGTGCGCGCCTATACCGATGCGGTGGCGCAAGCGCTGCTGCAGGCCGAAAAAGTCACCATTCAGCGCATGCAGATATTGCAGTGCACAGCGCCCTATCCGCTGGAGGGGCTGATTCGCCGCATGGTGGATGCTGCGGAAGGTGCCGAGCTGCTGCAGGTCGATCACGGCAGCCTAGTCACCTTCAAGATGCAGATGCCGCAATCGGCTGCAGAGGCTTTTGTCAGCGCGCTCAACGAAAGCGGTCAGGGGCGTATTGGGTGGATCAAGCCAGACGAGCTTGAGGATTGACGCCAAGCCTGTAACACACCCGGCCCCCACGCCTGCTTCTAGCGGGTCTTAATTCGCCAGTGAAGACTGATCAACCGCCGCCTGCAAATGCAGCAGCGTGAAGTACAGCGTCACATCGCCTTGCTGATCAATAAACGTGCCCACGGCGCGCTGCAGACGGGCGGCGATGCACAGGCATTCCAGAGCCTCGGGGCGACCACCGGGAATACGGGCCGTCGTCAGCAGCGACAAATGGTTTTCACGACCAAAGTCGTGCACCACTTCCAGCGCCTCGCCATGCAGACGGGGAATCGCCTCATTGGCCCAGCTCCAGACAAAGCTGCCCTCTTCCTCGCTGCTGGTGCCCACCAGGCAGATAGTGGCGATCACCTCATGCAACGGGCCTTGTAGCTCCAGCAGGGCGCGGTCCAGATCCCAGCGGTACTTGGGGTTTGCCTGCAGACCAAATTGCTGGGGCCATTCGGCATTGCGGGCCTGCATCATTTCAACGGCCTCGCGGCTCCAGGCGGCCCAGTCAGTGGTCTGTTCTGCTGAAGGTTTTCCTTGTTCGCTCATCGCATATCCCTTGCTGTCAATGGGCTGCATTGTCGGGCAAGTGCGCCAGCCATGAAGCCAGCCTCTGCGTTTCTACCCACTTCATTCGGACGATTCAGCGCCCACCCAGCCCGCAACAGACTGCTCCAGCTCATTAGAACCATACGGAGACTGATTCATGACCCCTGCCCCCAAGCGAGTGACGGAACTGAAGCCACTGCGCCACTCCATTGCCATGGCCGCTATAACCGTTATTAGCGTGCTGACTGTCACCACCGCCCCAGCCGCCTTTGCCCAGCAAGCCAGCCCTCAAAAACCGGGCCACATGCTGGCCATGGAGCCGTTGGCGCAAGCCTTCAGCCTGGCCGGCGCCGCCAACGCCCATGCCATCTGGTACTCATCCACCGATGGGATGGCGGCAGACCCAGCCAAGGCAGGCCAGCTTGTCACGTCCGGCGCGGTATTTTTGCCCAAGGGCACGGCGCCTGCGGGCGGCTGGCCCGTGGTGGCCTGGGCCCACGGCACCGTGGGGATTGGCGACAGCTGCGCCCCATCGCGCAACCCGCGCTCTGAGCGCGATGCGGAGTACCTCAACAGCTGGCTCAAAGAAGGCTACGCCATCGTCGCCACCGACTATCAAGGCCTTGGCACGCCCGGACCCCACGCCTATCTGAACAGCCGCGCCGCAGCCCACTCCACGCTTGACTCCCTGCGTGCAGCGCTGAGCACCAAGGCATTGACGCTGAGCGACAAAATCGTCATCGTCGGCCAGTCTCAAGGCGCGGCAGCCGCCTTTGCCACGGCGGGCTTTGCCTCGGCTTATGCGCCAGAACTGAAGATTCTGGGCACGGTGGCCACCGGCACACCCCATTCCGGCAAGCCCACCAAAGACGGCAAAATTCAATACCGCGCCAGCCGGGCCGAGCAAGAGCGCGTGGACACCTCGATCGCCTACATCCTCTATATCGCCGCCGTCGCAAACCAGTCTGACCCCAGCCTGCCCGCCCAGGCCGTGCTGAGCGACAAGGGCCTTGCCGCCATGAGAGCCGCTGAGACCACCTGCGTGCAGCCCATGTTCGACGTGGTGAGAAAAGAGCAGCTCAGCTGGAGCAATACCTTCAAGGCGGACTTCATGAGCTACTACGCCCAGCCGTTCAACCAGGGCAAGTTCCCCACCCTCAAACTTGCTGCGCCCATCTTTCTGGGCATAGGCGGAGCCGATGTGGATGCACCCACGCAGTTCCAGCAAGATCTGGTCGAGCAAAGCTGCGAGGCAGGCACCATCGTCGAAGCGCACACCTATCCCGGGCTCGATCACTCCCAGACCGTCAACCGCTCCTTTCAGGACTCGCGCCTGTTTGCGCGCAAGCTGATTCAGGGAGAGGCAGTGAGAGGCAATTGCCGCGCGCCCGCAACGGCAGCCCGATAAATACGCAGGCTTTTGGGGCCCGATTTCACGGGATTGCGCAAATAACTGTATTTATATACAGTCATTTACTTTCAGCCATCTAAACCCTGCCGTGCCCCACCCCATTTCGCTCACTTTTTTACAGCAGCTGGCGCTTTCACAGCAAGGGCTGTGGGCTCAATCCGCCTTTGGCAGCGGGGTGGCTGGAGCGCTGAGCGCCATCACGCATCTGGGCTATGTGCAGATTGACACCCTGTCCGTCATCGAACGCGCCCATCACCATGTGCTCTGGAACCGGGTGCCCGGCTATGCCCCTGAGCATCTCAACCAGCTCTGCGCACAGGGGCAGATTTTTGAATACTGGTTCCACGCAGCCGCCTACCTGCCCATGCGCGACTATCGCTTTGCCTTGCCGCGCATGCAGTCCTTCAGGCGTGGTGAAAGCCCGTATTTCAAAAGCGTTGAACCGAGCCTGATGACTGAGATTCTGGCCCGCGTGCGCGGCGAAGGCGAGCTGCGTAGCCGCGACCTCAAAGACCGCAGCCAAGGTGCATGGTGGAACCAAGGCCCAGGCCGCCGCGCGCTGGACAAGCTCTTCATGCAAGGCAATGTCATGATCCGCGAGCGCAAAGGCATGGAAAAAGTCTATGTGCTGCCCGAGCAATTGCTGCCAGCCGGTACAGACTTGAGCGAGCCCAGCGCGCAAGAAATGGCAGCCCATCTGCTGGAACAAGCCCTGCGCGCGCATGGCGTGGTGACCTGGGCGCAACTCGTGCACCTGCGCACAGGCAAAGCGCTGCGCGCCGCCATGCGTGAATTGCTGGATGCTCAGATTGCAGCAGGCCAGCTGATAAGCCTCGCTGATTCCGCGCAGTATGACACCTATCTTCGACCCTCTGCACTGGCACCCAGCAGCCACCGCAAACCGGCCGACAAGGTGCAACTGCTCTCCCCTTTCGACAACGCCGTCATTCACCGTGATCGCTTGCAGCAGCTGTTTGGCTTCAACTACCGGCTGGAAAGCTACACACCCGCAGCAAAGCGCATCTACGGCTATTTCTGCCTGCCCATTCTGTGGCGCGGGCGCTTTGTGGGCCGAGTGGACTGCAAGGCCAACCGCACCGCCGGTCGGCTGGTGGTGCTGAGCCTGCACCTGGAAAGCGGCATCAAGGCAGATACTCAGTTTTCAGAGCAGCTGACGCAGGCACTGCAGCAGCTGGCGCAGTTTTGCGGCTGCAATCAGGTTCAGCAATAAGCGCCGCCAAACCTTCGCCTCTCAACCCAGTGCCGCAGAAATACTCTTAATTTAATAGCTGCTTACGCTTTATATACAAGGGCTAGCAGCCAAAAACAATCAGATAGCAGCATCTGCAACACAAACGACAGCTTTGGAGTACTCACTCATGCCATGCTTGGCGCATCACAGCCAAGGAGAGAGACACCATGAAGCAGCGCTACCCCTTTCCCGACCTGAACAGCCTGCCCCAGGACATTCAGCAGCGCATTACCGAGGTGCAGCAAAAGTCCGGTTTTGTGCCCAACGTGTTTCTGGCCTTCGCCCGCCGCCCCGCCGAATGGCGCGCCTTCTTTGCCTATCACGATGCCTTGATGCTCAAGGAAGAAGGCAGCCTGACCAAGGGCGAGCGCGAGATGATCGTCACCACCACCAGCGCCGCCAACCAATGCCTGTACTGCGTGGTGGCCCATGGCGCCATCTTGCGCATCTACGAGAAAAAGCCGCTGATTGCCGACCAGGTCGCCGTCAATTACCGCAAAGCCGACATCAGCCCCCGCGAGCGTGCCATGCTGGACTTTGCGATGAAGGTCTGCCAGCGCAGCCACGAGATTGACGACGCCGACTACGAAGCGCTCTACCCCCACGGCTTTGACGATGAGGACATCTGGGACATTGCCGCCATCACGGCCTTCTTCGGCCTCTCCAACCGCATGGCCAGCTTTGCAGGCATGCAGCCCAATCCAGAGTTCTATCTGATGGGCCGTGTACCGCGCGAGAAAAAAGCCTGAGAAAACAAGCACTCCTGCATGGCAAGTCACTGATGCAGCTTGCATCGACTTGCGGCATCATCTCCTCCAGTGCAGCGTGTTATTCAGACTCAGGCTGTCCTTTGGAGGTACAACGAGATGCGAAAACCTGCTTTCTGCCTCGCTGGACTATGGGCCGCGTTCTGCCTGACAAGCGCTAGCGCCGCCGAATGGCAGATGGACCCCAGCGCAAGCAACCGTCTGGAATTCACGGCCACCTTCGAAAAAGCACCGCTCACCGGGATCTTCAAAGACTTTGAGGTGCGCTTTGGCTTTGACCCCTTGAAGCCTGCCGGCAACCACCTGGACGTCATCATTCGCACGAGCAGCGCGGATATGGCCAACCCGGACATCAACCAGGCCATTGCAGGCATGGAATGGCTCGACTTCATGCGCTACCGTCAGGCGGAATTCCGCGCCAGCGACATACGGCGCGGGCCTGGCGAGGCCAGTTATCTGGCGCGCGGCACACTCTCGCTCAAAGGCGTGCAGCAGCCACTGGAGTTCGCTTTTACCTGGAACCCCACTGACGGCAAGATGGTGGGCGAGCTCGTTACCCAACGCTCGATCTTTGGCATAGGCACAGGCGAGTGGAAAGGCACCGATATCGTGGGTGACGCGGTGAAAGTGAAATTTCGCATCCGGCTGAGACCTCTGCCATGAAATACCGCCGACATCTGATTGCGGCCCTGGTGGCGCTGATCGCTGCCTGCTCCCAGCCCGCGCATGAGCCAGCATCGCTATCGGCGAGTGACTCATCACCGACGGACTTCCCCGCCGCTGCCTATGCAGAGGCTGCCGCCCGGGGCCAGCGCGTGCTGCTGATTGACCCCACGCATTCGCTGCTTGCCATCACAGTGCGTCGCGGCGGCACTCTGGCCAGACTGGGGCACGACCATGTGGTTGCCAGCCATGCGCTGCAAGGCTATGTGCAGCCGGAACAGGGCCGAGCCGACCTCTACATCGCACTGGACCAGCTAGCCGTTGACGAGCCGACTCTGCGCGCTCAGGCTGGCTTCGACACCCAGCCCAGCGCCGCCGATATCGCCGCCACCCGCGCCAATATGCTGGACAAGGTACTGCAGACCTCACAGCATCCATTTGCACGCATCCATGTCAGAACGCCCCCCAGCGCGAGTGGAGAGGTGATGCTTGCGCTGGATCTCACCCTTCGCGGTGTCACGCGCAGCTTTAGCGTACCGGCACGAATCAAAGACGAGCGCGACGAATTGCATATCGCTGGCGAGCTGAGCTTCGATCAATCGAGTTTTGGCATCACGCCCTTCTCCATTCTGGGCGGGGCGATTCAGGTGAAAGACAGCCTCGAATTGCGCTTCGAGGTACGAGCCAGCGAACGCCCGACACGGAAATCCGCATCATGATGCTCAGCACCCTGATCGCTCGCTGGACACTTCTCGGGCTGATGTGCAGCGGCCTGAGCGCCGTGGCGCAAGTGCTGAGCATCGAAACCTCCGAGCAGCATGAAGCCTTCACGGTGAACGCCACGGCCATCATGCCAGTCCGCCTAGCCACGGCCTGGAGCGTGATTTCCGACTACGACCACCTGGCCGACTTCGTACCCGGCATGCACAGCTCGCGGGTTCTGGAGCGCAGCGGCAACCAGGTACTGCTGGAGCAGACGGGAAGCCTAGGATTTCTTTTCTTTCAGCAGCCCATAGCGGTCAAGCTGGCCGTGACCGAATCGCCGCCTGAACGCATCGTCGCCCATGCGGTGGGCGGCAACCTCAAGCAAATGGATGGCCGCTACACCCTGGAAGCAATGCCCGACGGCAAAGTCCGGCTGTCGTACAGCGCCAGTCTGCGGCCCGATTTCGCCGTTCCCCCGGTCATCGGCAGGCTGGCGGTGCGTCAGGTGCTGGCGCGACAGTTCAAGGCGCTGGTTCAGGAAATCCAGCGACGCGATGCCATGCATCTCCCGCTGGTCACCGAAGAAGTTCAAAAACAATAGCTGCAACCCATTGACGGTATTGCGCCCGAGGCAGATTTCACTTCAAGTTGTACTTGCGTATCTTGTCGTGCAGCGTGGTCTTTGGCGTGTTCAGCGCTGCCGCTGTACGACTCAGGTTTCCATCATGGGCGCGCAGGGCTTCGGCGATCAGGGCGCGCTCTATGGATTCAACGGTAGCAGATAGTGAACCCTGCGAGTCAGGGGCAGCTACCGCTTCGCCCAATCCCATCTCTATGCCCAGCGTCATGCGCTCGGCCATGTTGCGCAGCTCGCGCACGTTACCGGGCCAGTCGTGGGCCATCAACGTCTGCAGGCGCTGGGGAGTCAGCTCGGCCACGGGCCTTTGGTGGCGTGCGGCGGCTTGCAGGGCAAAGTATTCAAACAGGCGGGGAATGTCTTCGCGGCGCTCGCGCAGCGTGGGTAGCGTGACGGTGACGACGTTGAGGCGGTAGTACAGATCGGCGCGAAACAGCCCTTGGCGACTGAGTTCGAGCAAATCAACCTTGGTCGCGGCGATAACGCGGCAATCCACCGCAATGCTGGCGTTGGAGCCCAGCCGCTCCAGTACGCGCTCTTGCAGCACGCGCAGCAGCTTGATCTGCATGGCCATGGGCATGCTCTCGATCTCGTCGAGAAACAGCGTGCCGCCGCTGGCATATTCGATCTTGCCAATGCGTTTTTTGCCTGCGCCGGTAAAGGCACCGGCTTCGCTGCCGAACATTTCGCTGTCGAACAGGGTCTCGGGCAGGCCACCGCAGTTGATGGCAACAAAGTTGCCGCTCTTGCGCCGACTGGCTTCATGCAGGCTGCGCGCCACGCGTTCTTTGCCTGTGCCGGTTTCACCCCAGACCAGCACATCGGCCTCGCTGGCCGCCAGGCTCTGCACCGTGCGCCGCAACTGCTGCATGGGCAGGGACTGGCCCAGCAACTGGTGCTGCACGACCTCTCGGTTTTGCAGTTGCTGGCGCAGGCTGCGCACTTCCAGCACCAGGCGGCGGCGCTCCAGTGCCCGGCTCACGGTCTTGACGAGGCGCTCGGGTGCAAAGGGCTTTTCCAGAAAATCGGCGGCTCCGTCTTTCATGGCCTGCACGGCCATGGAAATATCGCCATGGCCGGTGATGAGGATCACCGGCAGTTCGTCATCCATGGCACGGATGACGCCAAGCAATTCCAGCCCGCTCATCTGCGGCAGGCGGATGTCGCTGACCACCACGCCCGCGAAGCCCGCCGACAAACGCTGCTGCGCCAGCTCGGCCGTACCGACGCAGCTGCACTCCATGCCCTCCAGCCGCAAGGTCTGCTCGCAGGCCATGGCGACATCAGCATCGTCTTCAACGATCAGGACTTGGAGGGTGTGGTTCATGGGCAGAGGCAATCAAGAAAGCGGCAGAGTATCCACTAACGGCAGGCTCAGCGTGAAGATGGCCCCGCCTTCGGGATGGTTGCCGCCCGTCAGGCTGCCGCCACTGGCCCGGGCAATATCGGCTGACAGCGACAGGCCCAGCCCCAGTCCCTGACTTTCAGGCTTGGTGGTGAAAAACGGCTCAAACAAGTGGGGTAGCACCTGCTCGCTCAGGCCTGGGCCATGGTCCCGCACCGTAATCTGCGCCCGGTCGCCCGCCTGCAAGCAGGCAATGTCGATCTGGGGCTGGCTGCTGCCCTGCATGGCATCCAGCGCATTGCTGATCAGGTTGACCAGTATTTGCTGCACGCGATTGGGGTCACAGCTGGCACGCAAACCCGGCACCGAAGGCTGGCGGAGCACAGCAGCACCGACGCGAGCAATGCGCGGCTCAAGCAGGTCCAAAGCGCCGTCAATCACCTTCTCCAGATCGACAGACTGGGGCTGACCCACGGATTTGCGCGCAAAGTTGCGCAGCTGGCCGGTCATCAAGCCCATGCGGTCGGCCAGATCGGCCATGCGCTGCAGATTGCTTTGCACCATCTCCGGCTGGCCGCGCTCCAGAAAGCGCTGGCTGTTGCCGGCCAGCGCCCGCAAAGCGGCCAGCGGCTGGTTCAGCTCATGCGCCACTTCGGTCGAAAGCTGCCCAATCACGGCCAGCTTGCCCGCCTGCACCAGCTCATCTTGCGCGGCGCGCAGCGTGGCTTCGGCCTGAATGCGCTCTGCCACCTCTTGCTGCAGCGACTGGTTGGCGGTTTGCAGATCGGCGGTGCGTTGCTGCACCTTGTGCTCCAACGCCTCGTTGGCCTGCTTCAGTGCTTGTTGCGCCGCCAGTTGCTCACGCACATGCTTGCGGCGCTGGTAGAGCAAGGCCGCCAGCAGCAAAGCCAAGGCAATGAGCACCCCCGCAACCCAGGCGCGGCTGGTCGCAAGCTGCAGTGCAGCAGTCAATGGCGACAGCACGGTGATCTGCCAGGGCGTGCCCGCCAGCGGGCGCGATTGGAGCAGAAAGCGCCCTGTGCGCTGATCTGCAGCTGCACCCTTGGCAGCCCCAATGCGCACTTGCTTGAAGTTGTCGTCGCTACTTAAAGGCTTCAAGGTTTGCCAGCCCAGCGGGTTCAGGCTCAGGCGGTTATATTTTTGCGAGGCTTCCAGCGCGCTGCGCCGCTCTTCATCAAGCGGCTGCAAGGTGGCAAAGCGCCAGGCCGGCACATTGCTGAGGATGACCACGCTGTTTTCATCGCTGACCAACACCGGAGACTCCACACTGGCCCAGGACTCTTCAAGCTGCGCCAGCCCGACCTTAACCACGACCACACCCTGCAGGGGGCCCTGCCCAAGAGTTGTGGTGAGGTAGTAGCCCGGCTCACCACGCGTGGTGCCAATGCCGAAGTAGCGGCCACGCCCCTCGCGCAGTGCCTGCTGTACATAGGGCCTGAAGCTTAGATCTTCACCCACATAGCTGTCGGCACGCTGCCAGTTGCTGGCAGCCAGCACATGGCCATCGTGACCAATCAGATAGACGGTCAGCGTGCCTGCGCGGCGGTTGAGTTCTTGCAGATAGAGATTGGCGCGGGATTGCAGCAGCGCATCGCCTGGCGACTGCAGCAGGGCCTTGACCTCGGGCTGCAGCGCCGCCACATCGGGCAAAAAGGCAAATTTATCGATTTCTCGCTGCAGGCTGGCCACATACCGGTCAAGCCGGTTGTTGCCTGCGGTGGCCACGGTCTCCAGCCCCGCTCGCACAAAGGCCTGATAACCCAGCCAGCCGCCCAGACTGCTTGCCGCCAGCCAGAGCAGGAGCAGCAGGCTGGCGCGCAGGCGGGGTGGCAAAAAAGCTAGCATGGTGCGAGCCATGGTAGCAGCGCCCTGCGCTATCTGGCACCGGCGGCATCGATCCCAGCACCAGCGCACAGGGCGAATCAGGCTCAGGCGTGGCTGGCTTGCGCCAGAGGCTGCGCAGCCCCATCCGACGCAGACTCATCGCCCTCATCACCTTCCCACTTGGCGACTACTGCCGTGGCAATGGCGTTACCCAGCACATTGGTCAGCGTGCGGCCCATATCCAGGAAGTGGTCGATACCCAGAATCAGCAAAATGCCGGCTTCCGGTAAACCGAACATGGGCAGAACAGCCGCCACCACCACCAGCGATGCGCGCGGCACACCGGCAATCCCCTTGCTGGAGATCATCAGCACCGCGAGCATGGTGAACTGCGCAGCCAGCGACATCTCAATGCCATAGGCCTGAGAGATAAAGATGGCCAGGAAGGTGGTGTAGATCATCGAGCCATCAAGATTGAACGAGTAGCCCAGAGGCAGCACAAAGCCAGTAATGCGGGGCTTGATGCCAAACTTTTCCAGTTGCTCCATGAGCTTGGGCAGGGTCGACTCACTGCTGGCAGTGAAAAAGCCCACCAGCACCGGGCCGCGAATCAGCGACAGCAGGCGGAACACGTCCTTGCCCAGCACCAGATAACCGGCGCCAATCAGCAGCAGCCACAGCGCGGCAAGCGCAATGTAGAAACCCAGCAGGAACTTGCCGAACACCATCAGCATGCCCAGACCATGGGTGGCGATAGTGCCCGCCACCGAGCCAAACACGCCCAGCGGTGCAAAGCGCATCACGTACTCAGTCACGCGCAGCATGACGTGCGAGGTTTCTTCCATCAGGTCCACCAGCATGTGCTTTTTCTGGTGATTCAAGTAGCCCAGAGCAATGCCGAAGAACAGCGCAAACACGAGGATTTGCAGCACTTCATTGGCCGCCATGGCCTCAAAAATGTTCTTGGGGAAGACGTGGGTGATGAAATCCTTGAAGTTCAAGGCCGAAGTCTTGAGCCCCAGCCCTTCAGCGCTGGTCGGCAACTCCACATGCAGGCCATAGCCGGGCTTGAGCACATTGGCAAAAAACAGGCCCAGAAACAGCGAGCACACGGATGCGCCGATAAACCAGCCTAAAGCACGACCGCCCACGCGGCCCACGGACTGGGCATCGCCCATATTGGCAAGGCCAGCCACCAGCGTGGCGAACACCAGAGGCGCAATGATCATCTTGATCATGCGCAAAAATACATCGGTGAGTATGCCGAGATAGCCGGCGATCTCTTTGGCTGCCTCGGGGCTCGCGGCGTTGGCGTGGACCAGATAGCCCACCACAACGCCCAGGACCATAGCCAGCAAAACCATGATGGTCAGGCGATTGGATTTCATTCTTGGATTCTTGGTATGTGTTGTCTTCACTGCTGGCAAAAGCCCGGCCCTGAAAGCGGCTGACGCGCCCCGTTCAAGTCCGAAGTTCTGCTAGCGACAACAAGAGCTGGTCACACGCCAGGCTGAATCCTTATCAGCCCCGTACAAGCGCCCACACTCCTGTCATCTCACAACCGCGCACGCGCGGCCTGGCTGTCTTAAAGCACATACCGTGCCAACAAAATATCACCTTCTAAAGCTTTGATTTAATTATCATCAACATACTTTTTTGCATAACCTTGACCGAATTACCGAACGCGCCAATCGCATTCATACGGATTTCCGAACAGCTTTAGCCACTGACCTTGCTGCGAATCCAGTCCGGCAAGTCCGTCGCTTTCTGCTTTGAAAAGTCCACCCAGATCACAGTGCTGCCGCCTGCTGCGCAGATCACTCCGGGCTGGTCCACCCGCTCCATCGTGGCCCAGGTTTCAAACGTGGTGCGAGCAGGATCACTAACGAACATTTTGAGAAGCACCTCGTCCGGATAGGCGAGTTGCTGATAAAAATTGCAGAACGCGTTGACGACTACCGGGCCTTGGCCCTGTCTCTCCCCGCTCAGCCCTGGCTTGAGGCCAAGGCCGCTCATCCAGTCAATACGCGCTGTCTCAAGGTAGCGAAAGTACTGGGCATTGTTTACGTTTATAGCCACGTCAATAAGTGTATGTTTGAGTTGCCGGCAAGCAATCCATGGTCACACTAGATGCTTTAAACCTTTGTAGCAGGTGATTCGATGCACTACACGGTCTACTTCTCCGACCCGGAAATCACTGCGTCCAAAGGCTTCGGAAAAGTTGCTCACCTACCGTGCATCTTCGATTCTCAGCCTAGTTATCACCGCCTAGGCAGCGAATACTTGATTGACCGTGGTCTCGGGGTCTGGCACCCAAAGCTACCCCAAACTCTGCAGCCTGCGGCTCCCCCCACCGACCGCACCATCTTGAACTATGCAAACTGGCTTGCAAACTTTCTCGAATGGGCAGAAAAGCGTCACATTGACATCATCACCTGCACTTTTCATGAGCATGTTTACCAGAGATATCAAACAGAGCTAATTAGAGGCTATTGGTCGCGCGACGGAAAGCCGCTTGCCCCCGCCACAGTTAACTCTTACGTTGGTGCCGCTTGCGACTTCCTCACGTGGATGGCCTATAAAGGCCACCGAGCCCGCTTTGACATTCCGAGCAAAACAATTGTTGTCAACGTTGCAAGTCCCGTGAGCTCTCGAGGCCACAAACGACTAACCGTCGAAGTGCGTGAAGGGACAGTGCGTAAAAACCAGACAACAATGCGGATGCCCTCCGATGACGAGCTTCAGGCGTGGCTGGCGGCGGTGTACGCGCAACACGGTTGCGTTCGTGGATTAATGTGCGAGACCGTACTCATGACTGCGATGCGGCGCAGCGAAATTGAAGCCTTTAGGGTCGACTCGATTCCGCTCGACCCGCGGAGGTGGCACATCAGTAATCCGACTGCTAGCGATGCTGAAAAGCTCGTCCGCATCCAGATCCAATTTGGGACGAAGGGGCCATCATATGGCAAGGACCATGGCGACAAAATTGGTCCAAAGAGAAGCATTCTGGTGCCACTGTATCTCGTTAAGCGACTTCATCAGTATCGAGAAGACGCTCGGCTACATCAGTTGAACGTATGGGTAAAAGCAGTTCGCGGAGCAACGCAGCAGCATGCGCGACTAGCTGGAGCGATTCACTTGTTTCGCGATGAAGCTTCCGGTATACGGCTAAATGGGAAACACCTTTATAACGCCTGGACCGGAGTTCCTCTCCCGTTCAAGGGATGGAGCCCCCATCAAGGCAGGCACTGGTGGGCATGCTCCGTCCTTTGGCGAGAACTGAAACAATTCGATTCCGTAAAGAAATCCGAGCAAGACCAGATTACTCCGGTCATTTCGCACTTCGCAAAAGACGTCATACGACTTCAGATACAACCACAACTCGGGCATGCGAGCGATGACACAAGCTTCATCTACCTACACTGGGCAATGGACATGCTGGGCTTTGCATTGCCCGAGCAGTATCGTGACTACTTAGACAAAGAGAGCTCCTCATCGTGAGCTTACGGAAGAAAAACAAGGATCACATACGGGAGTCGGCGTTTGGGCCGCAAGCCGTGGCTGCAGAAGTCACTGATTACACATCAACACCTCTGCAATTTTGGACGAAGCATGAACACAAACCAGTCTTCATTGACTTATCTGTGTTCGAGACTGGTGAAATATCTAGAAAAGTGCGCGGAGGCCAGTGGGGCGGGCCTTTCTCCGGACGCCCAGAGCTGATACATCAACTAGCACCAGCTATCAAGGAGCATCTGCAATTCTCACCGAAGAGTAGTGCCACATCATTTGTTAAGCATCTACGCCAGTGGTGGCGTTTGTTCGACGAAATCGAGTCTCGCACGAAAGAGGTGGGGTTACCTCTAATTCGGATTAGCAGTGTTAAAGACTTCACCGAACTGCATCGGCAAGCCGCAATGGATGCTGGCATTTCGCCGCAAAGTTTTCACGCACTTCGCAGAGTAACTAACATCACTCGACGGGCCTTGGGGCTGCGGGAGTTGCATTGGGTTGGCCCAGAGCAAGCAAAACCCAAGCGCCTCCTCCCACCTCCAGAGAAAATTCAGCGCATCTGGAATGCCTTGAAAAGGAAGTGGCTAACAAGTCTTGACCGATGGAGAAGAGCCGAACAACTTCTACAAGGCCAGTTACCAGCGGGCGAAATCGAGGAGAGGCTGCGCCGCAACTATGTCCGCTTTAAGGCCGTAGAGAACCGCATGAAGTCATCGGGAAAACTATTCCCGAAAATTACGAATCTGCGGCAAGGCCTCGATAAGAATCAATGTGCTGAATACTCGACCACAATCATGTACGAAGGGTTTTATCCTAATGCCAATGAGGCACGCATCGCCTTCCACCTGAGTCTTGCAGGCTGCGGCTGGAATGCCCAACCGCTTCTCGACTTGAAAGTCGATGTCTCAAATGAAGCCCCTACTCGAACACCATTCTTACAGCCTCATCCATCAGACCCAACTCGCTACGTGATGCGCGGTTATAAAACGCGCGGAAAAAGCGAACCGCTGGACTCAGGACATTGGAAGACTGACCGCTCACCAGGCGTTATCGTGCTTGAAATGGTGACTAGAACTTGGCCTCTGCGCCTTCAACTCATGCAAGAACTGAAGAGTGCAATCGAAGAACACCGTGTTGCTCTAGAGGGCTTTGCGTTGTTAAAAACAACGAATACCTTGCAAAAGCGAATTAATAAGCTAAAGCGAATTATTCACTCACCCTGGCTTTACTGCACCTCTTTGGGTCGCATCGAATGTCTAGACACGGATATGTACGCCGCACTACCGACAGCAGATAGACGCACAACGTTCTTGGAGCAAATTGTTGACGAAATTAATACATCGATGAACTTGCATGGCAAGGAAAGAGTGCCTTATATCGTAGCCAGCGACTTTCGCGATGAATTTTCTACGTTTACCTGGCGAAATAATGGCGGTTCGATTTTTCACGTAATGAAGGCGCTTAATCACAAATCTTTTCATAGCACGACTACGTATTTAGATAACTCAGCAATAAATGACGATTCTACCAATAAATTTCTCACATTTAGCAATGTATTGATTCAGCAAATTCGTGAAAGCGGCCGACTCGACACCACCATTATCGCCAAACTCACACAGGATGGCCCCGTCACCGCAGACGAATACAATCGACTAACTGATTATCGACGGATAAGATTGAGTCGGATTGGAATTGGGTGCAAAGACCCATTCAATCCCCCCTTAAGAGTTGACCCAAACTTTCAATCAGATGGCATTGCCATGTGTAACACTCACCGTTGCACACTCTGTGTCGAAAACGGGGTAATCATGCCGGAGAGCCTTGAAGGCCTCGCGATGCGAATGGCTGAATTGCAGTGGCTCAAAAAAAACATGGCGATTGATGCATTTATCGCAAGGGAGTACCAGCAGGAATACGACAACACCGAGCTAGCCTTAATGAGCGCTTTTGACACCAACATCGTTGTAAAAGCAATCGCAGCATGGGAAGTAAAAATTACTGCGGGAATCCATAGACCGGTGGAGTTCCAAGCACAGCTGTGGATGAAAAAATATAATGAAGAAGAATATTAAATCATCAAGCGTGGCACGTGATTCCTCCCATGCCACACAAAAGGAAACAGTTAATATCACTGCAGCTCAACGAAAACTCGAGGTAGAAACCTCTGCAAGCAATATTCGGAGTATTTTCGAACTTGAAGCAGTGCAAAGTCTAACAGCGAAGCAGGTGATAGCGGCACAAAATGTGCTGAGAAATGGAGCTATCTTCGGTATATGGGAAACACCGCGAGAATGGGCGCCAATAATTGCTAAAAACTTGTACCGCGTGAATTTACGCAAGCGAATAGCATTCTTCCTTCCAACCAGCGTTCAAGAGCACCTCACAACTACATCTCCGCTGAAGACTCGGCTAAATCAGCTGCTCGACCGCGCAGTACTGCGTCTTACGCAATACTGCATACTGTGTCGAATTGGTCCGGCTGGATTGAAGCGATCAAGCAATGAACCGCTGGACCCAACCACGATTGCAACTATCGCGTACAACTATCTACCGCGAATGGCTGCCGCTGCCATTGCAAGGCTCCTTCAAGACCAAAGGAATCACCTTGAAGGAAATATTTTCTCAGCATTCAAGGTGCAAGACCTTATTGCATTTGGACACTCGGTGCTCAATGGAGTTGAGAAAGAGGCAAAGCGAATGCAGACACTTTCTGATAAAGGATATTGGAATGATACACCTCCCTACACTTCCATCACCAAGACCACACCTGTAGCTGGAAAACCAATACCTCGTCGACTGACGCCCGAAATTAACCCATACAGACACCTGCCAGATGACTACGTAAGCGAATTGGCAAGCAAGGCATTTTGGATTATTGAAAACCTTGGACCAAATATTATATCGATACTTGAAAAATTTCATCCATTGTGGACACATGGGAAAACAAATTCAGCTTCAAATCCAACTATCTCACGCTGGTGTAGTGAAATATGTGCCAACGTACATTGGAAAGATATTGATGGAAATGAAATCAATGAGTTACCATTCCCGATACGGTTGAGCGACAGAGGCCTGGGAGGTTTTCACTACAATGGAAATACTATCGAAAGTTCAATTCAATGGCCACCAAAGGGAGCTTCACATATCTTTGGACTTGCAAATGCACTTCAAACCGCTCACCAAATAGTTGTACTTATCACTATAGCTCCTCGGGCTAGTGAAATTCTTACGTTAATGCGCGATTGCGTCACCTATGCGAAGGACGGTAGAGCGTACGCGAATGGACGCACTTATAAGTTGACAAAGCAGCTTGTGGGAGTGACCCGTGACTGGGTCATACCTGATTTTACGGCCCAAGCTATCGAACAGCAAATACGACTAATTTCTATTGCGGAGCCTTTAACGTCAATCAACGGAACCAAGACCGGGAAACTTTCTAAACCTGGAACTCACTTGTGGGGAATGATAGGCGCAAGTTGTCACAACAGGACCATGCCCATGGGAGCAAAGGAATTCAACAAAGCGCTCCGAGAATTCGCTGCAATGCTAGGCATGGACAGAAATCCTGGTGGCCAATCTCTCAGTTCGCATCGATTCCGCAAGACAATAGCCCGGCTTGCTGCACTGGCTATCGTCGAGGCACCAAAAATCCTCATGGATGTCTTTGGACACAAATCGATTGAGATGGTGCTTTACTACATTCTTGAAAACAAAGACCTACGAGGAGAGATTGAAACGATTGCTCGAGAACTCCGTGTCATGCGCGCGACCACAGTCATAGAAGAAATGGTGGCAGCTGAGGAGGCACTCGAATCTGTTCGAATGGGTAATGGAAGCGGCGGCGTCAATTCGAATGGCATTGACCTGGGGGGTTACGGAGGCTTGGCTGCAATCCGTATTCATGACGCAATACAAATTCGCCGCACAGAGCTCCACAAGACAGGCTCGACATGGGGAGTGAAGGACATGCACGAACTCGCAGAGCTATTGACAATGCGTGGAACTACTTGGCAACTTGTTAGGCCTGGTGTGGTCTGTACCAAGGCAGCAGGCGACGTAGGACCGTGCAATAAACGCAAAGGAAACCCCGAGCCATCGCGTTGCCAAGTTAGCTGCGCTTCTCGACTAGAAGAAGCCTGGCACCAGGAGGACGTCGATGCAAGCATCGCCGAAGCAGTCAATCAATACATCGAATCTGGAAAGCAGGGGTCTGACCTTATTCAGAGCTTTTGGAGAAATCAAATTCTCGGCAATCTCCCAAGATTTCCCCAGCTTCACACAAAGTGGCTCGCGAATGATGTAGTCCAACGCATTGTTCAGAGTGAGCAGCAAGCGTGACTCAAACCGAACAAACCAAGAACCTCATTCGCTCAGCTGCTCAGGAGCATGGGCGCCGGAGGACAGACGAGGTTACCAGTAAGGTACGCGTCGCGATGGCTGCAATCGATGAGGTGCTCGTCGAAAACGGTGGCGCTTACCCGCACAACAAGGGGCGCTTGACGTTGAACGAACTTGCCCGACGTGCAGAAATACACAACACGACACTTCATGCCGATAGGTACAAGGATTTACTCAATGAAGTTCGGTCGTGGCTTCATAGGCCTAAAAACGAGGCCAGCTTTGAGCCCCAAACTGGTCGACGTACAACTCGAGAACTACTGGATGAATACCGGACCCAATTTGCGGTCCTGCTGCAGAAACACCGTGATATGAACCTTGAATTGCAGCAAGCGCAAGCTGAATTAGGCGAAGCAATGGAGCGTATCCAGAAACTCGTTTCAGATAACGAACATCTGGAATCGCTCCTGAGTAGCAAGGTCACCAGACTGCCTTCAAAGAAGGACCGGTGATGCCATATTCTAAATTTCGTGCATATTTTTTGTTTCTGAGATTTCAGCGATTGGCCGGGAGTCGGCGTCGTTGCATAAATCAGTCTGTTAGAGCCGATCCAATCTTGACCCCCAAGCGGTCAGTTTTGGGTTGGCACTAAAAGATCGGTTTGCCGACCTTGTCCCAACGAGATTAGACGAGCTTGTGGATCAGCTTTTCGGAAGCTCACCAAGTCTTCGACGAAAATCCGTTCCTGGCCGATCTGTGACTGCCACTGTCATAGCAAAGCCGTCGCTCAATTAAGTGGGATTAGAGTGAAAGTAGCCACCCCAAAAGCGCTGCCAGTATCACGACCAGCACGGGTGATAGTCGTGCGTAAACCAGCAATCCAAATGCGGCCAATGCAAATCCGAAATCGGTTTTTGAATGGATGGCGCTCGTCCACACAGGGTCATATAGCGCTGCTCCTAAAACCCCAACCACAGCCGCATTCACACCGGCCATAGACCTCTGCACTCCCACACGCTGGCGCAAGGTTTCCCAATACGGTAACGCACCAATGACCAGTAGGAAAGCAGGCAAAAAAATCGCTAAGAGCAAAGCGAAACCACCAAGCCAACCACCAAAAGGACTTGGCATAGCTGCGCCAAGGTAAGCCGCAAACGTGAACAAAGGGCCTGGAACGGCCTGTGCTGCACCATATCCTGCAAGAAAAACTTCGTTTGATAACCAGCTACTTGGTACTACGCTTGCCTGTAGCAATGGGAGAACAACGTGCCCCCCCCCAAACACCAATGCTCCGGACTGATAGAAATCACTGAAAACGGTCACGATTGGAGAATGGGTCAAGGAGGCTATGACCGGCAACAGCACTAGCAGTGCTACAAACATACTCAGGAAAATAGCCCCGGTAACTTTGCTCACGCCATAGTCACGATGCTGCACGATGGAGAGTTGCTCCAATTTGAGCATCCATCGACCAATCAGACCACCTAGAACAATTGCTGTGATTTGTCCAATGGCGGAAGGCATAGCAAGAACCAAAAGAGTGCCAGCAATAGCAACGCCAGCGCGCAGTCTGTCGGGACAAAGGGACTTGGCCATCCCCCATACAGCTTGCCCAACAATTGCAACAGCAACGATTTTTAGTCCGTGAACGGCTCCTGACCGAGCAAACACTGTCCAATGTGACGACCCAATTGCAAAAAGAATGAGTGCAATTGCCGAAGGAAGAGTGAATCCTATCCAAGCCGCGAGGGCTCCGCCCCAGCCGCGGCGACCAAGCCCTAGTGCTATGCCTACCTGGCTACTCGCTGGGCCAGGCAGAAACTGGCACAACGCGACTAAATCTGAGTAGCTCTTGTCGTCCAGCCACTTTCGTCGCTCTACGAACTCCGTACGAAAGTAGCCCAAATGAGCAACAGGTCCGCCAAATGACGTCAAACCAAGCTTGAAAAAAACAAGTAAGACTTCAACAAAAGTCCCTCTTGGATTTGGCGGGCTAGAGCCTTCACCAGCGTGGTCTGATGAGTTTGCTTGATCTGAGCCATGGGTTGGCGGATGAGTCATAGCCATGAATTTTTTCATGAGTTTCAGTAGTTTATTTCTCCAAACAATACGTCCATGCGCATGACTGTTTGTGACCAGTTGCGGCTGTCGCTGTTTGCCCCATTGCTGCCCCTCTAAAGGAAGATAAGCAGGCACTGAATCTTGTCAAAGCAATATGGAGTCCCCCACCCGTATCGCTTAGATGCTGCGTTGATTGACCCGCTTGGACAGTTCTTCGGCGCTTTCACGGCGCTCGCTATAACGATCCACCAGATAGTCCGCGCAGTCCCGTGTGAGCAGCGTGAACTTGACCAGCTCCTCCATCACGTCAACAACCCGTTCGTAATACGAAGAAGGCTTCATCCGGCCCGCCTCGTCAAACTCCGCGAATGCCTTGGCTACGGATGACTGATTGGGGATGGTGATCATGCGCATCCAACGACCCAGCACACGCATCTGGTTGACGGCATTGAAGGACTGTGAGCCGCCTGAGACTTGCATCACCGCCAGTGTCTTACCTTGAGTTGGTCGCACCGCGCCAACGGACAAAGGGAGCCAGTCGATCTGTGCTTTGAGAATACTGCTCATCGCACCATGGCGCTCAGGAGATGTCCAAACCATACCCTCGGCCCATAGTGCCAACTCGCGCAGTTCCTTGACCTTCGGGTGATCGTCAGGGGCACCATCCGGTTGCGGCAGGCCACGCGGATCGAAGATCCTGGTCTCGGCCCCCATCTTGCGCAGCAGCCGTGCAGCCTCTTCGGTCAGGAGACGGCTGTAGGAGCGGTCACGAACCGAGCCATACAGCAACAAGATACGCGGTGCATGCGTCGCACGCTGTGCGGGCAATAGTCCATCCAGGCTGGGCTTTTCAAATACTTGTTCGTCCAGATTTGGTAGATCAGAGTTTGCCAATTCGATTTCCTTTCGAGTCAGTGACGGCTTCGCCGTCTTCTTTGGAAAATGCGGCCTGTTGAGGCTGCGGCAGGATGTCCAGCACGGCCTCCGAGGGGCGGCACAAGCGTGCTCCCATGGGGCTGACCACGATCGGTCGATTGATCAGGATTGGATGCTGGAGCATGAAGTCAATCAATTGCTCGTCTGTCCATTTGGAATCGCCAAGGCCCAGCTCGTCATGCGGCGTACCTTTTTGACGCAGCACATCGCGCACCGGTATGCCCATTGCCTGGATCAGTCCCACTAGCGTGGAGCGATCAGGGGGCGTCTTGAGGTATTCAATGACCGTGGGGTCTTCCCCGCTGTTGCGGATCATGGCCAGAACATTGCGGGAGGTGCCGCAAGCAGGGTTGTGATAAATCGTGATGTCACTCATAGCGCTAGATTTCCGTTGCAAAGGTTCATGACGCCACGCTGAGCCGCAAGGCCAGGGCAGCAAGGGTGACAAGCAGCACGGGTATGGTCAGTACTGAACCGACTCTGAAGTAGTAGCCCCAGCCAATCGTTGTGCCTTTCTTGCCGAGCACATGCAGCCAGAGAAGCGTGGCCAGACTGCCAATAGGCGTGATCTTGGGACCCAGGTCACAGCCAATCACATTGGCGTACACCATGGCCTCCTTGACCACTCCGCTGGCTGTCGATGCATCAATGGACAAAGCTCCAATCAACACCGTGGGCATGTTGTTCATGATCGAGGACAGCACCGCAGAAAGTACGCCTGTGCCCAGCGATGCGGTCCACACGCCACCGGCTGCGAATTGATTGAGCAGCACGGCGATGTAATCCGTCAGACCCGCGTTGCGCAGCCCGTAGACCACCAGATACATCCCCAGCGAGAACACCACGATCTGCCATGGAGCACCATGCAACACCTTCTTGGTGCTGATGACAGGGCCACGCGCGGCCACAGCCAACAAGATGGCTGCACCCACGGCGGCCACGGCACTGACGGGGACGCCCAAAGGCTCAAGCGCGAAGAATCCGACCAGAAGCAAGATCAGTACGACCCAACCAGCTCGGAAGGTCGCCAGATCCTTGATCGCAGCCGAGGGCTGCTTGAGCTGTGCCACGTTGTATGAAGCAGGAATATCGCGTCGGAAAAACAGCAGCAGCACACCGAGGCTGGCCAGAACAGAGGCAATGTTGACCGGCACCATCACCGACGCATAGTCGTTGAAGCCGATCTTGAAAAAGTCGGCTGAAACGATGTTCACCAGATTCGACACGATCAGAGGCAGGCTCGCCGTGTCTGCAATAAACCCGGCTGCCATCACAAACGCTAGCGTTGCTGCCGGAGAAAAGCCCAGGGCCACCAGCATGGCCATCACGATGGGCGTGAGAATCAAAGCTGCTCCGTCATTGGCAAACAGGGCCGACACGGCGGCACCCAGCAGCACAATGAACGCAAACAGCTTGATGCCGCTGCCGCCACCCCAGCGGGCAAAGTGCAATGCGGCCCACTCAAAGAATCCAGCCTCATCCAGCAAAAGGCTGATGATGATGACCGCGACAAAGGTCGTCGTGGCATTCCAGACGATATTCCAGACCACCGGAATATCAGCCCAGTGCACGACCCCAAGCAGCAGCGCAACAGTCGCACCAATCGTGGCACTCCAGCCAATGCCAAGGCCACGTGGCTGCCAGATGACCAGCGTTAGTGTGAAGATGAAAATCAGGATAGCCGTCAACATGATGAACTGTTCCTTGACGCGACCACTTCAGCACTGGCACAAAGCTGCGGCGTCTGGGGTACAGGCTGCACCCTGGCAGCAGTTCTCGACGAGGTAGGCCAGCAGCCCATTCATGGCAGGAAACGCGGCTCGGTACAGCACATTGCGCCCCTGTCTCTCCTGGCTCACGAGTTCAGCATGGGAGAGTTCCTTAAGGTGAAATGACAGTGCATTGGGGGCGATACCCAATTGCTCCGCCAATCCACTGGGTGTGAGGCCTTCTGGTCCTGCGACTACCAGCGCACGAAAAACGCGCAGGCGTGCCTCATGGGCCAAAGCGGAGAGAGAACGAATAACTTGGGCTTCTTGCATAAGACAATAATACAACGATTGTTGAATAAATATTTTATGCAAGATAGCGTTAGGTTCGGCGCTGTAGGTCTATGTACATGACCGCTCTATGGGTTGGTCATATCGCCACATCAAATGGCCGCTTCAGGCCGGCTGCACTAGTGTGTGGACCTTGCTGATAGCTGCCCTCTCATGCCGTGCTCGTGTATCGAGATAACTGCTGCCTGGCTCATCCGTGCGATCACTCTTTCGGCCAGAATCGGGCATTGAGATAGATGCTCTAGCTCTGCTCCCTGTGACGGAAATACGCTCAGTTAGCGATGCTCACAGATGACCATACTTCGACAATTGGTGACCTCTAGTAGCTGCTTGTGACTTGGCAAACATTTGGACAGGTTGTTGCTGCAAGCAATCATTTAAAAACCACAGCGCGACTTGCCCGTTGATTTGTTGAATATGGGGCCTCATCAACAACATTACTCTGTTGCACTGCAAATCAAATCGCAGCTGTACAATTAATGACATGTCGCGTGCAATCCAGAGACTTTCTCTGCGGAGCGCGTTGTTGCTGCTAGTGATTGCAGCTCAACTGCTAATTCCGCTACTGCACGGCCACTTCGGGACTCCGAATCAATCTGGCCTGCATGTGCACACAACACCTTCAAGAATTGCTGATTCTCATTTCCATCTGTTCACTGAACACGACTCTCTCAGCGAGCACGATAACAATCAGTTGCAAGCCGAGCCGTTTGAAGTTGATGTGCAAAACGCACTGCAACCTCTATATCTACTTCCTGTCCCGCTGCTGGCCATCATTGGCCTAGCCCTGTTGACTTGGGGTCTGCGTGCTTCACGCATACGCTGCACTGCTGCTAGGCCAGTACCGCGCCCAGAGCCGGCGCACAGGCTTTCACGCTGGCAAGGGCGCGTCATACGGCCATCCCCGGCCCAAGCTCCGCCTCAATTTTCCTGATCTCCTAAGCCTTGCATAGGCTTTGCGCTTCCGTGCGTACGCATGGAAGCATGTATTTTCCTTTTCCGGAGTCAGGAATGTTTTTCCACCAATGGCTGTTGGCTGGCGCACTTGCGCTGCCAGTCGCAAGCATGGCCGCCGAGGCCGTGTCTCTAACCCCTGAGCAGGCGCGAACCTTGGGTGTGCGCTTTCAATCCATCCAGAGCTCTGGAGAGCTCAATATTTCGGCTCATGCGCGCGTGATACTGAAACCTGATGCCCAGGTCGTGGTGGCCGCACCCTATGCAGGGGCGCTCCCACGTGTGCTGGTAGCTGTAGGCCAGTCCGTGCGAGCGGGTCAGCCCGTGGTGACATTCACCAGCCCTCAGCTCTACGAAGCGCGTCGCGCAATGGCGGAAGCCGAGTCACAGTCGCGGCTGGCACAGCAATCACTGACGCGAGACCGATTGCTCCATGAAGACGGCATCATCGCTGCCAGTCGATGGCAGTCAACACAGGCACGCGCCACAGAGGCTGCGGCCATGGCTCAAGCCCGACGCGCCGAGCTGGCTACCAGTGGTGTGAAGCTGGCTGGGAATGAGGCACAGTTGCTGGCACCTCGTGCAGGCATTGTGACTGAAGTAATGGTCCAACCAGGCGCGCGTGTCGATGCATCGGCACCCTTGGTGAGAGTGGCTGATCCCAAGGCCTTGGAACTTGATTTGCTACTGGGTCGAGAGGTACCACTGCCCGCCGTAGGTGACAGTGTGCAGGTCACCACTCGCGGTGCCGCAGGACTGGTCGAGGGTATTGCACCTGTTGGCGACGGTAGTGCAGGGATGCGAGTGCGCGTTGCGCTAACCAAGAACGGTGATCTCCGGCTGGGTGAAAGTGTCACAGTCATATTGACGTTGAAAGATTCAGACACGGACAAGGCTCAGGCGAAGGCAGGAAACCGTTTGCGCATCCCGGCCGCAGCACTGGTGTACTGGCAAGGCCAGACCGGTGTTTTCATTGAAACAGGCAAGAGCGTGCGCTTCGCCCCCTTGTCGGTGGAGAGCAAAGACGAAGCTGCCGCCGTGGTACGCGGAGTGCTTCCGGCCAAGGCGGAGATTGCGACTGCAGGTATCGCTGCCCTCAAAAACTTGATGTCCGGAGGTCAGTGATGCTGGCCAAGCTGATTGATTTTTCGCTGCGTCAGCGTGCTCTGGTGCTGCTCGCAGCCATTGTGCTGGCCCTGGCCGGTGCCTGGGCCTATTCGCAGTTGCCAATAGATGCGTTCCCCGATATCTCGCCTACCCAGGTTAAGGTGATTCTGAAGGTGCCGGGCATGACGCCCGAGGAGGTGGAGCAGCGCGTTTCTACACCCGTAGAACAGGAGCTGCTGGGTCTGCCTCACAAAACCATCGTGCGCTCTGTCTCTAAATACGGCATCAGCGATGTCACTGTTGATTTCTCCGAAGGCACGGATGTTTACTGGGCCCGCCAGCAGGTGTCTGAAAGACTGGCTGGCATACAGCGCGATTTGCCCGCTACTATGGAAGGGGGATTGGCTCCCATCACTACACCTTTGGGTGAGATGTTCATGTTCACGGTTGATGGCGAGAGCTATTCTCTGGCCGAGCGCCGACGTGTACTGGACTGGGTAATAAGACCTGCACTACGCACTGTCGCCGGCGTTGCCGACGTGAATGCCTTAGGTGGTGTGGTGCGGGGCTATGAGGTAATTCCGGACCCGGCGCGGCTGCGCGCTCGCGGCGTGACCCTGGACCAGTTGCGTCAGGCACTCGAAGCCAACAATCGCAACGACGGAGCAGGTCGCCTGGATCGTGGTGAGGAACATTGGGTCGTGCGTGTGGAAGGTGGGGTTCGCGGCCTAAACGATTTACGTGCCGTCGTGGTCGTGCAGGCCAAGAACGGGCAAACGGCATCTACGGTAGGTGATGTGGCAACAGTGCGCATGGGTGAAGCCACTCGCAATGGTGCCGTAAGTCGCGATGGACATGGCGAGGCTGTCCAGGGACTCGTGCTGGGACTGCGCGGCGTGGATGCACGCAGTTTGGTCGACGCCGTACAGTCCAGACTTGATGAACTGGCACCACATCTCCCGCAAGGAATGAGCACTCATGTGTTCTACAACCGCGGAGAACTGGTTTCGCGTGCCGCTGGTACCGTAGTGCGCGCATTGGTCGAAGCCAGTGTGCTCGTAGTCGTCATCCTTTATCTGTTTCTAGGCGGCGTCCGCGCAGCATTGGTAGTGGCAGCCACGCTTCCCCTTTCCATGCTGGCCACATTCCTACTCATGCACTACGTGGGTCTGACAGCCAATCTGATGAGTCTGGGTGGCCTAGCCATTGCTTTGGGCATGTTGGTGGATGCCTCGGTGGTGGTGGTGGAGAACATTGAGACCGCGCTGGCTCATACGCCCAAAGATGGGGAGTCGGCCAAGAACGCAGACCGCTTCGCCTTGATCCGGGATGCTGTGTCTGCCGTATCCGCCCCCATGCTGGCAGGCGTGTCCATCATCGCGATTGTGTTCCTGCCGCTGCTGACGCTGCAAGGCCTGGAGGGCAAGCTATTTGCGCCGGTTGCACTGACCATCGTTCTAGCTCTTGGTGCATCTGTACTTATCGCATTCACCGTCGTTCCGGCTCTGGCTTCGCTGCTGTTGCGCTCACATGCCAGCGATGCACCATGGCTGATGGGCAAGCTGGCTGCAGGTTTTGCTTGGTTGCAGACTTGGAGTCTCGCTCACCGACGTTCAGTGTTCGGCATCGCTTTGGCGACGCTCGCCGGTTCGGCGGCCTTGTATCTGTCCGTCGGCAAAACCTTTATGCCGACCATGGACGAAGGGGATCTTATCGTTCAGTTGCAGAAGGCTCCGTCGATATCATTACCCGCTTCTTTAGATATGGATCAACGCGTGCAGCAAGCGCTGCTTAAAGAAGTTCCAGAAATTCGCTCCATCGTGGCCCGCACAGGTTCGGACGACCTCGGGCTAGACCCCATGGGCCTCAACGAGACCGACACCTTTCTTGTGCTCAAGCCACGTGCTGAGTGGCGAGGTAGCAAGGAAGATATTGCAGATGCCATCCGCCACGTTATGGAAGGCTTTCCGGGCCTGATCTACGGTTTTACGCAACCTATCGAAATGCGCGTGTCCGAGATGCTGACAGGCTCGCGTGGCGACGTGGCCATCAAAATTTTCGGCTCTGACCTGGCCAAGATAGATGCCGCAGTCCAGGCGATTGCTGCGCGCATGCGCTCCGTCTCCGGTGCCTCTGAAGTCATTGCACCCAGCAACAGCGGCGTGCAATACCTGCAAGTCGTTCTTAATCGTGCTGCACTTGGCCAGTCCGGCTTTTCTGGTGATTCCTTGCAGGCTCAGTTGCGCGCATTGATCGAGGGCGAGCGTATAGGTATCGTCCCCGAAGGAATGGTGCGTACGCCGCTCCTGCTTCGTGGTGGAGCGGCGCTGCGGCAGTCACCCGAAGGCCTGGCAAGCCTTTTGGTAACAGCCCCCGATGGTACAACCTGGCCGCTCACCTCTCTAGCGACACTTTCCCCTCAGGACGGACCGGTACGTATTGACCATGAGGATGGAGCGCGCTTCGCCGTGGTTCAGGTCAATGTGGAAGGACGCGATCTTGCCAGCTTTGTACGTGAGGCCCAGGCATCCGTGGCTGCTGATCCTAGCCTCAAGGATCTTCGCATTGTTTGGGGCGGTCAGTTCGAAAACCAGCAGCGCGCGGCCGCCCGCCTGGCGTTGGTCGTGCCTTTGGCACTCTCGGCCATCTTCGTGTTGCTATTTCTCACCTTTCGTTCGATGCGACAGGCTTTGCTGGTCATCGCCAACATCCCGTTCGCGCTCGTGGGTGGCATGGCGGCTTTGCGTATCAGCGGCGAATATCTGTCGGTCCCCGCCTCCGTGGGCTTTATTGCGCTGCTAGGAATTGCCGTGCTCAACGGGGTGGTGCTGGTTTCGCACTTCAATGTACTACTGGCTTCGGAAATGGAGCTGACTCAGGCGGTGCGCCAGGGCGTGCGTGACCGTCTGAGGCCAGTGCTGATGACGGCCTGCATTACGGCTCTAGGCATGGTGCCGTTGCTGCTGGCTACCGGTCCTGGCTCAGAAATTCAGCGTCCGCTGGCCGTCGTCGTGGCAGGGGGATTGATTAGTTCCACCGCTCTGACCTTGTTGCTGTTGCCACTGCTGTTTGAGCGCTTTGGCGTAGCACGCAGTGCTAAGGAGGTACAAAAATGAAAGCTGCAAACGCTTTTTGCAATAGCGCTCAAGGTAACTCCAAATCGTATTTTCTGAGTTTGCCTATGAAAAATCGTCTGCTTCATGTCTGTGTCGCAGCTCTACTGTTTGCGGGCGCAGCCCAGGCTCAGAGCTACCTGCCTTCGGAGGCGGCGGTGCGCATAGCGGTAGAACAGTCGCCTACTGTGCAAGCGGCCGACGCAGCACGAAGGGGCGCTCAGGCTCGAGCCGACGGTATGCGCGTTGGCCCTCATGAAACCGTAGTCCGAGCTTCTGGTCAGCGCCGTTGGACCCATGATGGCTCGGGTCAGCGCTTTACTGAAGGCCAGATCGCGATAGAGCGACCGCTGCGACTTTGGGGTAAGGCCGCAGTTGATTCAAAGCTGGCCGAGGCGACGATCGCAAATGGCCGTTTGGCAGCGCAAGACGCCCGGCACGAAACAGCACGTCAGTTGCTGGCTTTGTGGTTCGCTGCTCTACGTGCTGGTCAGGCCCGCCAAGCGGCCCAGGGCAATGCCGATGCCGCCGCGGAATTGGCACGCATCACTGAGCGCCGCCTGCGTGCTGGCGACGCGGCCAGACTTGAAGCCGAGTTAGCCACCGCTGAACAGGCCCGCATGCAGGCCGCACTCGCAGGGGCGGTGGCAGCTCAGACCTCGACGAGGGCTGATCTTTGTGCGCGATATCCTGATCTATGTCTCTTGATCATCACTGCTTCTGATGCGACAACCTTGTCCACACTGCCGAGCGGATCAGAGACTCAACTGCGTTTGCGCTACATAGAGCACAGCCATGAGTATCTGCTAGCTCAGTCCGAGGAGGCTTTGGCGCTGCACCAAGCCCACCGCATGGATATTGAACGTCGCCCCGACCCCACGGTCGGAGTGTTTGCGACCAGCGAACGTGGCGGCTCTGAACGTATTGCTGGAGTCAGTATCAGTTTGCCACTAGGTTCCGTGCATCGACAGTCTCAGGCAGCAGCCGCGCTGGCCGATGCCGCTGCGGCACTATCACGCCGCCTGGCGGTGGAGAGGCGTTTGGGCGCTGAGTTTGATGTGCTATGGAGTCAGCTTAATGGAAGGCGTACAGCGGCCACGGCACAGGCCCGAGCAGCGGAGCTTCAGCGCAGTGCGGCCGACAGAGCAACGCGCGCCTATCGTGCCGGTGAAACTGGTTTGGCCGAGCTGCTTTCGGCACACCGAGTGCTCGCTGACGCAGTACTGGCTGAGCGCATGACACATATCGATACGCTGGAAAGCGACAGTCGCTTACGGCTGGACTTGCATGAGATATGGGATTTTGATGATTAATGCCCCCTGGAGCTGGCCGAAGCGCTTTCTGACTTGCACGCTGAATCAAGCTAATCGGAATGGCGTATTGAATGATGGATATCAACATGTTCTTCACCGAAGGAAAAGGAACCAACCATGACTCGTTCAGACTCTTATCCTCGCTCACTGGTGCTGTTGCACTGGTTGGTTTTCGCCGCAGCAGCGCTAGCCGTCGCTGTCATCGAGATCAAAGGCTTTTTCCCAAAGGGGTCTGCCGATCGTGCGCAGATGACCCTCTGGCATGAAAGCTTCGGCCTCGCCGTACTGCTGCTTATGACACTGCGCCTTGTTGTGCGCGCCAGCGTCCAAGTGCCGCCCCTACCCTCAGGTCCTCGTTGGATGGAGATTTCTGCCCACGTCATGCACTGGTTGCTGTACCTGCTGATGCTGGGCATGCCGGTGCTAGGAATATTGGCCCTTGCTTGGTCAGGCAAGCCCATTGCTTTTTTTGGTGCATCTTGGACATTGCCGTTGATGGTCGATGCATCATTGGGCCGCAGCATTAAGGATATTCACGAGGCAGGAGCTAACTTGGTATTTGCGGCCGTAGGCCTGCATGCAGCGGCTGCGCTTTGGCATCAGTTCATAGTTAAGGATGGTCTTCTGATGCGTATGCGTTGAGCTTTGGCTCTATCAATGCTGATGAGGTCAATGTCTGTCAGCCCAGCCACAGTAGAGACAGGCTAGTTCCTGCCACCATTGTGGCTAGGCCTAGGCTGATACGTGTTCCATACTTAACGCCCCCGATGGCAAACGCTAAAGCGGACTTGGCCGTTGCACTGGCAGCAAGAATTAGAACGACACCCCATTGTGCGGTTGTCAGTGGAAGATTTCCTGAGGCAAAGAGCTGCCCTAAACTTGCAGCAGCAGCATGAAGTTCAGCTAGGGCGGCCAAGGCTCCCGCAACCAGGACCCCGGTGCTACCAAAGGCATGTTGCAGCCAGGCGGACAGAAGCAAAATACAAGCAATGATTACCGCGATCAGTAATGCACTTGAAAGCTTGAATACTCGGTCTGTCTTAAATTCAGTTTGAGGTGATATTTTTTGCCTGTTCCACAATGCTATGCCAGCAGTAAGCGCAAGAAAAAATGCCGCAACGAGCAAAGGTAGCGCCATCGAAATCATCAGCGCTATGGAAGTTGTCGAAAGAATGGCGATGAACAAGCATAGGGACGCCAGCTGGGCAAGCATTGCGCAGCCATATGCTTGCTGCAGCTGATCTCCATCTGCCTTGGCAAGGTTCCCAAAACTAGCTATAGCGGCAGTAGATGACACAAACCCAGAAAAAAATCCAGTAACGGGTAGCCCCCAGCGTGGGCCGAGCACTCGAGTAAGTATGTGGCCAAGCATGCCGACGGTCATGAACAGCACAACAACTTTCCAAAGAGCGTAAAGGCTCAATACGTCCCAGGGATCGACGGTGGACTGAGGCAAAAGCGGCAATATGATCAACGCTGCCGCACCTAACATAAGGCCGTCCCTCAGTTCATGCTCGCTGAGCAACTCACGACTCCAATGCTGTATGGTTCCTTTGGAATGGACTAGCAAAGCGCAGAGGATGCCCAGAGCAGCTGCTAAGGGGGCACTCTTTTGCGATAGCGCACCCAGAGTTAGCGTGAACAGAAGCGTTACTTCACTAGTCAAACCAGGGTCATTGCGGGCTGAATGCCAGTAGGCTGCTACGGTCAGGGCGGCTACTGCCAGGAGCGCCACAATAAAAATTTCAACGCCTAACTCCCAAGCGGCACAGCCAAGCAATGCGGTTATGGCATGTGTACGGGTTCCTGCCGTGTTTAGTCGTTCATGCTCGCGACGTTCGCTTACGACACCAATCAGCAGACCGCAGCCTAACGATACGACCCAATGATCAACACCTGCCCAATTCAACTGCATAGGTCTCAATTCCTCATTCTGTTTAAGGCTCTTGAAATCGATATAACTGATGACTACCTAGATGAGCCAAGCATGAGGTGCTTAGGGCCGCATGTCGATAGTATTCAGAGGTAATGCAGTGCTTAACTGGTCAGGCACCTGCGAGAAGTTAGACACAATTTGGCATCAGAGTTGGGCGCAATGTTGCTAAGCGCGTACCAACTTCGTCAACCAAACTGCTCAAGTGCTGCCATTTGCTTCAACCTTGGAACTCCCGAGGGCTCTAGTAACTAGTACAACTCATCCTGAGCGGGGGCGATTGTCACCTGTGCGTCCAAATACAGAACTTGGCCTGCAGCACAGCCTAATGAAGTCTGGAACAGACCCAAGTCCATAGCCATAAGCGAAGGGGATCACTTGTTGCACAAAGTGATCGTTACGCTGAAACATGGAAAATTGCTCCTGCACCGGCAGTAAGACCCATTGCGAGTGCCCCCCAGAAAGTCACGCGACAGACACTTTTCATAATTGGTGCGCCACCAATTTGTGCCGCAACTGCACCAAGAGAAGTAAGAGAAGCAAGAGCGGTCACAATTGTCCAAGCTAGTAAATCTGCCTGTGGAGCTGTCAATACAACGGCAAGTGGCAGTGCAGCCCCTCCTGCAAAGCTCCCTGCGGAAGCGAGTGCAGCTTGTAAAGGTTTTGCGCTCAGTGCATCAGATATTCCTAGTTCATCTCTCGCGTGAGCACCTAACGCATCATGCGTCATTAGCTGCGTAGCGACTTGGTTGGCCAGCTTGTAGTCGAGTCCTCGCCGCACGTAGATAGCTGTCAATTCACGTAGTTCTGCCGCGTGGTCTGAAGTAAGTTCCTTTCGCTCGCGTTCAAGATCGGCTTTCTCTGTGTCAGCCTGAGTAGAAACTGAGACGAACTCTCCAGCTGCCATAGACATCGCTCCAGCGACCAGTCCAGCGACTGCCGTTGTGATGATGTTTCCATGACTTGCGTTGGCGGCTACTACACCAGCGATGAGGCTAGCGGTTGAAATAATGCCGTCGTTGGCACCAAGAACGGCTGCCCGAAGCCAGCCAATGTGCTCTGTCCGGTGGCGCTCTGGATGGGCGAAGTATTGGGATGGTTTCATCGGTTGTTGTTACTTGCTGAATTCTTTGCAGATTCAAACGGCAGCATACGTACGAGTAAGTTGCCTTTAGTAAAGTATCGATCTATTGCATCGACCAGTTGAATCGGTAATCCCCCCGAATTCCATCGCTCCGAGAAGTAGAGCTATGCGGCCATGGCCAGCCGCTGTTTCGGGGTCATACCGCCCAAGGCCATGTTTGGACGTTCATGGTTGTAGCGCCACATCCACTGCGTGGCAAACTCCCGCACCTCGTCGAGGTCGCTCCAATAATACTGGGACAGCCACTCGTAGCGAACCGTTCTGTTGAAGCGCTCCACATAGGCATTCTGCTGGGGCTTTCCAGGTTGGGTATGTTCTATGCGAATGCCCTGGCTACTGGCCCAGTGCAGCAACGTAGCGCTGATGTATTCCGGTCCGTTATCGCAGCGGATCGCCTGCGGCTTTCCACGCCAAGCCATGATCTGCGTCAGCACTCGGATCACACGATGCGACGGCAGCGAGAGGTCCACCTCAATGCCTAGCGCCTCGCGGTTGAAGTCGTCGATTACATTGAGCATTCGGATGCTGCGCCCATCCTCGAGCTGGTCATGCATGAAGTCCATCGACCAGACTGCGTTGCAGGTTTCGGGCACCGTCAGTGGCTCAGGCTTGTCTCGCACCAATCGCCTGCGGGGCTTGATACGCAGGTTCAGTTCCAGCTCCCGGTAGACACGGTAAACACGCTTGTGATTCCATCGGAAGCCTCGAACATTGCGCAGGTACAGGAAGCAAAGGCCAAAGCCCCAATTGCGGTTGTTGTCCGTCAGGCGCAGCAGCCACTGGGCGATCTCATCGTCCTCAATGCTGCGACGAGCCACATAGCGATAGCAGGCTTGGCTGATCTGAAACGCTTGGCAGGCAGCCCGAATTGATGCGCCGTGCTGTTGCACTGCTCGAAGAGCCATCTCGCGCCGGCGAGATGGCTTCACCACTTTTTGCGAGAGCCTCCGAGACGATCTCAGCCTTGAGTTTTTCCTCGACATACATCTTGCGAAGCCGCTGGTTCTCTTGCTCCAGCTCTTTCATGCGAGCCATGAGCGATGCATCCATGCCGCCGAACTTGGCCCGCCACTTGTAAAACGTTGCCGAGCTGATGCCGAATTCCCGGCAGAGCTCTGGGACTGTCAGACCGGCTTGTGCTCGCTTGAGTGCATCAATGATCTGGCTGTCGGTGAAACGTGATTTCTTCATGGTAGAGATTCTCCTGTGAGAGTCTCTACTTCTCAGGGTGCTGGATTTGCGGGGGGATTACCCCCCTGCCATCTATGAAAAGCTAATCGATTCATTGCGTAATATTTTTCTATCACCAATGCATTGCAGGGCAATGAGGCAGAGAATGTGAAACTACACATACTAGATAGTCTGCACTAACCTTTTGCAAGGAGACGCCATGACTCAGATGATGAAAGCGGCTGTTTTTGTTGAACCAGGTCGCATTGAAGTTGTGGAGAAACTGATTCCGGATGTGGGTCCAAATGATGCTCTGATCAAGATCACAACAACGACGATCTGCGGAACAGACGTTCACATCCTGAAAGGTGAATATCCTGTCGCCAAAGGGTTGACCATTGGACATGAGCCTGTTGGCATCATTGCTAAGCTTGGAAGCTCTGTTCAGGGTTACCAGGAAGGGCAGCGAGTGATTGCGGGTGCTATCTGCCCTAACTTCAATAGCTATGCAGCGCAGGATGGCTCGTCCTCTCAAGATGGTAGTTATCTGTCAGCCAGTGGGCGCTGCGGGTGCCATGGATACAAGCTAACTGCTGGCTGGCGCTTTGGCAACCTAATCGATGGCGCGCAAGCCGAATACATTCTTATCCCTGATGCGCAGGGTAACTTGGCACCTGTCCCAGATGGCTTGACGGATGAACAAGTCCTTATGTGCCCAGACATCATGTCTACCGGCTTCGCGGGTGCAGAGAATGCGAACATCAAGATAGGTGATGTCGTTGTCGTGTTTGCGCAGGGTCCAATTGGCTTGTGTGCGGCTGCTGGTGCCAAGCTCCGCGGTGCAAGCATCATCATCGGTGTGGACGGTAATGATGAGCGACTTGCTGTATCCAGAAAGCTCGGCGCCAATGTAACCTTGAACTTCAAAACCCAAGATGTAGTCGCTGAAGTGCTAAAAATTACGGGTGGCAAAGGGGCTGACAGTGCAATTGAAGCGCTTGGGACACAAGGCACATTCGAAAACGCATTGCGCTGCATCCGCCCTGGAGGCACCTTATCAAGCCTAGGTGTTTACTCAGAAGATTTAAAGATTCCTCTGGATGCTTTTGGGTCTGGATTGGGTGACCATCGCATCAACACTGCCTTATGCCCAGGTGGCAAAGAGCGCATGCGTCGTCTTATGTCCGTGATTGAAAGTGGCCGAATTGATCTTAGCCCTTTGGTCACCCACAAGTACAAGCTTGAAGACATCGCTGCTGCATATGACCTCTTTAGTCATCAACGTGATGGAGTGTTAAAAATTGCCATCAAGGCTTGATCTATAGATCATGTGCAATGCACTCGTTTGAGTCACCGTCGAATACGGATTGATCCACGTCGAATGGTCTACAAGCTATGTGTCGCCTTTTGCCTTGTCTCTATCGCCATCAATTTTTGAAAATCTTTCCTGCTTTAACCTATGCAAATCACCTTTCATGGCGCGGCGCAGCAAGTGACAGGATCTTGTTTTCTCGTGGAGACCGAATGCTGTCGCTTCCTGGTGGATTGCGGCATGATTCAAGGTAGCCGCGTGGCACAAGAGCGCAACTTCAAGCCCTTTCCCTTCGATCCTCGGCGGATTGACTTCGTGCTACTAACACATGCTCACATAGACCACAGCGGTTTGTTGCCTCGACTGAGCTTGCAGGGTTTTGTTGGACCTATCTATACGACATCCGCCACCGTTGATCTTGTAGACGTTTTGCTAAAAGACAGTGCACACATCCAAGAGATGGAGTTTGAGCGCAACGAAAAGAGAGCTGTAAAGGGTAAGCACCGCGAGCATCGACGCGAAATCCATCCTCCGCTCTATACGCTGCGCGATGTAAGCCGCTGTATGAAGCAGCTAAGCGCTATCGACTACGACATTGAATTTTCCCCGCACGAATCTGTAAAGGTCTGCTTTCGCGATGCAGGACATATCTTGGGTTCAGCAATTGTTGAAATTTGGTTAACGGACTCATTGGGAAAAGCTTGCAAGCTTGTAGCCAGCGGCGATTTGGGTCAGCCAGGACGCGCTATCCTGCGTGACCCTTTCCTTATTGAAGAGGCTGATGTTCTGCTGATAGAGTCCACTTACGGCGATCGCATGCACAAAGACATACCTTCCACGCTCGATGAGCTGGTGGGAGTAGTCAACAGCACTGTATCCAAAGGGAATGTTGTTATTCCATCTTTTGCCGTTGGCCGCACTCAAGAAATACTGTATCACCTGCTACTTCTCGCCACGCAAGGACGGCTAAGGCCTTTAGATGTCTATATAGACTCCCCCATGGCTGTCGCTGCCACCGAAATTACCTTTAAGCATTTCGCACTTTTTGATGATGATGCGCGCCAGTTGTTTTCTCAAGCCAAGCATTTTGAGAAGCAGTTTCGGCTTCAATTTGTGAGTGATGTTGAGGACTCCATCGAGCTTCTTCGAATTAAGTCGGGTGCGGTAATCATCTCTGCTAGCGGAATGTGCGACGCCGGACGGGTAGTTCGCCATCTGCATGCAAATCTAGGACGGAGTGAATGCTCTGTAGTCATTGCAGGTTTTCAGGCAGAAGGGACGCTGGGTCGACGCTTAGTCGATGGTGAAAAGCACGTGCGCCTTCTGGGTGACGACATAGAAGTTCAGGCTTCCATACACACTCTTGGCGCGTTTTCTGCCCATGCTGATCAGAAAGCGCTACTCGACTGGACACATGCTTTTAAGCGCCCTCCCAGCAAGGTTTATGTGGTGCATGGAGAGCCTCCTGCTTCCCAGGCCCTGGCGACGCTTTTGCGCAAGCAGCAAGCTTGGGAGCAGTGTGAAGTTATTGTGCCGCAAGAAGGTCAAACATATAAATTTTGAAAAATATAGGTTCGCCACCTCCCACGTATGATTTTTCGTGAAAGCGAATCCTCTCGACTACAGACTTTAATTTATCGGTTGTGCGGCACTCTGCAAAAGAGCACCATGACCTGCTTATACCAAGAAGAAAAGTGATAGCAACTTTGGTTAAGTTCTCAAAAATCAGGGGCTTGGCATGCAGAAAATGCTATCGTTTTAGCATCCAATAGCTTTAAACAGGACGTTCCATGTATCAAAGAATTCTTGTTCCCATTGATGGGAGCGATACCTCTAAATTGGGATTAGAGGAGTCAATTCGACTGGCAAAGTCAACAGGGGGAAGACTGCGCTTGATTCATGTTATTGACGATCTCTCTCTTGCCCTTGCTATGGATGCTTATTCAGGTCACGCTGGAGACTGGTTAAATGTGCTGCGTGCAGATGGTGCTCGTATTCTTCAGGAAGCAGCAGATATCGCTCTTAAAGCCGGTGTCATGTTCGACACAAAATTAAAGGAGCAATTTAAGGGCACCGTATACGAGCTTGTTCTCGCCGAAGCGCAAGGGTGGCCAGCTGATTTGATCGTCCTTGGTACACACGGAAGACGCGGGTTAGGACGTGTCGTTCTAGGTAGTAGCGCGGAGAGTATTCTTCGAAACTCCCCCATTCCTGTTTTGTTAATTCGCTCTCCACAGAGAATGACTGCATAAAATCAGTTGAGATTGGCTGCGTGTAGTTCTGTTCGCCGAGGGCGTTGCTGCATAAATCAGTCCGTGCGATCCGATAGGCTCGCCGGATGAGTAAGACCCGCAATCCCAGGCCCCGCTATCGCACTACCAACTGGCCTAACTACAACGCCGCTTTGAAGTCACGGGGCTAGTTGACGACCTGGCTCGACAAGCGCATGCAATGGGTTGCCTCAGCCATCGGTAAACGCGGGCGCAGCCCGAGGTTCTCGGATGCGGCCATGGCCAGCCGCTGTTTAGGGGTGATTACCGGGACTTTAGTGTTCATGACCCAATCCTCTCAGGAGTTGAGCCTTCATGAAACCCGGTGTGATTCACTCAGTCTTGCTCACGCTATCGCTCTTGAATATCACCGGCGCGAATGACGACCAGCTCATGACCTTGATCATGCTTTGCTGTAGCCAGTCCATGGATTGCTTGCCAATGAGCTCTGTATGCCTCCAAATTTTGCCCCGCTCCAGCAAGGTCCTTGCCTCCCACCAAACGCTCAAGCGCGTCCCCACTGATAGCTGCTGCCCGAGCCTCCCCGTTGGCCTTGTACTCAAACACGACCCTGCGAGGGCTCATCGCATATGTTGCATCCGCATCCATTTGATCCATACAGGCCCCTCTAAACTAATAAAAAAAGTTATCCATAGTCAATAACTATGTAATATAGTATTTTCTGGAGAGAGCCATACTGACCTATCAAGAGCAGGAAAAGCTACGTACTGACTTTACATCACCGTATGTAAAGTGAAATCCCCATGCTGCAGTAGATAAAGCCCAGCTTCTGCCCGGGCTAGGGGGCAAGTCCACAGCCTAAAACTGTCGAGGCGTTTCAAGGCAAGTTCGCGCTAAAGTTGGAGGCCACAACGCGCAGATCAGACTCACTAAGGACCCCCGTCAACAACCTCAATCGCAAACCTGCCAACAATTGTTCATAACGAGCCTGGGTTAAGTCACGAACTGATTGGGCTAGCCGCTCTTGGGCATTCAAAATATCGACATTGGTGCGCTCGCCTCCAATAAAGCTACGCTGTGTGGCCTCAATCAGCGCATGACTGGTTGCAACAGCAGACTGTAGCGCTGCAATGCGCAGAACGCCATTTTTCTGCGCACTGTATTGGCGGTGCAGTTCGACTTCCAGCTCAGCAACTCTGGCATCCAAGGCTGCCTGAGCCTTCATATGCTGTGCTCCAGCCTGCCTTGCTTGCGCGGAAATAGATCCCCCAGCAAAAATTGGCACGTTCAATTGCACACCGACAGTGGTGGTTCGCGACGATTGCCTGTATGTAGACGTGGTATCAGATTCACTACTACCGATACTTAACAGTAGTGCTAAACGTGGGTAATGTCCCCCGTCGACACGCCGAACCTCTTGATGTGCTGCCTCCAATGTCTGTTTCAAACTCTCAACTTCTGGGTTGCTGTCAAATGCCTTGCTTCGCCAGTCGTCTAATGTCCCTGGCACCAGCGCGACAGCCCCCCCGGGCACAAGACGCTCTAGCTTGTTAACAGACTCTCCCAAAATTGCCTGCAGTGCACCACGAGCATGTAGAGCTCGGTCTTGCGCCACAATTAACTCCGCTCGAATCAGCTCCTGCTTGGATTGGGTTTCGAGCAAGTCGGTGCGAGTCCCTTCGCCTTGTGCCAAACGTTGTTCATTGGAACGCAGTAACTCAGTCACCGACTGAAGCTGAGCCTCCACAAGGCGTACCTCCTCGGTGGCCAACAATGCCTTCGAATAAGCCTCGAATACCCGCACCATCAGCTCTTGCTCACGGAGTCGAAACAGTGCTTCACTGGCCGCTGTACGAGCAACACCTTGCTCCTTGGCCGCCCATGCCTCACGGTCATACAAGGGCTGACGTAACTGCAAGCTAGAGGTACTACTGTTGTAACGTCCTCGGTTGTCAGTTCGGCCGCCTGCATCCGTCACCCGCGATTGATTTTGATTGTTGGACACAACCCCCGAGATTGTTGGCAACAATTTAGCGCGACCTATGGTCTGGTACTCAAGCCCCTCTTGCCGAACAGCCATTGCACCTCGAAAAACAGGATCGTTGGCGCGCGCCGCTTCATAGGCCTGAATAAGACCCATGTACTCCTTTCCCCAAGCAGAGGAGTTAACCATCACCAGCAGAACAACCACCAAGCTCTGCCAATATTTGCCAAATAAGCGTTTTGCAGGACTAGTTTGCACTTCACTCCTCCGTCAAAGACATCTTGAGGTTGTCTCGGATCGGGCGCATTAGGTAGTTTGCCAGCGTACGCTCACCTGTTTTAACGAATAACTCGACAGGCATACCTGGTCGAACAGGTAGCTTGTTAATTTCAATACGTCCTGCGTCAGTAACCTCTGCAAACATCCGAAAATAAGGCGTTCCCGTTTTCTGATCCACAAGCCGATCTGCGGACACTTGCACCACAGCCCCCGGTATGCGAGGCGTAGTGTTCTGGTTGAATGCTGAAAGAATCAGTTCAACCGGAAGCCCTATGTGTACGGAGTCGATGAGATGCACTGGAATCTGCCCCTCAACGATCAATGGCTCAGACAGTGGAACGACATCCATCATTCGAAATCCTGGTGCTACCACTCCCCCTTCGGTGAAGATATTGAGATCGGCAACCATCCCATCGACCGGCGATCGCACAACAGAATTTTCCAACTCATAATCCAAGCCTTCAAGCTGACTTTTCAAAGCGTCAGCCTCTTTCTGAATATCTGCCAATTGCGTACGGACCTCTTTCTGAAATTCCTGCTGGCGATGAATACGCCGCAATTTCAGCTCACTAGCCTGGCGCAGGCCGCGGGCGATATTGCCCCAATCCTCCGACATCGATGAGGAAAGCTGCACATGAGTACGCTCAAGCTCCAGCAACCTATTACGAGGCACGAAACCGCCTTGAGCTAGTTCACGCATTCCATCCAGCTGTGCTTGAAGCAAACGAAACTGCTCCTGTTTACCTTTGCGAGCCTCGGTTAAACCTGCCGTATGAGCCTCTATACCGGCAATACCCTCATTTAATGCGGATACTTCAGCCTGTAAAGCGGAGCGTCGTGAATAAAATAATTGCTGTTGCACCGAAATAGTGGATGCAACGCGTGGATCACTACGCGCAGCTTCTGTATCAGCAGAAAAAACCACAGATGACTTGGCATCAAGCTCCGCCAATAACCGAGCTTCAGCCGCTCGTGCAGTGTGATACTGCACACGGATAACAGACGCGTTGGCCCGCGCTTGTACGGCATTCAGTTGCACCAAGGGCTGCCCTGCTTTCACTGCATCACCCTCTTTGACGAAAATAGTCTGAACCGTACCTCCGGACTGATGCTGCACCGATTTTTTATTGCCGGCCACCGTGATTGTTCCGCTCATAGGAACGCCTTGATCCAACGGTGCCAATAGGGCCCACAGCAGCAAACCGCCGAAGCCCATCAATACAATCCACCATCCAAAGCGTGTATGACGCGTCGCATCAGCCTTCAGCAATGCATCATTAGGCAATTGTTGCTCCAGCTCGTGGACAGTCGGCAGATTGGTAGTCATGGTTGCCTCCTATTCGTTGTGGGGAGCGGCTCAAATCATGGTTGCAGTGGAAACGCCTCGCTCGGCGACAACTTTTTATCGAACATTGAACGTACTTGTAAGTTAGTGGTATCAGCGGACGGGGCAGTAGGCTGAACTGCCTTAGCAAGCTCCGCCAGTACCTGCGGTGTCGGTCCAAAAGCCTGCAAGCAACCTTGACGTAGCAGCAATAGGCGAGAGGTAACTGCCAAGACACTTGTGCGGTGCGAAACTACCACCACCGTACTGCCACGTTCCCGTAAGCGCTGAATGGCGGCGAGCAACGCATGCTCCCCGACATCGTCTAGATTGGAGTTGGGCTCATCCAGCACGATCAACGACGGAGTGTCATAAAGCGCCCGTGCTAATGCGATGCGTTGACGCTGCCCACCAGAAAGCCCTGCTCCGCCATCACCCAAGACCGTGTCGTACCCTTGAGGAAAACGCTGAATCATCTCGTGGACACCTGCTAACCGCGCTGCCTCAATGACCTTCTCAGAATCTATCGAGGCAAATCGTGCAATGTTTTCACTCACACTCCCTGCAAACAGCTCGATATCCTGCGGCAGGTAACCCACATACGGCCCCAGCTCAGCCTTGTTCCACTGATAAACATCTGTGCCGTCCAAGCGCACCTTGCCAGCACTGCAGCCCCAAACACCAACCAGCAGGCGTGCTAACGTTGACTTCCCTGATCCACTGGGCCCGATAACACCTAACACCTCACCAGCAGGCAACGCAAAACTTAAACTTTGCAGAACCGGAATGCTTGATCCCGGCGGTACGGCCGTCACGCTTTCGAATGCGATATGCCCCTTGGGTCTGGGCAACGACATGCACTCTTGGCGTGGAGGGTTGTTTTCAAGCAGATCTATCAAACGCTGATAAGCACTACGCGTCGCTGACCATCCCTTCCATACATTGATGAGTTGATCAACAGGGCTAAGCGCACGCCCCATGAGAATTGAGCCCACAATCATCATCCCTGGAGTGATGCGATTTTCCAGAGCCAGCAGTGCACCCAACCCCAGAATCAGCGATTGCAGCGAAATACGCGCGAACTTGCTTAACGCACTGATGGTACCCGCACGCTCACTTGCCTGACCTTGCAGTTGCAAGAAGCGACCATGTAACTTGAACCAGCGCCCCATGAGATTAGGCAGCATGCCCATGGCTTCAATGACTTCGGCGTTGCGTAAGTTGTTGGTGGCTAAGTTGCCGGCTGCCACCGACATCGCGTTGGCCTGCGCCAAAGGTTTTCGCGACACGATTTCGTTAGCCCATGCTAACAAGACAAGCACCAAGGTCCCTGCGACCGCAAATACCCCCAGCACCCAGTCAAACAGAAAGATAACTGCTAGGTAAACCGGGAACCATGGTGCATCGAAGAAGGCAAACAAGCCATTGCCAGTCACGAACTGACGGATGGTCGCCAGGTCATTGAGCGACTGGCCCGCGTTGCCGCCGGCCTGCTTGAGGTTCTGCTCAAAAGCAGCGGTATAAACTCTCTGGTTCAGTTTAAGGTCGAGCCGCGCACCCACCCGGATCAGTAAAAAGCTGCGCACCAACTCCAGTCCGTTCATCAGCAAATAAGTGCCGATGACCATGACCGTCAGCATTAGCAGCGTAGTTTGGTTTCGGCTACTCAGTACGCGGTCATAAACCTGCAGCATGTACAGCGAAGGCACCAACATGAGCAAGTTGACGATAGCGCTAAAGATACCAACGCTGCGAAATGCGGAGTGAAACTCACGCAGTGCGGTGCCGATCTCGTTGTCGGCCAGTTTCCATCTCGACCGACGGGAATCGGCCGAGGAGCGGGTGGGTGCCATAGGAGTTTTCTCGAGCTCAAGCCAACTGGAAGTCGGCGATCGTCACCGTAGTGTGGTCAGCAACACCGACCAACCGGATAGTGCCGCCATCCCCACCGTTGACCGTTACCAACGTGTCATTTCCGTCGTCGGCAATGGACACGCGACTGTTGAACGACGCTTGGTCGAAATCAAAAGCTGCAACGTTCAATCGGTCCTGCCCCCCCCCAGTTGCCGAGAAACCCATGATGGTGTCATTGCCGAAGTTGGGGCCGAACACAAAAATGTCGGCACCCAGTGATGCGTCCATGACGTCATCGCCCGCTCCGCCAGTCACCCGGTCGTTGCCAGCTCCTCCGTCAATGATGTCGTTGCCGGAACCGCCGTTGATCACGTCATTACCGAGGTCGCCGTACAAGATGTCATCGCCTGCACCTCCGTGAATTTGGTCAATACCGTCGCCTCCATAGATGGTGTCATTTCCGTCCCCACCCTCCAGCGTGTCATTGCCGGTGCCACCATCCAGACGGTCGTTGCCGGCACCGCCATAGAGTGCATCGTTGCCAGCCTCGCCCAGCAGTTCGTCATCACCCGTCTCTCCGTACAGCGTGTCGTTGCCCGTCCCCCCCATCAGTCGATCATTGCCAGCCCCACCGGACACTGTGTCGTTGCCAGCAGCAGCATTAACTGTGTCGTTACCTGCTCCAGCCGTAATGGAGTTATCTGAGCTGTTGCCTACCAAATTGGCATTAGTGCTTGCGGTATAGACCAAATTTTCGACGTTGTTCGCCAATTGATAGGCATTGGTGCCGCCATACCGCACCGTGTCGTTACCACCACCTGCCGCTTCTACGATCACGTCGGTTTCAGGATCGACGATATAGGTATCGTCGCCTGCACCTCCAACCAGTCGGTCTATTCCTGCCCCTCCATCAAGGATGTCGTTGCCCGCCCCTCCGGTGAGGGTGTTGGCCAGATCGTTGCCGGTGCCGATAAAGTTACCGGTACCGGTAAAAGTTAGGTGCTCCACATTAGCCCCCAAAACGTAAGCAGCAAGCGCCGTCTGCACGGTGTCGGTGCCCCCGTTAGCTCCCTCAATCACTACATCAGCAGTGCTGTCTACTACATAGATGTCGTTGCCGACGCCCCCCGTCATCGTGTCGTTTCCGGTACCGCCGTCCAACCGGTCATTGCCCGCACCACCCAGAAGCGTGTCGTTGCCAGAACCACCTTCCAGCGTATCGTTACCGGCACCACCGTCCAGCAGATCATTGCCTGCAAGCCCCTGCAATAAGTCGTTGCCGTTCAGACCGAAAATGCGATTTGCACGACCGTCTCCCACTAGGGTGTCGTTGCCATTGGTGCCGATCATGTCAGGTGCATGCGTCGAGATCTCGCCATCTGCGAATCGCAATACCTCGATATTGAAGAGACGATCAATGCCGTCGTCCTCCGGCAGACCCACATTCGGGTTCACATGCGCTACAGTCACCGAACCGTCACTGTGATAAGTGATCTCATACTCTGACTGGTTGCCACGGTAGACCGCAGTGTCAATAGACTGATCGTCGGGATCTCCGTCCAGAACCTCCCGCACGATGCTCAGTTGGCCAGGATTCAGCGTTCGGTCAAACATCAGGCTGTCCAGCGTTCTTCCGCCAAAGAGCAATGCACCGCCCGGGCTGTAGACTTTACTGCCTAAGTCATCGGACCAGCCAATTTCCTGGCCATTGGCATCGTGGATGCGAATGCGCACATTCAGCCAGCGGTCACCGTCAATGATGTCGTTGCCGCCTTTGCCCTGCAAGACGTCGCTCCCACCTCCGCCCAGCAGAATGTCTGCCGCCGTGTCATAGATGGTGCGAACGCTGCCATCTTCGTTGAACTGCACCGCGTTGCTGTCAAAAACAACCGCCGTGTGCGTCTGGCCATTGGCCGTAGTGAAGGTCACGCGGGCCAAGTGTGCCACTAGCTCTCCCAAGCCCGAAATGCGCGCGACGCCTGTCTCCAGCAACGCGTTGGCGTAGGATTCAAAGGGCGAGTTTAGATTGAACTGAGCCGCCGCGCCCGCAGCTTCGTCATAGGCGCCCACCACCACATCTCGTCCGGTAAGGATATCGCTGTGCTTCCAGCCCGACAGTCCTTCAACCAAGTCGAAGCGGTCGCGCAATATGTTCGCCTCCTGGTTCACAAAAATCGGGATGCCCAGGTCGGAGTTGGCACCTTGTGCCTCACCCTTGTGGATGGCCCAGTCGAAACCTGACATGCCGTTGTTGCGTTGAATACCCATGCCCTGAAACATGATGTCATCGCCGGACTCGCCGTCGTAGTCGGTGTCATTACCGCGCCCATTGAGCACATCATGGCCGATGATCGGGCTATTGAAGAACAGCTCTGAGTTTTCGCCAGCCAAGGTATCAAAGCTATCGCCCCCCTCAAGCCAGTCATCGCCTTCGTTACCAGCAATGAAGCTTGGTCCGTCAGGGCCACGCACAAAATCATTGTCTTCACCAGCAGTGATGGTCTTGGCATCCACTCCGCCAAAGATAAAGTCCTGACCACTTCCACCAAAGATCAGATCTAGGCCATTGCCTCCATTGATAACGTCGTTACCGGCATCACCGTGAATCACGTCGGCCGCCCCTGAATCAGTGCCCGAGTCAGTAATGACGTCATCTCCATCACCACCGAACAGGTGATCTACACCAAAGCCGCCCTCAATACGGTCGTTACCTCCATCACCCCAGATCGTGTCGTCACCCTCTCCCCCGATGAGGGTGTTGTCGTGGTCATCACCACCAATTACCACATGATCGCCACCGGAGTAGTGGAGATAGTCGTCGACGCCATCACCATCGGTGTCTCGGCGGATAACCATTGGACTGATAGCAGCGAGGATCGGATCAGTGTGGTTGGGGTCAGCGACCTTCTGGCGTGCTTGGTTCAGTTCCAGAATATAGTCAGGGGTCAGGAACAACGAGCTGGGCAGGTGTGTAGCACCAGGTTGGCCCAAGTCGGTATTGCGCATCACCAACTCGGCAAAAGAGTCCGCCTCCAGTTGGTTGAGCAGGTTCATGCCTTGGGTGCGGCTCAGGTAGTAGAAGCGGTCACCTTCCTGCAACTTCTCCATCTGCACTTCGAAGACAAAGTTGAAGGTGGTGCCCAGCAAGCCTTGGAAGGCCACTTTTTTCTCGGCCAAACCACCGATCCAGAAGTCGACGCTGTTAAGCCCACCAAGCGTTCCTCCTGCCCACTCTCCCGTTGCGTTGAGGAAGGCCAAGCGGTCAGCTGGCGCACCCTCACCTCCCATGACGAGCAGAGTGGCTGCATCGCGCTTTGCCTCGAGTCCCACGGCATTTGTCAAGCTGCTATGGGTGCCGTAGGCAGCCACGAAATTGATAATGGATGCCGGATTCTTGATGGCCAGAGCGAACTCGTACCAGTTGGCGTAGGGTTTAAGCGTAGTGTCGTTAGTCTGCTCGTAAAACTGCCTACGCGCCTCGTTAAGCGAGGGAACACCAGTATCGCGACCGCGGGCAATATTGAGCGCTCCTAGGTCCAGCGGCAGGCCGATCAGATTGTTGCGCAGCGCGCCGGTCAGGAACTCATCGATCTCGTTACCCACCTGTCGCGTCATACCACGCAGAATGGCACCGGCTGCTTCGTCGGCAGTAGTGCCACTGCCCGCAAAAGCCACCGGGTTCAGAAAAGCTTCGATCAGGCCGATGTTGCCCTCCGTCTGCCCATCGGCAGCCAAACGGTCCACCGACTCGGTCAACATTGAGTGGCCGAATCGATAAACCACATGTGCGAACTCCGCCATGATGGCCGGATTGATATCCACCGTGTTGGAAAACAAGAAGGGATCAATGTCTGGCGACACCAAGCGTGCGAACTCCTCGAACACCAAATGTTGATAAACCATTTCAGTGCTGAAGCGGCTGGCCTGGAACAAGCGCTCTCCGTTCCACAACAAGCTGGAAGTGTCCGCTGGCAAAGTGTTGCCTTCAATAGGCACTAGTAGCCACGAATTGATGACCGCCACATCGCCGCCGGCGAGCAACTCTGCCTTGATCTGGTCCACGCGGTTGTTGTGTTCACTGTGGAACACATGGTGCACAGCCGTCAGCCCGATGTTCTCATTGCCGCGCCCGTCACCGACAACGTAGTGTTTATCCAGCAGTTCGTTATCGTAAGTAACGGCCTGTCCGAATATGTTGAGCGGGATACTATTGCCAGTTTCGGTGTCGATATCTGCGGCCTTCACGACTTCCGCAGTGCTTGGATTTCGGTCATGGTCGACAGTCCCCGGCGCAGCGTTGTGCGCAATATCGTTGAGGAAAGCACGGCCGGCGCCGTAGGCGCTCGACGCCAACACCGGGGTTTGGGCAGTGCCACTGACTACCCCGGTGGGCGTGACCAGTTGCGCATAGCCATCTGCACCCGGAATGAAGTTACCGTAGAGATCGGAAGCAACGAGAGGAACACGTAGCACGTCCATGTCGGTCAGCTCGATACCCAGCATCTCGCGCGCCTGAGCCTTGATGTTTGCCCAGGTGGGAGGGCCGCCGTTCAAGCCTTCCAGCATGTGGCCAGTGGCCACCGTCTTCATCACGCCATCCACGTTCACACGCACGTACTCGCGCAGAAACACCTGGTGCGACTCGTGCGAGGTGTAGACCTGGTTCAAATCGATAAAGGGTGTGGTTTCGTTGACATGCTCGCGCACATCGTCAGCGGTGCCCAAAATGCCATCGGCGCCTGGAGCGTTTGTTGCACGGGTCAAAACCATAAAATTGGTTGGACTCCCCTCAACATACAGCGGATCATCGGGTTGCAGCGGGATATAAACCGTACCGCTGCCGCCCTTGGTAATCAGGTCCAGACCATGGTCAAAGAACTGACCGAACAGGGTAAGAAAGCTATTAAAGGGAGCGGTGTCACCCAGGTCAGGCATGACATTAGGCACAAACAGGGTGGAATCATTGACATCGAAGTCCAGCCCCATCTGTTCAGGCAGTGCCTCGAAGGTGGCAGCCGTGCTGTCCGCCAAGGCCTGGGCCGCAGCCAAATCCTCGCTGCTCACAGCAGCAGCAGCCTGAGCTGCCTGGAGGTCGCTGAGCGCGTCAGCAGCTACAGCTTCCGACGCATCTGCCACTGCATCCAGATTGGCAGCTTGCTGCTGTGCCAATGCGGCATCGGTGTTGACCTGCTCCAGTGTGGTCTGAGCTGTATCGACTGCTTCTTGAGCAGAAATCACTTGAGCTTCAGCGACCGCCTCTGCAGTGGCGGCAGCAATTACCGCATTCATAGCCGTGGCTGTAACGCTCTGCGCGTTTTGCAAATTCGACAATGCTACCGAAGTCTCTGCTGCTGCCTGGCTGTAGACAGCCTGGGCATTGACTTGCAGCGAGGTCACCAGATTTTTTGCAGCTTCGAGTTGAGCAATTAATGCCTGCTGTGCGCTGACGTCTGCAGGCGAAGCTCCTGTCTCAATCAAATTGTTCAAGATTGCCTGTGCAGCGGTCAACGCTTCGGCAGAAGTCGTCAGCAAAGTGTTCGTGACATTCAGGTTGGCCTGAGCCGAGTTACTGGAGCTCAGCTTGGCGTCATACACCCCCTGTGCAACAGCCTGCGCGGCTTGGGCAGTTCCAAGCTGTGCTGCAGCAGCGCTTGTAGCAGCATCGGCAGCCACTTCGGCCGCAATCGCATCGGTAAGATTCTGTTGTGCCGTGGTCAGGTCCGTTTCCGCTTCGTCGTTGAGTGCATCCGCTGCGGATTGAGCATTCGTGGCGGCGGCTCGGTCGGCGCTAGCCTGCGACACAGCCGTGTCGTAGGCGGCCTGCAATGCAGCCTGATCGGTATTGGTACCAGTTGCATTCTGCAAGGTCTGCAGTGCAGTGGCAGCATCCTGTGCGGCCTGTCGGACGGCCGTGTAGGTAGCGGCATCGGCATAGGGGTCGGATGAGCCTAAGGCCGTGAAAGCGGCAACCAGCACCGCTGGATTGTTGGCTGACTGGTCGGAGATGAGGTTGCTGATGGTGCGTGGCTGCGAGTCGTAAACGCTACCCGAAGTTTGCGCATAAGAAGTTTGCTGACCAGTGCGAGGGTTGAGCTCGGCGTCTTGGAAACTCGGTGTCAGTAAGCGTGGCATGAATTGGTCGGCCGAACCATAGTTGGTATGAACTAGGTTGTTGTATTGACCACTAACCGTACGCAAGCCCAGCGGGACGAGATTGTTGAGCGGGTTGCCCATTAAATCGGTTTGCTCTTGGTATCCCGACAGCACATGCCTCTCTGCAACTTGAATGCTGGTCAGAATCCGCGAAATATCGTCAAGATTGAGGTGAAAGGACATGTTGCACTCCTGAATATTTAGGTCATTCCAAAGCCGCCGAACGTGTGAGTGAAGCCAATCTATGTATTTATTGATCACCCGGATTTCATTGTTGAAATCAATGTTACGTTCAGCTATACATAGGAACCCTAAATCCACGCGCTATGTCCTGAACATGACGATATGCCGCTGCCGCATAGATAAGGCAGGCAGAATTTCCCCTTAACCAAGGTTGTCGAAAAAATCTGCACTTAACGCCAAATAGCCGTCGAGTAACGCTGTATGCCCTGCCCTGCCCTGCCCTTCTATCGATCCTTTAATTTGAATCAGCTGAAGACGGTGGCCAAAGCGTGAGTTTTATTGGCTGTTTGACTGGGTAAGGCGTTGCCCTCAGCAGGCATTCAGTACTGCCTAACAATCAAAGCCTGTTGGCCTGGTCTTGCGACAGGCCAACAGCTTTGTGTAATTTCTGTCGAGTGTGCCTAGCCTAAGATGCTCTCCAGCTGAAATAAGCAAAACAGCGAAGTGAGGGCTTCAAGCATTTCTCGGGTTGCTGCTCATTGCGCTCGCGAAGCACAGCTTTGACCCATTTGTAGAGGCTTTGCTACGGACTGCGACCTCAGCCACCGAATAACTGCGCTCGGTTACTTGTTAGACGGCTTCTTCTTTGAATTCCGGCGTAAATCTCTGTGCGCTCATGGACTGCCTCCTACTCTCAAAAGATAGACATGGCCTGTCTACCTGACTAGAGGGCAGTGCAGTCCCTGTATTACCACAACGCCAATAGGCAGCGCTTCAGGGTCAAAGAGGCTTGTAGCTGTTGTTATCGCGGCTGAGTGATCATGTTGCCGAGGCTAGCGCCTCATCTGCAGGCAGGGTGTACTCAAAACAAATGTCTGGGTAGAAACGGCCTTCGACATGTACGCGATCACGACCGGCATTCTTGGCGCTGTACAGCAGTTCGTCGGCCTGCTTTAACGCACCGTCCAGCTGGCTTGCATTGGCGATGGACGTGATTCCAAAGCTCAGCGTCAAGGCAGCCCCTTGCGTAAGAACTTGTTTGTCATTGCTGATCTCCTGGCGAATGCGTTGCGCAACTTGCTCGGCGCCTTGCAAATCCAGGCGCGTCAAGAGAATCACGAACTCTTCACCGCCGAAGCGGGCAACCAGGTCCTGGCTGCGCACATTGCGTTTGAGGATGCTCGAGACGAGTTGCAGCACTTCATCTCCCCGGTCATGCCCCCATTTATCGTTGATGCGTTTGAAGTGATCGATATCGCCCGCCAGAATCGCCATGGGGTACAGGCGCTGATCAGCCAGCCGCTTCTGTGCAGCTTCATGAAAAGCTCGTCGGTTCAGAATCTGGGTCAGCGCGTCCATGTCGCGTTCCGTGCGCAGCTGAGTGACCGTCTCCCTGATGGTGTCTGCACAGATCAGCACCGTGAAGAGCAATCCGAAGAACAGAATGCTCATCAGCGTCGTCAGCCAGTAAGTCGAATTGGCCTGCATGGCATCGCTGAGGCCGTTTTGTCCAAAAAACGCAACCAGGGTGGGGCGCAGCATGGTGAAGACTGCATAAGCCACGTAGGAGTACAGCAAAGACCGATCCAGCCAGTCCTTGGAGAGACCTTTTTTCAGGGCTGCCGGGACTGGCAGCAGGAGAACCAAAGCCACGCCGATGCTGAATGCATGAATGCGTCTGATGGTGTTTTGCTCAAACAGGGCGAAGTAGTAAAGCGACGCCAGCGTTGTTGCACACAAGACAAGAGCCACCAAGGGATGCGTTACTACCTGTCGGCGCTCTGAAAAGCTCTTGGACATGCACCACGCACCAGCCAGAAACAATAGATTGACGAGCACCACATAGTGATAGAGAACCTCAAGCTTCAACACGCTGCGAATGCTGATGGACGCTGCAGTCAGCAGGTAAGCGGAGCAAAGCCAAAGCAAGAAGCGCTGCCGAAGCTGAGTTATCCAGCACACGCCCAGCAGACCGGCCAGGAAAAGCAGGGACAGCGATGGCATCAGCACATAGATGTACTCATTGCTCGTATGCATACATGCAGACCTTCTGCTAGTGATAACCAACAGACAGACCAGACTGGCCATATCTCAAGTCGAATCTAAATGCCAAGGCGTTCGGTAATGTGTCACTTACTAACCTACTTGCTTAGAAAGTAACAAATTCTTGCGACTCCTGACAGATTGCTCTGTGCTTCTTGGCGATGAAATAACTAAAAGTGACATTCTCTGACAGTGTTCACCCGCATTGCGAGCGGAGCCCCTTATTTCGATGTCGAAAAAATTAACCTGAATCATGACTTTAGGCGTTCAGGGTTAGGATTTCCACGCAAGACTGCCCCGCAGGATCTTGCATGCAACCATCGGCCAAGCTATGCGGCTTTTTATTTTCCACCGCGTTGTTGCATAAACATACTCCAAAGCCAAAGATTGGCTAGGGATGTCTACCTGCCTAGGGGCATTCCGCACAGAGGTAGTTCCAGTTTTTTGAACAAATAGCTAAGCGTGATCTTTCTGTAAAAATGGCCCACCTCAAGGCCGAACGTGGAAAGATTGATGACTATCAAATCAAGACGTAAACACAACGGAGCCTTTAATGTCAAGGTGGCGCTGGACAGATAGTGCTGAAATCAGGCACCGGCCAATGCAGCCCTGACAACGTCAGAAGGAATTCGACAAAGCCCACCGCTTGGCGCAGTGCCAAGCCGAACAGATTCTTGATGGTCAAGCAAAACTGAATGGCGGCATCCGAGAACTTCGGGCTGCGCCCGCGTTTGCCACAGCAAGCGGCAAACCATTACATGCGCTTGTCAAGCCAGATGGTCAACGAGCCCCGTGACTTCAAAGCGACGTTGTAGCTGGGCCAGTTGATGGTGCGGTAACGGGGCGTGGAACTGCGAGACGTGCTCATGCGGAGATCCTAGCGGCTCGCGCAGACTGATTTGTGCAACAACGCCTCGAAGACTGGTCGATTCAGCCAGCAGGTTGGCAAGCAGTTCTTTGGGTACTTTGTCTTTATGCGTCTTGAACGTCATTGTGCTTACGGACAAGCCAGCTTGTGTTGACGGTGGATTGGCCGTTTACACAAAACTCGACGCACCTTCCTTACTGGAAGCTTGTCATAAACACGACGAAAGCTGCCACATCCATGGGGCGCCCTAGCGCATAGCCTTGACCATAGCGCACGCCTTCTGCCCGCAGCAGTTCTACCTGCTCCATTTTTTCAATGCCCTCAGCCACGGTTTGCGCGTTGACGGCGATGGCGATACGAACGATTTCGGGAATCAGGTTGGATCGCACTGTATCGCCTTCCAGTTCATAGACGAATGAGCCATCAATCTTCAACAAATCCGGGGAGAGCTGCGTGACAGATTTCAGGTTGGAGTAGCCTGTACCAAAGTCATCCACAGCGATGAGAAAACCCTGCGATTTCAGTTGCTGCACATCTCCAATCAGCTCGCTCGACAGGCTGTGTTCAGTGACCTCAATGCATATCTCGAAATCATCGCGCTCACTGGCTTGCAAAGCATTCTTCAACAGAGGCACTAGCCTGTTTGCATCAATGCTTTTTGGAAAGCAGTTCAACGCGATGCTGAACTTTCCCTCCTCCCTGCGCGGAAAATGTACCGCCAGCTCCCGGATGGCCTTGCGCATAACGGCATGGTCGAAACGCCGCTCGAGTTCCGCGTCCACAATGGCTGGAATCATTTGATCCGGCGACCAGATTTTGTCCTTCTCCTTCAAACGAGCTAGGACTTCGCAACCCATAGGGCGCATGGTCTGCAAGTCGAATACCGGCTGATAAAGCAGCATCAGATGAGCATCGTCACAGAGAAAACCGATACGCTTGACTAGCCCTGAAAGCCTGAGTACATAGGGGGTGATCGTGCCGACCGTCAGCACAGCAATCAGCAACGTTCCGGCAAACAAGGCTAGTAGCAACAGATCCTGCCGAGCGATATTCAACAAACTGCGCTGTGTTTGTAGAACCACATCCAGACCAGGCGTCATGCTGACAAGTTCATAACTCAGTCCACGCCACAAAAATCGAGAGCTCGTTAGTCGTTCGGCACGAGCCTTCATTCTTGGTATTTTTTTGGAATCAACACGGGTATGAAGCACAAAGAGACCATCTGTCGTGCTTAGCCAGACGACATCGGAGCTGGTGTACAGATCATCTGTTGCAAAAGGACTGATGACCACGTTGACCCGTGGACGCTGAATGATGGTTGCGGCCTGCTTCTTGCCTGCCATCGTCAGCGGCACATTGACCAACATCTCCACCCCAGAGCGAGTAATCTGAACGGGATAATTGCCTTTGATGGGTACCGAAAGCAGCCCCAGTGACGTGGAGCAAATCAGCCGTCTTTCATGATCCAGCAAGCCTATCTCGCGCAGGTATCGAGTCCCCAGTAAATGTGCATTCAGGCTAACCAAGCCTCGGTCGCTGCAATTTAGGTCATCTTGACCAGCCAGCTGGTTGAGTAGATCTACACCTTCCGCGGTAACACTCTGGAAGATGCGCAGGGCCGTGTCGTGGCGCTGCGCAATTCGACTTTGATCTAACCACACCGCCGTGACTATCGCACCCAACATAAGTGCTAGGGCAATCACAAGCCCGATGCCGTAGATAAAGACCTTGGGCATCTCCGCAATCTTCAGAAGTAGCCAGTAGTGGACCTTGTTCAAATCCGTCTTCCTTACCGTTAGCAAGAGACATTAGTGCCTGAGTGGGGCGTTGGGTATCTCTGATCTTGCCAGAACAGGCGCATGAGAAATGAGCTGTTTCAAGGTAAGTTGCGTATTCCAGCGGAACTGACCACCTGTACCGGTCCACGCTGAGCAGTCTGTTGGTTGGGACCGGCTGTGTTCCGCCAAATGCAGTAGTCAAGATTGATAGTTGGAACGGCCGTTTACCGGAAAACGCCAATCGCTTCCACGAGATTTTTCACCTGCCATTGCATGCTGCTGGAAGCCTGCGCGCCCTGAGTTACCAGTTGCGCATTCTGTTGCGTCAGATAGTCCATGTCTGCCACCGACTTTCCGACCTGGGCGATCTCCTCGCTTTGTTCACGCGTGGCCTTACTGATCTCGGCAATGAAATCCGCAACGCTGCGTGCCTGGGAGACGATATCTCCAATGTTGCGCCCCGCATCGTTCACAACCAGAGAGCCTGCCTCGATATTGGCAGTGCTGGCATGAATAAGCGCCTTGATCTCCTTGGCGGCATCGGCACTGCGCTGAGCCAGGGTCCGCACCTCACCGGCAACGACAGCAAAACCCCTGCCATGCTCGCCAGCACGGGCGGCCTCCACGGCCGCATTTAAAGCCAGTAAATTGGTTTGAAAGGCAATGCCGTCAATCACTCCGACGATGTCGGCAATCCGGCGAGAGTTGGCCGTAATGGACTCCATGGTGGAGACGATCTGATCCATGGACGCCCCCCCGCGCAAGGCCGCAGCGCTGGCTTCACTGGCCAGCACACCAGCTTTTTGCGCCGTATCGGCGCTGGATTGAACCCGAGCCGTGATCTGTTCCATGGACGCCGAGGTCTGGGCCACATTCACCGCAAGCTGCTCCGTCTGCCCGTGCAAATAGCTATTACCCTGCTCGATTTCGTTACAGGCCTGCTGAACATTAAGCGCCTGCTGATTCACATCGTCCACCAGCCAGCGGAACATGAGACCGATCTGGTTGACCGTGCGCAGTGTGGTGCCGATTTCATCCGTGCGCTGCAAATATTCCGTCGGCCGGTTGTTGCCGGTTGCCACATTCAGTGACTGACGTTTCAACAGCTCTAGTGGCGTGGCGAACTGACTCTCCAGCAAGAACGTCATCACCATCAGAGTGACGGTCATGAAGGCCGCCATCGACAGGAACTGTATCTGGCCTTGACCCAGCAGCCAGGCCCCCAGCAACAAGACAGCCCATATAGCCAGCGAGTTCAGGCGAATGCGCCGGCGCACTCCCATATGGCGCCAGATCGACAGCACCTTCCCCAGCCCTTTCTTCGAGACTATGCCTTTGTACAGCTCAGGGGCGGCATCGCCCTTGTCGTGCATAGTCTCATACAGCGTTTGCGCCGCTTCAACCTCTTTGCGCTCGGGCTGAGTCCGCACTGACATATAGCCCTTGGCCTTGTCATTGCGTATGATGGGAATGGCATTTGCCCGCACCCAGTAGTGGTCCCCGTTCTTGCGCCGGTTTTTGACCAGTGCACTCCATGGCTCGCCGCTTTTGAGCGTGGCCCACATATCGGCAAAAGCGGCCGGGGGCATGTCTGGGTGGCGCACCAGATTGTGCGTCTGGCCGAGAATCTCTTCCGGCTCGAAGCCGCTGACCTCCATGAATGCCTGATTGGCATATTTGATGTAGCTCTCTGTGTCCGTGGTTGACATCAGAGTTGCATGCTCATCAAAGCTGTACTCCCGCTGGGTTACCTGTGCGTTCACTCTCATATGTACCCCTCTGTGGTCAATGGCCAGACGAAATGAGATGCCGACCAGATTGAGCAAGACTGATACCCGTTCCGTTGTCCGAACCCGCGCGATCGCTCATTGCGCACTTATTTATATCAAGTGCTTATATGCACCTTGACTTTCAGCAATTATCAATTAGAAATCAGAACTTATGCATCTGACTCACATCGATCAGATCTGATCGAAGGAGTTATATTGATTTATTTGAATTAATTTGATACAGGTCAATTTGCAGATTTTAAATTCCTCTAGCTAGGCAACTAGGAGAGGTACATGAATTCAATTGTCAGTGTCAGCTACAGCATGGAATGGAGCTGTTGTACAAATCAATTTGAATCTGAGACGCCCCTAACCCCAGACACAGCTATGCCACGGGGACCGTTTGCGGGCAGCCCAGTTCAGTGAACCGATTCAGAATGGCGACACGAATATGCAGTTCGTTGACCTGGCGCTCAAAGGTTCTGGACATGACCCGTTCGCCCAGCCGTTTGATACAGTTCATCTTGGTTTCGACCAGACTGCGCCAGTGATAACCACTCCACACTTTCCATATCCTTCGGCCCAAACGCCGACATGCGGCGATAGCCGCATTGCGGTACACAAAAGCATCGCAATTGCGTATTCGTGCATTCTTTCTTGGGGGAGTGATGGGAGCGCAGCCTCGTTGGCGCAGTGCTTCATAAACCGCTTGTGTGTCATAAGCGCCATCACCAGTCAAGCTGCGCAAAGCCTCATCTGCAGGAACTTGCTCGAGCATAGCGGCCACAACCGCTGCATCGCGCTCATCATTGCTGGTCACGCAAATCGTCCGCATCTGAAGCGTTTGAGCATCAATGTGTTGATTTCCACGCAAGACTGACCCGCTATTTCCATCTCAATCTAACCCACCTTTTGGCTTGAGCCGTAGGCTCAAGATGTGGATAAGGTTTTGCTTCTCTCCTTCCTTGTAGGCGGTTGTTGGACTGCACTGCTGCGCTTGAAGCGGTACCTGTCATTGCCTGTTTCTAGAATATGGCAGTGGTGGGTCAGCCGGTCCAGCAAAGCCGTGGTCATCTTGGCATCGCAAACACGCTGGCCCATTCGCTAAAACTCAGATTGGTGGTGATCACCACACTCGCGCGCTCGTACAGGGTTGAGAGCAGATGGAACAGTAGCGATCCGCCAGATGAGCTGAAGGGCAGATAGCCCAGCTCATCGAGTATCAGCAAATCTGTATGCACCAGCCTGTGGGCGAGCTATCCGGCTTTGCCTTGGGACTTCTCTTGCTCCAAGGCGTTGACCAACTCCACGGTAGAGAAGAAGCGCACCCTTTGGCGATGTTGCTCGATGGCCTGAATTCCCAATGCCGTCGCGATGTGCTTCTTGCCAGTACCGGGTCCGCCGACAAGCACCACATTGTTAGCCTTCTCGATGAATTCACAGCGATGAAGGCTGCGTACCAAGGCTTCATTGATCTCGCTGTGGTCGATTCAACCATCCTGCAGGAGTTCTACCAGGTGGCATTCCGACGCAAGATCTACAGATCCATAGACGAACTGCAAGTGGACTTGGATAGTTGGATCGATTACTACAACTGCCAGCGCACGCATCAGGACAAGATGTGATGCGGCATCATGCCGATGCAAACGCTGGTCGACACAAAGGAGACCTGGGACGAGAAGGTGAAAGCACTGAACTAATCTGACAGCCGACCCAGTACGAACTGGAGCATCTGTCAGATAAGATCGGAACTTCTACAATTGATACGCTGGGACTTGATTTTTCATCTCATGAAAATGTATAAGCCGTCTTAACTATCGTGTAAAACTCCTTCGCATACTGACCCTGTTCACGAGCCCCATAGCTTGATGCCTTTCTTCCACCAAATGGAACGTGATAGTCAACCCCGGCTGTTGCAACATTGACCATAACCATCCCCGCCTGAGAGTGGCGTTTGAAATGGCTGGCATATTTCAAGCTCGTAGTAGCAATGCCTGCAGACAGGCCAAACGGCGTGTCATTGGCCACCGCCAGAGCTTCTTCATAGTCCTTGACACGAATAACGGTCGCCACGGGGCCAAAGATTTCTTCGCGATTGATCCGCATCTGGTTGTGGGTTTCCGTGAACAACGCCGGTGCCAAATAATTACCGGGCGTTCCCCGCTCCAGCAAAGTTCCACCAATCGCCAGCGTTGCCCCCTCATCCCGACCAATCTGCACATAGGAGAGGTCCTGCTCCAACTGCGAACGGCTTGCTACGGGGCCAATATCAGTATCGTCAGCCAAGGCATCCCCAACGCGAAGCTGGGCGATGCGCTCTTTCATGGCCGCGACATAACGGTCATGAATACCCTCGGTGACGATGAACCGGCTTGTGGCTGTACAGCGCTGGCCGGTTGAGAAGAATGCGCTTTGTACGCTCAACTCGACTGCTTGTCGCAAATCTGCATCGTCCAGCACGACTTGGGGATTCTTCCCCCCCATCTCCAACTGCACTTTTTTGAGCTGCGCAGCGCACTTTTGAGCAATCTGCATTCCGGTACCCGTCGATCCCGTGAATGTCATCGCAGAAATATTGGGGTGATTGACCAAGCACTCGCCCACGACACGGCCAGAGCCCATCACCAGGCTAAAAACGCCGGCAGGAATGCCGCTGCGCGAGATGATCTCTGCCAACGCCCAAGCGCTTCCTGGCACCACATCTGCAGGTTTGAACACAACACAATTGCCATATGCTAGGGCAGGCGCAATCTTCCAGGCTGGAATCGCGATCGGAAAGTTCCAAGGGGTGATGACGCCAACCACGCCCACAGCCTCGCGTGAAACTTCCACAGAAACACCTGGCCGCACAGAAGGCAAGATATCGCCGGTCATCCGCAGACATTCACCCGCAAAAAAATGAAAGATTTGCCCTGCACGAACCACTTCGGCAATGGCTTCTTTGCGGGTTTTCCCCTCCTCACGCGCCAACAAGGCTCCCAGTTCAAACTGGCGTGCAATCAGCTCCGCGCCAATAAACGCCAACGCATCACTGCGCTGCTGAATGCCACTGACAGACCAAGAATCAAACGCCTGATGGGCAGCTGCAACCGCAGTCTCAACTAAAGGCAAATCGGCCTGAGCGTAATAACCGAGTACATCTTCGTGATTGCTGGGGTTGACGTTTGGCTGATAGCTGGCACCACTCACCCACTGGCCGGCGATGAAGAGATCATGTTTTGGACTGCTCATATATACCCAATGCTTACAAATCTTGAGGTGGCATCAACCTTGCACTGACAAGCATTTGCCAAGTGCGTAATGGCAGCCATCGCCGGTGGCTCAAAGCTGCCATGCCACGTGGAAACTTAATTGCAGGCGACTTTCGAGACGCAAAATCTCGCTCTGACGCGCTGACTGGAGATATATGGGATCAATAGCCGTTACGGCTCACCACAACAGGCGAAGCGGTCTGGGTGAAACGAGAGGCCAGCCCTTGCGCAGCCATGGACAAAAGGCTGATATCCACGCCCACAGCGGCAAAACTCACACCCGCCTCCAGCCACTGGTGCGCTTGTGCTTCCTGGGTCGCCAAAATACCCGATGGCTTACCCGCAGCCGCAATGCGTGCCAATGCCTTTTGAATAGCAGCCACCACCTCTGGATGGCCGGGCTGCCCCAAATACCCCATGGATGCAGACAGATCTGCCGGGCCAATAAACACCCCATCGACGCCGGGAGTGGCCGCAATCTCATCGATATTGTTCAACGCCTCCACCGTTTCAACCTGGACCAGCAGGCAAACTTGCGCATTGGCCTCTTGCAGATAACTGGAAAAACGATTCCAACGAGAGGAGCGCGCCAAACCGCAACCAATACCCCGGTTCCCCATGGGCGGGTAGCGCATGGCACTGGCCATCGACGCAGCCTGCTCAGGGGTATCAATCATCGGCAACAACAAGGTCTGCACACCCAATTCCAGATACTGTTTGACCAGCACGGGGTCTGCTGTGGGCAAGCGCACAACTGGATGTGCCGCTCTGGCACTCGCAGGCAAAGTACTGGTTGCGCTGGCAATCGCTTGCAACTGAGCCAAAGTACCTCGCAGATCATTCGGCGCATGCTCACCATCGATCAGCAACCAGTCAAAGCCTGTGCCCGCCACCATTTCTGCCACATAGGCATCGCCAGTCGCCAGCCACAGGCCGATCTGACGATTATGTTGCGAAATCGCCTGTTTGAATTGGTTTACAGGCAAGCCTGATGCAATAGTCGTCATATCAAAACTTAGCGAGTGTGTTCAAGTAGAAAGGGCTCGCTGGCCTGATGAAAGGCCTCTGGCTGCTCATACTGCGCCCAGTGGTCACAGCCCTTGAGCTCCACCAGTTCGGCACGGGGTGCCGCCTTAGCAATGGCGTAGGCGTTGCCCAAGAACATATTGGGTGCATCCACCGCTGCAATGACCTGAATCGGCAACTGCAATGACTGCCACTGTTCGTGCGTCAAAGCCTGACCTCCCAGGCTGAACGCTAGCAGACGCGGCATGGCATCTTTCATCGACGGTTGCAGGTAAATCGCCAAACGCACGGCTACTAGTTCATCCGCCAGCGTTTCAGGGTTCAGAACCAGCCCCTTCATGGCGGCAGATACCGAATCCCAGGACGGAGCACCTGCAGCAGCAGAACGGCGCTTGCGCACGCCATCGGCAAAACGGCGCTCTTCTTCTTCATCGGTCACGATTCCCGCAGGCGCGATCATGACCAAGCTTTGAATACGCTCAGGATAAGTTTGTGCAATCGCCGCTCCTATCCACGAGCCCAGCGAGACACCCACCATCGAGGCACTGGCAATGCCCAAAGCGTCCATAAAAGCTACCACATGCTCAGCGTAATCAGGAATCAGATAGTCATGCTTTGGCTTGTCGGTATAGCCACAACCCAGCAGATCAAGCCCAATGACTCGAAAATTCTGGGCGTATTGCGCATAGTTGTGGCAGAAATTCTCCAGACTCCCAGCGGTGCCATGCAAAAGCAACAGGGTAGGAGCCCCCTGTGGGCCTATAACCAAATAGCGAGTCTTGACGCCGTTCACGTCCGCCCACCCCAGTTGATGTGGCACTTGGTTGAGATGCATCCAGATTGATGATGTTTGGCTCATACTTAACCCACTATCCAATGAAAAATCCAAGAAAAAAACATCATTTCCACGCACACCTTGAAGCTGTGAGCGCTGCGAAGGTCTGCCACATGTCTTCAGCAGACCTTTTCACTTCTACCTATTCAGGCTTAAAACCAGTCCTCGCAATGATGGGACGCCACATGGCCAGTTCTGCCCGCTGCAACTGATCCGTCTCTTTGGAATTGCGATACATAGGCGCCATCGTCATCTTGGTCTTCAGCGCGTTGATAAATTCCGGACTTTGGGAAATTTTCTCCAGCGCAGCGGACATGGCCTGAACTTCACTTGCAGGCGTGTTTTTGGAAGTCCACATTCCCATCCAGGCATCGCCCGCTACGGCATCAAAGCCTTGCTCAGTAAAGGTCGGCACATCAGGCGCCAAAGATGAGCGTTTTTGACCAAACACGCCAATGATCTTCACCTTCGGATTGTCTTTGTGGTGCAGAAAATCGCTGGCCGCCATGCTGGCTGCAGGAATCTGCCCGCCCAGCAAATCGATATTCACCGCACTATTGCCCTTGTAGGGAACCACTTCAAGCTTGATACCCGCAGCTTCTGCCAATCGCATGCCCGCAAAATGGGTATGGCTACCTGCTCCAGAGGTACCAAAAATGCCTTTACTTGGGTTGGCTTTGACCCATTGCACATACTCTTTGGCGTTGGTAACGCCAGTGCTGCTGTTCACCACCATACCTAACGGATAAGTTGACAAGGCAGCCACCGGCGTCAGATCCGTCAGCATGTCATAGCCAAGCGCAGCTCGAGAAAAGAGCAGTTCCAAGAAAACTAGCCCTGCATTGGGTGAGATAAGGAAAGTATGGCTATTGGGCGCGCTGGCTTTCACCGCCTGCGTTGCCATTCGCCCATGCGCTCCCGGTCTATTTTCCACAATGACCGTTTTGCCCAATTCGCTTTGAATTCTTTCTGCACACAAACGGGCAAACAGGTCAGTCACTCCCCCCGGCGCAAACCCCACCAGAAGTTTGATCGGGGAACTTTCCTGAGCCAGTGTACCCACGGCTACTGTGGCAAGCGATGCAGAAATACTCGTCTTCAAAAAATGGCGGCGTTGCATGTTTGTCTCCATTATCCTTGGCTGGTATTATTCTTGGTACTGAATGCGATTGAGGCTACTAATTGAAAATTTCAGGCAGATTGCATTTGCTGCTGCATATTTTCAATCCATTGCTGACGCGGCATAAAGGTCGGGTTATCACGGCATTCCGCTTCTACCTGAGCCAAAATCTCTTCTTCGGATAAAGTGAGATCCAATGGTTTTCCAACAGGCTGACTCACATACCAAGGAGTATGGCAGTAAATTTCGCACTGATTACCCTCAGGATCCTGGACATATAGACTCAACGCATTGCCATGGCTCTTGACCATATTAATGGGCACACCTTCTGCCAAAGCTTTGGCATGAAAACCTTTGAGTGTTGTGAGATCTGGCACCAGAAACGAAAGCTGATTCACGGTGGGCTTGCTGCCGGGCTCACGCCCCACCACCAGCACCACCTGATGGTGCTCCGTAGGGTCAGCGCTCAAAAAAGCCCCCTTCCCCACAGTTCCCATGCCACCATCCGTCTTCGTCATCCCAAAAAATTCTTGGTAGAAGGCCGCCATTTTTTCCAACTCCACCACATAAATACCAACGTGTTTGAAGTGTGCTTTCAGTTTCTGGGTCATATCTAGCAATCTCTGATTTAGAAGGTATGGCGCATGCCAACACTCCACTGGTTTTGTCGAGAGTTGCTGGAGTTAACCAAGCCCATCGACGCTATTCCGCCGTTGCTCACCTTTTGGTTGGTGTAGAAGGCATACAAAGTGCTGCGCTTGCTCAAATCATAGGTAGCACCCAGATTGAATTGACGCACATCCTGATTGCGCGCGCTCTTGTCATTGAGCACCTGATAACCCGCAGACAAGCGCCATGCGTTCACTGGGAACACCGCACGCACGGACATCACATCACCGTCCACGTCTTTCACGTTCTTGGCGTTGCGCTGCTGCGTATAAATGGCACCCAGGTGCATAAAACCAAAGTTGTAGCCGCCTACAACAGCCAAGATCTTGTCTTTGGCTTCAGCACCCGCGCAGCCACCGCGCGTCTTGCATTCACGCTCAAGGTAGGTCACCGCAGCATTCACCGGGCCTTTGGCGTAACCCACACCGGCCGACAGCGTGCGGCCTGCGGCGTTATCGCCCGCCACTTCACCCAAGCCCATCATGGCTGTTGCTGTAAAACCGCCCATATCGGGGCTGGTGTATTTGATGGAGTTATCGGTACGGCTGCCACCAATGGTGTTGTCAAAACGGCCCACAGAGGATCCGGGGATAGCAATCCCATCCACAGCACCGCCGACCAAGCCAAAAGTGGGGGCCCCGCTCGAAAGCACCAGATGGTCGTAAATAGGCGAATATTGGCGACCCAAGGTCAAGGTACCGAATTGCGAGGACTTCAAGCCTACCCATGCTTGACGATTGAAGAACACCGTGGACGAAGTGGATGTGCCGGTATCCATTTCGATACCACTCTCCAAAGTGAACACCGCGCTCAAACCACGTCCCAGGTCTTCATTACCTTTGAAGCCGATGCGAGAAGACTGCAAACGCCCGCTGGTCACAGCGTTCAAGCTGCCTCCCTCTTTGTTACTGATGTGCGCAAAGCCCATGTCTGCCACGCCATACAGTTGCACGGAACTGGTTTGGGCCGAAGCTCCCATGCATGCTGTAGCCACCACTGTACCGGCAGCCAAAGCCATTGTTATATTTTTCATTTTGTCTCCTGAAATTGTTATCTTGATAATTCCGTCTAAGAACGGCACGTCTTTTCAGATGATGTTTTTAAATATCATTATTAATTCCATAATGACTTAGCCACACCCCAGAAACCTGCAAATTAAAAATTCGCGCAAGTTTATCCACCGCAGATCACTGCGCTTATTTCTAATAGATTATTATTTATTTCAGATTGAGGAAACCCGTCACTTCAAGATTAAATTCCTCGGGCTTTTCGATAGGAACAAGCAAACCACATTGAGAATGAATATGAACCCGAGAGTTCTTAATTCTATTCAACATAAAAAGCGAGTTATCGTAATTTAATGTTGGATTATCACGACCCCAGATAATCAGCGTTTGGGCTTCAATGCGGTGCAGTTCCGGCCACAGCACCTCCAAGTTTTCGCCAGGCTTGCCGCCCTTACCCTCCGGCGCCTGGTCCATGAACTCGGGAGCAATACTGGCCTCATAGCGTTCACGCACCATCTCATCTGTAATGCAGCGCTTATCAAATACCAAGCGCTCCATACTGGCGCGCATGCGCTCCATGCTCGGGCCTTCACCTTGGTAGTAGCTGTGCGTGGCTGGCGTACTTTTTTGCTGGAACAAAGACAGGCCACCTGGGCAATTGATGAGCACCAATTTATCCACAATGCCTGGAGACTCGAGCGCCATCTTGATGGCCACAGAGCCACCTGTGGCCATGCCCAAAATATGGGCTTTCTCAATGTTCAGCGCCGCCAACATATCTTTAAAGCACTGCGCGTAAGCACCAGTGCGCACCCCATCAATGGCCGGTTTGTCAGACTTGCCGTAACCGGGCAAATCCACAATCAAGGTGCGAAAGTTTTGCGACAACGCCTCTAAATTGCGGCCGAAATTGCTCCAGCCAAAAGCACCGGGAGCTCCCCCATGAATGCACAGCAGAACGGGGCCTTCACCCGCCTCGTGGTAATGAATCTTGACGGGGCCAGCTTGCACAAATCGGCTGGTGTTTTCAGGGGTGAGACGCATGGCAATGGAAGCTTGAAATAAACGGCAGCAAAGCAAATAAAACAGTACTCAAACTACGTAAAGAAGTCGGCGGAAACAGCGTCATTCAAGGCAACTGGCGCTGCGCATCAATGCGTGCCTGAATCTCGGCCTGCCATTCGCTGCGCAGCTTGAAGCCCTTGCTTGTCTTAGCTGATTGCTCGGTACGTGCGCGGATGGTCTGCACATCTTCATTGACCAAATCCAGCGGCCACCAGATAGGCTGGCTCACATACCAAGGCGTGGGGGTGTAGCACTCGATGCGGTTACCCTCCGGATCTTCCACATAGATGCTCCATGTGTTGCCGTGGTCTTTTTGCTGCAGGATCTTGACGCCTTCTTTATGAAAGTCTTCGGCCAAGCCTTTGAGCGTTTCCAGATCTTCGTAAACAAACGAGATTTGGTTCATACCGGGCCATTCGGGCTTGCGGCCATTGGCAATCGCCAACTGGTGGTGCTCTTCAGGGTCAGCGGTCATAAAAGCCACCTCATGCCCTGTAGAGCCAATACCGTGGTCGGACACGACCAAACCAAACCAGCGCGAGTAAAACTGGATTAGCGTAGAGGGTTCAAAAGCAAAAATGCCAATGTGACGGAAGTGACCTTTGGGTAGCAATGCCATGAAAAATCCTTGAGAAACGGTGCGAAGATCAATTAGATAAAGCGAAAGGCCACGGAACCCATTGGGCCGTAGTCCACATGAAAGTTATCGCCCGCCACGGCGGAGACTGGGCGTGTGAAGGAGCCAGCCAACACTACCTCACCGGCTTGCAGCGACTCGCCCCATGGGGCCAGCTTGTTGGCCAGCCATGCCACACCGGTGGCCGGATGATTGAGCACAGCAGCGGCCACGCCCGACTCTTCAATCACGCCGTTTTTGTGCAGCAGCGCGCTGACCCAGCGCAGGTCCACGGCATCAGGGCGCACAGGGTTACCACCCAGCACAATGCCTGCGTTGGCGGCGTTGTCAGAGATGGTGTCAAACACCCGGCGCGGCGCTTTGGTAACGCGATCGAACTGCTCAATCCGGGAATCAATGATTTCGATGGCCGGCACCACGTAATCCGTGGCTTTGAGTACATCAAAAATCGTCACATTCGGGCCTTGCAACGGCTTGGACAAGATGAACGCCAGTTCCACCTCCACGCGCGGTGCAATAAAGCGGTTGACCGGAATATCACCTTGTACAAAGAACATGCTTTGCAGCAAGGTACCGTAATCAGGCTCATCAATTTGGCTGCTGATTTGCATGGCACGCGAAGTCAGGCCAATCTTGTGCCCTCTGACCACATCCCCTTGCGCAATTTTGTGGGCCACCCATGCACGCGAGATCGCGTAACCGTCCTCAATCGTCATGCCCGGAAAGCGCTTGGAAAAGTGCTCACTTTGCACGCGGCTTTGCTCACTGCCGTGCAGTTCTTTGGCCAGTTGCGCAATGGTTTTAGGGTCCAACATAAATATCCTATAGATCTGTCGCTGCGTGTCTTGTTCGCTGTGGTGGCTACCCGGTCTTACTGGGGCGTGATTCCCAAACGAGCAGCCAGAGCCGTCCACTCGGTGATGCTTTGCTGAATTTGCTGACGCAATTCTTCGCGCGTGGTGGGCTTGGCCTCGAAATACAGGTTCTCAACGCGCTTGATGGTCTCTGGCGAGCGCAGCACTTCGTTCACATCACGGTTGATTCGGTCCAGTACATTCTTGGGCGTGCCCTTGGGAGCAAAAAGCCCCATCCAGTTACTGCGAACATTGGGAAGACCCAGTTCTGTAAAAGTTGGCGTATTGGGATAGACCTTAGAGCGCCCCTCACCCGTAATGGCCAAAGTCTTCAGACGGCCCTCCTTCACGAAAGGCAAAGGTGGAAACTCGGACTGCAGCGACATCTGCACTTCGCTGGCGACCAATGCATTGAGCAAAGGCGCAGAGCCACGGTACTGAATGTGCTCCATCTTCACTGCATATTTGTCCTGCATCACACCAAAACTGAGCAGCACATCTCCAGGCCCTGTCGTACCGTAATTCAGCTTGCCCGGATGCTCTTTGGCATAGGCCACCATTTCCTGGAAGGTGTTTGCAGCCAAATCTTTCGGAACGGTCAGAACCAAGCGACCTTGCGCCACTTTGGAAATGGGCTCCAGCGCATCAGGCACACTCACGCCAGGATTGCGCACAAAAATAGGCTGAGCGGGCCACGCTGTGGTGTGCATCAGCAACGTCAAACCATTAGGAGCCGTGGTAGTCACATAACGGGTGCCGATCAAACCACCAGCGCCAGGACGGTTTTCCACAATTACCGGTTGCTTGATTTTTCGCCCGAGCTCCTCCGCCACGATGCGCGCTATCGCATCCGTTCCTGAGGCTGCGGGATAAGGCACCACGATCTTGACGGATCCATTGGGGTAGCCATTGGCATTGGCCGCAGCGGCACTCACCGCCAACAAGCAACCCAGCCCCATTTGGCACAACATTTTCTTCATAGCGTGTCTCATCCTTGTGTGTAGCAAAAGGCGTTGATGACAGCGGCAGCCATTCACTGACGCAATCAACACCTCCAATTGGCACGTATTTTTTGAAAGATGTGCCATTATTTAGCTCATTGAAAAATAAAAAAGACTGTGCAAAGAGTGCACAGATGCATCAGGGAAAACCCAAACATACTTCAGTGCATCAAAAAACTATCATTTGGTACTTAAAACAAGAAAATTGGCATTTTTCATAACCAAGTGTGTACTTGAACTTAATTTCTTCACTTTATGACTGCACACGCATCAGCCGTCGCAATACCTCATAAGACAAGGAACGCGCCCTCCCCCGCCACTAGTCCACGCAAAGGACGGCACACCTTTAACGTCCAGGAAGCTTTGCTGAATGACATTGACCGCGGGGTACTCACGCCAGGCATGGCACTGGAAGAGCGTGCGCTGGCAGAAAAATTTGATGTCTCGCGCACCCCTGTGCGCGATGCCCTCAAGCAACTGGCCCAGATGGGACTGGTCAAACTCACACCCCACGCGGGTGCGCAAATCGCACGCAAATCGATTGGTGAGTTGCGCGCATTGCTGGAGTACGTGAGCGAGTTGGAGCCGCTGTGCACCAAGCTGGCGGCCCGCCGGGTGGATGCGTTGCAGATCGCACGCATGGAGGCCGCCAATGCCCTGTGCGAGCGCTGTGCCGACACGCCGGAGGAATACGGCAAGGCCAATGAGGCCTTTCATGATGTGATCTATGACGCCAGCCATAACCTGATCTTGGCCAACCAAATCAAGGCGGCTCGTCGCCAAGTCAAGATGTACCGGGTGGGAAGCTTGGCGTCTCCTGCGCATATCCAGCGCTCGCTGGAAGACCACGCCGCCATTGTGAAAGCCATCTCCAGCGGCGACGAACGCCGCGCCATGGAAGCCATGCAAAAACATTTGCCAGCTGGAAATACGGGCTTTTCGGAATTTTTGGCCAAAGTACCCATGCACTACTTCGACAATGAATCCGCCAACCCCTATGCGTTGATGCGTTTATAAAATTCATAGCACATCTCCTATGCATATCTATGCATTCGGCACTATTTGCATGGAAATCCTTCATTCACAATCACTGAATGCTTCCATATGAATAGCAAAAACCAAACACTAGACACCTAGATCGCATACTTGTACTGCAACTGAAAATGCTGCCGCACATGCCCGCGCCACACATCGGCTACCTCACGATCACAGACGCACGCGTTTGATCGAATCCTCGCTTCCTCGAAACATTTACAGGCCATGGCTACCACCACTCCCACCTCAACTGCCGTATGCCCCGATCCGCAGTACAAAGAAGTGCGAGGCTTGGCGCGTGGTCTTTCACTGCTTCGCTCACTCAACCAAATGCCGAGCGGCATGTGCTCGACCAGCGAATTGGCCAGGACCTGCGGTATTCACCGGACCACGGCGAAACGACTCCTGGAGACGCTGCGCCAGGAAGGCTATGTAGCCCTAGGCGAGCGCGACGGACAATATCGCCTGTCACGCATGGCCCGCGTATTAGGGGACGGCTACCAAGAGCGTGCATGGGTGAGTCAAGTGGCCCTACCCCAATTGCAGGCACATGCCACCCAGCTCCTATGGCCCTGCAACCTGGCCACGTTTGAAGCAGGCTGGATGGTGCTACTGGCCTCCACCCGCAAACAAAGTCCCATGGCGCATAACCACGCCTTACTGGGTGAGCGCCTTCCAGTCCTGCAAACTGCACTCGGCCGCGCCTACCTTGCGGCCTGCAGCTCCGAGCGATTGACTGCTGTGTTGGCCGATCTGCGCTACCGCCAAAAAGAGTGCAACGTCACCGAAGCCGACCTGCAAACCGTTCAAGAGATCATCGACCAAACCCGTGCCCGTGGCTACGCGCTGAGCGCTGATGTGCAAAATGCCCGTTTTTCCAGCCTTGCCGTGCCAGTGCAGTGCGATGGCACATTGCTGGGCGCACTGAATTTGGTGTTCACCAAAAATGCCCTGGACACCGAAGCGATAGCTCAGGCCTACTTGCCCAAACTTCAGGCCTTGGCAAAAGACATTGGCGAGACCAGCATTTCTTGGATTGACCGATGAGCCAGCCCCTGCGCATTTCAGCGCGCATACCCTCACTGACGGCAGTGCGCTATTTTTCTGTGGCAGCCCGACTGCTGAGTTTTACGGGTGCAGCACAAGAGCTGCATGTCACACAAGCGGCCGTCAGCCGGATGGTGCAAACGTTGGAGCAGGATCTGGGCGTTGCCTTGTTTCAGCGCAGCGGCAAATTCATTCGACTGACCCCTGCAGGCCTTGCCTACTACCAAGAGGTCAGCGAGGCTTTGGCCAAAATTCTGCAAGCCAGCCAAACTGCACGTCGCTCAGCCCAGGAAGAAACGCTCTCGCTGATTGTCAACACCGGTTTTGCCATTCGCTGGCTGGTGCCGCGGCTGCCAGATTTTCAGCGCCTGTATCCGCACATTCACGTGGATATTTTGGCCAGCGAGGCGGATGCCTTGGAAAGTCAGCGCCCAGTGCATTTGAGCATTCGACTTGGCGGCCAAAGCGCGGCAGGCCATAGCGTCACGCGCCTGAACGTAGGAGATGACTTTGGCGTAGTGTGTTCACCGGCACTGCTGAGCTACAAAAAAGTGGCAGCCCCTGCAGACCTGATAGGCCAGCCGCTTCTGGCCCACACCAACCCAACACGCGACTTTTGGGCGGAATATTTTGCTGATGTTGGTTTGGGCTCACTCGACATGGGGCAAGCTCCACGCTTTCACCAACTGCTGATGATTGCTGAGGCGGCGATCTCAGGCCTTGGTTTCGCGCTGGTGCCCCTGTTTTTGTTTCAGGAAGAACTGAAATCTGGCCGCTTGGTGCAGGTGTTTACCCAAACCCACCGACCACAACAAGGCTACTGTTTGGTGCAATCCAAAGAGTCCGAAAAAGACCACAAGGTCAACGGCTTCAAGCAATGGCTGCTGAAGACGGCAGAAACCAATATGCCCTCCTCCTAAGGCATAAGCACCCAACGACGCGAGAAACAAGACGCGACGCAGCAGGTCACACCAGACAAAGAGCGCCCGTGAGTGGCGCTCTTTCACATCCTCGCAGTACTTTATGCCGCTGTTTGGCCGACAAAGCACGACACCAGAGAGCGCACATCGCTCAGCATCTCTAGCTGATCAAGCAGCAGCAGCCCTTGCTGGGCTTGCTCCGGTGTCACTCGGCCTGAGAACGTCATATTGCGATCATATTTTTCACGCACATGCGCGGGCGTGACCGGATTGTCGCCCCAGCCCAGCGGGGTGTCTCTAAAGGCAGAAAAACGCTCACCATTGCGCAAGTGCACCGTCAGCCGCCCTGCATGGGGCTTCGCCATCTCATCGGAGGGTACCAACTGCACCTTGGCCGACAGGGCAATCACATCGGCATCGCGGATAAAGCCTTCGGTGTAGTGCTCAATTCGCACTTCGCGGCGCAGCAATGCATTGGCCACGCCATACGGAATGCTGAACAGCGAACGAGGCTGCGCATCACCTTGGGCTATGGTCTGGTTCAAAAAGTGCTTGATGCGGTTTGGGGGCACTTCCAGCGTGACCGAGGTGATATCTGCCACCTCATAGGCTTGGTTGCGTGCAATTTCCAGCGCGCTTTCAATGGGGTTGTGCACGCCGTAGCAAGACGGATGAATCTTGTGCATGCCCTTGGCATAAAACACCTGCCCCAAATCGATCAACGCGTTGTCTGGCTGCGGGTTGTGGCAGTACAAGTTGAAATAGCCTTGCGGAGCATTGAGCGGATCTTTCACGCCCTTGAACCCCTTCATGGCCAACTCAACGGCCAGCACAGCGTTGTAGCCGGCCAAGGCACCTGGCAGTTTGAAGGTATCCACTCCGTCCCACAAGGACTGGAAAGAGCCAGCCATCATGTGCAGCAAAATGCCATATGCATTCACCAATTGCTCATGATTGGCCCCCATCAAACGGCCCACTGTTGCTGCAGCGCCCATGGCATTCGCCGTGCCGCATACTTCAAAGCACTTGTCAAAATTAAACTGATCAGAGACCGCAATCCGCGCGCCAATATCGCCACCCAGCACCACGGCTGCGATCAGCTCTTTGCCACTACTGCCCACAAACTCCGCGGTTGAAAATGCGGTGGGGTCCGTGGTGCTGCACACATGGCCCACCATTTTGTGGGCATTGGCACCTTCTGGCTCCGGCCCGGCCACTTCAAAGTCAAAAGAGCGCCCCATCAAGCAGTTCATCATGACCGCATGCTGAAGTGGCACCTTGTCACCATGCGCAAAAATGCTGGCCTGCGCTGCACCGCCCCAGGTACGAATCAGCTCCAACATGGCATTGTTTCCGCCTGCTTGCCATCCACCTACTGTGCAGCTGAGCGTATCGACCAAGCGCAACTTGGCGGCGTTCACTGTGGCTTCGTCGAAAGCCTCGAATGGAGTGTTAAGAGCGTGATCAACCAGCGTATCAATAAGCATTTTGTAGTCTCCTGCAGTCACTGAAAAACAAACAAGTCTGCTCCGCTCCAGCGGGCAGACTTGCAGATGGATACCGTGCAGCTTGCAATCAGTGGGTCTGCAACGAATCCATCACTTTTTTGGCCGTTGCAATCTCTTGGGCCGTCAGGCCTTTGAGCTTTTGCGAAGTGAAGTCCATAGCGCGCTGGCGCAAAGCCTCCACTTTGCTTTGGCCGCTGGCGGTCAACGTGTACTCGCCCGAAGCGTCTGCATGCGTCACATAGCCATTGGCCAGCATCTCGTTTAAGGCATCTTCGGTAGAAGATTGACCTAAATATGTAGTGCGCTCCAGACCATCCAGCGTGCAGACACCGTCCCCCAAGGCATTGAACATGCGGCTGGTGGCCAGCGTCATGCCCAAGGCTTCGCGATGTTCTTCAAACTGACCAGAGAGCTTTTGTGCAGTGGCTTTGAGCAACGACAGCAGCGGCATCTCAGACGACTCTTGCACGGGCGCGAGCGTTTGCTCAGCAACGGGTGTAAGCAGCGAGGGATGGCTTTGCGCTACTGCATATTGCCCTTGCGTGAACAGTAGTGGATGACCATCAAAGCGGGCAAAGCGCAGAACACGGCCAATCAAAATATGGTGATCGCCCCCATCAGCAACATGCTCCAGCGCGCATTCAAAATGCCCGATAGCAGGTGCAATCAAGGGACAGCCGTGCAAACCACTGACCCAGTTGACTTGCTCAAACTTGTCTGCACGTCCAGCACCAAAGATGCGTGAGACTTCGGTCTGGCTTTCTTCCAGGATGTTGACGGCATATTTTTGCGCACTTAAAAAAGCTTGGGCACTGCAGGACTCCTTGCGGATAGACCACAGAACCAGCGCAGGATCCAGCGAAACAGCCGCAAAAGAGTTAACGGCCATACCCACCGGCTGGCCTTCAAATTCTGTGGTGATGATCGCAATACCAGTGGCAAATTGTCCCAGGCAACGGCGAAAGGCTCGCGCATCATCTTGAGGCTTGCCTTCTTCTACGGGATGCACAGCAGAAGCAGTGTTGAGTAAATGAGCGGTGTTCATGGAGTGATTTAGGTCGACGACGCTCGGGCCATCAAGGTAGCCCAACGTGCGTATTCAAGGAAATCTTCATCACCCTTTCAGAGCAGCGGAAGTGCATATAGCCAGCCGCTGCTCGATCTCCAAAGTCAAAGGGTGTGAAAGCTTTGGGGGCCTTGTGTAGATTTACTTGTAGTAAGCCAACGTTCCCATATCACTAAATGGTGCAGGCTCCATGCCAAACATGGTTTTGATGTACAGGCTAGCGGCCAACTCGCGACCGGCCGATCCATGGTTGCGGGCAGCCATCAAATCACGATAAACCTGTTGCAAATCGTTGTTTTGCGCAGAAGCTGCTGCTCCAGCAATAGGCCATATTTCGTGAATCGCATCAAAGCAAGTCGCATTGGCATCCGCCGACTCAAAGCGCACACGCATGCGCTCCAACGGCGTGCCTTCCTGGCCCTTGCAGGCCAAATCAAACAAGGCACGCCAGTTATTCAGATGACGATTGCGCACGCCGCTAACCTTGGTTAGCGTATCTGCCAGCTTCAAGTGCAAAAAAGGATTGTTGGCAATGGGTGCACCCGTGCCTTGACGAGTCAGGCGCACCTTGGCTTGCTCCATGAAATACTGCAAACCATAGCTGGCTGTACCAATAACCGTATTGGTGGCAGTGGAGTTGAAGATGCCCATAAACGACAGCCAGTAGAGTGGACGGTTGTTGAGCAGCCAGCCAGCGTTGTTGTCTTCGTAGGTATCGCGCAAGTGGTGCACGCGGTATTCCGGCACAAAAACGTCGAGCAATGTAAGCGACTTGCTGCCCGTGCCCTTCAGGCCTTCGACGTTCCAGCTCTTGTGATCGATTTCCAGATCAGTCACGGGAACCACAAAGTTTTTGTCGCCACCGCCCAAAATCACCCACTGTGCATGATCCACGCCGCTGGAGAAAGTCCATGTGCCATTGAGTTCATAACCTCCGTCAACGGCTCGCACCTTGCCAATAGGGGCATACGAGCTAGAGGCACGGGTGTCGGGGTTGTCGCCCCAAAACTCTTCTTGCATGCGCTCGTTCATCAACGCGACTTCAAAAGAGTGGCAATTCAGTTGTCCGGCAATCCATGCTGCGGCGCTGTCTGCTTCGGCAATTTTCATCACGCCTTCAAAAAACGAGGCCGGATCGACTTCCAAGCCGCCGTACTGCAATGGCGTGAAGGTGCGAAAAACGCCAGCTTGCACCATCAACTCGCCGGTGCGCTGGCTGACCTTGCCCTCGCGCTCGGATTCATGGCTCAAAGACTTAATCTCAGGCGTGATCGCTTCGACAGCCTTCACAAATTCTCCACCCACCTGATAGGCTCGGGCACGGTAATCGCTCCAGTCTTGCGTAGCTGCCATAGCACGCAGCTGTGCAGGGCTATTACATTGCTTAGATTCAATTTCGACGGTCACAGACATGGCTTCTTCCTTATTGATGGATGCTTAGGAAGAAATGTAGAAGCGATGGCTGAAAAACTAAAACGACCTTTTTCAGGGCTTCCATGACGTCAGATCATGCAAGCCACCAACTGCCCTGACCATGGATTCACCGTCCACCTTCATCAGACACATAGCAGGTTGCATGAGCGCCCTAAAAATCACAGGCGTGGACTTCTATTGCGCTCTGCTACTCGCGATTGCTCATCCATGGCTGAATATCCTTGCCAATACGTTGAGCCAAGCGCTTTAAACGAGGAAAGTAGCGCTTTTCTATGTCTTCCACACTGACCGAGGCTTTGGGAAACACCATATTGATCCCTCCGAGCAACTGATGCCCACAAGTCACCGGGACGGCAATGGCCGCAAACGCGTCTTCTCTATCCCAATCACCATCGTTGATGGCGTAACCACGAGAACGTGTTTCCGCAATCAATTGATCTACCGTACCCGAATCTCTTGCCATCACTCCCACTTCATCAGCGCGTTGTGCAAGCAGTGTGAGTAATCCTTCCCGCTCATCGGTAGAGCAGGCTGACAGATACGCACGTCCCATTGCCGTAAAAAACAACGGCAGTTTTTCGCCAATTTTCCCTCGGTGCTGGGACAGAAGACTGAAGCGATGAGTACTCTCACGGATCACCATGAACCCACCTTCCAAAGTCCCCAAATCGCAAGGCCAAAGCAAATCTGGGATGGCTGCACGCATGAGTGGTAATGCAATTTTCTCCACCCAGTCGTCATCGACAAAGCCTTCACTCAGGCCGCGCACCGCAAAAGTCAAACAGTACTGGCCTTCTTTTTCACCCTTTCGCACATAACCATCGGCTCGCAATGTCTCTAAAAGACGCTTCACCGTAGTTCTATGAATATTGCAACTTTGCGCCAGTGACGTCGTGGTCGCAATCCCTCCAGGCGCGCGATTAAGCGCCTGCAACAACGCAAGGCCACGCGACAGGCTGCGCACATCTTTGTAGTCGTTGTTGATCGTTGCGAGATTGGATGTTTGCATATTAAACAAGTGTTTGAGCACAAATCTGCGGTGCGCCTGTCGCATACAGCCAAAGGTTTCGGCGCCTGTGTTCTCACTAGCAAATTGAAACCCAAGGGTATCCCCCATGATTTATGTGCACCAAGTGCACGCTGTTCTTAATTTTGTCATGGGTGTTGAGAATGATCAAAGCAGCGGGAATTACGCGCTGAAGCGACATGGGAGACACAGGAATGAATGCCAAAGATCAGCAAGCCATTGAAGTCAACGAATACGATGTTTTGATTGTTGGAGCGGGGCCAGTTGGACTGACCTTGGCCAACACCTTGGGCCTGGCAGGTGTCAGCGTGCTGGTGATGGAAAAGCTCGAAAGCATCATCGATTACCCACGCGCCATCGGTATTGATGACGAATCCCTGCGCGCGCTGCAAGCTGCTGGCTTAGCAGAACAAGTTCAGGCCCACATCACGCCTGATCACTGGATGCGTTTTTATACCGCAACAGGTCAGTGCTTTGCCTCTATCGAGCCGCGTACAGACGAGTTTGGCTGGTCACGTCGCAACGCATTTATTCAGCCTCAGGTAGATGCCATTCTCTACAAGGGTCTGGAGCGTTTCCCTCAGGTGCAAGTGCTGTTGGGTCATGAACTTGAGCACTTCACCCAAAACGACTCTGGCGTTACCGCCGAGATCAAAAGCACAGCAGGCCTGAAGCGCACCGTGCGCGCCAAGTACATGCTCGCTTGTGATGGTGGCAACAGCCTGATCCGCCGCACGTTGAACATTGGCTTCGAAGGCCGCACCAAGCCCAACCAATGGATTGTGGTTGACGTTCGCAATGACCCACTGGGCACGCCGCACATCGGCATGCACTGCGACCCAGAACGTCCTTACGTATCCGCCGCCCTGCCCCATGGCATTCGCCGCTTTGAATTCATGGTCATGCCCGGCGAGACAGAGGAAGAGCTGTCCAAACCAGAAAACCTGGCCCAGCTCATGCGCAAAGTGGTGGCCGATCCAGACAAGGTTGACTACATCCGCAAACGCGTCTACACCCACAACGCACGCTTGGCCAACCAGTTCCGCGTGAACCGTATTTTGCTGGCGGGTGATGCGGCGCACATCATGCCCGTCTGGCAAGGTCAGGGCTACAACAGCGGCATGCGTGACGCCAGCAATCTGGCTTGGAAGCTGGCAATGGTCGTTAAAGGCCAAGCAGGCCCCTCCTTGCTCGACAGCTATGAGCAAGAGCGTCGCAGCCATGCACGCAGCATGATTCACTTATCCGAAGTTGCAGGCGACATCTTTGCCCCGGAAAGCCATACCGCCGCCAAGGTGCGCGACACCTTGATGCTGGCGATGAATGCCGTGCCACCCGTGAAGCAGTACTTCTCTGAGATGCGCTTCAAGCCCATGCCGCGCTATGAGCAAGGTGTGGTTCTGCATCAAACCGCTACGCAAAATCAAGGCTTTAAAACGCCGTTTGCCAGCTTGCTGGGCAGCTCTGGCGACACGCCACTGAGCCGTTTGCTGGGTCTGATGGCAGAGAAAAAAGATTCTGTCTTTGGCCGTTTGGTGCATGGACTTGAGGCTCCTCAACCCAGCCCCATCGGTCGCATGTTTATTCAGCCCCGAGTCTCGACCCTTGAAGGCGAAACCGTGCGTCTGGATGACCTGATTGGCCTGCACTTTGCCATCATTGCTTGGGGCACTGATCCAAGCTACGGTATGAATGAAGCCAGCCTAGCCTTCTGGAAGAAGTTGGGCGCACGCTTTATCCGCGTCATGCCAGCCGTGCAGTTGCAGCATGCATCCCCCACTCGCGAGGGTGTGTTGACCATCGGCGATGCACAAGGCCGCATCAAAGATTGGTTTAGCACGCAAGGCAAGTCCATCGTCTTCGTTCGCCCAGACCGCTTTGTCGCAGCTTTGGCATCACCGCAAGAAGTTTCCAGCGTCACGCAACAGCTCGCTGGCGTTCTGCACGCACAGATGCCATCCACACAAGAGGCGTTTGCATGATGCAAGTCACGCTCCAAAATGCAAAGCGCGCATTTTTGGGCATGTCTCATTCGCCACTGTTGGGACTCAACCCCATCAGTTCCGAAGATCAGACAGCCCTGGACGACGCCGTCGCACAAGCCAAAGCAGCCGTTCTCGCCTTCGATCCTGAACTCATCATCTTGATTGGCCCGGATCACTACAACGGCTTTTTCAATGAACTCATGCCTACCTTCTGTATTGGTAGTGAGGTAACAGCCGTTGGCGACTATCTGTCTCCTGCTGGCCCGTTGAATGTCCCCAGTGATACCGCCATTGCTTTGGCAGAGCACTTGATGGACTCACACTTCGATATGGCAGTGTCAAGGCGCATGCTGGTCGATCATGGGTTCTCCCAAGCACTGCAAGCCTTGTGGGGCGATGAGCTAAAAACCCCGCCAGTGGTGCCAATCTTTCTGAATGCGGTGGCTCAACCCTGCATCGCACGCATGGGGCGCTGTGTTGAACTAGGCCAAGCCATTGGCAAGTTCCTAGACACCCTGCCTCAGCGCACCTTGCTGATTGGCTCAGGCGGCTTGTCGCACGAGCCCCCTGTGCCTACGCTGGAGCACCCTGACGCCGCTGTGCGCGAGCGCATCACCATCAAGCAGACTCCGACGTTGCTGGAGCGTGACGCCAAGACCGAGCGCGTCAAAGCAGCCGGTATGGCGCTGGCCAATGGTGAAGATTGGATGAAGCCGCTCAACCCCGAATGGGACCTGCAATGGATGGAAGCGATTGCCAGCGGTGAGCTTGCAAGCCTTTGCGCAATGAGCGAAGACTCTATTGCCAAGGAAGCCGGCAACTCCGCCCACGAATCCAAAACATGGCTGGTCGCACGCAGCGCCTTGCCGCTGAACACCGAGCTACCCTGCCCCGTACGCGCCTATCGCGCTATTCCTGCCCTGATCGCAGGTTACGGGCTGATGCTGATGCACACCCAGCAATAAACGAACGCGAGATCACCATGTCTGAATCCACCTTCCAAATCGCCCAATGGGCTGAACGCCTTCGCCAAGCTGAGGCCACCTCCACGCCCATCGAGCCGCTGCGCGACGAGATCAGTGATAACCAAACCGCCTATGCTGTGCAGTTGGCCAATGTGCAGCATGCACAAGCGCAAGGGCGCCGCATTGTGGGCCGCAAGATTGGCCTGACTTCGCTCGCCGTGCAAAAGCAGTTAGGGGTAGATCAGCCTGACTTCGGCACTTTGTTTGCTGACATGGTCTATGGCGACGATGAAGTCATACCTTTTTCGCGCACTTTGCAGCCCAAAGTAGAAGCCGAAGTCGCACTCATGCTCGCGCGCGATCTGGACTTGAAGGACGCTACGCTGGTCGACATCATCAACGCCACCGACTATGTGCTGCCAGCGATTGAAATCGTGGGCAGCCGAATTGCCAACTGGAATATTCGCTTCATCGACACGGTGGCCGATAACGCCTCCAGCGGTCTGGTGGTTCTGGGCGCCGTGCCCACACGCCTGAATGCTCTGGATCTGAAGCTGTGCGAAATGAAGATGGATCGCAACGGTGAAGTGGCCTCCATCGGCTCTGGCGCCGCTTGTCTGGGTCACCCCTTGAACGCCGCTGTCTGGCTTGCTCGCAAACTGGCACAACTAGGCCACCCCCTGCGTGCGGGTGATCTGGTTCTCACCGGTGCTCTCGGCCCCATGGTTGCTGTGCAAGCAGGTGACCGCTTTGAGGCCCATATCAGCGGCGTCGGCTCGGTCCGCGCCCAGTTCGGACAAATCTAATGGGCTCACTGGCTGCCTTATAGCTCTCTAATAGCAGCCAGCCCCATTTAAGAATTCGCTTTTCTACCCCTGCAAGCTACACAAAACCAACGGAGACAATCGCATGTGGAATCGACGTAACCTGCTGAGCCTGACGGCCCTCACCCTCGCTGCAACGGCTTCGCCCGTCTGGGCACAAGCCACCGCACCCACCTTTCCCAGCCGTTCGCTGACGATGGTCGTGCCATTTCCCGCAGGTGGCATCACCGATGCCATTGCCCGCATTCTGGCCCTGAAGGTGAGTGAGCAACTGGGAAAGCCTGTTGTAGTGGACAACAAACCTGGCGGCGGCGGCCAGATTGCCGCCGCTTTCGTGCGCCAGCAACCTGCTGACGGCCACACCATTTATGTGGCGGCCACCGAGATGTTCGCGATCAACCCCACGTTGTTCCGCAACTTCTCGTACGACCCGCTCAAAGACTTCACCCCTATCACCTCGTTGATCTCCTCACCTTTGGTGCTGGTCGTTGGAGCCAACAGCCCCATGAACAGCGTCAGCGATGTGGTGCAGCAAGCCAAGGTCCGTAAGGGTGGTCTGAACTTCGCATCACAAGGCATGGGATCCATTGGCCATCTGCTCGGTGAAACCTTCCGGGGCAAGACAGGCGGCACCTTCAACCATGTGGCCTACAAAGGCTCAGCCCCTGCGCTACAAGATGTGATGAGCGGTCAGGTGGACTTTATGTTTGACCCCGTCATCAGCACAGCGCCTTTGATTGCCGGCAAAAAACTCAAGCCACTGGCCATTGCAGCGGACAAGCGCGCCTCACAAATGCCCGATGTCCCCACACTCAATGAGTTGGGTATTGCCGGTGTGAATGCTGGAGTGTGGTTTGGTGCCGTGGCCAAGACAGGCACACCCGCGACAGCTGTCAACCGCCTCAACGAAGCGCTGCTCAAAGCCATGAAAGATCCAGAAGTGCTCAAGCGCTTTGCCGATCAAGGTATGCAGCCCTTTCCTTCAACACCTGCGCAGTTCGGCACTTTCATCCAGTCCGAAGTGACACGCTGGGCACCGCTGATTAAAGCCAGCGGCGCCTCTATTGACTGATTTTTCCCGGAAAGCAATTGCTATGACCCGCAAACTCAAGGCTGCCATCATCGGCAGCGGCAACATCGGCACGGATCTGATGATCAAGATTCTGCGCCACGGCCAGAACATCGAAATGGGGGCCATGGTTGGCATTGACCCTGCCTCGGATGGCCTCGCACGCGCTGCCCGCATGGGCGTGGCCGTGACTCACGAAGGCGTGGAAGGTCTCACCCGCATGCCCCAGTTTGCCGATATCGACTTCGTCTTTGATGCCACCTCAGCCGGTGCTCATGTGAAGAATGATGCCTTTTTGCGGAGTCTCAAGCCCGGCATTCACATGATTGATCTGACGCCTGCGGCCATCGGTCCTTATTGCATTCCCGTGGTCAACGGCCAGGAGCATCTGGATGCGCTGAACGTGAATATGGTCACCTGCGGTGGCCAGGCCACCATTCCCATGGTGGCTGCCGTCTCGCGTGTTGCCAAGGTGCATTACGGCGAAATCGTTGCCTCCATTGCCAGCAAGAGCGCAGGCCCAGGCACCCGCGCCAACATCGATGAGTTCACGGAGACCACTTCCAAAGCCATTGAAGTGGTGGGCGGTGCCACCAAGGGCAAAGCCATCATCATCATGAATCCAGCCGAGCCGCCGTTGATCATGCGCGACACGGTGTACACGCTCAGCGATTTTGCGGACGAAGACGCGATTGCCGAGTCCGTGGAACGCATGGCGGCCGATGTGCAAGCCTATGTGCCCGGCTACCGTTTGAAGCAAAAGGTGCAGTTTGACCGCATCGACACGCCCATCCGCATCCCAGGCGTGGGCAATTCCCTGACGGGTCTGAAGACCTCGGTGTTCTTGGAAGTTGAAGGCGCAGCCCATTACTTGCCCGCCTATGCTGGCAATCTGGACATCATGACCAGCGCAGGACTGCGTACCGCTGAACACATGGCCGCCCGCATGCTGGCTGCCACACTGGCCACTGCTTGAGGAAGATCGCCATGAACACGAACAAGAAAATCTACATCTCCGACGTCACCCTGCGTGATGGCAGCCATGCCATTCGCCACCAGTACAGCGTCGAGCAAGTCAAGCAAATTGCTAAGGCCTTGGATGATGCCAAGGTGGATTCGATTGAAGTGGCCCACGGCGACGGCCTGCAAGGCTCAAGCTTTAATTACGGCTTTGGAGCCCACACCGATCTGGAATGGATTGAGGCAGTAGCCAGCGTCGTCAAGCATGCCAAGATCACCACCTTGCTGCTGCCCGGCATTGGTACCGTCCATGACTTGAAGGCCGCCTACGAAGCTGGCGTGCGCGTGGTGCGCGTAGCCACCCACTGCACAGAAGCCGACGTTTCGCGTCAGCACATCGAATACGCCCGCCATCTCGGCATGGAAGCAGTGGGCTTTTTGATGATGAGCCACATGCAGACCCCTCAAGGTCTGGCCCAACAAGCCAAGCTGATGGAAAGCTACGGCGCCACCGTTTGCTACGTGGTGGACTCGGGCGGTGCACTGGGTATGCAAGACGTACGTGACCGTTTCCGCGCCTTCAAGGATGTCTTGAAACCCGAAACCCAAACTGGCATGCATGCCCACCACAACCTGAGCTTGGGCGTGGCCAACTCCATCGTGGCGGTGGAAGAAGGTTGCGACCGTGTGGATGCCAGCTTGGCCGGAATGGGCGCTGGCGCAGGCAATGCTCCTCTGGAAGTGTTCATTGCCGCTGCCGAGCGCATGGGATGGAACCACGGCACCGATCTGTACAAACTGATGGATGCGGCCGACGACATCGTTCGCCCCTTGCAAGACCGCCCGGTACGCGTAGACCGCGAAACGCTGGCTCTGGGCTATGCCGGTGTGTACAGCTCGTTCCTGCGCCATGCCGAAGTGGCAGCGGCCAAGTACAACCTGAAAGCCGTGGACATTCTGGTGGAGCTGGGCAAGCGCCGCATGGTGGGTGGCCAGGAAGACATGATCGTGGATGTGGCGCTCGATTTGCTGCGCCAGCGCAGTGCAACTGTAGCGGCTTAAAAATCAGTGGCATGACACGGTCAACATCGAGTCATGCAATGCAACTTCAACTTTTTGCAGCACCTTTCGCAAGGCGCTGCATTTTTACGAAATTTCAGGCATGAGCACACCTATCACCGAAGAATCCACCAGCCATTTCATCACCATCACCGAAGACGGTAAGCCCCTGAGACTGCACTACAACGACGTCGGCCAGGGCGAGCAAGTCGTGGTCATGCTGCACGGCTCCGGCCCAGGCGCTAGCGGGTGGGCCAACTTCCACCGCAACATTGATCCACTGGTGGCTGCAGGCTACCGCGTCATTTTGCTAGATTGCCCAGGCTGGAGCAAAAGCGACACAATTATTAGCACCAGCTCACGCTCCGATCTGAACGCGCGCTGCTTAAAAGCGGTGCTCGATGGTCTGGGCATTGGCAAGGTGCACATCATTGGCAACTCGATGGGCGGACACAGTGCCGTTGGTTTTGCACTGGCCAACCCTGATATGGTGGGTAAGCTCATCTTGATGGGAGGCGGAACCGGCGGCCCCAGCAGCTTTGTGCCCATGCCGACCGAAGGCATCAAGCTAATCGGCGCTCTATACCGCGATCCAACAGTGGAGAATATCAAACGCATGATGAGTGTGTTTGTGTACGATGCAAGCAGCCTTACCGACGAGTTGTACCAACAGCGCCTGGCCAATATTCTGGCCCGCCGAGATCATCTGGAAAATTTTGTCAAAAGCGCACAGATCAACCCCAAACAGTTCAGCGACTACAGTTCACGCCTATCCGAAATCAAGGCAAAGACTTTAGTCATCTGGGGACGTGACGATCGCTTTGTTCCACTTGATATCGGCCTACGACTGATTTGGGGTATTCCTAATGCTGAGCTGCATGTATTCAACCAATGCGGCCATTGGGCTCAGTGGGAACATGCTGATGTTTTCAACAAAATGGTTCTAGACTTCGTAAGTCGCTAAGGAACCTCTGCATAAGTCACCCACGCATGTGCTTGCACATGCGTTCCGGGTGCGGCAGCATCCCGGCCTATGCAGCAAACTAACCTCGGCCTGAACCTCTCCACCAAGAAGACCCGCAAGCGCGAATTCCTTGAACAGATGCAGCAGGTTGTGCCTTGGAGGGATTTGGTGGCGCTAATTGCGCCCTGCGCTCCAGAAGGGCGTAAAGGTCGACCACCGTTTCCTGTTGAAATGCTGCTGCGTATCCATTTCATGCAGCAGTGGTTCACCCTCAGGGATCCCGCCATGGAGGAGGCGCTACATGACATGCCGCTGTTCCGAGACTTCGCAGGCTTGTCGTGGGACAGCGCCACACCAGATGAGAGCACCATCCTGCGCTTCCGTCATTTGCTGGAAACGCACAAGTTAGCAGAGCAAATCCTGCAAACCGTCACAGACTTGCTGGTGAGCAAAAAACTGCTGCTGCGCACAGGAACCATCGTGGATGCGACCTTGATTTCCGCACCCAGTTCCACCAAAAACAGCACCAAGTCTCGTGATCCAGAGATGCGCCAGACCAAGAAAGGCAATCAGTGGTACTTCGGCATGAAGGCCCATATTGGTGTGGATGCAGATTCTGGTTTGGTCCACACCGTGCGTGGAACTGCCGCCAACGTCAGCGACGTTGCCCAAGCCAACAGCCTTTTGCACGGACAGGAAACCGATGGTTACGGTGATGCAGGCTATCAAGGGGTGGACAAACGTCCCGACATGCCTGTGACGACACCTGAGCGCAAGCTGCGCTGGCACATTGCAATGAAGCGTGGCAAGCGCAAGAGCCTGGACCCGCAGCAGCCGATACCCGCCTTGCAAGAGCAACTTGAACAGGTCAAATCCAAGATTCGGGCGAAGGTCGAGCATCCATTCCGGGTCATTAAACGCCAGTTTGGTCACGTCCACGTTCGCTATCGAGGCTTGAGCAAGAACACTCAGCAGTTGCACACCCTGTTTGCTTTGGCGAACTTGTGGATGGTCCGTGCCCGATTACTCGCAAGCAGTCCATTGAGACCAGTTTGAGCAGACTGAAAGGCAAAGTGCCCGCGAAACGCGGGCATCTTGGGGGAAAGGTAAGCAGCAAAAAAGTGGGGCGGAACACTTATGTGATGGATATCGCGTCCGAAGTTGCTTTGTGCAGAGCTTCCCTAATGTAGATTTACTAAGTAGTGGACCGTGCCCGGGGAATCAGCGGGCTAGCTCAGATCGCGGCTCGATTCAGGCAAGCGTTGTACATCCGAGCGGCGTTGTTGCATAAATCAGTCTGCGCAAGCCGCTAGGCTAGCCGCATGAGCAAGCCTCGCAGTTCCACGTCCCGCTACCGCACCACCAACTGGCC
>NZ_JAVXSJ010000016.1:0-102242 GCF_036643215.1 Comamonas sp. | reverse complement strand
CTACGCCCGGGTCAGGGGACACTCGACTTCAAATTGATTTGTGCAACAACGCCGTACTTGGTCTGTTTATTGTGCTGGTGTTGGCTGCTTATTTGGTTATGCCGGCATTGGTGGCCAAGGCCTTGTGGCATGACTATCAGCAGCAAGGGAAGCTGACGGATGCCTGGGCTTTAGGCCTTTCGGGAGGCGCGGCATTTCTATCGTTGATAGCAAGTATGGGGCTCGAACTTGGAAATCAAGCCTCTCTGGAAGCAAGCCTTCCTATTTGTTTCATCGTAGCTGCTTTGGCAGCATTTGCAGTGGCACGAATCATGGCCGGGGATGAGTGTTCCATAGCAGACCAAACACAGCAAACAGAAGGCTCAGAATCTACAAAAAAAGAGGAGAAAAATCAGTCTAAATCCAAATGGGGTCCATTCAACGCCGCTTTTATGGTGGCACTCACAGCGTGTGCACAGTGGATCTTATTACTCACCGTCGTCTTGATAACTATTGGCCTAGGCCGAGATGGTTCGTTGCGAGAAGAAGGCGCAGCAGCTTACTCAATTATCGCTGCGCAGCTGTTGATTAGTGCTTCAGTTCCTCTACTCTTTCAGAAGAAGATGGAATGGGGCAGGGCAATCCGCTTGATGGCTGTAGTTGGTTTAGCACTGCTTCTAGGTTTGCTACTGATAACTCAATCGGTCTCCAAGCCTTCGGCCATCGTGGTTGGACATCTCGGAGCTGGCGAGATCGAGGCAACACGCTTAGTCCTGAGTGGCAAAGGCTGTAAACAGCTGAACTTAGCTTTAGGCGAAATGCATTGCGCAGAGGTCAAAGATGACGAGCCCACCGTGTTGTGCCCAGTAGCATTGCGCTCTCGGATTGGTGCACAAATTTTGGTAGAGGTCGCACCGATGGAGTTGCATCCAGCGACGTCCTCGGGAAAGGATGACTCGGGAGACGAAAAAAAGGATAACTCGGGAGATAACAATCTGAAAGAACGCCAATTGGTTTGGCGTGACTACAAAAACTCTCCTCAGAGCACCGTTCCTCGCAAGCGAGTGATCCTCGATAAGTCGACATTGCTGGCTTGGAGCACGCTGACTTCAGTTGGAGTTCATGCAGACAAAGGAGTCCCAGCTAAACCTGCTCCTCCTGCGAGCTTGGTTTACTTGGAAGCAACGTCAAAGGATAAGTCCACTTCCAACGAGCTTGATAAGGCCCTGATCAAGCTTTGTGGAGAAAAGCAGCCTGTCACTCAAACACCTGCACCTACACCTGCACCTAAACCTCGCCCCCCAAAACCGTTACCTCAACCACCCAAGCCAGTAGCATGTTGCTGCTCAGCCGCGCCCGTCTCAGCAGCCTCACGCACTTGCCAAGATGCAACTCCATTGATTCCGAAAGTGAGCACTGAGACAGCACACATAGAAAGCTGATTGCTTCGCAGACTATTTTTCGCCTCGCGTAGAACTCTCTATGCGAGGCTGAAACCTCACAACATCCAGCCCCGCCCACTCGTTGAATGTCTCAAACAGCCCTTGCAGCGGGACTATTTCATTCTCGTAGAACACCTGCAGGGACTGGCTGGCATTGCCAAACCCGCCCGTGTTGTTGGGGATGATGCCCAGTAGTCCCGGCGGTACGCGATGCGCGGCCAACACATCGTCCTTGCTGGCATTCTTGATCGCGCTGAAATCATCCTTGGCGGCTATCTCGCTGACGGGAATCAGCTTGAGGCCTTCGGGCTTGCCGCCTGGGGCGTGGACAAACAGATTGCGGAAGTTTCCCGGCCCCTTGGACTTGCGCAGCTGCTCGCGCAGCTTCTCCACATCCTCATTGCTCACAGCGCTGTCGCTCAGGTACATGATGAAGCCTGCATGGCTGCCATTCTCGTAGTAGCGGCGCCGGAAGATCGTGGCCGACTCATTAAGCAGCGCCGACTGCAACGCGCTCAGATACTCGGGCAGGCCGTACAGCTCCTGATTGATGTCGGGCTCGCGCAGATGGAAGACAGAGCCAGGCACAAACTCATGTTCTTCGCGCCAGTTGGGCACGTAGAAATAGCGCTTCTCCTGGCCTCGGCGCATGTACCGGCTCAGCGAATGCTCAAAGCGCATGGTACGGCCGGACAAAGCGCGGCGGGCTTCAAGGTATCCGTTGCCGAACACCATAAAGTCCGTGGCCCAGGCCTTGAAAGTTTCGCGCGACATCATCGAATGCGGAATGAAGCTCGCAGTCAGCAGGTTGCGTTTCAGGTAGATGGCAGAGCTGTGGTGCGGCGATGCCCGGAAAGCATCCGCCAGCCCATCGAGCGGAAACGGCGGCTCATACCAGCGACCGTTAAACATCGCTTCCACATAGTCCAGTAAGCGCAGGCGGCTGCCCAAGTACAGCGCGGAAACATATGCCGGTTACCTGAAGAACCTTCGCACCATCCGCCCTGTGTTTGGCCAGATGGTCTGGGATGAGGTGGATCTGCCCACGCTGCGCCAGTACTTGGACCTTCGCACTGCCAAAACTCAGGGCAACCGTGAAATGTCGCTGCTGCGCCTGATCTGGGGCAAGGCCAAGCTCTGGGGCATGACGCGTAGCCCCTGGCCAGCCGAGGGCATACGCGGCTGGAAGAACGAGGAGAACGCGAGAGTTTTCGAAGTGACGCCCGAGCTATTCCGAGCCGTCTACGCCCAGGCCGATCAAGTGCTGCGCGACGGCATGGATATGGCGTCTGCCACGGGCATGCGACTGAAGGATGTGATCGCGGTAGAGATGCCCAAGAATGGCCTGCTCAAGCGCATCGCCAACAAGACTCAGAAAGTCAAAGGTGCCATCGAGTTCGACATCACCGAATCGCCAGTCCTTACCCGCATCGTCCAGCGCCGCGAACTGGTAGATACGCTCTGCCCCAACCTGTTGGTGCTGCCCGATGGTCGGCCGGTCACCTACCGCATGATTTCCCGCCGCTGGGAAGACGCCCGCGACGCGGCCGCCTACCGCTCCGAAGTCGCCGGCGACACCGAACGCGGCAAACAGATCCGCGCCATGTACCTGCGCGACATGCGCAGCTTCGCCGCCAACCTGGCCGAAGACATTGATGAAGCATCAAAGCTGCTGGATCACAGCAGCGTGAACGTGACGCGCAAGCATTACCGGATGCGGGCTACGCGGTTGAAGGCAGTGCGCTGAAATTAATTGCCGCACACAGCTTCTGCATGCATTTCTGAAATATTAGATCAAGGGTCCCGCTGTTACCTTACACGCCCGAAGTTTCAGGGTGCAGTCAATCAATGCTTCGGAAACTCCAAGCTGGATTGGAGCGCTGGCCTTACAGAGTGAATCTGTTGGCGAGCACCAACATGCACAAACCGCATGGACTCATGAAATTACAACATTTAATTGCAACCTGATACGATTTGAATCACCTCTTTAATTGGGAAAAATGATGAGAATTAGTTCTCTAGCTATGACGCTGGTTGCCGTTGCCGCTTTGGCTGCATGTGGTGGTGGAAGCGACTCTAGTAGTGACAGCGGAAACGCCCCCAGCACTGGCAATCAGGTATCCGACCTGAAATTGCTGAGTGGTACAGAGGCGCCTGCCTCAACAGTCGGATCGGACGGAGCATTTTTCCTCGACTACAAGAGTGGTCGTTTGTATGGCCCAAAAACCAGTGGTGCATGGCCGGCCGCCAGCCTGTCGCTAGTAGGACCAACAGGCCCGGTTGGTCCTGCTGGAGCAGCCGGCGCTGGCGGCACCTCCCCTGGGCTCTACAGCGGGACAAGCACCCCAGCTGACACGATCGGCCTTGACGGCGATTTCTATATAAACCTTTCCAGCAAGATTCTGTACGGTCCCAAAGCTAGCGGTGCCTGGCCCACTACCGGTATCAGCATCGTCGGATCACTTGGCCCGATTGGTGCAACTGGCCCTGCTGGGGCAAACGGTCAGACTGGAGCGACCGGAGCGACCGGAGCAACTGGGCCTACTGGAGCGACTGGACCAACAGGGGCAACCGGAGCACCTGGGGCCAGCCTTATTGGCGGATCGGGAGCACCAAGCAATTCGATTGGCGCGAATGGCGACTTCTATATCGATTCCGTTGCCGGCTTACTCATCGGCCCTAAGGCCTCTGGTGCTTGGCCTCTGACGGGAACCTCGCTGATTGGGCAGACTGGTGCTACTGGTGCTACCGGAGCAACTGGAGCAACTGGAGCACCCGGTTCTACTGGGGTCACAGGAGCTGCCGGAGCAAGCATCATCTCCGGCGCAGGTATTCCAGGAAGTGGAATCGGAATCGATGGTGATCTTTATTTTGATACAACCAGCAAGTTCATTTTCGGTCCCAAGACCAATGGAGCATGGCCTGGAGTAGGCACCTCGCTGATAGGTGACACTGGTCCGCAAGGACCTCAAGGAAATCAAGGTCCTGTGGGTCCTGTGGGTCCTGCAGGTGCAGATGGTGCAACTGGCCCCGCAGGAGCAACTGGAGCAACTGGTCAGACTGGAGCAACTGGTCAAACTGGAGCAACTGGCCCGGCTGGCCCTACAGGGGCAACAGGTCCTGCCGGCTCTGGCGCGCTAAAGCTTAAGGACGCCAATGGGGTTACGCTGGGATCCGTGATTTCCTCAACAAATCTAGAAGTGACTTTCCAAACCTCAACAGGCCATCAGACCAAAATCAACTGGACAGGAACTTACCCAGCTGCCCAGATTTACTATTCTTCCCATGACACAAACACACTTAAGTGTGGTGGCACTGCCTACTTCAACTCTGGCGGATCCGCCCTAAGGAATGGTGTCCCCAACCCCCCCATTGCTATGTACGGCAAGTGGATGTTGTTTTCAGGATCGCTAGATAGCCTCATGGTCCCGAGCACTGTAGAAAGTAACGGCACATCACTAACCGTCTCACTCGGAGCCGGTGGCATAGAGGGAATCGACAACCCATCCTGTGGACCAAGCACATCGACCAATCTGGTATGGCCTCTAAAAAAGGTAGAGCCGGTGGATGTAGGCCTGCCAGCAACGGTCAAACCGCCGCTTTCTATCGAGTGAAGGTCGCAATAACTCATTGACCTGAATGGTCGATTCAGCATTCAGCTAAATCGACTTTTTCATAACACTCTAAGTCGCCGACGTCCCTCCGCCATGCTGTCGTGCAATAAAAGGCGTAGGCGCAATGCCATATTGCTCGAATGAGACTTTAGCAATTTTTTGCGCAAAAAACGCGCTACAATCCACGTCCACTCAAGGGTAAGTGGTCAGACTCAAAATCCCCCACCGAAAGGTGTGCCGGTTCGATTCCGGCCCCGGCACCAGATACCCAAGCCGAGAAAGTGAATTCACTTTCTCGGCTTTTCTATTCTCTGACTCCAGAGAAAACGGCGAATCGGGTACATCGCCCTATCCTTTTATCCATGTCTTCCCGCTGCCGGGCTTAGGCAGGATCTGCCTTATCTGCTCACTTTTCAGAAAGAGTGCGGCAACTGTGCATAACTTTTTGCAATCAGGCCCTTGTGAGCACATGGGAATGTGCCGCCTCTCGCTTCAAAACTGTGCTTCTGCGCCTCTGAAGCCGACCAGCTATTCACCCAAGAAAAGCTGCTCAAGCCTGCGACTGCACAGCAGCTTCCTCTGAAAAATGTCTTTTCAGCGTCAAAGCGAGCGTATTGTCGAAGCCAAAGGTGGCTGTCAATCAGAGCAACCCTGCTCCTGATTCAGCCCTGAAAAAAAGCGCCGATTCTCGCGGCGCTTTTTTCCACAGATCCTGTTGATAATTCCGTGGATATCCAGTGGAATTCCATCAATGCAGGCTTCCTCTCCCTTGTATTGACGTCCTTGCCGGTTGATTGCCTTCAAATCAGGCAGATGCCCAATAAAGGGTTAACCCTTGATCTTTCAGAGGGTGCGCCGGATCAGCAAACGGCCGGTATCGGTGATATGCCAATGCTTTTCTTCGTCCTGCACGACAAAGCCACGCTCCAGCAGGCGCCTGGACAGGTATTCCTTGACGGCCGCCCCTAGCGAGACATCTTCGCCCAGCTCCAGCTTTTTGAGCGTTTCCAATTCATCGACCGTAGGTTCATACACAGGTGCACGATAGACTGCTGTTTGCATGGTGATTTCTCCTAAGCTCGTCTGATGAGACTGGTCGCTCCGGCCCCGAAGCGCCTGGGACTCAAGATAAACCTCTCATTTGCCACGCGCAATAGCTGATTGACGGCTTTACCTAAATTCATCAAGCCCTCAGACACCATACAGCCCTACATCCAGCGCCAGTCCACCACTCTTATTTCAGGAGCTAGCTACCCACATGTTGTATGCGATTGCTGTTCTTTTCGCCTTTCAGTTATTGGGCGAGTTTCTGGTGCGCATCAGCGGCCTGCCACTGCCCGGAGCACTCGTTGGGACTTTGCTGCTGCTGGTTGGACTGCTGTTTTACAAGCGCCTGCCCAAGCCGCTGGAAGACACCGCGCAGGTGCTGCTGCAGAACATGATGCTGCTGTTTATCCCTGTCATCGCGGGCGTGATGCTGGAATTTGACCACCTGCGCCGCGAATGGCTGCCGTTTGTGCTGGCTTGCGTGGCAGGTGCTGCGATCACATTTACGGCCACCGCCCTCACTTTCCGCTTTTTTCTGCAGCGCCAGCGCACTCTTCAGAGCAGCAATGAAGGCAACGATGAAAGAGCCCCAGAGCAGGAGCAGCCCGCATGAGCACGCCTCTGCTTGACCGCCTGCACACCACCTGGCTGAGCCTTGCCGAAGGCTCGCCCCTGCCTTGGCTGGTATTGACGCTGATCGTCTACCTTGCTGCCATGGCGATCTACAAAAAAAGCGGCAACCGGCCCACGCTGATTCCAGTGTTTACCGGTGTGGTGGTCATCGTCGGGATTCTGATGGTGACGGGCACGCCGTATGAGACCTATCGCAGCGGCGTGTCACTCCTGGGGCTGATGATTGGCCCGGCCACGGTGGCGCTGGCGATTCCGCTCTACGCCCAGCGTGAACGTATCAAGGAGCTGTGGCTGCCCATCAGCGTGGCGCTGTTTGTGGGTTGCCTGGTGGCGCTGTTTTCTGCGCTGGGCATTGCCTGGTTGTTTGGCGGTTCTGAGGCGACGCTGATTGCCGTGGCACCCAAATCAGCCACCATCCCCATCGCTTTGCCCATGGCCGAGCGTTTTGGCGGCAAGCCCTCTCTGGCGGCTGTGGCCGTAGCCATCACCGGCATCAGCGGCACCATGATGGCACCGCTGCTGTGCCGTTTTCTGCGCCTTAAAGACCCGGCCGTTCAAGGCTTTGCCATTGGCCTGACCGCCCACGCGATTGGCACCGCGCGTGCCATTCAGCTCAACCCCACGGCGGGCGCGTTCTCGGCGCTGGCCATGGGGCTGAACGGTGTCGCTACGGCGGTGCTGATGCCGCTTGTACTGGCCATCGCCCCCTGGATTTAAAAAGATAGCTGCTAGCGCTTTATCTATAAGCATTAGCAGCAGTTTTGGCTAAGTTTTTTGCTCGCCGCGCCGGTAGACCCAGACGGCGCCCAGAATCAGCGCCATGCCCAGCCACTGCGCGGGTTGTGGCTTGGCGCCGAACCATAGCAGATCCACCAGCAAAGCCATCACGGGGTAGATATAAGACAGGCCGGCAATGGCCTGCGCCTTCAGGCGCTGAAACGCCGTGTACATCAGCGTATACATCCAGGCCGTGTGCACCAGTCCCAGCAACAGCACGGCAGCCCACGCCTTGGGGCTGAAGACCACATCGGCACGCAACTCCCACACAAATGGCAGCAAAGCCAGAGCCCCGACGCCCATTTGCAGCATGGCAATCTGCGCCGGGGCGATGCGCTTGAGACGCTGGGTGGTCAGCGTGGCCACGGCATACAGGCTGGCGGCCAGCAAGGCCAGGCCAATCCCTTCCCACGATGCCTGATGGGCGCTATCAGCTCCCAGCAAGCCGCTGCTGAGCACCACGCCAACCAGCGCCAGCAAGAGCCACGGCATGCGCCGCAGCGGCAACGCCTCGCCCTGCAACAAGGCCGCCAGCAGCAGCAATAAAAACGGCTGTACGTGATAGACCACCGTGGCAATGGCAATGCCGCTGTAGTGATAGGCGCGAAACAGGCACAGCCAGTTGACGATCAGCGCCAGCCCGCCCAGCAGCAGCCACCTCAACTCAGTGCGCGTCGGCGTTCGCCACTGGCGTGAAACCGCCACCCACACCGCCAGCCCCAGTCCACCCAGAATGCAGCGCAGCCAGACCACCCACAGCGCAGGCAAGCCGCTTTCAACCACCAGCAGGCCAATCGTGCCGGACAAGGCCATGGCCAGCACCATGCGCCAAGTGCCGCCGCCAGACGCAGCAGTTGCCAAGGATGCATGAGGCACATCAGGCACAGCGCCCGGGGATGAGGAAGAAGCATTGAGAGTCATGCTTTGATCTTTATTCATTGACTCCAATTCATCAATGCGTACCAAGTCCACTTACTATTGTTTCTAAATCAACAGTAGCCAAGAGATTGATCCATGAGCACAGAGCCCCGACTGGTCCCCGAGATGCTGGTTTTTGCCAAGGTGGTAGAGCTGCGCAGCTTTGCCGCCGCCGCAAGGCAGCTGGAGCTGACCTCCTCGGCCGTCAGCCGCAGCGTGGGCCGACTGGAGGCGCACTGGGGCGTGCAGCTACTGCACCGCACCACCCGGTCGCTGTCGCTCACGGAGCTAGGCGCCGAGGTCTACGCCGCCTGCAGCCAACTGAGCCAGACCGCCAGCGACATCCACGCCATTGCCGGCCACTACAGCGGCGTGCCGCGCGGCACGGTGCGGCTGACTGCGCCCACGGTGTTTGGAGAGATCTGGCTGACTGCCCAGTTACCCGCTCTGCGGCGCCAGTGGCCTGAACTGGAGGTTGCCATCAGCCTGAGCGATCAGATGCAGGACCTGGCCCAGCAGGGGCTGGACCTGGCCATCCGGCTGACCCGCGCCCACCAGCTTGCGCCCAATATGGTGGCCCGCGAGCTGTGTACGGTGCGCTATATCGCCGTGGCCTCACCCGCCTATCTGCAAGGCCTGTGCAAGCAGCCCGATCACCCTGCGGATCTAGCTCCATCGCAGGGCGTGGAATGCATCACGCTGGGGTATGGCGAATTTCAAAAGCAGCTGCAATGGGTGCGCGGCCCGGGCGCTGCTCCAGAACCCACAGCCACCGATGTGGTGGAGGTCGCCATTCACACCCCCATCTCTATTGGCAGCAGCACCGGCATCATTCATCTGGCGCTGCAGCACCAAGGCATTGGCCTGGTCGCCGACTTTGCCGCCCGCGCCGCGCTGCAAAGCGGTGCACTGCTTCAAGTACTGCCCCAGTGGAGCCTTACCGGCAACTACGCCCCGCGCACCGCCTATGCCGTCTATGCGCCATCACGCCATCTGCCTCTCAAGGTCAGGGCGCTTATTGATCACCTGATCGAGGCCGGAAAGCACACTTAGAGTCGCTAACACCAGCCTTGATACGTCGTTATTTCGCCTTGTCGTACGCTTGTACTGCCTGCGGCTTCATGCCTCGTCTCAACCGCAAATCTGCGATTTTCTGGGTGGTGTTAGCGCCTCTTAAGCACCCACAAAGAGTTCTCCCCGTCAAACCTCTACAAGCTTGTGGACAAAGCACGCCGGGTAGCTGGATAAGCGACTCAAGCCGTTGTTATCAAACGACTTCTTTATTGCTGCTTAATTTTTAAGCAAATCACTCCATACAGGCCTCCTAGCCCTCAAACTACGCAATTCATAGCAACCTGCGCACTCTGGACATGGGCTGGCGGGCAGTTCTCCCCACAGAATCACTACAAGCTTGTGGACAAACCCCGCCAAGACCTTTGATAAGCGATCTAACTCCTTGTCAGACAACAACAAAGCAAGAGCTGATTATTTTTTAATCAACACCACCTCGAAAGCAATGCTCCAGCTGCACAGGGAAGGCAAAACACTAGAGAACACGTTGAACACACCCACAGTGCGCAACCACTGACCACCCAGAATTGCGGCAAAAACTCCGCAATTCATAGCAGCTATCGCGCTATGGACTTGGGCTTGAGGCGAGTTCTCCCCAAAAAATCGCTACAAGCTTGTGGACAAACCCCAGCAAGCTGCTGAACAAGCCAGCTAACTCTTTGTCATGCAACAAAAAAGAGGGCGCCGCTTATTTTTTAAGCAGCACCCTCTTCAGGCTGAAATTCAGGCAGTAAAACGCTTAACGCAGCGGCTTGGGCCAGTCGGCCAACTGATAAGCACTATCCCAGAACATCCACTCCAGCCTTGCCGCATCACGGTAAGCCGCATGCATGGCGGCGCGGGTGGATTCCGTGGCATCTTCCGCCAGGCGATCGACCGTGGCGCAGACACCGCGCACAGCGGCATGGAATTCTTCGCTGGCATAGGTATCTACCCAAGCCTGATACGGGTTGTCAGACGCCGAGCGCGTATGAATGTCGCGCCCCACTTCGGCGTAAATCCAGAAGCATGGCAGCAGCGCGGCCACGGCCACGGGGTATGGTGCGCTCCAGGCGATAGAGACCAGAAAGCTGGTGTAGTGGTGGCAGGCAGGCGAGAGCGGTGTGGCGGCAAACTGCTCAGCGCTCACACCAAAGTCACGCATAAAGCCGCCATGCAGGGCACGCTCGACCACCACGGCTTCATTGGCTGCATTGGCAAACTGCACAACGCCTTCGGCGTTGTCGGACTTCGCAGCCGTCACCGCCAGCGCGCGGCCGTAGGCGACGAGGTAATGTGCGTCCTGAATCATGTAGTGACGAAAGCGCTCCTGACTCAGCGTGCCTGCGGCCAGTTCCTGATTGAAGGGCAACTCCAGCGTGCTTTGGAACAGGGCCTTATTGGCATCCCAGAGGCTTTGGCTAAAAGATAAGTGGTTAGACATTACGACTCCTGAATTGCGAAAACTTCTTTTACTTTAGGCTATTAATTCAAATAATTTATTATATTTAAAAATATTAATTTATTTTAGAAAATAAAAATAATCGTTAAATATTTCAATATTGTATTCAATGCATTATTGATAAAATCTTTAAACATCTTTTCATAAAATTCTTTAGAAAATCCACGGAAAACAAATAACTAAGTGCTCACATCTCATGAAAATTAGTATTCAACACATTAAATTAAATGATACAAATTGTTTCAATGCAATGTACAATTGTCTGAAAATATTTACACCATTTATAAACCTTTATTAATTGCACTTAAATTTAAAGAAATGCTTTTCTCTAATAAATCATTAACCATTCTAGGACTCGCAGCAACGTTGGCATTAAGCGGTTGTGTAACTACAGGAAAAAATCCTACGGCAGCCAGCGGTGCAGTAGCCGGCTCCACTGTGGTTGGCTCCAATAGCGGCTTGGAGCGATGCGAAGTTCCTTTGGGAACCTTGGTTATTGATGATGACCGCGAAAGAGGCTGGTATGGTGATTTCAGTAGAAGAACCAAAATTACAACGATTGAGCCTCTGATTCGTCTCACCGTCATGCAGTCCAACTGTTTTGTTATCACGGCCTCCGGTGTCGGAAAAACAGGCGAAAAAATTGGTCGCATTAGCCATCTGCAGCGTCGGTCTGAAGACTACCGAGAAGACTCGAATCTTGAAGTTGGACAGCGCGTGGCCAGTGACTATTTCTTGGAGTCTGGGATCATCATTAATGATGAGACCGTAGGCCGTTTTACAGGCAAGGCAAAGGGTGAAACAAAGGGCTTGATGTCCAATATTGCTGGTTCCATTGGTGGCGAGGTAGAAACCAAAGTCTCCGTGGTCACCATGTCTTTGTTTGATATTCGCACCGGCGTTCAGCTGTCGATGTCAGAAGGAAACTCCACCACCCGGAATATCTCTGGGGCATTGAGCATCTTTGGCGATAGTGCATCTGCCAGCCTGCGAGGATTCTCTCGCACGCCCGAGGGACAAGCCACAGTCGCAGCATTTGTGGACTCCTACAACAAAATGGTGGTCGCATTGCGCAGCTACAAAGCACAAGAGTTGAGTGGCGGCATCGGTCGCGGAGGCCAGTTGGGCAGTAACACGACACCAACACCAACACCAACACCAACACCAACACCAACACCAACACCAACACCAACGGCAGCAGTTGAGCAAGCCCCTAGTAGCGGGGGTCTATTACAAAAGCTGTTACTTCCTTCGCTGATGCTACTGCATTAAGCTTGAGCCACGCCTAAAAACCTTGAGCGCCGGAGACTTGGACACTGCCCGCAAACTCCGGTGCACCCAGATCGCCGGCACGGTTGCGGCAATCCTTCCCTGGCGCAAGTCTCACCCAAAGCCTGATGCGACTTGCCCTTGACAGAGCATGCAGCAATGCCGCCCCATTTCGGCATCAATCCAGAAGCAAGATAGCAACGCGGCCATACACCACAAGATGGTGCGCGTCATGAATCAGGTCGTGACGTAAACGCTCCTGACTCAGCAAGCGGCCAATTCCTGATCGAAGCGCAGTTCCAGCGTGCATTCGAACAAGGCCTTGTTGGCATAGGTCAACGGCAACCCATGAACAAGGGGAAAACCATAGCCATCAAACTCAGCCATATCTCTCCAACCCCATTGACCGACTGATCAGTCAGTTTATAGACTTGCATCAAGGAATCACCAAAAACATCTCATTCATTGGAAGGTGCCAAGATGAATACCCACTTTGCGGGCGAGCTTCACCGTCGGGCCACGCTGGCCATGCAAACCGGACTGGCTGATGCTGATGGACAGGGCGAGCGGATGCCCGTCTCGCAATACACCAGCGATGAGCAGACTGCGCAGGAGCTACGCCTGTTGCGCCAGTTCCCCCAGCCCGTGGCCGGTAGTTCATCCATCCCCTCGCCCGGTGCCTGGCTGTCGCTGACGCAATTTGGCGCTCCGCTGCTGCTGGTCAGGCAGACTGACGGAGCCATCCACGCGTTTATCAATGTCTGCCGCCACCGCGGCGCACGCGTCGTACCTGAAGGCAGCGGCACCGAAGCACGAGCCTTTACCTGCCCCTACCACGCCTGGACCTACCAGCCCGATGGCGGCTTGCGGGGGGTGCCCGATTCCTTTGGCTTCCCCTGCCTGAAGAAAGAAGACTCCGGCCTCAAAAGACTGGCCGCCGTTGAGCGAGGAGGCGTTATCTGGGTGGTGCTGGATCCCGCATCGCCGATTAGCGATATCGACACCCACCTGGGCCCACTCATGGAGAACCTGGAGTCGCTGGACGGACTCCACTCACCGGTGTCCTACGCGCAGCGCTCCTACGATGTCAACGCCAATTGGAAGCTGCTGATCGACGGCATCTTTGAGGCTTATCACTTCAAGGTTACGCACCGCCAGACCATCGCTCACATGTTCATGAACAACTTGCAGCTGGTGGACGATTTTGACCTGAACCGGCGCCTGTACCTCATCAAGTCTCGCTTTCCAAAAGAGCAACCCGAAGCAGACGACTTCGAGCCGCGCAAGTACGGCAACCTGACTTATTACTTCTTCCCCAACACCATCGTTCTGGTCCAGCCCGACCACGGGCAGCTCAGCTACGTGGAGCCGCTCAGCGCCTCCCGCACGCGGGTGCATGAGCTCACACTGATCCCGACTGAGCCGACTACGGAAAAGGCTACGGCCTACTGGAATGCCAATGTGGATCTGTACCGCCGGACTCTGGCCGAAGACTACGCACTGGCCGAGTCCATACAGGCAGGCCTCGCCTCGGGCGCCAATGAGCACCTCACCTTTGGCACTTTCGAGTACAGCGCGCCACGCTTTCATGCACAGCTCAGGCAGCAGCTGGATTCGCTTCAGTCCCGCGCAGCAAAGACCGTAGCGACTTGACTCCGCCCTCCTGCAGTTGATTGAGCCACACCCTCTACAGATACCGGCTCCTCAGCGTCCGCATCAAGGCCTGCGTCGTGCTACGCCCGGGCGCCACGCTCAGCGAAGACGAGCTGATCGGCTTTATGCGCGAGCAGGTGGCTCACTTCAAATGCCCGAAAAGCGTGGAATTTCTGACAAGCCTGCCGCGCACAGAATCGGGCAAGCTGCTCAAGCGCCAGCTGCGTGCACCGTACTGGGCGGGGCAAGAGCGGGCCATCAACTGAACGGGGGAGACACAGGCGCAGCCACTCCCGCCTGTGCATCACCGCATTTCTATAATCACTGAATGCCCTGCCAACCGCTCTCCCGCAAAGAACTCATTCTGGATCGTGCCGAACAGCATTTTTCCGACCACGGCTTTCAGGGAGCCTCACTTTCGGCCATTGCCCGGGACTGCCAGATCGGCAACCCCAGCCTGCTGCACCACTTTCCCAGCAAGGAAGTGCTATACCGCGCCGTGCTTGAGGTGCAGGCTCGCGAGCTGATGGAGCGCATGGAGCAAGGCGTGCAGTCCGGCGACCCATTGCAGCACCGCCTGCAGGCCTTTATCTTTCTGCAGGTCGCATGGATGCAGGCCCGCCCGGCAGGGTTCAAGCTCATCACCCGCGAGCTGCTGGACAACTCCGAGCGCATTGAGCAAGCCCAGACCCGGCCGCTGGAAGCCTTTTTGCTCCAGAGCGTAGCCTTGCTTGAAGAAGGTCAAGCCGCAGCTCTGGTGCGCAGCGATATCTCTGCCGTGGCCTTGCTGACCATTATTCTGGGCAGCCTCAATTACGCGCAGATTGTGCGGCCCACCTTCAGCAAAGCCTTTGCAGAAGCCGACCTCAAAAGCGAAAGCCACTGGATGCAGAGGATTGCTGCGGATGTGCTGCTGCTCATCAGCGCTTCAGGCTCCGCCTTGAAAAAGGCATAAAGCCACCCTTTCACTCACTCGGCTTTTCCGCCACGCGCTTCTTGCGCGCAGCCCTGCAGCCAATGGCTGAAGGTGCGCAGCGCCGGCGAGGGATGCGCATCCGCCGCAAGCTCTGGCGTGACCAGATAGTAGGCACGGTTGCCGCGCAGCGGCTGAGGGCAGGCAATGATGAGGTCGCCACGGGCAATTTCCTGCTCGATGAGCATGGGCGGGATGAGTGCCACGCCAAGCCCTTCGCGGGCGGCCACGGCCAGCATGGAAAAAAGCTCTAGCCGCATGCCATCCAGCGCACGCGGTGCATCGACGTTCATGGCTTCAAACCATTGCCGCCAGCCGTGGGCTCGCGTGCTTTGCTGCAGCAGTGGCATTTTGGCAATCACCTCCGGGCCCACGGGCAGCCAGGCGCGGCCCGGGTCGCGCTGCTGGGCGGTGGCCAGCAGTTGCGGGCTGCACACGGGCACCACCTCTTCATCCATCAGCCACTGGGCCTGCACGCCGGGCCAACGCGCCACCTGCTCGGGCGTACCGGCGTATAGCGCGGCGTCAAACACCGTATCGGCAAACAGAAAAGGTCGGGTCTGCACGTCGATGTGCACGGTGATATCCGGGTGCTGCTGGGCCAGTTGCGGCAGGCGCGGTAACAACCAACGCGTCGCGAAGGTGGGCACGGCGGCAAGGTTGATGGGGCCGCCCTCGCCCTGATGGCTCATCAAATCCAGCGTGTCACGCTCCAGCCCCTGCAGCCAGCGGCTGACCTGCGTGGCGTAGTGCTGGCCGGCATCGGTCAGCAGCACGCCGTGGCGGGTGCGCTTGAACAGGGCCACACCCACAAACTCCTCCAGCGCAATGATCTGGCGCGAGACAGCGCTTTGCGTCAGCGACAGCTCCTGCGCCGCCTTGGTATAGCTGATATGGCGGGCCGCCGATTCAAAGCAGGCCAGCGCCTGGGTGGAGGGAAGAACTCTTCGCATAGTTTTTATGCTTTCAGCGCATCAATAAAAAATAAAACAAGGTATAAACCCTGATAAATGCTTTTATACATGCGTTTTACTCATCAATTGATGATTATTCATCGTTTGCCTCGCCCTGTTTCACAAACCTAATATGTTTGCAAGCACTCAGGCAACGGCCTGCAAATCAACACTTTGTATTCAGGAGATGAACATGGCACATGGCTACCAGTGGGACGATTGCCTCCAGCTCGATCAACAGCTGACAGAAGACGAACGCATGATCCGCGACGCAGCACGCGAGTACTGCCAGGACAAGCTCAAGCCCCGCGTGCAAGCCATGTTCCGCAATGAGTCTGTGGACCTGTCCATCTTCCGTGAAATGGGCGAGCTGGGCCTGCTGGGCCCCACCATCCCCACCCAGTACGGCGGATCGGGCCTGAACTATGTGAGCTACGGCCTGGTGGCCCGCGAAATCGAGCGCGTGGACTCCGGCTACCGCTCCATGGCTTCCGTCCAGTCCTCCTTGGTGATGGTGCCCATCAACGAATTCGGCACCGAAGCGCAGAAGATGAAGTACCTGCCCAAGCTGGCCTCGGGCGAGTTCATCGGCTGCTTCGGCCTGACCGAACCCGACCACGGTTCCGACCCCGGCTCCATGGCCACCCGCGCCTACAAGGTAGACGGCGGCTACAAGCTCAAGGGCAGCAAGATGTGGATCACCAACAGCCCCGTGGCGGATGTGTTTGTGGTCTGGGCCAAGGAAGTGGCCGAAGACGGCACCGTGGGCCAGATCCGCGGCTTCATTCTGGACAAGGGCATGAAGGGCCTGTCCGCCCCCGCCATCCATGGCAAGGTGGGTCTGCGCGCTTCGGTCACCGGCGAAATCGTGATGGAAGACGTGTTCTGCCCTGAAGAAAACGCCTTCCCTGATGTGCGCGGCCTCAAGGGTCCGTTCACCTGCCTGAACAGCGCCCGCTACGGCATTGCCTGGGGTGCATTGGGTGCGGCTGAAGACTGCTGGCACACCGCCCGCCAGTACACGCTGGACCGCAAGCAATTCGGCCGCCCTCTGGCCGCCAACCAGCTGATTCAGAAGAAGCTGGCCGACATGCAGACCGAAATCACGCTGGGCCTACAAGCCGTGCTGCGCGTGGGCCGCATGAAGGACGAGCACCAGAACGTGATCGAAATCACCTCGCTGGTCAAGCGCAACAACTGCGGCAAGTCGCTGGACATCGCCCGCATGGCCCGCGACATGCTGGGCGGCAACGGCATCTCCGACGAGTTCGGCGTGGCCCGCCATCTGGTGAACCTGGAAGTGGTCAACACCTACGAAGGCACGCACGATGTGCACGCCCTGATCCTGGGCCGCGCCCAGACCGGCATCGCAGCGTTTGCGAACTGATAGCTCCCCCTGAGCGGCTGCGCCGCTTCCCCCTCTCTCTTCGGGAGGGGGACGGCAGCTTCGCCGCGAGGCGGCTCTTGCTTGCTGCCCTCACCTCGGGGCGATGGCAAAGATTGCCGTCACCAACACTTTCTGCTCACTATCTATTAATGAGCTGGTACCGCTTGATTTGTCTGGGTTCTGAATAGTTTTCAGCCCAGAACTCAGACAAATAAAGCGCAAGCAGCTATTTATTTCATTGTTTCGCTTGATCGGGCTACTCGGCATGAACACAACCTCCTCCACTCCCACCGGCGCACTGGCAGGCATCAAGGTGCTGGATCTGTCGCGCGTGCTGGCAGGGCCCTGGGCCACGCAGATGCTGGCCGATCTGGGCGCCGATGTGGTCAAGGTCGAGCGCCCTGTGGCGGGCGACGATACGCGGCACTGGGGCCCTCCCTTCCTCAAGGACGATGCGGGCAACGACACGCGCGAGGCCAGTTACTTCACGGCCTGCAACCGCAACAAGCGCTCAATCACCATAGACATGGCCCACCCCGAAGGCCGCGCCCTGCTGCTGCGCATGGCGCAGGAGGCCGATGTGGTGGTGGAGAACTTCAAGACCGGCGGTCTCAAGCAATACGGGCTGGACTATGCCAGCCTGAAGGCACTGAACCCGCGCCTGGTCTACTGCTCCATCACCGGCTTTGGCCAGGACGGCCCTTATGCCGAGCGCGCCGGTTACGACCTGATGGTGCAGGCCATGACCGGCCTGATGAGCATTACCGGCCATGCCGATGGCGAGCCCGGCGGCGGCCCGCTCAAGGTGGGCGTGGCCGTGATCGACGTGTTCACCGGCCTGTATGCCAGCAACGCAATTCTGGCGGCGCTCAATGCGCGCCACGCTACAGGCGAAGGCCAGTACATCGACATGGCGCTGCTGGATGTGGGCATGGCCGTGCTGGCCAATCAGGCCGCAGGCTTTCTGGCCACCGGCCAGGTGCCCAGCCGCGCCGGCAATATTCACCCCAGCCTCGCGCCCTATCAGGACTTTCCAACGCTGGACGGCAATGTGCTCTTGGCCATTGGCAACGACGGGCAGTTCGCTCGCTTCTGCGCCGCCATAGAGCATGCCGACTGGGCACAGGACGAGCGCTTTGCCACCAACACCGCCCGCGTGCAAAACCGCAGCGCGCTGCTGGCGCTGATGAAGCCCGTGATGCTGACACGCAGCACCACAGACTGGATTGCGCTGCTGGAAGACAAGGCCGTGCCCTGCGGCCCCATCAACACCATTGCCGAAGCATTTGAAGACCCACAGGTCAAAGCGCGCGGCATTCAGCAAAGCTTGCCGCGCAATGCAGGCGACGGCATTGGCCACATTGCCACTGTTGCCAGCCCCATGCGCCTGTCGGCCACACCGGTTACCTACCGCCGCGCACCACCCGCCCTGGGCCAGCACACCGATGAGGTGCTGCGTGAGTTCGGGCTGGATGAGCAAACCATCGCTGATCTGCATGCACAAAACGTGGTTTAAGCCATGGTTTGAAAGCCTGCCGGTCTGAACGATCCACCCAATAAAAAACAGAGGGCAAAAGCCCCAAAAAACTGCAGCCAGCTTTCAAAAGAAGCGCACTGCACATCACACTTCCAAGGAGACAGATATGTTCAAAATCACTGCCACCGTTCTGGCAACCCTCGCGCTTTGCGGCGCAGCACAGGCTCAAGGTGCCTACCCCAACAAGCCAATCCGCCTGCTGGTACCTTTTGCGGCTGGCGGCACGACGGACCTGATTGCCCGCGTCATCGCAGAACCTCTGAGCCGTGAGCTGGGCCAGTCCGTTGTAGTGGAAAACAAGGGCGGCGGCGGCGGCACCATTGGCGCAGCTGAAACGGCACGCGCCAAGCCCGATGGCTACAACCTGGGCATTGCCACCGTGTCCACCACGGCCACCAACCCGGCCATCAACCCCAAGATCACCTACAACGTCGCCACCGATTTCACGCCCATTGTGAACATCGCCGCCACGCCCAACATCATTGCCGCCAACCCAAAGTTTGCGGGCAAGGATTACAAGAGCTTCCTGGCTGAGGTCAAGAGCAACCCCGGCAAGTACTCTTACGCATCACCCGGTCAAGGCTCCATCACCCATCTGATGATGGAAATGTTCAAGCTGGAAACCAAGACCGACATGACCCACGTGCCTTACCGTGGATCGGGTCCTGCGCTGAACGATGCGGTTGCCGGCCAGGTGCCTCTGATTTTTGACAACCTGCCCTCCACTCTGCCCTTCGTCAAGGAAAAGCGCCTGACGGCCCTCGTCGTCGCAGCTCCCCAGCGTCTGGCTGCACTGCCTGATGTGCCCACCTTCAAGGAAATGGGTCTGCCCCAGGTCAACCGCATGGCGTACTACGGCATCGTTGGCCCCAAGAACCTGCCCAAGGAAGTGGTGGACAAGATCAACGCCGCCGTGCGCAAGGCCGTGCAAGATCCTGCGGTGAAAAAGCGCATTGAAGAAAGCGGCTCCATCATCATGGCCGACACACCTGATGCCTTTGCCAAGCAAATGGCTGAAGAGCTGGTCGTCTACAAGAACGTGGTGCAAAAGCAGAACCTGAAGATGGAAGACTAAGCGTCTTCATCCCCCCAAAAAAGTCCTCGCAGGTGTGAATGCCTGCGAGGACTTTTTCTATGTACCGCTCATGCACAAGCAAGGTGCTGGTGCATGAAACTGGTGCAGCTTAGAAACGATGGCGGATACCCACCACCGCGCTGGTGCCGGATTTATTGGGAATGTCCATGCTCACGCGGTCATACATGGCCACGGCATAGACATCGGTGCGCTTGGACAGAAAATGGTCATAGCCCAGACTAACGGTGGTTCTTGTGCCGCTGACGCTGCCCACTTCAGACTTGGTGCGTGCAGCCGCAGCCTTGATGGTGCCTGCCGTGCCACTGACGGGTACATCCAGACCCAGCGAGACCGTGGTGTTTTCACGGTTCTGCGCATTGATCTTGGCCTGACCGTAGGTGGCATAGAGCTTGGCCACGCTGAAGTCATAGCTACCGCCGACCATCCAGTTGCTCTTGGTCGGCATCACTGCCAGAGAGACCGGGTTGTTGATCTGCGCGCGCTCGTAAAAAGCGGTCAGGCTCAGCGGGCCGCCGAAGTACATCAGGTTCAGGCCCACATTCTTCTTGCCCTTGTTGCCGCTGCTGGTCTGCTCACCGAACTGGTAATGCACATTCGCCTTGAGACCGCCAAAGCTGGGCGTGGTGTACAGAATCTGATTGCTCCAGCCCGTGTTGGACGCCGTGGTCAGGCTGTCATTGCCCCATGCCGCTGTCGTCATATTGGCATGCAGAACCAGAGGAGAGACCGTGAAGGAGTCGCCAAACGGGTTGGTCAGCACGGTGGGCAGAAAGTTCGGTGCCAGACCACGGCCCAGGCTCACGCGGCCAAAGCTGCCAGCCAGACCCACATTGGCATCACGCGAGAAAAAGGGGTCGGCATCAAAGCGGCCGGGAGTGCCCGTATCGGCACGAAAAAAGCTGGTGATATTGAAGTCGGCCTTGAGCCCACCACCCAGATCTTCCACACCCTTCACGCCCCACCACGAGGTGGTCAGGCCACCGGAGCCGACCGAAGCCACGCGCTCCTGCCCGGCCATCTTCATGGAGCCCACGTAGGTATCGACAGTACCGGTGAGCTGCACCGAGCTTTGGGCCTGGGCCGACAGACTGGCTGCAGCCAAGGCAATAGTGGTAAAGGTTGCGGCAAACGCTTTCATGGATGATTTCCTCTCTTAAAAATTTGAGACAAACCACCCATGCAAAAGTCAGGCCAGTTTTGTATACAAAGCTAAGGCTTGCGTCGAAAGCTGTCGGCCAGCTTCAGCATCATGAACAGCCACAGCGCACCACCTGCGCCAATCAACAGGCCGCCCACCAGCCCGATATACCCCATGCCCCACTGCTGGCTGACAATGCTGCCCAGCAGCGCACCGCCACCAATGCCGATGTTGAAAATGCCCGAGAACATGGACATGGCCACATCCGTCGCATCAGGGGCCAGGTTCAGTACCTTGGACTGCATGGTCAGCGCAAAGCAGATCATGGCAATGCCCCAGATAGAGCTTTGCAGGTACAGGCTCCACTCATGCGCGCTGCTCGTTGCCAGCAGCAGCAGGCTCAGCGCCAGCACGGCAATGGCAGCCAGCAAAAAGCCGCGCGGGAAGCGCAGGCCCAGCCAGCTAAACAGCACGCTGCCCACAATGCCCATGCCGCCGTACAGCAGCAACACGGCCGTGGTCACATCAGCGGCGTGGCCGGCAATGTTCTGCACAAAGGGCTCGATATAGCTGTACGCCGTGAACTGGCCGGTAATCACCAGCACCAGCAGCACATAAATGCCCACCAGCGCCGGGCGCTTGAACAGCATGGGCACGCTTTTGAGCGAACCGGCGTTCTCGCTGGGCAGCAGCGGCAACAACTTGCCCAGCGTCACCATAACCACGGCAGCCACGCCGCCAATGGCCAGAAACGTCATGCGCCAGCCCAGCCATTCACCCACAATGCGCCCCAGAGGAATGCCCAGCACCATGGCCATCGATGTGCCCGTGGCCAGCAGGCTCAGTGCCAGCGCCTTGCGGCCCGGGGGTGCCACGCGCACGGCCAGTGAGGCCGTGATGGCCCAGAAGATGGCGTGCGACAGCGCAATGCCGATGCGGCTAATGACCAGCGAGGCATAGCTCCACGCCACGCCCGACAGCAGATGACTGACCACAAACACCGCAAACACGCCCATCAGCAGCTTGCGCCGCTCCACATTGCGCGTCAGCAGCATGAAGGGCAGCGACGCCAGCGCCACCACCCACGCGTAGATGGTCAGCATCAGCCCCACTTGCTCGACACGCAGGTCAAAGCTGGCACCAATGCTGCTGAGCAGGCCAACGGGCACAAACTCGCTGGTGTTGAAAACAAAAGCGCCCAGCGCCAGCGCAATTACGCTGAGCCAGGCCTGGGTCGGGGTTCTTGTCGAGGTTGGTGCCAAAGCAATGGGGTCTGTAGAAAGTTCTGTCATGCCAAAAAAGCGTGCCGGCGCCCTGCGCCACAAAACCCAGAATTGTGCGCGTGCACCAAGACAGTACGCAGACAGCACGGCCTTTCCCCGGCAAGCGCCGGGGTTGGACCCGCTAGTCAGCCACTCAATACGCCACGGTAAAGCGGGCCCGGATGTGCTCGTTCTTGTCCAGTGCATCCACCAAAGCCACGGCCAGATCCTGCACCGAGATATCGCCGGGCTGGCCATCGGCCTGCATCAGGGGCTCATCCTTGCCGGTGCGGTACTGGCCGGTGCGGCCCTTGGGCTGCGCAGCCGATCCACCGTGAAAGCCCACAGCAGGGCTCAGTAGTGTCCAGTCCAGATCGGTTTCTTTCTCCAGCTCCGTCAGCATGTCGCGCGCTGCCGATGCACCGGGCTTGATGAAGGCCGGGAAATCAGGCGAATCCACCAGTTGCTGGCCATTCACATACAGGCTGCCCGCGCCGCCCACCACCAGATAGCGCTTGATGCCTGCGGCCTTCACACCCTGAACAATGGCGCGCGAGCCTTTCATGAAGTCGTCGTAGATATTGGGGTTGGTCCAGCCCGCGTTGTAGGCACTGAGCACGGCGTCGCAGCCCGCCACAGCGCGCTGAACCTCGTCGGCGTTCAGTACATCGGCCTGAACGACCTGCACATGCTCACGAACGGCAAACGCTTCGGGCTTGCGCGCAAGCACCACTACCTCGTGACCACGGTGCAGCAGCTCTTCCAGCACGCCTGCACCCACAAAACCCGTAGCGCCAATCAATGCAACTTTCATTTACTAACTCCTTGTGTGTTCAACAAGACTGAAGATTAATCGGCATTAATCCGCAGAAAAACCCCCTTCAGACACCATGACCTTGAAGCACAGCTTCAAAATAGAGACATGGAAGATTTCAAACGCATGGCGATTTTTGCGACGGTGGTCGAGCGCAGCAGCATGAGCGCGGCTGCGCGCCAGCTGGATATGTCACCCTCGGCCGTCAGCCAGCACATTCGCCAGCTGGAGCAGGATGCGGGCGTGACGCTGCTACATCGATCGACCCGGCAGCTGACACTGACCGACGCCGGCCAGCGCTTTTACGCCCAGTGCGCCGCCATGTGTGAAGCCGCCAGCCGCGCACGGGCCGAGCTGGCTGCCGAGCTGCAATTGCCCAGTGGCGAGCTGCGCTTCGCCGCTCCCGCAGGCTTTACCCAGCATGCCGCGCCTGCGCTGGGCCAATGGTTAGCCGCACACCCCGCACTGCGGCTGCGCCTACTGATGGATGACACGCCAATTGACCTGATTCAAGCCCGGGTGGACCTGGCACTGCGCTTTGGCAATCTGCAAGACTCCAGCTGGGTCGCCCGCCACCTGGGCCGCAGCGCCACCGTACTGTGTGCATCACCCCAGTGGCTGCGGGCGTACGGCAGCACACCACAACACCCCGCAGAGCTGACGCAACTGCCCTGGCTGGAGCTAAGCCGCAATGAGGAGGTGCAGACCGACTTTCTGTGGCACCACCACAGCACCGGGCAGGAGTACCGGCTGCAGGTGCTACCGCAGATGGTCAGCAACCACAGAAGCGCTGTTCAGCAGTTTTGCGAAGCCGGTCTGGGCATCGCCCTGCTCTCTGCCCATGACGTGGCTGCCAGCCTGAAAAACGGCACGCTGGTGCGCCTGCTACCCGACTGGGACATGGGCATGCTGGACATCTGGGCCGTCACCGCCAGCCGCGACACTCTGCCCGCCAAGGTGCGTGAAGCCATCAACGTACTGCGCCAGTACTTTGCCCAGCTTGATGGGGTGCAGAGCACAGCCGCCTTGACATAAAACTATCAATTCTATAGCTGCCTGCGCTTTGCAGAAAAGCGCAAAAAGCTGTTTTCACTCCAACAAAAAAGCCTGCCAATGCAATCGCATCAGCAGGCTTTGAAATTCCGGACTACCCAATCAGGCAACCAATCCGGATGCACTCAATCGTTCAGATCACTTCAGCTCGATAGGCGTCTTGTTGCCAGCTACGTAACGGCTCAGTGTGTAGCTGGGGTTCTTCATTTCGCCGTTCTTCTCGAAAGCGATCTTGGAGGTCACGCCCTGGAAGTCCGACTTCTGCAGGAAGGGGATATAGACCTTGGGGTCCCAGGAGTTGGCGCGCTTCATGGCGTCAGCCAGCAGCATGGTGCCGTCATAGAAGTACGGACTGTAGACCTGGAACTGACCGGGGTACTTGGCGTCGTAGCGCTTCTTCCACTCGGTGCCGCCAGGCATCTTGGCCAGCGATGCACCACCGTCGGCGCAGACCACGTTGTCCAGCGGCTTGGCGCCTGCGGCCACCTTGGCCAGCTCGGTCACGCAGATGCCGTCGCCGCCAAACATCTTGACGTCATTCATGCCCAGCTGAGCCATCTGGCGCAGCATGGGGCCAGCCTGACCGTACATGCCGCCGTAGAAGATGGCATCAGGCTTCTTGGCCTTGATGGAGGTCAGGATGGCCATGAAGTCCGTGGCCTTGTCGTTGGTGAACTCGTTGGCAACGATCTTGATGCCCTGCTTTTCGGCATCCTTCTTGAACACATTGGCCAGACCCTGGCCGTAGGCCGTGCGGTCGTCGATGACGGCAATGTTCTTGAGCTTGAGGGTCTTGGCCGCATAAGTGGCCAGCGCCGCGCCCAAGGCATTGTCGTTGGCGATCACGCGGTAGGTGGTGTTCCAGCCGGGCTTGGTCAGATCAGGGTTGGTCGCCGCGCCGGTAATCATGGGAATACCGCAGTCATTGAACACCTTGGACGAAGGAATCGCCACACCGGAGTTCACAAATGCCACGGCGCCCGCCACCTTGTCATCGCACAGTTTTTGCGAAGCAGCCGTGCCCTGCTTAGGGTCAGCCACGTCGTCTTCAGCCACCAGTACGAACTTGACCTTCTTGCCGGCAATTTCCATGCCCTTAGCGTTCAGGTCTTCGATGGCCATACGCACGCCATTTTCATCATCCTTGCCGAAGTGCGCCTGAGGGCCAGAGGTCGGGCCAATGTGGCCGATCTTGATGACCTGCTCCTGGGCCATGGCGCCCCCCGCCATTGCTGTTACTGCTGCCGCGATACACAACTTGCCAAAATTCTTCATTGCGCACTCCACTCGGTTGAGACAAGGCGCTACCTTATGCCTCGTTACAGGCAGTTGGCAATGAGGCAATCACATAGGTGCAAGGAGTGCTACACCGGTACAACAATCAGTGTTTTCAGGGATCGGCAAGGCTGCCCAGCTGTGCTGTAAAAACTGCAAGAAAACGGATGCAGGAATTTGGGGAGTTTCCTGTCAACGCCATGCCCAGGCGCTGGGCATGGCGCGCACTATCTCAGTGCAGATCAGGCAGCCTTGGCCTGCAGCAGGGCATCCAGCTTGGCGTGCTGATCCAGCGTGTTCAGGCAGGCGTGGGCCACTTCTGCGCCCTTTTTCACAAAGTGCTGGCGGAAGAATTCCACATGGTCGCCATGCTCGTGGAAGTCACGCGGTGTCAGCACGGCAGAGAACACGGGCACTTCAGAATCCATCTGTACGCGCATCAGGCCGTCAATCACGGCCGTTGTCACAAACTCGTGCCGGTAGATGCCGCCGTTGACGATGAGCGCGCAGGCAATCACTGCATCAAAGCGGCCGCTTTGCACCAGCTTCTTGGCCATGAGGGGGATTTCAAAAGCACCGGGGACGCTGAAGTGCTGGATGTTGCCTGCCTGCACGCCTTGCGCCTGCAGTTCAGCCTGCGCTGCATCGCGGGCCTGGTACACCACTTCGGTGTGCCAGCTGGCGCTGATGATGGCAATGCGGCTGCGGCCCGCCGTAGTCTTCCAGGGGGTACCTGCGGAAGTGGCGTGGGTTTCAAAGTTCATGGTGCTAGGGGTCTGATTCATGGTGGTATTTCCAAAATTTCCAATGAATCAGGGCGTGCGCAAAGACACCCACCCATGCGGCAGCAATGGCTGCACCAAAGGCGAATGCTGCGCGATCTCTTTCATCCGGACTATGACCGTCGGCTCTGGCATCTCACCAGATCTGCTGACCCTGCGGGCTCTGACGAGACCGCAGGCGCTCGCGGGCTGCTGCAGTCCGGACCATAGGGTCTGGCTGCAGATACCGCCGGTGGGGAATTACACCCCGCCCTGAGAACGCTGCTTTGCGGTGAATGGTTTCACCACAAGACAAAGTCATTCTAGCGACGCTTTGACGCAGCTTTTGGCAAAAGGGTCACTATTGCGTCACTTCGAAAAATTAAGAAAAAATGGCTTGAAACGCATGTAAATAAAGAGCCCGCAGCTATCAAATTGAAGTACGCGACCCGGAAGTCAACCTCGACTGGCAGCCACACGTTAAACACAGCAAGATCCAGTCAGCGCCTTTCGCGTTGACGATCACCTCACAAGGCAAGTCATGAAACAGTCCCTGCAGGCGCTGCTGTCAACCTCCACACGCTGGGCCACCATCGGTGCGCTGGCTGCGCTGTGCACGGCCTGCGTCGCGATTCCTGGTGAATATGACTCCGGCTACAGCGGCAGTTACGGGGGCAGCTACGGCTCCACCCCCATCTACAGCAGCCAGCCAGCCTACCCGGCTTATCCCGTCTATCAAGGTCAAGACCGCAACGAATGGGCGATTCGTGAGCGCGAGCGTCGCCAGTGGGAGCGCCAGCGCGAGCAGGAACGCGACCGTGCCCAGCACATGCGTGAGCATCAGCAGCAAGACCGTGAACGCCAGCAATGGCAGCGCGACCAGCAGCGCCAGCAAGAACAGCAGCGCCGCGACTGGGAACGTCAGCAGTCCCAGAACCGCCGAGACCAGGAGCAGAATCGCCGCCAGCAGGAGCGCGACCAACAGCAGCAAATGCAGCAACAGGCACAGCAACGCGACCGTGACCGCATGCAGGCCGAGCGCGACCGCCAGCAACAAGTCCGTGACAGGCAGCAGCAAGAACGTGATCGAGATCGTGACCAGCGCCAGCAACAACGCCAGCGCGAAGGTCAGCAACAGGGCTTTCCTCCACGCGGCGACTGGCGCTAATCGCCTGTTCTGGCAGCAGGGCTGCGCTTCAATTTTTTCTTGCAGCCCCTCATAATTTGCAGGCATTTACAGCCATCAAAGGATTGGTCATGCCGAAGTTCAACTCCCTGCAACCGGTCATGCGCATGCTTTCGCTAGCCCTGCTGCTGGGTTTGGCGGCACTGACCGGTACAGCGCAAGCCCAGGTTCTGCGCTGCATTGACGCCAAGACCGGCGAGGTGACCTATACCAACGGCCGCTGTGTTTCAGGCGAATCGACCACCCAGATTCAGGCCCCACAAAGCGCCGAAGAAATTGAAGCCGAGCGTGCCCGCGCACTCAAGGCCCGGGAGCGCAGCAAAGCCGAGATAGCCCGCGCTGAGGCAGAGCGCCGCCAGCGTGAAGAGCAGGAGCGCAAGGAGCGCGAAGCCGCCGAGAAAGCGCAGGCCCGCGCCGGTGGCAGCCTGGAAAACTCCCCCGCCTGCCGCCAGGCTCGTGAACGCTACAACGCTATCTTGGCCGAAGCCAACCCCGACCCCGCCACATGGGGTGAGCGCAGCCAGGCAGCACAAGCCCAGATGGAGCTAAGCTGCCTGGGCGCAGCCGCCTATCAGCAGCTGCAGCAAAGCCGGGCGCTGCAGCCCAATGCCATCAACCGCCCGCAATGGGGTTATGGCCGCCCACCCCATGCATATCCGCCTGTGCGCCCGACTCCATCACAGCCGCCGGCCAAAATCGTCAACTGCAATGTCTTCCGCTGCTACGACGACCGCGGCGGTGTTCACCCGATACCTTGATGCCCCTGAGCGGCGGCGCTTAGTGGGCATCGCTGCGTTTGCGCGAGCCAGTTGCCTGGCCGCTATGCTTTTCCAAGCAAGCCCTGCAGCACTGTGGGGTAGCGCAGCCTTAGCCCCAGCTCTTTCTTGAGCCGCTGATTCGACAGCCTTCGTGACTCGCTCATGAAGCTCAGCAAGCTGGCCGGCAGCTCGGTCTGTGCCAGCTCACGCGAAATACGCGGTGGCCTGGCCATGCCGTACAGATCGGCGGCCAGATCAAAGTAATCACCCATCTTCAGCTGCGTATCGTCACTGGCGTGATAGATGCGCTGCGGCTTTCCGCGCCACAGCGCCCGCAGGCAGGCCCGGGCCAGATCATCGGCATGAATATGGTTGGTATAGACATCATCGGCCGCCAATAACACCGGCGTGCCCCGCTGCAGACGCGGGCGCGGCGTGCCGCCCTCACGGTCAGGCGCGTAAATGCCGGGAATGCGCAAGATGCTGACCCGCAGACCTGAGCGCCCGGCAAAGCGCACAGCCCGCTCTGCATTCACGCGGCGCTGCGCCCGGCCTGTGGTGGGCGCGACAGCCCTGGTCTCAGTCACCCATTGCCCCTGACAGTCGCCATACACACCGGAAGTCGATGCATAGACCAGTCTGCGCGGCAGACTGCGCAAGCGCAGGGCCTGCAGCAGCGCCGTGGTGCGCGCATCTAGCCACCAGCCCTCCTCCGCCTCCGACAGCGCAGGTGGAGGCGCCAGATGCAGCACCCGCGTGGCGATGCCCGCCAGTCGGCGCAAGCTGCTCATGTCATCCAGATCACCCCACAGCGGCAACACGCACTGCGCCCGCAACTGAGCTGCGCGCTCGGGCTTGCGGCTCAACGCCATCACCTTGACTGTCCGGTCAAGCAGCCGGGCCGCCCGCTGGCCGACATCGCCATAGCCTACGATCAATACACGTTCACGACGAAAGCGCGCTGGTAGCGCACCCAATGGGCTTTGGTTTGAGGGCAAAATCGGGGCCTGCTGCGTACACGAATAGAGGGTCATCCACGCTGCTGCGACTGCAGCAACGCTGGGCAATGACTGCCAGTTACGCCTTCAAGGATACCTAGAAAACGCCATGACCGAGATTGCCAACGCTTCGTTTGAAATTACCGTCCAGCCCAGCGGACGTTCATTTGCCACTCAAGGCGCTGAAACCATTCTGGCCGCAGCGATCCGTACTGGCGTAGGCCTGCCCTACGGCTGTAAAGATGGTGCCTGCGGCTCCTGCAAATGCAAGAAGATCAGCGGCGATGTGAGCCACGGCACCCATTCGGACAAGGCTCTGAGCGCCGATGAAGAAGCCAGCGGCTATGTGCTGACCTGCTGCGCCACGCCCCACAGCGATGTGGTGCTGGAGTCACGCCAGGTGACCGATGCCAGCTCTTTCCCCATCAAGAAAATGCCCGTGCGCGTGGCCGCGCTGGAGAAAAAATCGCACGATGTGATGCAGGTTCGCCTGCAACTGCCCGCCAGCGAAAAGTTCCAGTACCACGCCGGCCAGTATGTGGAATTCATTCTGCGCGACGGTGCCCGCCGTGCCTACTCCATGGCCACCGCCCCTCATGTGCAAGAAACCACACCCGGCCTTGAACTGCACATTCGCCACATGGAAGGCGGCAAGTTCACCGACCATGTCTTCGGCGGCATGAAGGAAAAAGAAATTCTGCGCGTGGAAGGCCCGTTCGGCAGCTTCTTCCTGCGTGAAGATTCGGACAAGCCCATCATCTTGCTTGCCTCTGGCACCGGCTTTGCCCCCATCAAGGCCCTGATCGAGCACATGCGCCACAAGGGCATCAACCGCCCCACCACGCTGTACTGGGGCGGCCGCCGCCCTGCCGACCTGTATGACGCGACATGGATTGCCGAGCACACCGCCGCCATGCCGCAGTTCAAGTACGAACCCGTGATCTCGGACGCTCTGCCTGAAGACGCCTGGACGGGCCGCACCGGCTTTGTGCATCAGGCCGTAATGGCCGACTTTGCCGATCTGTCCGGCCATCAGGTCTACGCCTGTGGCGCGCCCATCGTGGTAGATTCGGCCCGCGCCGCTTATACCAGCGAACGCGCCCTGCCTGCCGAAGAGTTCTATGCGGATGCTTTCACCTCCGAAGCAGACAAGTAAGTATCTTTATTAGCGCGAACCCCGATGCTTTCCATCACTCATCGGGGTTTACGCGCAAAATTCCTGTTTGAATAACTACCTTGTCTGACAGGGTTGCAATTTTTTGCACAATAGTGAGCCATGAACCGTAGAAACAGCCTTCTCTCGGTCATGGCGGCTGTTGCTGCCCTGGCCTCCCCCCTCTCCCAGGCCCAAGAAACCATTCGTCTGATCGTGCCTTATGCGCCCGGTGGTCCGCTGGACATCACCTCTCGCGCTCTGGCTGAACGCGTGCGTGATTCGCTGGGCGTTGTCGTCATCGACAACAAGGCAGGTGCGGGCGGCAACATCGGTGCCGACGCGATTGCCAAGGCCCAGCCTGATGGCCTGACCATTGGTCTGGCAGCAACCGCCACCCATGCCGTCAACCCCTGGCTCTATGCCAAGATGCCCTACGACGCAGGCAAGGACTTTGCTGGCATCACCCAGATGGTGCGCGTACCCAATGTGCTGGTGATGAATGCCGCCAAGGCCGCCCAGCTCAAGATTCACAACATGGCTGACCTCATCAGCTACGCCAAGAGCAACCCCGGCAAGCTGAACTACGGCAGTGGCGGCAATGGCTCTGCAGGCCATCTGGCCGGTGAAATGCTCAAGCAAAAGGCAGGCATCTTCGCCCTGCACGTGCCTTATCGCGGTGCTAACCCTGCCCAGCTGGCCTTGCTGTCGGGCGAGGTGGATTTCAATATCGACAACCTGGCTGCTGCCGCACCCAATATCAAGAGCGGCAAGCTTGTGCCGCTGGCCGTGACATCGCTCAACGCCTCGCCCCTGCTGCCCGGAGTGCCAGCGCTGTCCAAGACCTACCCCGGTTTTGCGATTGATACCTGGTGGGGCTTGGTCGCCCCCGCAGGCACACCCAAGCCCGTGCTGGACAAGCTGAGCAAGGCCTTCAACGACGCCCTGCAAGCCCCAGAGACCAAGACGCGCTTCAGCATACTCATGGCTGAACCCGTGGGCTCCACGCCTGCCGAGTTCGACAAGTTCATGGCTGCAGAGCGCGCCAAGTACCAGCCCATCGTCAAGGCCTCTGGCGCCAAGGTGGACTGACCCAATCTAGCGATACGCTAATACAAAAAGCCCCGGCAGCAGCGATGCTCCGGGGCTTTGATGTTTCAGGGCTCTAGCACTTTATACATAAGCGCTAGCAGCTATCAAAATAGTAGTTTATTTTGCCACCAGCCTTGCGACTGGCTGCGTTCAATACCCTGATCGGCCACGGCCTGTAGCTGCTCTGCACTCACACACTGAGATGCAATTTCAGCCAGCGGCACCAGCACAAAAGCGCGCTCCCACATGCGGGGGTGGGGCACGATCAACACCGGAGCGTCTGAGCGCCATTCGCCCCAGAGCTCGATATCCAGATCCAGCGTGCGTGGTGCATTGCGGTATGGCCGCTCGCGTCCTGCCTGCAGCTCAAGCGCTTGCAGCGCCTGCAAAAACTCCAGCGGTGCCTGCCGGGTGCGCACCAGCGCCACAGCGTTCAGGTAATCTGGCCCTGACGAATCAATGGGCTTGGTGCTGTAGAGCGAAGAAACGGCCAGCAACTGTGTCTGCGCCAGCTGAGACAGGGCTTGCACGGCCCAGCTCAGCGTCTGCTGCGCATCCCCCAGATTGGCCCCCAGACCAATGGCCACCGTATCAGCTGCCAAGGCAGCCAAAGCGGTGTTTGGCTTATTCATCACCACCGGTGGTAGCACTGCCTGCTGCGGGCTTGCGGCGGCGACGGCGGCGCTTTTTAGGCGCATCGCCCTCGTTGACTTCACTAGCGACTTCCTCCAGCGGACTGCTCACAGCCTCACCTTCGGCTTTTTTCTTGGCCACGCGGTGCACCTTGGGTGCTGCCTGCTGCTGGGTACGCTGACGGGCACGCTGCTCATCGCGGGCCTGAGCAATCAGGTCGGCACGGCGGTCATCGTCGGCGTGCTGGAATTCCTGCCACCAGCTGGCCAGGCTCTCTTCCACCTCGCCAATGTCGGCACGCAGGCGCATAAAGTCAAAACCGGCGCGAAAGCGCGGCTGCGCCACCATGGAGTTAGGCGTTGCACCCGTGCGCTTGTCAAAGCGGGGCTGCATGACCCAGATTTCGCGCATGTCCGCAGCCAGTTTGCCACGGCCCGACACGTCGCCAATGCGCTGGTCAAAGACTTCGTCAATAGACTCCTGCAGCGCGGGGAAGGGGTGATAGCCCTTGCCCAGTCGCTTTTCCCAGCCTTGTTTGACGTCTTGCCACAGCACGCAGGCCAGCAAGAAGCTGGGGGCCACGGGCTTGCCTTCGGCGACACGGCGGTCGGTATCCATCAGTGCGGCTTGCACAAACGGGTGGTCGGCACGCTCCATCACCACATCCAGCAGCGGGTAGATGCCGCGCGACAGGCCCAGCGCCTTGAGCTGCTCCACCGATGCAATGGCGTGGCCAGTCTGCAGCAGCTTGAGCATTTCGTCGAACAAGCGGCTTTGCGGCACTTCCTGCAGCAGCGGCTCGCATTCAACCAGCGGCTTGGCGGTCTTGGCTTCAAGCTTGAAGTCCTTGCTGCTCAGCTTTGCGGCAAAACGCACAGCGCGGATGATGCGCACCGGGTCTTCGCGGTAACGCGTAGCCGGGTCGCCAATCATGCGCAGCACCTTCTTCTTGGCATCTGCAATACCGCCGTGATAGTCGACCACGATTTGTGTCTCGGGGTCGTAGTACATGGCGTTGATGGTGAAGTCGCGGCGCGTGGCGTCCTGGTCCTGCGGACCCCAGACGTTGTCGCGCAGCACGCGGCCGCTGGCATCCACGGCATGCTTCATGCCCGCCAGCTCGTTCTTGCTGGTACGCTCATTGCCGCTGACTTGCTCGGCCGCGCTGTTATCCAGAAAGGCCCGGAAGGTCGAGACTTCGATGACCTCGTTTTCGCGGCCACGGCCATAGACCACGTGCACGATGCGAAAACGCTTGCCGATGATGAAGGCACGGCGAAACAGGTTTTTGACCTGCTCGGGAGTGGCATTGGTCGCCACGTCAAAGTCCTTGGGACGCAGACCCAGCAACAGATCGCGCACGGCACCGCCCACCACATAGGCTTCAAAACCTGCATGTTTGAGGGTCTGCACGACATCTACGGCACGGCGATCCACCAGGTTCGGGTCAATGCCGTGCACTTGCACCGGCACTTCATCACGTTTGCCGAACTTGGGCTTGCGCGAACGGGGGGCCGCAGGGGCCTTGCCCAGGAGCTTGTCAATAATGGTCTTGATCATGGTGCTTCGCTAAATAGGTCCACGATGCGCCAGCCGCGTTCCTCGGCCAGGGAACGCAAGCGCGCATCGGGGTTGGTGGCCACAGGGTGATCCACTTTTTCAAGCAGGGGCACATCATTCATGGAGTCGCTGTAGAAGGTCGCTTCCACGTCTTCCCAGCGCAGGTTTCGCTCTGCCAGCCATTCGGTCATGCGCACGACCTTGCCTTCGCGCATATTTGGAATGCCAGCAATCTCGCCCGTAAACCAGCCCTTGGCATCGCGCACCAGCTCGGTGGCAAGCAGGTGCTGTACGCCAAAAGCCTTGGCAATCGGGCCCGTCACAAATTCATTGGTGGCCGAGGTAATGACCACGGTATCGCCCGCATTCAGATGTTTTTGCACCAGCTCAATGGCAGCAGGCTTCATGGCTGGACGGATCACTTCGTCCATAAAGCGCTGATGAGCTGCAGTCGATTCCGCCTCGCCATGCTCGACCACGGCAGCCGTGGCAAAGCGTACATAGTCGGGAATATTGAGCTGTCCAGCCTGATAGTCTTCAAAAAAAGCATCGTTCTGGCGGCCAAAGGCCTCCTGATCGCACCAGCCAATAGCGATGGAGAACTCGCCCCAGCCGTGGTCAGAATCCAGCGGCAGCAGGGTGTGGTCCAGATCAAAAAGGGCCAACTTTGGCTTATTCGGCAATTCAGAAGCAGTCGACATGCAAATCCAACAAAAAGTGCTGTGGCATGGCCAAAGCGGGGAGCAAGGCACTCGGCTTCACTCAGTTTCCAGCATGGTTTTGAGCAGCGGGATGGTGATGGCTCGCTTGCTACGCAATGCAAAGCCGTCCAGCATGTCCAGCAGTTGCATCAAAGAGCCCAGATCGCGTGAGAAGCGTCTGAGCATGTAATCCATCACTTCGTCACTCAGAAACACACCGCGGGCATCGGCTTCCTGTCGCAGCACGGCGCGGCGTGCTGGTTCATCGAGCAAATGCAGCTGATAGACATGGCCCCAGCCAAGGCGGGTGCGCAGGTCTTCACGCAGTTTGAGGTCAGCCACCGGCAATTGTCCGGCACCCAGCACCCAGCGCGGCAAGCCGGTCGCAGGGCTTGTGGCATTCACAAACCAGTTGAAGGCCCGAGCCTGCTGAAAAGGGGTGTAGATGTCCACATCGTCCATGAGCACGGCAACCCAGCGCTCATCAAACGCAGGAGGAAATGGAGTGGAGGCATCCATCCAGCCCACCATGGCCCCCTGCTCGCGCAGCGCTTCACGCACGGCCTTGAGCAAATGGCTCTTTCCTGATCCCGCCTCACCCCAGAGATAAGTGGGCACTGGCGTTCTTGTTTTTTGAAGCTGTCCATCGCCCACCCAATGACGCAGATGGTCAATCAGGGCAGCGTTGGGGCCCACAAAAAAGCGCGACAAGGTCGGGCCGGGCGCCGTACTGATATCCAGAGCCAGTTGCTTCATCTGCGACATACGCGCAGCGCCCCCTTTCCTGGGCATTCAACAGCCCATGCGGCGAAATCTGACAGGAGATTTATCAGCATCAATGTGGAGGAGACGGTGGCCTGGATGTGCATTCCGATCAGGCCCAGCAAAAATGCATTGGCTCGATCGCGCGGTAACAAAAGCACTAATTTTAGTCTGCACTGACAGCCCCTGAGCCGGTTCAGGCTGATTTTGCCTACTGCCGTTGTTGTCGTCAGGCCATAAATGCTCCAGCAAAACCCTTTGGCGCATGTCGGCCCGCACCCGGGGCCAAGGTAAGCGCCGTAGAATCCCGGGGTTTCCCGCCCATGCAGGGCGCTCCCCGCACCGGACCCATCGATGAGCTCTTCCGCATCCTCCTCTACCCCCATTTCCTACAAAGACGCAGGCGTTGATATCGACGCTGGCGACGCACTGATTGAGCGCATCAAGCCTCTGGCCAAGAAAACCATGCGCGAAGGCGTGATGGCTGGCATCGGCGGCTTCGGCGCGCTGTTTGAAGTGCCCAAGCGCTACAAGGAACCCGTGCTGGTCTCCGGCACCGACGGCGTGGGCACCAAGCTCAAGCTGGCCTTCGAGTGGAATATGCACGACACCGTGGGTATCGACCTGGTAGCCATGAGCGTGAACGACGTGCTGGTGCAAGGCGCCGAGCCCCTGTTCTTCCTCGACTACTTTGCCTGCGGCAAGCTGAATGTGGATACGGCTGCTGCCGTAGTCGGCGGTATCGCCAAGGGCTGCGAGCTGTCTGGCTGCGCACTGATCGGCGGCGAAACCGCTGAAATGCCCGGCATGTACCCCGATGGCGAATACGACCTGGCAGGTTTTGCCGTCGGCGCTGTCGAAAAGTCCAAGATTCTGACCGGCCAGAACGTCAAGCCCGGTGACGTGGTGCTGGGCCTGGCCTCGCACGGCGTGCATTCCAACGGTTTCTCGCTGGTGCGCAAGTGCATCGAGCGCGCTGAAGCCCAGGGCTCCGTGCCCGAGACTCTGGACGGCAAGCCATTCAAGGCCGCCATCATGGAACCCACCCGTCTGTACGTAAAGAACGTGCTGGCGGCGCTGGACAAGCACCCCATCAAGGCGCTGGCCCACATCACCGGCGGTGGTCTGCTGGAAAACATTCCCCGCGTGCTGCCCGAAGGCACTGCCGCTCACCTGACAGCCGGTAGCTGGCCCCAGACTGAGCTGTTTGCCTGGCTGCAAAAGACAGCAGGCATTGACGATATCGAAATGAACCGCACGTTCAACAACGGTATCGGCATGGTGGTTGTGGTGGCAGCAGAGGACGCCGCCGCTACAGCAGCCACTCTGGCCGAGCTGGGCGAGAAGGTCTACACCATCGGTGCCATCACAGAAATTGGTGCAGGCAAGCCGGTTGAAGTACGCTAAGCACATCTTCAATACAGCCCCTCTACCCCGAGCTTGAATGACGCAGCATTTGCCAGCCCCCATCACGACGCAACCGGGTCCTTCGCCCAAGGTCATATTGGCCAGTTACTTGTTGATGGGAGCGGCACTGCTGCTCGTCATGCATCAGGGGATACTCCCCGGCCTGCTGTGCGTGTGCGTGGGCTTCATGCTCACCCGCGCACTGTCTCGCCTGCTGTCACGGGTCAATCCTCGCGCCTTTCACAGCAACCAGCTCCCTCGCTGGACCCAGGTGGTCGCAACCACCATCGTGATTCTGGCTCCGCTGGCCTTGCTTAGCGGCGCCCTGTCGCACACCCGCACCTACATCACAGAAGCGCCAGCCCAGTACAAAGAACTACTGGACTACCTGGCAACCACGGTGCTGGAGCTGCGCGAAAAGCTGCCTTCAGACATTGCCGATCAACTGCCTGACGGCGCCCAGGACATTCAGCGCAAGCTGGCGACTTACCTCGCCGCCAAAGCCGGCGTACTGGCCAATGCGGGCCGCGCCTGGCTGACCGGCCTGCTCTACGCCTATGTGGGCTTGATCATTGGCGCGCTGGCCGCCGTACGCCCCGTTGCCGCACGCCGCCCCCCGCTGGTCTGCGCCTTGCAGCAGCGCATAGGCCACTTCGCGCTGGCTTTCAAGCAAATCGTGGCGGCCCAGTTCTGGATTGCGGCCTTCAACACTTTGCTGACCTCCATCTTTTTGCTGGTCATCCTGCCGATCTGGGATCTGCAACTGCCCTACACCCCAGCCCTGATCACCCTGACCTTTGTGGCCGGACTGATTCCCATCGTCGGCAATCTGCTGTGCAACGCCGTGCTGACGCTGGTGGGCCTGTCGGTCTCGCCCGTTGCTGCAGCAGCATGCCTGGGCTTTCTGATTCTGATTCACAAGGCCGAATACGTCATCAACGCCAAAGTAGTGGGCACTCGCACCCACATGGGCGTATGGGAGCTGCTGGCCGTGATGTTTGTAGCTGAATCCGTTTTTGGCCCCGCTGGTCTGGTGGCTGCTCCGCTGTTCTACGCCTACCTCAAGAAAGAGCTGGAAGCGGCGCAGCTGGTATGAGTCATCAATCCGCTTGACGCAGTCTGGCGATAGCCTTGGAGATCAAATCAGCCTCTAGCCCATGCGCAACAAGCGCGTAGCGCTCCAGATCTAATAGCGCTCTTGCAGGCACTCCCCATTGGGCATAGGCCATACCCCGGTCTCGGTACAGCTCATCGCGCTCGGGCTGCAGCAAGATCAGGCGGTTGAGCACGGCCACCAGCATGGCCCAGTTTTTTTGGGCATGGTGAATTTCCTGCAAATTGCGCAGCATGCGCCCCACTACATCGCGCGGATGGGCTGCCTGCAGGTACAGACCCAGCGGCGGCGCATCTTCAGGCGTAATGCCTGTTTGATCCAGAAAAGGCTGCAGCCGCTCTGCCAGCGCATTGGCTGAATAGGAGTCGCCCGTCAGCGGGTCTTGCACCACCTGCCCCTGCGGCAAGCGCACCTTGACCAGAAAGTGACCGGGAAAGCTGATGCCTTCCACCGGTAAATCAATACTGTTCGCCAGCTCCAGCCAGATCAGCGCCACGCTGATGGGAATACCGCGCCGCGTTTGCAGCACATGGTGGATATAGCTGTTGGCGGGGTCGTAATAGTTATTGAGGTTGCCCGCAAAGCCCAGCTCGCCATAAAAGAATTTGTTGAGTGCGCTGAGCTTGCGCAAGCCGTCATCCTCGCCCGCCAGACGCTGCACCAGCCGCACCTGCAGGCGGTCTAGCTCTGCCTGCGCTGATTGCAGATCCAGATCAGGCTCGGCATCTTGCGCAATGCTGATGGCAGCCTCCATCAATGCAAAGTTATCGTCGCTTTGCACCAGAGACGCAAAATAATTCAGGGCAGTGGGGTACTCGTCAATCGTCCAGCTCATAAGCGGCTTTGTAAGCCCCTTATGAGCGAGTTGCAAGCAAAATTCCCTTGATACACCGATAAACCATGTGCAAGCCGCTCACATTTTCATGAGCAGCACAGCCGTTAACGGCGCAGCAACTGACGCAAATTCAGCCCCGACAGCATCAGCACGCCAAAGTACAGCACGGCAGCTCCAGCCATCATGGCGGCCAGCAGGCCTGCACGCAGCAAGCCATTGCTGCGCAGACCTACCCAGTCAAAATGCTGGCTGCCCCAGAGCAGCAGCACGGCCAGTAGCACGCTGGCAGCGATCACCTGTGCAATAAACTTCAGCCAGCCGGGCTTGGGCCTGTAGGTGCCTCGGCGCAGCAGGCCGATCAGCAGCCAGGTGGCATTGATCAACGCAGCAAGGCCAATGGACAAGGCCAATCCCGTGTGCTTGAGCCAGGGCACCAGAGCCAGATTCAGCAGCTGGGTGATGACCAGCACCACGACCGCAATCTTCACGGGGGTACGAATATCCTGACTGGCGTAATAACCGGGTGCCAGCACCTTGATGGCGACCAGACCCAGCAGGCCCGCGCCATAGCCCATCAAGGCCAGCGCAATCTGCCCCACATCGCTGTCATGCAACGCACCGCGATGGAACAGCGTGGCCACCAGCGGCGTTGCAAACGTCAACAGGCCGACCGCGCAAGGCACGGCCAGCAGCACAACCAGTCGCAGACCCCAGTCCAGCATATTGGAGTAACGCTCGTCATCGCACGCAGCCTTGGCAGAAGCCAGCTGCGGCGTCAGCACCACGCCCAGCGCCACGCCCAGCAAGGCCGTGGGAAATTCCATCAAGCGGTCAGCGTAGAACAGCCAGGTCACACTGCCCGGCGCCATATAAGAGGCAATCTGGGTGTTGATCATCAGCGAAATCTGCGCCACGCCCACACCCAGCAAGGCCGGCCCCATCAGCGCAAGAATGCGGCGCACACCAGCTTCATCCCATGCAGCGCGAATAGCCGCAGGCGAAAAGCCAATACGCGGCATGAGCGACATGGCGCGCAGCGCAGGAATTTGCACCGCCAGTTGCAGCACGCCACCCAGCATCACACCACCGGCCATCGCATAAATCGGCTCAATGCCCTGTTTTTGCAGCCAGGGGGCACCAATCAGCGCCGCCGCAATCATGCTCAGATTGAGCAACACAGGCGTAGCCGCAGGCACGGCAAATTTCTTCCAGGTATTAAGAACGCCCGCCGAAAGCGCCACCAGCGACATGAAGCCGATATAGGGAAACATCCAGCGCGTCATCACCACGGCAGCGTGATAACCATCAGGGGACTGACGCATGCCGCTGGCCAGCAGCCACACCAGCAGCGGTGCCCCCACCACGCCAAGCACGCAGACGACGAGCAGCGACCAGAACAAAATCGTGGCCACATGCCCAATCAGCTGGCGCGTGGCATCCTCACCATTTTTGGTCTTGCTGGCGGCCAGTACCGGCACAAAGGCCTGACTGAAAGCACCTTCGGCGAACAGACGCCGGAATAGATTGGGAATTCTGAAGGCGACATTGAACGCGTCTGTGAGCGCATTGGCTCCGAACATGGAGGCCATGAGCAGATCACGCACCAGCCCCGAAATACGGGAGGCCAGCGTCATCAGGGATACGGTGGAGGCGGCTTTGAACAGTGACACGCAGCGAAGTGTATGCGTTCACGACAGCGGCTGCAGGCCGATTTGTGGTGCTTTTCACTCTGTAGCAAACATGCAGAGCCGATGCAGATGGCATCGCGCCAGTCAGGCATGCCGCAAATTAGTGATGCCAAGCCAAGGCTGCCCCGCAGCGAGGGCATTGCCTTCTCCCGCGAAGCGATAAAGGGGGAAGCCGCGAAGCGGAACAGGGAGTGGTACAATCTATTGTTTTGCTGACATCATCCTCAGACACAAGGAAATAAATCATGGCAACTAAAGCCAAAAAGAACCCCCGCCTGGCTTCTGGCCGCAAGCGCGCCCGCCAGACAGTCAAGCTGAACGCTGCTAACACTTCGCTGCGTTCCAAGTACCGTACTGCTGTTAAGAATGTCGAAAAGGCTGTTGTGGCCGGCGACAAGACCAAGGCAGCTGAACTGTTTGCCAAGGCTCAGTCCGTGATCGACTTGATCGCCGACAAGGGCATCTTCCACAAGAACAAGGCAGCTCGCGATAAGAGCCGCCTGTCCGCCAAGGTCAAGACCCTGGCTCTGGCTGCTTAATACCAGCCTCCCTCAAGCACGGATGACTTCGGTCATCTGCCGTTTGTAATGGGTGCGCTGTCAGCAAAAACATCAAAACCGCCTTCGGGCGGTTTTTTTGTGGGCAAATCATTTCCTCCCTTTGCGGCGCTTCGCTCCTTCACTCATGGAACGACGGCATCGTCACGAAGCGTGATCTTGCTCAGCATCGCTGATCTGAGACAGGCCTTATCAGCGTTCAGCAGGCATAAAAAAACGCACCTTTGTGCGTTATTCATAATGGGATTGGAAAGAAAGACGATCAGTCTTTCTTGAGGTCATCAGGGATCAGGCAGGCTTCAGCAACTTGCAGATCGTTGTCCTTGGCGAAGTTCAGACAGAAGTCCCAGGCCATGGGCTCATAGTCGCGCAGGTCTCGGTTAATCACCACGCACTTGGTGCCGTTCATCACTGTGGGAACGCACCAGGGTGAGTAGCTCAGATGGCTGCCAGCGCAGGCTCCGCCAGGGCGAAACTGGCTCATGACCCCAGCCAGACGCTCGGCCCAGTCGCTGGGTCGAAAAGTTTTGCCGGCATGGGTCATACCCATGATGAACAGTTCTTTGCTGGAAGGGGTAACCATCAAATATTCGCTAAATAAAACCGGGCAACCGGGCGGGATCTCCGCCAACATACCCAAAGGATTATTCTAGCTCTTGTATAAGAGCCGCGCTGTCAACCCCACAATGACCTAGGCTCATTGCATGGCAACGATGCGTAATCCGCAATGTTGGGGTTATCAGGGCACTCTAAAATCAAGCCTCGCATTTTTAAGGTGCCAGTGCGCACCGTTGACCTTCCTTTTCCAGGAGATTCTTGCAATGACCGCTTTCATCGAGGCAGCTTCGCCCCACGTTATGCCCACCTACGGCCGCGTCCCTATCGCGCTGGAGCGAGGCCAGGGCTGCCGCGTATGGGATGTAAATGGCAAGGAATATCTGGACGCGCTGGGCGGCATTGCCGTCAACACGCTGGGCCATAACCACCCAAAGCTGGTGCCAGCCCTGCAAGAGCAGGTAGCCAAGCTGATCCACACCAGCAACTACTACCATATCCCCGGCCAGGAAACTCTGGCCAAGCTGCTGACCGAGCGCTCGGGCATGACCAATGTGTTCTTCTGCAACACGGGCCTTGAAGCCAACGAAGCAGCCATCAAGATCGCCCGCAAATACGGCGTGGACAAGGGCATTGCCAAGCCTGAAATCGTGGTCTATGACCACGCCTTCCATGGCCGCTCCATCGCCACGATGAGCGCCACCGCCAACCCCAAGGTTCGCAACGGTTTTGGCGATCTGCTCGACGGCTTCACCCGCATTGCCCCCAATGATTACGAAGCCCTGATCAACGCCACCGAAGGCAACCCCAATATCGTCGCCATCATGATGGAGCCCATTCAGGGCGAAGGCGGCCTGCATCCCATGCGCGCCGACTACCTGAAGAAGGTGCGCGAGTTGTGCGACGCCAAGGGCTGGCTGCTGATGATGGACGAAGTGCAGGCCGGCATGGGCCGCACTGGCAAGTGGTTTGCCCACCAGTGGGCCGGCATTACGCCCGACGTGATGACACTGGCCAAGGGTCTGGGCTCTGGCGTGCCCGTGGGCGCCGTAGTGGCGCACAATGCCGCCGCCAGGGTACTGACTGCCGGCAACCATGGCTCCACCTTTGGTGGCAACCCCTTGTCCATGCGCGCTGGTGTTGAAACCATCCGTATCATGGAAGAAGACGGCCTGCTGGCTCACACTACTGAAGTGGGCGAGTACCTGAAGGCCCAGCTCCACGCAGCTCTGAGCAGCCTTGAAGGCTATGTAGAAGTACGCGGCCAGGGCCTGATGATTGGCGTGGAGCTGACCAAGCCCTGCGGTCAGCTGATTGGCCAGGCGGCCGAAGCTGGCCTGCTACTGAGCGTGACCGCCGACACCGTGATCCGTCTGGTGCCCCCACTGATCCTGAGCAAGACTGAAGCTGATGAAATCGTCGCTAAGCTCAAGCCATTGGTTCAAGCCGTACTGGCTGCCTGACCTTCCAAGGAATTCCGCATGAAGCACTACCTGCAATTTAGCGACTTCACGGCAGATGAATACGACTACCTGCTGGAACGCGCTGCCCTGATCAAGAAAAAGTTCAAGGGTTACGAGAAGCACCACACTCTGACCGACCGCACCATGGCCATGATCTTCGAGAAGGCCAGCACGCGCACGCGCGTCAGCTTTGAAGCCGGCATGTACCAGTTGGGCGGCTCTGTGGTTCACCTGACCACCGGCGACAGCCAGCTGGGCCGCTCCGAGCCCATCGAAGACAGCGCCCGCGTCATCAGCCGCATGACCGATCTGGTGATGATTCGCACCTTCGGCCAGGACAAGATTGAACGCTTTGCCGAATACTCGCGCGTGCCCGTCATCAACGGCCTGACCAACGAGTTCCACCCCTGCCAGATTCTGGCCGACATCTTTACCTTCATCGAGCACCGCGGCTCCATCAAGGGTAAGGTTGTAACCTGGGTAGGCGATGGCAACAACATGGCCAACACTTGGCTTCAGGCCGCCGACCTGCTGGGCTTCACCGTCCACGTCAGCACACCCGGCGGCTACGAGGTGGATGAGCAACTGGCCTTCAACGGCAAGCCCCTCAACCCCGGCTGCTACAAAGTTTTCAAAGACCCGCTCGAAGCCTGCAAGGGCGCTGATCTGGTCACCACCGACGTGTGGACCAGCATGGGCTATGAAGCTGAAAACGAAGCGCGCAAGAAGGCCTTTGCCGACTGGTGCGTAGATGCAGAAATGATGGCTGCCGCCCAAGGCAACGCCTTGTTCATGCACTGCCTGCCCGCCCACCGCGGCGAGGAAGTGGAAGCTGACGTCATCGACGGCCCGCAATCTGTGGTCTGGGACGAGGCAGAGAACCGCATGCATGTGCAAAAAGCACTGATGGAGTACCTGCTGCTGGGCCACCAGCCAGACTGATCCCCCACGCCCTGGCTCATTTGCATACCTACACACCCATGCACCTGAGCCATACACCATTCAAACACCGCCTGCTGGTACCGCACCCGCAGGCGGTGTTTGCGTTTGTGCACCGCGCAGCCTCGGGGTTCAGGCACAACTTTGGCGCCAGCGCCCTGCGCCAGCCCCACGTGGCACGCCACTGGAGCGTGCCCTCCTGCTACGGACCGCGCAAGCGCTTTGCGGCCCGGGTGCGCGCGCTTTATGTGCGCATCCACACCTTCTATCTGAAGTTTCTTCAAGGCCACACCTAGTGGCTCAGGCACCGGGTTTGCGCTTGCGCAGCCCCCTCTCTTCATCCCTGACCGAGCGCAGCCCCTTTCCTCAAGGAAAGCAAGGGCTGTCGTTGCTGATGCCTGAAAAATCGAAGAAACCCGATGACCGAATCCGTTCACCCTTGCCTGACCTGCGGCGTTTGCTGCCAGAACTACCGCGTTGAATTCTCTATCTACGAGCTGCAATCCATGGGCGGCACCGTGCCTGATGAGCTGGCCCATGAAGTACCCGGCAAGGGCAACCGTGCCCGCATGAATGGCACGGAACGCCACCCCGTGCGCTGCGTGGCCCTGCGCGAGCTGCCCGAGGTGGGCGAAGGCTGCTTGGGTTGCGGCATTTACGAGCAGCGCTCCAAGCCCTGCCGCGACTTTCCGTTTGCATCGTATGGCTGCCACGACACACGCGAGAAATTTGGCCTGCCCGTGCTGCAAGAGCAGGAAGTGGAGCAGTGGCAGGAAGCGGCGTGATCAGCGTGAGCCGCTCAGGGCAGCTATCCGACTCAAGGACCGCCCTTTATTTTGATAGCTGGTTGCGACTGTCTATCTTGCGTTTCAGCGCCATTAAAGGCTGAAGTTAGCTATAAACAAGCGCAATCAGCTCCTGTTTTAATGGACTCAAACCATGCCCTGCTACGCCTATATCGCCACCAGCCTTGACGGTTTTATCGCCCGCCCCGATGGCAGGCTCGACTGGCTGGACGCCGCCCAGGCCCGCATCACCCCGCCCGAAGACTGCGGCTATGCCGACTTCATGCAAGGCATTGATGCTCTGGTCATGGGGCGCAACACCTATGAAAAGGTGCGTGGCTTCACGCCCTGGCCATATGACAAGCCGGTCTATGTGCTGAGCCGCAGTTTAAAGGAATTGCCCGACGCGCCTGCTGGCGTGCAGCTATTCAGTGGCACTCCGGCCGAACTCGTCGCTCATGCCGCGGCACAGAGTCAGCCGCGCCTGTATGTGGATGGAGGCCTGACTCTGCAGTCTTTTATTGCTGCAGGCTTGCTCGACGAAATCACCCTGACCCGCATCCCCGTGTTACTGGGTGAAGGCTTGCCACTGTTTGGCCCGCTGGGCACCGGGCAAACCGCGGTACAGCTGCGCCACCTGGCCACGCGCAGCTGGGACTTTGGCCTGGTGCAAAGCCACTACGCGCTGGAGAACGTACCCAAAAATAAAAAGGCCTGAGGCACCGCAAAGCGCCTCAAGCCTTATCTGACTAAGCAGCCTGCCCCTGAGGGCTCTAAAGCCTCAGGGCTTTTTAGCGCTGGGCGCGCAGCTATCGCCGCCGCAAGCACTGCAGCCGCCGCAGCCGCTGTCCTTGTTGATACCCGCCAGCGCGGGGTGCGACTGCGCCAGCCTTCGCTTCAGGGCCGAAGGCATGAGTCGCCAGACCAGAGCCACGGCAGCCAGCGCCACAATCAATCCCACAATGATTTCCTGCATTTGCTGTTTCCTTTCTTCAGGCTCGGCTTAGCCCGCACCGAAGGCCACGGCCACACGGTAGGTGATAAAGCTGCACAAATAGGCCAGACCAAACATATAGCCGGTCATGATCAGCGGGTAGCGCCAGCCATTGGTCTCGCGCTTGACGATGGCCAGCGTGGAGATGCACTGGGGTGCAAACACAAACCACACCAGCAGCGATAAGGCCGTTGCCAGCGACCATGTGTGCGCAATCAATGGACCCAGCTGCTGGGCCATGGCGTCATCGCTGGAGGCAGACAGTGCGTATACCGTCCCCAGTGCACCCACGGCTACCTCACGCGCGGCCATGCCGGGCACCAGTGCAATGGCGATCTGCCAGTTGAAACCAATCGGTGCCAGCACCACTTCCAGCCAGCGGCCAATCTGGCCGGCAAAGCTGTAGCGGATCGCGCCTTCGGTCACGCCCTCGGGGGCACCCGGGTAGCTGGCCAGGAACCACAGCACGATGCTCACCGTCAAGATGATGCCACCCACGCGGCGCAAGAAGATGATGGCGCGCTCATACAGACCCAGAGCCAGACTGCGGATGCTGGGCCTGCGGTAGGCTGGCAGCTCCATCATCAGCGGTGTACGCGCCTTGTTGGTTCTGAACAGCTTGGCCACCCACGCCACCGCCATGGCGCTGACGATACCGCCCACATACAACGCAAACAGCACCAGACCTTGCAGATTGAACAGGCCGCCCACGGTTTGCTCGGGGATGAAGGCGCCGATCAGCAGCGCGTACACAGGCAGGCGCGCCGAGCAAGTCATCAGCGGCGCAATCATGATGGTCAGCAGCCGGTCGCGCCAGCTGCTAATCGAGCGCGTAGCCATGATGCCCGGCACGGCGCAGGCAAAGCTGGACAACAGCGGAATGAAAGAACGCCCCGACAGGCCGACCGTGCCCATGATGCGATCCAGCAGAAAAGCCGCACGCGGCAGGTAGCCTGAATCCTCCAGCACCAGAATGAAGAAGAACAGAATCAAAATCTGCGGCAAAAACACCAGCACCGCGCCCGTTCCGGCAATCACGCCGTCCACCAGCAGGCTGCGCAGCACGCCGTCTGGCATTACATGGCCGACCCACTGGCCAAAGCTGGCAACCCCGCCTTCAATGCCTTCCATCAACGGCTCGGCCCAGCTGAACACCGCCTGAAAAATCAGAAACAGCGTCACCAGCAGCAGCAGCGTGCCCCAGACAGGGTGCAGCACCACCGCATCAATGCGGTCTGCGCGCTGGTTGTCCACCTGCGGCTCCTGCACGGCTTCGCGCATCATGTCCGCCACCTGCTGGTGCAGACTCAGCAATTGCTCCTTGGCTCCCAGCCCTGCCTTGGGCTTCCAGCGCCCTTCCATCGAGGGAGCCTTGAGCGAGCGGGCCTGCTCGCTGTCCAGCCAGTTCAGCAGTTCCTTGCCTCCGTCCAGTCGCACACCCACGCTCTCGATCACGGGCATGCCCAGCGCTTGGCTGAGTTTGGCCTTATCCACCACAATTCCCTGGCGGCGCGCCATATCGCTCATATTGAGCACCAGCAGCATGGGCAGGCCCAAGGCGCGGGCTTCCAGCACCAGACGCAGGTTCAGGCGCAGGTGCGTGGCATCGGTCACGCAGATCAGCAGCTCGGGCGGTGCTTCGCGCCCATGCAGGCCACTGACGATGTCGCGGGTGATGCGCTCATCATCGCTGTGTGCATGCAAGCTGTAGGTGCCTGGCAGATCCAGCAGGCGCACGCGGCGCTTGCCCGGTGTGCTCAGCCAGCCTTCTTTGCGCTCTACCGTCACGCCGGCGTAGTTGGCAACCTTCTGGCGTGCGCCAGTCAACAGGTTGAACAGCGCGGTCTTGCCACAGTTGGGATTGCCCAGCAAGGCGGCGCGCAGCGGCGCATTCGGGTCTGCAGCAGAGGCAGAGCCAGTATTCAGATTCTGAAGAGAGATGTTTTGCACGAGCTGCTCTGTTTTCGGGTTGTCACGCGCGTTCATGCCTTGGCCTCCACCGCCACCATGACCCGCGACGCTTCATAACGGCGCAGTGCAAACGTGGCCGCACCCACGCGCACGGCCAGTGGGTCGGGACCGGGAAAGCCGGTGGCCACAATGCGCACATGCTCGCCAGGCAGGAAACCGATTTCCATGAGGCGCAGCATCAGCTCTTGCTCCTCCGCATTGCTGGCGCTGACCAGATCTACCACGCGGGCAGAGGTGTTGGCAGCCAGCGTGTCGAGGCTGATCGCAGCCTGCGCGGTCACTGGTGCGTCATCCGACGCAAAAACGGGGGCCGCGCTATCCGAGGCCAAGGACTGCAAGATACTCATGGGCGCTATTTTATTGAGTTTAATTCTCATTATGGTTCAGACGTCTTCAGAGTCCCAGTGCGCCGCAGTGCCGCAGGCTCGTGGCTTTCAGCCCGAAAGAGGCACATTAGTCTGCGCTTGCTCTGCCTTGAAGCCTTGAGCGGGTTGTTTCCTTGCAGCACAGTCGGATTTTCAAAACGACGCCTCGCCGCGCGTCGTGCAGCAGAGAAAATCCGCCCCAGCTCTTTTTCTGGCCCAGCCATGACCCATCCCTGCCTGACCTGCGGTGCCTGCTGCGCATCATTTCGTGTGGACTTTTCCGTCCATGAATCCCAGGAGCAAGGGGGCAGTGTTCCCTCGGGGCTGTCCGAAGAAGTCACCGACTACACCTGCCGCATGCGCGGCACGGACTGGGCCAAGCCGCGTTGCGCGGCCTTGATTGGCAAAGTGGGAGAAAAAGCCAGTTGCGGCATTTATGAATGGCGCCCCTCGCCCTGCCGCGAGTTTGCTGCAGGCTCGGACGCCTGCAACCGCGTGCGCCGCCGCCATGGCATGACTGAATTGGAAAGTGGACTGCTTTAGACCGCTCTAGTTAGATAGAGGCTCAGGCATCTTCCTCGATCAGCACCACACCAATATTGTCCTTGCCACCCGCCGCATTCGCCGCAGCGATCAGCGAGAGCAGCAACTCCTGCAGCGGCAGGTTCTCCTCAAACAAGGATTGCAGGCAGGCATCGGGCAGCATATCGGTCAGCCCGTCTGAGCAGAGCATGATGCGGTCGCCATGATGCAGTGGCCAGTGCGTGAGTTCTGGCTCGACCAGCGACGTGACCCCCAGAGCACGGGTGACCAGGTGGCTGTAGCGCGAATGCAAAGCTTCTTCGGGCGTGATCAGGCCCGCATCAATCTCTTGCTGCACCAGAGAATGGTCGCGCGTCAGGCGCTGCAACTGCCCCTCGCGCCAGGCGTAGGCACGGGAGTCACCCAGGTGAGCCACCAGGAGTTCATCCTCCAGCACCAGCGCAGCAACAACGGTGGTGCCCATGCCGCGACATTCAGGCGCAGATTGCGCGGCCCCGAAGATGGCCAGATTTGCCATGTGAAAGGCATCGGTCAGCTCGCATTGCGCCACCTTGGCAGAGCTGTCCGCCCACGCTTCATTGCGCACAGCGGCTGTAATCAGGTCAACGGCCATGGCGCTAGCCACCTCGCCCGCGTTATAGCCGCCCATGCCATCAGCCAGCACGGCCACAGGCCAGGGCTCAGCCAGGGGCTGGATGCCGACCGCGTCTTCATTGTTGTGACGCTTCATACCCATATCGGCACACGCAACCATGCGCACCGCTGGCCAGATACGGGGAGGAGAAGAGGCTTTAGCGGATGACATGGAAGACGGAGACAGTAAGCAGATGAGCGAAAAGGAATCTAAGCGTAACGCAAGTTGCCGTGATAACTTGTCTGAAAAGACGCCGTTTTTCAGTTCTTCCCAGGTCAAAGGCGCAATTTTGTTCAATACCTCGCAGCGCAGAAAGCCCAGACTTGCCAGCCTTGCACTTCGGGCTTTCTCATGCTTTCTTCATTCTTGGCCATGGCCGGATTTGCGCTGGCGGGCGCCATTACACCCGGCCCCGTGAACCTGATCGCCCTGCGCCACGGTGGCGGCCGCTGCCGGGTCACCGCTTTTGTTTATGTACTCGGGGCCAGCCTCAGTTATGCCGCCATTGTCTGGCTGATGGGCCAGAGTGGGCATTGGCTGCTGAAGCTGCCTGAAGTGCTGCGATGGGCTCCGCGTATTTGCGCCGCCTACTTGCTATGGCTGGCATGGCGGCTGGCATATAGCCCTGTCGGCTCTTCAACGGAAGCCAATACCTCTGCCGCGTTGCAAACGGGTTTAGCCAAAGCATTTGTGCAAGGTGTGGCGATTCAGAGCCTCAACCCCAAGGCTTGGCTGGTAGCACTCGCCGGCGTGGGCATTTTTGTCGCGCCACTCGCGACCCCTCATATGCCACTGGAAGCAGCGCTGCTGCTGTTCTGCACCATCTCTTTGCTGGCGTGCCTGCTGGGAATCGGCTTCTGGGCCGCGCTGGGTCGCACTCTTACCCAATGGCTAAACACTCCCAAACGCCAGCAACGCCTGAATCAAACACTGGCCCTGCTGCTACTGATAAGCGTGGTCAGCATGCTGGCATGATGAAGCGCCATGCCAGCTCCCAGCCATCAATTTCACCGCCACCCGGCCACGCCCTGGTCGGAGCTGCGCATCAGCCACCAGTCCTGCTACAGCTACCGGCTGCATGCCCATGCCCAGTACTCCATCGGCATCGTGGATGAAGGCGAGACCCTGTTTCTCCATGACCAGGGCCCCGAAGCGCTGAAAGCCGGTAACGTGGTTTTGATCGAGCCTGGGCACTGGCACGCTTGCAACCCCGAGACCTCGCAGCCCTGGTCATACCGCATGCTGTTTGTGCAGGCCGACTGGGTGCACCAGCAGCTCGGAGTCAGCGCCCTGCACTTTACAAAGCATGCGCTTGATGAGCCCGACATTTCACGCTGGGCCGACCAGCTCTGCCGCCCGCTTGCAAGCGAAAGCACAGCCTCAGACATTCAAAGCCATACGCAGTCATTGAGAGAATTTATGCGCCTGCTGGGCAGCACCGCCCAGCCGCGCACCGATCCGCCCCATGCCATGCTGTCTGCACTACAGCACATGCACAGCAACCCCGAAGATGAAACCAGCGTGCAGGCCCTGGCACTGCGCTGCGGCATGAGCCCCAGCCGGTTTATTCGCCGCTTCACGGCCATCACCGGCGTTACGCCGGGGGCCTACCGGCTCAATCTGCGCCTAAATGCGGCACGTCACCTGCTGGCCCAGGGCCAGCCACTGGCCGCGGTCGCCCACCAGATGGGCTTTGCCGACCAGTCCCATATGCAACGCACCTTCAAAGCCCACCACGCGCTGACGCCCGGCAATTACGCGCAGGCAATACGCTGATCAGCCAGAACAGGCTCCGGGGCATTCGGCCAAGCATCACTTGCCCTGAGTATTCGCGGGATACTTGCTCCTCCCATTTTCAGAGCCCGCAAGTAAGCAATGGCCAACTTTGACAGTATTCAGCAACGCGAAACCGGGTTGCAGCCGCACCTGAACTCGGCCCAGATGACCATGATTGCCATTGGCGGTGCCATTGGCACCGGCCTCTTCATGGGCAGTGCCTTCGCCATTGGCTTTGCCGGCCCCAGCGTGCTGATCAGCTACGCCATCGGCGCCTTCATTGGCCTGCTGCTCATGGGCTGCCTGGCCGAGATGACGGTGGCCCACCCCACCTCGGGCTCCTTTGGTGCCTATGCCGAGCACTACATCAGCCCCCTGGCCGGTTTTGTGGTCCGCTACGCCTACTGGGGCGCCGTGGTGCTGGCCGTAGGCATGGAAGTCACGGCCGTGGGCAAGTACATGGCCTATTGGTTCCCTGCCGTCGATCAATGGGTTTGGGTGCTGCTGTTCTCCGTACTGCTGGCGGCCGTCAACGCCACCAGCGTCAAGGCCTTTGGTCAGGTGGAGTACTGGTTCTCCATGGTCAAGGTCATTGCCATCGTGGCCTTTATCCTAATCGCCGCCTATGTGGTGTTTGGCACGCGCCCCGCAGGCGTGGGTTTTGACAACTACTTTGTCGACGGCGGCTTCTTCCCTAACGGCTGGTGGGGTACCTGGGTGGGCGTGATCGTGGCCATTTTCAGTTACCTGAGTCTGGAATCCATCGCCATTGCGGCGGGTGAAGCCCAGAACCCCAAGCAAGCCGTCACCCGCGCCTTCCGCAGCACGGTCCTGCGTCTGGTGCTGTTCTATCTGCTGTCGCTGGCGCTCATGCTGGCCATCGTGCCCTGGAGCCACGCCAGCACAGACAAGAGCCCATTCGTGAAGGTGATGGAGATTCTGCAGATCCCCGGCGCGGCGGCTGCTCTCAACTTTGTCGTGCTGCTGGCCTCGCTTTCTGCCATGAACAGCCAGCTCTATGTCACCTCGCGCATGATGTTCAGCCTCTCGCGTGGTGGCTATGCGCCCAAGCGCCTGAGCAGACTCAGCAAAAGCGGCGTGCCACTGGGCGCGATTGCCGTGTCTTGTCTTGGCATGGGCGTGGCCATGGTGCTCAATGTCTTCAAGCCCAAGGAGTCGCTGGAACTGATGATGTCCATTGCCATGTTCGGCGCCATGTTTGCGTGGTTCATGGTGTTTGTGACGCACCTGTTCTTCCGCCCCCGCTGGCAGCGCGAGCACCCGGGCCAGAGGCTCGAATTCCGCATGTGGGGCTTTCCGGTACTGACGCTGATCGGCGCGCTGCTGATGGCGGGGGTGATCGTCACCACGCTGTTTACCAAAGAGTTCCATACGACAACGCTGGTGGGTGTGCCGTTCCTCATCGTGCTCTTCCTCATCTATTCTTTGTGGTACAGAAAGAAGAAAGTTAGCCCCTGAGGCTCTTGCCTGGTGTCTCTGGCTAAAGCCACGTCACTTGCCAGCCAGTCGTAACTATTCAAAGTGCTAGCCTTCACCATGAAACGCCAACTCTGGGACATTTCCCCCGCCATTCACCCTGCCGCGCCGGTATTTCCGGGTGATACGCCTTATAGCCAGGAATGGGTGGCCAGCATTGGCCCGGGCTGCCCGGTCAATGTCAGCGCCATTCACCTCTCACCCCATGTGGGTGCACATGCCGATGCGCCGCTGCATTACGACCCGCAGGGCGCTGCCATTGGCATGGTGGATCTGGATGCCTTTCTCGGCCCCTGCCGCGTCATTCACGCCATTGGCTGCGGACCGCTGATCGAGTGGCAGCATATTGAACATGCCATCAACGCCAGCCTGCCCCAGCGCGTGCTGGTACGTACCTATCAGCAGGCTCTCGCTGGCTGGGACCCTGATCTGGCCGCCTATGCACCTGAGACCGTGCAAAAGCTGGCCGACCTGGGCGTCCAGCTCATCGGCATCGACACCGCCAGCATCGATCCGGCCAGCAGCAAGACGCTGGACAGCCACATGGTCATCCGCCAGCGCAATCTGCGCGTTCTCGAAAATCTGGTGCTCGACGATGTGGCCGAAGGCGACTACGAGCTGATCGCCCTGCCCCTCAAACTCACCGAAGCCGATGCATCGCCGGTGAGAGCGATTTTGCGGGCCTTGGCCTGAATTTGCATAAAAACTGCCCGCAAGCCCAATCAGAATTGGCGCTTGCAGCTATTAAAAACACAAGGATGACAATGACTACTTTGCAAGACTGCCAGGCCCTGGACACCCAGGACACACTGCGCCCGCTGCGCGAGCGCTTTGCCCTGCCCGAGGGTGTGATTTATCTGGACGGTAACTCTCTGGGTGCTCAGCCCAAAAGCGCTGCCGCCCGCGCTGCAGAAGTCGTGACGCAGCAATGGGGCAAGGACCTCATCACCTCCTGGAACAAGGCCGGCTGGATCACCCTGCCCGAGCGTCTGGGCAACCAGTTCGCGCCCTGGCTGGGCGTGGGCGAAGGTGAGCTGGTGTTTACCGATACCACCTCCATCAACCTCTACAAAGTGCTCAGCGCCGCAGCGCGCATCGCCCGAGAAGATGCGCCGAACCGCAAAAAACTCATCAGCGAGCGCAGCAACTTCCCCACCGACCTCTACATCGCCCAGTCCATCTGCCAAGAATATGGGTTGGAGCTGGTGCTGCTGGAGCCCGAAGAAATCGCCGATGCGCTGCAAACCGACGTGGCGATTTCCATGCTCACCCATGTCAACTACCGCACCGGCGCCATGCATGACATGGCTGCCGTCACGGCTGCAGCACACGCCAAGGGCATTCTCTGCGTCTGGGACCTGTGCCACAGCGCAGGTGCCGTGCCAATCGACCTCAAGGGTGCAGACGCCGACTTTGCTGTCGGCTGCAGCTACAAATACCTGAACGGCGGCCCCGGCTCGCCCGCTTTTGTCTGGGCGCACCCGCGCCTCATCAACCGCTTCTGGCAGCCGCTGTCGGGCTGGTTCGGCCATGCCGACCCCTTCAAGTTTGTGCCCGACTACCACCCAGCCCAAGGCATTCAGCGCTACCTCTGCGGCACCCAGCCCATGATCAGCATGAGCGTGCTGCAGTGCGGCGTAGACATCTTTACCGAAGCCGAAGCTTTCGGCGGCATGGCAGCGCTGCGCGCCAAATCGTTGGCGCTGACCGACCTGTTCATCAAGCTGGTTGAAGAACGCTGCCAAGGCTACGGTCTCGGCCTCGCCACCCCGCGCAGCCATGCACAGCGCGGCTCGCAGGTCTGCCTCACCCGCGACGAAGGTCTGGGCGTAGATGGCCAGGGCAGCGGCGCTTACGCCATTGTTCAGGCCTTGATTGCCCGTGGCGTGATTGGCGACTTCCGCAAGGGAGACGGCGGTACCGGCAAGCACAAAGACATTCTGCGTTTCGGCTTCACGCCGCTATACGTTGGCTTTGAAGATGTCTGGCACGCCGTCGAGCATCTGCGCCAGGTGCTGGAATCGGGCGAGTGGAAGAAGGCCGAGTTCAACACCATCAATGCGGTGACCTGACCCTCTCGCCGCCACGCCGCCGCCTTTTGACAAGGACGGCGGCAAGCTGCGCTACCCCGCTTACAGCCTCAAACCCTGGCCCAGGCCAGGTTGAGCAGCCCCATCAGCGCCACAGCGACCAGATCCACGGCCAGCACGCTTTGCTGCACCCAGCGCCGCTGTGCCGTACCCTCGGGCACCAGTTGCACCGCCATCTCCACCTTGCCGGGCGAAGCCATGAGCAATAGCGAAGCGCTGACGTTGTGCACGGCCATAAAGGGCAACAGCGGTGCATTCAGCGCACGGGCGATCTCAGCCTGGGTAGCGGCAAACATGGCATTGGCACCGGTGTTGGAGCCGGTCACAAAACCGCCCAGCGCCCCGACAAAAGGGGCGGCCAGCAGGTACAGAGGCCCGCTCTGAGCCAGCGCATGCGCCAGCTGTGCGGCCATGCCCGAGACCGCCATCAACACCCCCAATGTGATGAACAACGCCGTCACCGGTGCCACCTGAGCCCAGGAACGCCAGACGCGCTGCAGCGACTCACGCTCCGGCAGACCCCGTGCGAAAAAGCCGGCTGCCAGCAGCAGCCACAAACCCGGTGAAGCCAGTCCATGCCAGAGGCCCGGCAAACCCAAGACTCGCACCAACACCCCGGCCACCAGCACCCCGCCCAGTAGCAACACATAGGCCGCCAGCGCCCGTCGTCCCAAGGGATGCAAGGGCTGAGCCTGCTGAGGCCGGCGCATGCGCAACAAATGAAAGCCCACCACTACCAAGGCACCCAGCGCGCCAGCAGGTGCCGTGCCGGCCACGGCATTCATCAGCGCCACCGCCGCTGTCAGCAACAGGCCGGACAACAGGCCCTGCAGCAATGCAAGGCCGGGCTGACCGGGCGCACTGGCCAGCCCGGCAGCCACCATGCCGGTGATGGCAAACGGAATCATGCTGACCAAGGCCGAGGCCTGACCCAGATCCTTGAACGGCAAATCGGCCATGGTGGCCGCCACCAGAGTGCCCGGCCCCATCGAGCCCCATGGCACGGCGCACAGGCCCAGCAGGCCGATGAGAGCCACCTTGCGCGCCGGCAGGCCGAAGTGCGCCAGCAGCGGAATGCCGATGGTCACGCCCACGCCAAAGCCGGTGACCGACTCAGCAAACGGCGTGATGCCATGCACCACCAGCAGCACGGCCCCTGTGCCGCTGCCCGCGCGCAGTAGCAGCCAGTCGGCCAAGGCCTTTTGTGCGCCCGACTGGCGCAGCACCTCAGACAACAGCAAGCCGCCGCCCACAATCAGCACCACCTCCAGCAACACCGGTGACCAGTGAATGGCAGCCGCCACCCAGGTCGATGCAGGCTGCGCAAATGCCATGGCAATGGCCAGAAGCGCTGCCGCCACACCCACCAGGGAGGCATAAAGCGATCGCCATCCCGCCAGCAGCGCGGCAATGACGCTGACCACGGGCAAGGCGCTCAGAAGCATGTACATTGCATTCACCCTTGAAAAATAATTTCCTATACGCAAAATTATTTTCTCATAGGAAATTCATTGACGCAATCACAGACGCAAGACAAGGAGCGAGGCTTGAACTCCACCACCGCATCGGAAGCATCGGAGCAAGATGTGCTTTTCGGCGCCGCCGTACGCGCGCGCCGCGCGCAGCTGGGCATCACGCTGGACCAGCTGGCGCAGGCCAGTGGCGTCTCACCGGGAGCCCTGTCACGCGTGGAACGGGGCCTGCTGGCCACCAGCCTGCGCAATGCCATGGCCATTGCACGCGGCCTGGGCTGCGAGCTGGGCGAGCTGGTGCAAAGCACGCCGACCGCGCAAATCACGCGCGCCGGCGAGAACCTGCGCTTTGTCGACGAGGCCAGCGGCGTAGAGCGCCTGGCCCTGGCCAGCCCCAGTGCGGGCGTGAGCCTGGTTCACTACCGCTTTCCGCCGCGCGCCGTCTCAAGCCACTTCGCGGCCCACCGCGCTGGCACACGCGAGGTTTTCCATGTGCTGGAAGGCAGCATCGAGGTCTTTACCGCGCAAGAGCAGGTGCTGCTGCACGCAGGCGACACGGCCACGCTGGTGGTGGACAGCGAACACCGCCTAGCCAATGCCGCCGACACCACCGCGCGCCTGCTGCTGCTGGTGCTCTCGCCCCTGGCCTGATCAGTAGGATTTGTCGGCCAGCGAAGCCCACAGGTGCGCTGCCACCAGCGCGCGCCAGGGCTTGAACTGCTCCAGCCAGTCGCTGGCTGCGCGGGCATCGGGCTTGTCGGTGCCGGTCAGCAACCCGATGGCGCGGCGCACGGCCACATCGCCATGCAGGCTGCCGTCGGGCCAACCGTAGCCGCGCAGCAGGCAATAGTTCACCGTCCACGGGCCAATGCCTTTGACGGCCAGTAACTGCTGGGCCACGATCTCTACGGCTTGCTCATTCCACAGCCCCCGCGCGCTTTGCTGCGCCCAGTCATCCAGCGGCAGCAAGCCCTCTTGTACCGCCCTCGCCACGCTTAGCAGCGTCTGAGCCTTTGCCTGCGAAAAGCTCAAGGCCCTCAGCTGATCCATACTGAGCTGTATCACTTGCTCCGCATCGGGATATGCCAGCAGATGCGCCGCTTCTGGCACTTGCTGCTGAATCAGTGCATCCAGCGGCAAGCCCGCCGCTTCGATCAGCTTACGCCGCAGGCTGACGGCGACAGCTACCGATATCTGCTGACCCATGATGGCCCAGCTCAGTGCCTCAAACGGTGTGGGCGATGCTGGCACATGCAGCCCGCGCTGCCGATCCAGCAGTGGCCCCAGCTCGGCATGACGGCCATGGGCCTGCAGCAATGCGCTGGGCGGCCAGGCCAGACCCAGCATGCGCTGCAACAGGACTTGAAACTGCTGCTGGTGCTGCTGATGCGCATCCGTGTCTTGCACCACACCTTCGGGCCGGTGCAGCCGCGCCTGGACTTGCCTCTCATCCCACTGCAGCACCAGCAAGGCGGGCTGGCCATGCCAGACCAAGGCCTTAAACAATCGCCGCGACTGGGGCTGCAGCAGCTCCGAGCGCTGCTGCACATCCCGCCCGTGAAAGGCCAGAAACTCATGCCAGCGATAGGGCTGAGGCAGGCTTTGTTGGCATTCGATCTGCATGCAGTTCGTATGATTTTGAGAGCTTCCTGCGCTTGATATTCATAGATATTGCATTCAAATCATTATGAAATGCAGAGATATCAAGCGCTGCCAGCTATGCTTTTCAGATCAAACAGGGCTGCACTGCTGTGCTTCCCGCAGCAGCAGCGCACGCTTGCGCTCCACGCCCCAGCGGTAACCCGAGATACTTCCATCATTGCGCAGCACGCGGTGGCAGGGCACGGCCACCGCTATCGGGTTGGCCGCCACGGCGCTGGCTACAGCGCGGGTGGACTGCGGCATACCCATCTGCCGCGCCAGCTCTGAATAGCTAAGGGTCTGACCCGCCGGAATCTTCTGCAAGGCCTGCCAGACCCGCTGCTGAAAAGCTGTGCCTTGAATATCCAGCGGCAGGGCCAACCCCAGCTTGGGCTGCTCGATCAGACTCACCACCTGGGCCACGGTCTGCTCGTACTGGCCGTCCGCCCCAATCAACTCCGCTGCCGCGAAGCGCTGCTGCAAATCCTCAATCAGCCGTTGCGGGTCATCACCCAATAGCACGCAGCACACGCCCTGCGCCGTACTTGCGACAAGCAGACTGCCCAGAGAGCATTCGGCCAGTGCGAACCGGATCGTCTGGTGCTGCCCGCGCTGGCGATAGGTTTTCGGTGCCATGCCCAGCATGGCGGGGGCATCTTTATAAAAACTGCTGCTGGCCTCATAGCCACTCAGGTACGCAGCATCCGTGACCGACTGGCTGGACTCTGGCGTCATCGCCGCACGCAAATGCTTGCCGCGATTCGCTTTGGCGTAGGCTTTGGGCGTGAGCCCCGTCACACGCTTGAAGCTGCGATGCAGTTGCCAGGGACTGAGCCCCAGGCGCTGCGCCAGCTCTTCCAGCGCAGGCATGGGCTCTTCGGCCTCTAGCCAGCGACAGCATTGCGTGATGCGCTCATCTATTTGAAAGTCAACAGCAGAGTGGGAAGGCGAAGGGCTGGGCATGGCTTGAATCTGGGCAAGAGCTTGGCGTCAATAACAGAGATGACTTTACGCAAAGCTTTTGCGTCTTGCATCCACGTTCTTGCAGCCTTTATGCGTCTGGATTCGGTTACGCTGCCACCACTGACCTATTCAGAAAAATTCCACCATGACCACCGAATCCTCTGGCTGCCCCATGCATGGCGGCGAATCCATCGTCCGCGACGAGAAGGCCCAGCTCGACTTCAGCCGCGACATGAGCTATGGCGACTATTTGCATCTGGACCAGATTCTGACGGCCCAGCACCCGCTGTCGCCCGCGCATGACGAAATGCTGTTCATCATCCAGCACCAGACCAGCGAGCTGTGGATGAAGCTGATGCTGCACGAGGTGCGCGCGGCCACGGCGGCGATTGCCAATGCCTCGGGCGAAACCCGCCCCGACGCATTCAAGATGCTGGCCCGGGTGAGCCGCATCATGGAGCAGCTGGTCAGCGCCTGGACCGTGCTTTCGACCATGACGCCGCCTGAGTACACGGCCATGCGCCCCTACCTTGCCAACTCCAGCGGGTTTCAAAGCTACCAATACCGCAGCATCGAGTTTTCGCTGGGTAACAAGAATGCCGCCATGCTCAAGCCCCACGAACATCGCAGCGATCTGCTGGCCCAGGTACAGGCGGCATACGAGTCGCCTTCTTTGTATGACGTGTCTCTGCAACTGCTGGCCCGCGAAGGCATTGAGGTTCCAGCCAACAAGCTGCAGCGCGACTGGACGCAGCCGTATGAGGCTTGCGAAGGCGTGAAGCAGGCCTGGATTACCGTGTACCGCGACCCGCACAAACACTGGGATCTGTACCAGCTGGGCGAGAAGCTGGCCGATATTGAGGATGCCTTCCGCCTGTGGCGCTTCCGCCACCTGACCACGGTGGAGCGCGTGATCGGCTTCAAGCGCGGCACCGGCGGCACCGGCGGCGTGAGTTATCTGAAGAAGATGCTGGATGTGGTGCTGTTCCCCGAAATCTGGAGCCTGCGCACCGAGCTGTAAGCAGCATCTCCTCGCCATCGCCAATCAGGCTGTCCCTGCTGCTCTTAAGTGACAGCGCGGACAGCCTGAATTCTTTAGGCTGAGGGAAAAACCTAACATCGCAACAAAATCCCCCATGCCTTCCGTTCAGAGCGCCTCTCCCGTCCACCCTGATAGCAAACAAGCGCCAGACTCCACCGTCTGGGCCATGCTGGTCTGCCTGCTCACCGGCTTTGCACTAAGCCAGGCGTTTCGCACCGTCACCTCCATCATTGCCGATGGTCTGCGCAGCGACTTTGGGCTGTCTGCCCAGTCTCTGGGCTCGTTTGCCGGGCTGTTTGCGCTGTCCTTCGGCGTGGCCCAGCTGATCATGGGCATTGGCATGGATATCTACGGCTTGCGCCGCACCGTGCTGATGACTTTTCCGCTGTCAATCGCCGGTGCTGTGCTGTCGGCCATGGCACCCAGCTATTCCTGGCTGATGCTGGGGCAGTTGCTGATTGGCATTGGCTGCTCGCCCGCCTTTCTGGCCAGCACCATGTTTATTGCACGCCACTTCCCGGCAGATAAGTTTGCCTACATGTCCGGTATTGGCCTAGGTCTGGGCGGGCTGGGGCTGCTGTTTACCGGAACCCCCATGGCATGGCTGGTGCAGCACATGGGCTGGCGCGCGGGGTTTGCGCTGCTGGCAGTGCTGAGCGTGCTGTCCTGGCTGCTGATTTTCTTCAAAGTGCATGAGCCCAAGATAGCCAGCGATTCCCAGCCCAAGCCCGGCTTTATCGAAGCGCTGCAAGGCTTTGGCAGCCTGCTGCTGCTGCCCCACACCTGGGGCATTGTGCTGCTGGGCATGGTCAGCTATGCATCGTTTTTGACGGTGCGCGGCCTCTGGCTCAGCCCCATGCTGATGGATCGATACCAGTTCTCGCTGGTCACCACCGGTAATGTGGCGCTGGCCGCTTCCGTCATTTCGCTGTTCGTGCCGTCCATGTTCGGCCGCCTCGACCCCGGCCCCGCCTTGCGCCGCCAGCGCATCGCACGCTTTGCCCTCCTCATGGCGGCCACTTTTGTGGGACTGGCTCTGGTTCACCACCCTGTGTGGAGCGTGGTTCTGCTGCTGGTCATGAGCACGCTTTCGGGCTACGGTACGCTGATCTATGCCGATGTGCGCTCGTCCTACCCGCCCGCCACCACAGGTCGTGCGCTGTCCATCTTCACCATGGCCATGTTTCTGGGGGCGGCGCTCATGCAGTGGCTGTCAGGCGTTGTGGCAGGCGTTGCGGAGCGTCAGGGCTCGGACATTTATCAGGCCGTGATGCTGATGGTGGCCTCCATGCTGGGCATGGGTGTACTGGCCTACCGGGTCATCAAACCCTCGCCGCTGCTGCAGAAGGTCATGCATTAAAAATCGACTCTAGCGCAATATCCATATGCGCTAGCAGCTATTGTTTAGATAGTGGCTAGACCTCAGCCTTTATCTACAACGCCCCCTCATAAAGCCAGGGCACATCCATGATGCGCCCGCCCAGTGCACGCAGCGACAGATCCCGGCCCCAGCGCACCAAGCCTGTGGCGTGGAAGATGCGCCCATTGCGCAGCGACCTTTCCTGCACCCGCGCATTGCGCTGCCAGCGGTTCAGGGCATAGCGGCGCAGCCGCAGGGTGACATCCAGGTCATGCATGGACAGCGCGCTCTGCAGCTCTGCCGCATCTTCAATCGCCATGCCCGCTCCTTGGGCCAGATAAGGCCGCATGGGGTGCGCCGCATCACCCAGCAAAGCCACCATGCCCTGCGCCATCTGCGCCTCAGAGGCCACAGGTACCCGGTCAGCCACTGGCCACAGACGCCATTCGCCCCCCAAGTCAGGCACATGCTGCACCAGGTCCTGCAGATAGCTGCAAGTGCCTTTCAGGTGCTGCATTAAGTCAGGCAGGTTGGCGGAGTGATCCCAATGATCCAGATCGACAGGCGGCGGGCCTTGCACAATCACCACCAGATTCTGTAACTCGCCCCGGCGCACGGGGTATTGAATGGCATGCAGGTTCGGACCCAGCCAGGCCGTCACCTCGCTGGTGCGCAGGCGCTTGGGCAACTGGGCCTGATGCACCATGGCGCGATACGCCAGATGCCCGGTCACGCGCGGCGGGCCATCGCCCAGCATCTGGGCACGCACAGCGCTGCGCACCCCATCCGCGCCAATCAGCGCATCACCTTCAATCAGCTTGTTGGCACTGGTGCGAATGGTGACCACGCCATCTTGCTCGGTGTAGCTGTTAACCGTCTGATTGAGGTTGAGGTGCACCTCTGGCAAGTTTTGCGCGGCCTGTAGCAAGATCTCGTGCAGGTCAGCACGGTGAATGGTGGCGTAGCTTGCGCCATAGCGTTGCACCATATCGCGACCCAACGACAAACGGCCTAACTCTTTCCCCGTCACCGCGCTACAGGCACGCAAGGCGGAAGGTGAAGCCACCACCTGCTGCAAAGGCCGCTGCAGGCCCCAGGCCTGAAGCCTGCGCACCACATTCGGGCCGAGTTGAATACCGGCCCCAACTTCAGAAAATTCTGTGGCTCGCTCAAAAAGGCGCACATCCCAGTCTGCCCGAGCCGCCGCAATAGCCGCCGCCAGACCACCGATACCGCCCCCCGCAATCAACACCTGCTTATTCATGGGCTCTGATTGTGCCGCTTCAATACCGTAATGAAGGAGAACTTTGATTTGCGCTGGCGCAAAACAGTCACCATGAAAAAAGCCCGCCAAGGCGGGCTTTTTCAACGTGCGCAATCCACAGGTTAGATAACGAACTGTTCGCGATCCTGGTCTGCAATCCACTTTGGCGGCTTGCCGCGGCCAGTCCAAGTCTGACCCGTGACTGGATCACGGTACTTGGGAGCGACCTTGGCACCCGCATTAGCGGAAGCACGCGCACGAGCAGGAGGAAAGACATCTTCAGCAGTCAAACCGTATTCAGCAATCAGGCTACGAACCTTGCCCACCGCGTCAGCGAGTTCTCGCGTACGGGCTTCGTTGATTTGCTGCTCCAGGTCTTCTCTCTGCTTCAGGAGTTCCTTGTAAGTGCTCATGATTTGCGCTTCTTAGTTGATTAAAGTGAAATCATTATAAATGCTTGAATCTCAAATGCATGAATTAACGAGTAAGCAATAACCACAATTAAAGACGCTTATGAAATGTAACTTCATGTTAATAATTTAGCGTTTCTTGATCTGGATTTGCCAATATCCTGTCGATACGCCCTCTATCAAAATAGATCACCCAAAATACCTATTCACCGCAAAAGACCTTGTCGCCAGGAGCAGGCAAATGCCTGCTGTCCGCCAAAAGTAATCCTACGAGGGTGTTATAGAGCCCTTTACCTTCATCCGGGAAAGCTAGAACTGCCAGCAAGCCTTTCAACTCTAGGGCAGGTATCAAGCCGCCAAGAACCATCATCACAGAGGATCATTCAGGCTTGGCTTGCTTCCATCAGGTGCAGTTCTCCAGCGATGGCTCCCCACAAATCATTCTTTGTCACGCTCGCCCTGAACGACGCCGCACTCATCCACCACACACCATTCCATCTGTTTAGGAGCGCAGAGGAGCCCGCAACTTTAGGTCCCTCAAGGTTCAGGGAGGAAATCAAGAAGCTAGCACACGCTCTCAGAAAAATTCTTGTGAATCTGAGTCTACTGCCTTCATTTCGCAAACATGGATCTAGCCCAACCGCTCATTCAGCAATCCCAGGCTGACGGATACCAAGAATAGCTAGCCATTTCACACCCGTCAGCACAGAGCCGAAAAGCTTGGGCTATCGTCATTTCGCCATCCAGCGAATGCACATCAGCGCGTGACACGATTAAAGGTGTCGCAGGCCTGTCGTCCAAATGAAATACGTTCTGCAGCATCTTGTGTTCACTGACCTCTATCGAACCGGCTTTACGCATCTCTAAAGGCTCGAAGCTATTTCCTCTTCGCCCACAGTTCAGCTTTCTGATTCATTAATTTTCAGCAAGACCAAAATGGCATGTATTTAACTGCCAGCAAATGAAAAATGGATGTGCTACGCATGTAATCAAGGTCATAGGTCGCGCAACAAAGGGCGAAATCAGCACCAGATAGAGTTACCCCACCCGCATCAAAGCCTGCTCCATAAGTTAATCGTTATAAATGTAATAGCAGTCACAACAATAACGGCGACCGAAATAGAGGCAGCCTCTTCAGAGATTTCCAGAGAAGTCAACCATCCTGTTTCGTCAAAATGCCGTTCAGCAGAGCCCCTCGATGTAATTACCAGTTGAAGCAAATAAAGGAATTGCGCCAACTTTTCACGCAAGGCCTGCGCCCTCTGTCACCGGTGCACGCCAGCTGCCGAGCCTCGCAACGGGATACCCATGCCAAGCAAGACATCGCAAAAACACCGCTTGGCAGCGTAAGCCATGCGTTCCGCAGAAAATCCATGGATCGTTCATAAGAAAGAAGACCATGGCTCTTTACTGTATCGGTGATATTCAGGGCTGCGACGACGCCTTTGAGCAACTGCTGCAAACCGTGGGTTTCTCCGCCAGCCGGGATACGCTTTATGTGCTTGGTGATTTGGTGAATCGCGGCCCCAAGTCTGCCGAAGTGTTGCGCCGCTGCATGCAGGCCGGAGACTCCATGCGCGCCCTGCTAGGTAATCATGACCTGCACCTGCTTGCTGCCGCCCAAGGCCTGCGTCGCCAGAGCAAGCGCGATACGCTGGCCCAGGTGCTTGATGCACCTGACCGTGACGCCCTGCTGGGCTGGCTGCGCCAGCAGCCTCTGAGCCGCCTGCACACCAATGCCAGCGGAGAGAACCTGCTCATGGTGCATGCAGGTGTGCTGCCCCAATGGAGTCTGCAAGACTGCATGGCATTGAATGCAGAGGTGCAAGCTGTTCTGCAAGAAGCGGACTTTGCGCGCTTTTTGCAGAACATGTACGGCAATCTGCCAGACCGCTGGTCAGCCGACTTGCAAGGCGATGATCGCCTGCGCTGCATCGTCAACGCCTTTACCCGGCTGCGCTTTTGCAGTTCAGCAGGGGTGATGGACTTTGAAAGCTCAGAATCTGCCGATCAGGCCCCTGAGGGACTGACGCCCTGGTTTGATGTTCCAGGGCGGCTCACTGCCGACACGCCCATCGCATTTGGCCACTGGTCCACACTGGGTCACATCAATCGCCCCAACCTCATGGCTATGGATACCGGCTGTATCTGGGGTGGCTGCCTGAGCATGATGCGCATTGGTGAAAACATGAATGAGCGCGAGCTGATTCAGCTGCAATGTCCTCAGACGCAAGTGCCAGGCGGCAAGGGCTAAAAACTGCCAGCACCAACAAAAACGCCTGCAATCAGCAGGCGTTTTTCAATGCAGCTCTTGCTTAAGAGACGGCTACTTGCACTGGAGCTTTGAACAAGGCCGCAACCTTGCGCTTGGGCTTGATGCCAGCACTCTTGACGGGGGCCGTGCGGCTATCCCAGGCCGCAGCTTCAGCAACAGCGCTTGCTTCATAAGGCTTATCGAAGAACGGATCAGCAGATGCACGAGGTGCCATACGCGATGGGCGATGGGGATGGCTGGTGCGGGGAGCACTGTCAAACTCACGCTCACGACGGGGGCGGAACTCCTCAGCGCTACGGCTTTGGCGCGCTGGGCGGAAGTCAGCCATAGGCGCTGGCTCCACCGGAATCTTCTTTTTGATGAGCTTTTCAATCTCGGCGACCTGACGGCTGTCATGGTCGGTGACCAGCGTTACCGCCAGACCCGATGCGCCAGCACGACCGGTGCGGCCAATGCGGTGCACATAGTCTTCGGCGTTGAAAGGTACGTCGTAGTTAAAGACCGCCGGCACATCCTTGATGTCCAGACCACGAGCCGCCACATCGGTACAGACCAGCAGATCGACCTCACCAGCCTTAAAGGCCTCAAGCGCTTTCAGACGCTCATCCTGACTCTTGTCGCCATGCAGGGCAGCGGCGCGCAGACCATCACGTTCCAGAGCGCGAGTCAGGCGGGCACAACCGAGCTTGCTGTTGGAGAAGATGAAGGCCTGACGAATCTCACGCTCTTTCAGTACGGAGCGAATTGCGTAGCGCTTGTCGTCGTCCGTCACCTTGTAAAAACGCTGCTCCACGGTGGAAGCGGTTTCATTGGGGCGAGCCACTTCAATCGTGACGGGGTCTTGCAGGTAGCTGCTGGCCAGGCGCTTGATCTCTGGCGAGAAAGTCGCTGAGAACAGCAGCGTAGTACGCGTCTTGGGCAGGTACGACAGGATGCGCTGCAGATCGGGCAGAAAGCCGATGTCCAGCATGCGGTCGGCTTCATCCAGCACCACATATTCCACCTGATTGAGCACCACATTCTTGGCTTCGATGTGATCCAGCAAGCGGCCCGGAGTTGCCACCAGTACTTCGACGCCCTTCTTGAGCTCGATAGTCTGAGGCTTCATGTCCATGCCGCCAAACACCACGGTGCTGCGCAGCTTGGTGTGCTTGGCATACAGCGCAATTTGCTGCGCCACCTGATCGGCCAGCTCACGCGTAGGCAACAACACCAGCGCACGCACCGGATGGCGGGCAGGGGACGCCGAAGCATTTTCGTGGCGCATCAGTCGCTGCAGCAAAGGCAGAGAGAACGCCGCTGTCTTGCCTGTACCCGTCTGGGCAGCGCCCATGACGTCCTTTCCGGTCAATACAACCGGAATGGCCTGCGCCTGAATCGGAGTCATGGACTCATAGCCCATGTCGGCAACAGCGCGAGCCAGGGGCTCAGCCAAGTGAAGATTGGAGAAAGAGCTTGTCATTGAGGGCGTTATTGTCGCACCGAGTGGGTTTTTCGCGTTGGCTTTGTGATTTTTTGGCGTCCGATCAGCTTTGCGCCCTGTGTTTACAGAGACACGCAGGCCGTTCAATACCCCGTGCAATTTACCGGGATAACCCGGATTTCAGCAGGGTAACTCCCAAAAAAGAAAGGCGTGTGACCGAGCACACGCCTTTGTCAGACAAGCAGAACGTTTAAAGCGACTGGGCAGCGAAGGTGTCGCAGGCCTTGACGCTGCCAGTCTTGTAGCCCTGTGTGAACCAGCGTACACGCTGAGCGCTGGAGCCGTGGGTAAAGCTGTCAGGGCGCACGGTGCCAGTGGCTTCGCGCTGCAGCTTGTCGTCGCCAATCTGCTGGGCGGCATTCATGGCCGATTCGATATCGCCCTGTTCCAGCCAGCTCTTGGCCTGCTGCGACTTGTTGGCCCAGATGCCCGCCAGGCAGTCTGCCTGCAACTCAAGGCGCACGGACATGGCGTTTTGCTCACGCTCACTCACGCGGCCTCGCATGGCATCGACCTTGCCAGAGATACCCAGCAGGTTCTGTACATGGTGACCTACCTCATGAGCAATCACATAGGCACGGGCAAATTCGCCAGGAGCGCCCAGTTGGCGGCTCATGGTGTTGAAAAAGTCCATATCCAGGTAGACCTTGGAGTCACCGGGACAGTAAAACGGGCCCATGGCCGACTGGCCTGTGCCGCAGGCCGTGCGCGTCACACCCGTGAACAGCACCAGCCTTGGGCTCTGGTACTTGGCGCCGCCATCACGAAAGATCTGGCTCCATGCATCTTCGGTCGAAGCCAGCACGGTAGAGACAAACTTGGCGCCCTGATCATCCGCCGCAGGGCGCTGCGCAGGCGCCTGCTGCTGCACCTGGGGCGAGCCACCGCCAGAGAGCATGCCAATCGTCGTCAGCGGGTTGATGCCAAAAACACCCCAGCCGACCAGCGCCAGCACCACGGTGCCGATGCCAATGCTTCGGCCGCCTATGGGAAAACCACCACCGCCACTACCACCACCGTCGCCACGGCGATCTTCGACGTTATCTGACTCGCGGTTGCCTTCCCATTTCATGGTGCTTACTCCTTTGTTGTGTTGCACATGGCCTGCGCCGGGTGGCGATATTAAGGGCTTCCGCTCAAATTTGACGTATCAGGCTGTGCTTTTGTCACTTGGGAAAACTCTGCCCACCATTGTTCACCTTTAGTTTGAGCTTTAGCGCTATTCAGCGCCCTGCAGGGCTTGAAACCAGCGTCATACCAGAAGGGCTTTGCGCCGCCTCCGGCTGGTTGCGCGCCATCTGCTCTTCCACCACATTCACCATGCTCAGCAGCAGATAGGCCACGGCCAGCAGGCCCACGATGGCGAGAATGGCAGATATCCAGAATTTGCCAGACGAGGACTTGCGCACTGCAGCCGTCTGCTGCTGGGTCGGCTCGTAGGCCTGCGCAGCGCCGCCCTCTCGCCAGACTGGCTCGGACTGCCCGTGGCTCGAAGGCGCCTGTGTCCAGGAGGGGTCTTTGCGTTGTTCTGTTCGAGAAGATGAGCCAAACATATGTGCAAAAAATCAATCAATAAAACAGACGATATTGTGCGCGCAGGTCACACCCTCCCAAAGCGCTGATGCAGTGATCTCATGTCGGCCAACACCGGGCCCGGCTTGCATTTTTGTAAGCTCTGTCTCTAACCACGTTCCTTCTTTTGCCACTTGCCCGCATGACCATGAACACTCACTCCCAGCCCCGCTCTGCATTTCTCGATGCCAAGGCCACTGCGGCACTGCTGCCGTGGACGGCTCTGGCCGACGAGGTAGAAGCACTTTTGCGTCAGCTGCAAAACAGCTCCAGTGTGTCGGTTCCGCCACGCATCGTCATGCCGACTGCGCCCGGCAACTGCCTTTTCTGCATGCCCGCTACCGATGGGCAGGTGATCATGACCAAACTCATCAGCTTCACGCCCGGCAACGCACAGGCGGGCAGACCCACTATTCAGGGCGATATCGTCGTCTTTGATGCCGCAACGGGAGAGCGCCAGCTGATTCTGGATGGCCCCACCATCACCGCTCGCCGCACCGCCGCCGTGTCTTTGCTGGCCGCGCGCAAGCTGGCTGCGCAGCCGGATGGCCCCTTGCTCATCATCGGAGCAGGTGTGCAGGGCAGCGCGCATTTGCAAGCCTTTGCCCAAGGGCTGGGCACGCAAGAGGTCTGGATTCACTCGCGCAGCCACCGCAGTGCACAAAACCTGCTGGCACAAGCACAGGCGATGGGTCTACGTGCGCAGATTGCCGATGATCTGGCACTGGCAGCACGCCACTGCCCTCTGATCGTGACCTGCACACCCGCACAGGCCGTGGTCTTGCACGAAGCTCCCCGCCCTGATGCCTTTGTCTGCGCCGTGGGCGCTTTTACGCCGCAGATGGTGGAGCTGGCCCCCGAGCTATGCCAGCGCTTTTTGCAGCAAAGCCAGATCGTGGTCGATACCGAAGATGCCGAGCACGAAGCGGGCGACCTGCTGCAAGCCGGCATTGATGTCACCGCCCTGCCCAATCTGGCCACCGTGGTGCAGCAAAACTGGGCGCGGCCGACTGGCCCTGTGCTCTTCAAATCCTGCGGCTGGGGCGGGTGGGACCTGGCTGCCACACGCCTGGCCCTGCGACAACACCAGTCTGCGCAAGTGGCATAAACACTGAAGTGGCTCGGCGCAACGCTCCTATTTTAGAAGCATCTAGCGCTTGATATATAAGCGCTACAGCCACTTTTCATTGAAATATCGCCTCCCATCCGGCGGCATCGTCAGCCAGTCAAATCAGCCCTGACTTTCAGCACAGATGACAAATTCTGAAAAACACGTTTTAATAATACTCAGATTGAGTATAAATATTTAACAGAACAACTCAGGATGGAGACAATGCCAATCAAGACCGTGGAATTCGACCAGCCCGCCCTGGGCGCCAATGCCAATGGCAGCGCCCAATGCAGCATCGGTCAGGCCTGGGCCAGAGTGCTGCCCGAGCAAGATCAGGCGCAGCAGTACCAGACTGCCCAGCGAATCAAAGCCTTGCTCAAGGAGCGCAACGCCGTCATGGTGGCCCACTATTACGTGGATGGCGCACTACAAGATCTGGCCCGCGAAACCGGGGGCTGCGTGGGCGATTCGCTGGAGATGGCACGCTTTGGCGCCGAGCACCCCGCTACCACTTTGATAGTGGCAGGCGTACGCTTCATGGGCGAGACAGCCAAAATTCTGAGTCCCGAAAAAACCGTACTCATGCCCGATGGGGACGCTACCTGCTCCCTCGATCTAGGCTGCCCGGCCGATGAATTCAGCCAGTTCTGCGACGCCCACCCCGACCGCACCGTAGTCGTCTACGCCAATACCAGCGCCGCGGTGAAGGCGCGGGCCGACTGGGTCGTCACTTCATCGGTGGGGCAAGACATCGTGGCCGCCCTGCATGCGCGCGGCGAAAAAATCCTCTGGGCTCCTGACCGCCATCTGGGCAGCCATATCCAGAAGCAGACCGGGGCCGACATGCTGCTTTGGCAAGGTAGCTGCGTGGTTCACGATGAATTCAAGGCCGATGAGCTCCAGGCGCTGGCAGACCTGCATCCCGAAGCCGCCATTCTGGTGCACCCCGAATCGCCTGCCGAAGTCACTGCCCTGGCCGATGTGGTGGGCTCCACCACCCAGTTGATTGCCGCCGTGGGCCGCCTGCCCACCAGTACCTTTATCGTCGCCACCGATCTGGGTATTCTTCACGATATGCGTCTGCGCTACCCCGGCAAGACCTTTCTGGCCGCGCCCACCGCAGGCACGGGCGGCAGCTGCAAAAGCTGCGCCTTTTGCCCTTGGATGGCCATGAACAGCCTGCACGGCGTAGAACAGGCCCTGCTGCACCGCCAAGGCGTGATTGAGCTGGATGCAGCCCTGGGACTTGCCGCCCGCAAGCCCATTCAGCGCATGCTCGACTTCGCCGCTGCCCAGCGCCAGCGCGTGCAGGCAAGCGGCGACATGGTGCAAGACACCGCCCTGTTCCAGAACTTCGGCCCCGCCTGAGAGCCCGTCATGCCCCACTCCAAAACCTGCACCGATGTGCTCATCATCGGCAGCGGTCTGGCCGGCATGTCGCTGGCTCTGAGTCTGCCTGCCACGCTGCGCATCACCCTGCTCAGCAAAGGCCGCGCCGATGAATGCGCCAGCGCATGGGCTCAGGGCGGTATTGCCGCCGTGCTGGATGCCAGCGACAGCCTTGAAGCCCATGTGCAAGACACGTTGATCGCCGGCGCAGGCCTGTGCGATGAAACCGCCGTGCGCCGCATTCTGGAGCAAGGCCCTGACGCCATTGCCTGGCTGCAGCAGCATGGCGTGCCTTTCAGCACTCAGGCCAATGGCCAGCTGCACCTGACCCGCGAAGGCGGCCACCGCGCGCGGCGCATCGTCCACGCCACAGACCGCACCGGGCTGGCCGTGCACCAGCGCCTGCTGCAGGCCTGCCAGCGCCTTGGCCACATCACCCTGCTGCAGCACTGCACCGCCATTGAACTGCTGCAAGACGCCCAGCACCGCTGCGTGGGCGCCACCGTGCGCAATGCTGATGGCCGCCACCAGCGCATGCTGGCCAGCCATACTGTATTGGCCACCGGCGGCATGGGGCAGATCTACCCCAGCACCACCAACCCCGCCACCACGACGGGCGATGGGATTGCCATGGCCTGGCGCGCAGGCTGCGCGGTGCGTGATCTGGAATTCATGCAATTCCACCCCACGGCACTGCACATCAATGGCAAGGCTGTGGGTCTGGTGTCTGAAGCCCTGCGCGGCGAAGGTGCGCTGCTGCGCCTGCCCGGCAAAAACGGCAACCCCGGCGAACGCTTCATGCTGCGCCATGACTCCCGGGCCGAACTGGCGCCGCGCGACATCGTGGCCCGCGCCATTGATACCGAAATGCGGGTGCACCAACTGTCCCATGTGCTGCTGGACATTACCCATCAGAGCCGCGACTGGCTGGCCCAGCATTTCCCCGGCGTCATGGCCTTGTGCGCGGCCCACGGCATTGACATTGCCACCCAGCCCATTCCCGTGGCGCCCTGCGCCCACTACACCTGCGGCGGCGTGCAGGCCCATGTGGATGGGCGCACCAGCGTGGCCGGACTGTGGGCGATTGGCGAAGTGGCCCGCACCGGCCTGCATGGTGCCAATCGGCTGGCCAGCAACTCCCTGCTGGAATGCGTGGTCATGGGCCGTGCCGCTGCGCAGCGCATGGCTGATCAGCCCCTGCTTAAACACCCCACAATTCATAGCACCCAGCGCAATGAGAGCAGCGGTTTCAGCCCAATCAGTCAGCAAGAGATGCAGCTCAATCTGCAGCAGCTCATGCAGCAAAACGTAGGCATTGTGCGCAGCAACCACAGCCTGATTGCCGCTGCCAAACAACTGGTGCTGTGGCGATCACAGTGGCGTGGTGCAGACCATGCCCTGCGCAACCAGCTCGTGCTGTGCAGCCTGATGGTGGACGCCGCCCTGCAGCGCCACGCCAGCGTAGGCGCGCACTGCAATCTGGACTGGCCCATGCGGGAAGCCGCTGCAGCTTGAGTACCTGCTGAAAACAAAAAAAGCCCGCTGCAAATACAGCGGGCTTTTTTTGATGAGGCGCTTAGGCCATCAGGCGCGGGGCAAGGTCACACCATGCTGGCCCTGATACTTGCCGTTGCGGTCTTTGTAGCTGGTCTCGCACTGCTCGTCCCCTTGGAAGAACAGCACCTGCGCGCAGCCTTCGCCCGCATAAATCTTGGCGGGCAGCGGCGTGGTGTTGGAGAACTCCAGCGTCACATAACCTTCCCACTCGGGCTCAAACGGCGTCACGTTGACGATGATGCCGCAGCGCGCGTAAGTGCTCTTGCCCAGGCACACGGTCAGCACATCACGCGGAATGCGGAAGTACTCCACCGTGCGGGCCAGCGCAAAGCTGTTGGGCGGGATGATGCAGTAGTCACCCTCCATATCGACAAAGCTTTTTTCGTCGAAGTTCTTGGGGTCAACCACGGTGCTGTGAATGTTGGTGAAGACCTTGAATTCACGCGCGCAGCGAATGTCGTAGCCATAGCTTGATGTGCCGTAGCTGATGACCTTCTTGCCGTCGACCTGGCGCACCTGGCCGGGCTCGTAGGGCTCGATCATTCCGTGCTGCTCCGCCATCTGACGGATCCATTTGTCGCTCTTGATGCTCATTGGAAATCCTGTATCGCTTGGTTTTTGATAGCGCTATACGGCTATGTAACCAGCGCAAGACCGCTATTTTGCTTGAGAAACAATGGTTTGCTCAATCAGGCGGTCATCTCCCAGGATGATCATGGCAAACAGCAGCTCATCCAGATTGCGCGCCTGCGCCGTCTTGCGCGCCAGGAGCGGCGTGCAAGCGGGGTTGATGACCACGAAGTCCGCCTCACAGCCCGGCTGCAGATTGCCAATCACGCCCGCCAGCCCGAGCGCCCGAGCGGCACCCGCCGTGTGCTGCCACCACAGGTTTTGTGGCGACAGGCTCTGACCCTGCTTTGCATGGCCCTCGCGCCCCACCACATAGGCGGCCTGCATGGTGCGAAACGGCGAAAAACTCATGCCTCCGCCCACATCGCTGGCCAAACCGTAAAGCATCTGGGCTTCGTCAGCCTTGAGATAGTCGAAGTAGCCGCTGGACAGGAACAGATTGCTGGTCGGGCTCACCGCGGCTGCCGAGCGGGTGCTCTGCATCAACTGGCGATCGGTTTCATCCAGCCAGATGCTGTGCGCGTACACCGCCCGCTCGCGCATCAGGCCAAAGTCGTCGTACACGGCCAGATAGCTGCGCGCCGCAGGAAACAGCTCTTTGACCCAGGCGATTTCGTCCAGATTCTCGGCCACATGGGACTGAATCCAGACATCCGAATATTTGGCCGCCAGCTCGCCCGCACCGCGCAATTGCGCCTCGGTGCTGGTGGGCGCAAAGCGCGGGGTGATGGCATAGCCAAGGCGGTCCACGCCATGCCAGCGATTGATCAGAGTCTCGGTGTCGATCAGGCCCTGCTCGGTATCGTCGCGCACGCCATCGGGGCTGTTGCGGTCTTGCAGCACCTTGCCGGCAATCATGCGCATGCTGCGCTTTTGCGCCGCCGTCATGATGGCATCGACCGATGCGGGGTGTGATGTGGCAAAGGCCAGCGCCGTGGTCACGCCATTGCGCAGCAGCTCATCCATGAAGAATTCGGCCACGCCATCGGCGTATTCGCGGTCATGAAAGCGCGACTCGTGCGGGAAGGTGTAGTTCTCCAGCCAGGGCAGCAGGCCGGGGGCCGGTGCGCCGATCACATCGGTCTGCGGGTAGTGAATGTGCATATCCACAAAACCCGGCGCCAGCAGCTTGCCGGGCAGGTGAATGACTTCCACCCCTTCGCGCTGAATGTACTGATCGGCCAGCGCCTGCCAGCTGCCCGCAGCCACCACGCGCTGACGGCCAGAGGCATCTGCCGCCACGGCCAGCAGGGCGTCGGAGTCATAAACAGCCTGGCCGTCATCGGCAAAGCGCAGCAGGGCACTACGGTAGATTTTCATGAGCAAGAGCTTACGCGCCAGACCCGGCAAGCGGAACACGGCGGCGCTTATAGGGGCTATACGATTGAGCGCAGGCCTGCGCTTAACCGCTATTAAAAACAAAGCTGCTTGCGCCTGTTATTCATAGAATTCATGCATCTTTCGACATGAAACCCCATAAATACAAGCGCAAGCAGCTACGATTTTAAAAGCACTGCAGAGCGGCCATCAGCGTGGCAAGGCGCCAATCACGCCTTCGGCCAGCCAGTTCATCTCCAGAATCTGTGCGTCGGTCAGCGACGTTCCGGCGGGGATTCGCACAGCGCCAGTGTTGTCACGCACGGCCTGCTTGCCTGCGGCAAATGGCACGAGCTGGCCCTTGGCCATCTGCTTTTCGCGCATCAGCACCTCATCGCGCGCCGACTTGCTGAGCTTGGGGCCAAAGCCTTCCACGCCCACCATGCCGTCTTTCACGCCGCCCCAGAAGTCCTGACTCTTCCAGCTGCCGTCCAGCACCGCCCTGGCGCGCTGCTCGTAGTACTTGCCCCAGCGGTGGGTGACGGCCAGCAGTTGCGCCTCAGGCGCGACCTTGCGCATATCGGAGTGAAAGGCAATCGCCATCTTGCCCCGCTCCTGCGCGGCCTGCATGACAGCCGTGGATGCGACCTGGAACGCCACCACATCGACATCCTGATTGAACAACGCCATGGCTGCCTCGCGCTCGCGCGGCGGGTCAAACCAGTTGTTCAGCCAGATCACGCGTACCTGCGCCTTGGGGTTGACGCTGCGCATGCCTAAAGCGAAAGCGTTGATACCCTGCAACACTTCAGGAATGGGGAAGCCCGCCACAAAGCCCGCCACGCCCGTCTTGCTGGCGCGCGCTGCGGCGATGCCCGAGAGGTAGCGCCCCTCGTAATGCCGGGCATTGGCCGTGGCCACGTTCTCCGTGCGCTTGTAGCCGGTGAGGTTCTCAAACTTCACGTTGAGAAAATCTCGCGCCACCTTGAGCGTGGGCTCCATATAGCCAAAGCTGGTGGTGAAGATCAGCTGGTTGCCACTGGCAGCCAGATCGCGCAGCACACGCTCGGCATCTGCGCCTTCGGCCACGTTATCGACGGCCTTGGTCTGCACTTGGGCTCCCAGCGCGGCCTGCATGGCTTTGCGGCCATCTTCATGCTGGCGCGTCCAGCCAGCATCGAGCACGGGGGTGACGTAGACAAAGGCGGCTTTGAGCGGCTGCGCGGCGGAGGTCATGCCGACGCTGGAAGTCAGCAGCAGCGCGGCAGCCAGCTGGGCCAGGCGATGGGTTTTTTTGAACATCATGATGTGGATTGCGTAAAGCAACTCATAGCGTTCGGAGTTGGGTCAGGGCTGCACAAGGCGGCAAGCCGTCGCACCAATGCACGCACCAGCAGGTGCAGCGCCATCAGGGCGAACGAAGCGGATGTGCAAAAGCCATGCACCGCTCACGAACAGAAGTTGGATTTGAACGTGGGGTGCTTATGCGGCGCGGCCAGCAGAACGTGGCGCAGCGGCAGCTTGAAAGACAAATCGGATGCAGAGATCATCGCCCACGCACAGGTGGTTGATTTGTCTGCGTATTTTAGAAGTAACGCTCTTCATGGACTACCTCGACGGGATAGCGAATGGGACAGTCTGCGCGGCAGGGCGTGCAGACACGAGCCCCTATTGTCCCGCCAATTCAGGCCACGAGTGGCGTGCTGCAGCGATTCCCGTAGAGGGAGGCAGTGGCTTTATCGCACCGCCCTGCTTCGACCCTGTTTACTCAATACAGGCCTTGGCCACGGCAAGAAAGGCGCGTACGGCGGGGGAGTTTTCTCGCTCGCGGTAGGCCAGCGCCATGTGTACCTGCTCTTTAAAGTCGCTCAGCGGCCTGAAGATGACGCCGGGCTGGTTCACCAGCCGGTTGGACTCTGGCAGCACCACAATGCCGTAGCCCGCAGCCGCCAGACTGGTGGCGGTAATGAAGTCGTTGACGCGATACGCCTCGCGGGCTGAAAAGCCTGCCGCTTCGGCCAGCCGCGCCAGCACGTCGGCAAAGCCCTCGCTCTCATTCACAAACTGCGGTGCGATAAAGGTCTGGCCGCGCAGGTCGGCAGCGCTGATGGTGTCATTGCGCGCCAGCGGGTGGTTCTCGGCCATGGCGACCATAAAAGGCTCGCTGTGCACGATGATGGCTTTGACGCCCTCTGGGTAGCGGCGGCGCGGGCGCAGCAGCCCTGCATCAATCTCGCCTTGCTGCAGGGCCTGCAGCTGGCGAGGTGTTTCCATGGCCAGCACCTGCATGTGTACCTGCTCATGACCGGGCCTGAACCGGGTCAGCACCCGCGCCAGCATGCCCGAGGTCACGGCCGATGAGATATAGCCCAGCTTGACATGGCCGCTCATGCCCTGAGCGGCCAGCTGGCCGATTTGCTGGGCGCGCTCCATGTGGCGCAGCACAGCCACGGCTTCTTCATAGAGCAGCTCACCCGCATCAGTCAGCGTAATGGGTTTGCGCTTGTTGCGCTGCAGCAGACGCACGCCCAATTGCTGCTCCAGCTGCTGCACCTGCACGCTAACCGCTGACTGAGCCACGCCCAGCTTGTCTGCGGCGCGAGAGAAATGCAGCTCCTGGGCCACTGTGACGAAGTGCTCTAGTTGCCTGTAGCTGAGCATGAAAACCTTTTAATCTGAATTAATTATTAAAGAATGCATTTCAACCCGTAGATCGTATCAAACAAGAAGTGTTCAATCACACCATTCCTGATTGAAGTACCCACCCGCCATGAACGCTACCACCCCCCAGAACCTGATCCAGCCAGCCAATTACGAGATCGCTCCCCACCCAGAGCACCCTCGCCTGCTGAAGCTGACTCTGAACGCTGAAGCACTGTCCGCCTACCTCGCCGACGTGAAGAGCATCGACGTGCAGAACCTGGAGTACGTACCCTTCATGCGCTTTCACATGGCCCGCCGCCTGATTGCCCATCTGGGTCAGGATTTTGCGGACACGCTGGTGCGCATCATCAAAGACCGCAAGCACGGCGGCTTTGTGCTGGGTCTGGAAGGCCTGACACAGGACAGCGACGAATACGTGAAGTTCGGTACCGCCATCGGCCACATCCTTGGCCCGAGCAACCACGACTCCATGTCCAACAAGTACTACGCGCGCTTCCTGGTCAAGCACACGGACGCCAGCGATTCCTACCTGCGTCAGGCCTACCGCCTGTTCACCATGCACACCGACGGCACCTTCGTGACCGAAGCCACCGACTGGTTGCTGATGATGAAATTCGACGAAAAGAACGCCGTGGGCGGCGAGTCGCGTTTCCTGCACCTGGACGACTGGAGCGAGCTGGACCGCTTTGTGCAAGACCCCATGGGTGCCAAGCCCCTGCTGTACAAGGCTCCTGGCTCCAAGAACGTGAACGAGCGCGTGGAGCGCCCCGTGTTCTTCCATGGCGAATTCGGCCTGTCCATGTCCTTCATCGATCAGTTTGTGCAGCCCGCCAATGAGGCAGAAGCCCACTACCTGCAGAATCTGTCGGAATCGATGGAAAATTCACCCGGCACCCGCACCGTGAGCCTGCCCGCAGGTGATCTGGTGGTGCTGAACAACTACTTCTACGTCCACGGCCGCGCACCTTTTGAGCGCAACGAGCAACTGCACCGCGAGCTGATGCGCCAACGTGGCACATTTGCTCAGTAACGCCTGACATTAGATGTTTCTGTCACGCCCCCGTGCACCGCAAGTGTGCGGGGGCGTAGCCAGTTAAGACCCCTGACTTTCGCTCTCGAAGCTCCTACCATGGCATCGTCACAAGCTCCCTCTGCAAACCCAGCACCCGCCCCTAATGCGCAAGCCGCCTACGGCCAACGCGCAGGGCTCCCCCGTCATCTGCAGAACATCTTGTCGCTGCAGGACTTCGAGGCCGCTGCCCGCAAACACCTGCCCCGCCCTCTTTATGGCTATGTCTCGGGCGCAGCCGAAGATTGCGTCTCCCTGCAGGCCAACCGTGACAGCTTTCAGCAATACGGCTTCAGCTCCAAGGTCATGGTCGATGTGTCGCAGCGCAACCAGAAAGTCGAGCTGTTCGGCCAGACCTGGGACTCTCCGTTTGGCGTAGCACCCGTGGGCATCAGCGCCATCAACGCTTACCGGGGCGATCTGGTGCTGGCGCAAACGGCTGCCGCCAACCGCATTCCCGCCATCATGAGCGGCACTTCCCTCATCCCCATGGAAGAAGTGGCCAAGGCCGCGCCTTCCACCTGGTTTCAGGCCTATCTGCCCGGCGACACCTCGCGCATTGATGGCCTGATCGACCGTATCGAAGCGGCAGGCTTTGGCACCCTGGTCATCACCGTGGACATACCTGTCTGGGCCAACCGCGAAAACAATGTGCGCACCGGTTTCTCGATGCCGCTGCGCCCCTCCTTGCGCCTGGCTTATGACGGCATCACCCGCCCGCGCTGGATGGTGGGCACCATGCTGCGCACACTCATCAATCACGGCATGCCGCACTTCGAGAACTCATTTGCCACACGCGGCGCGCCCCTGCTGTCCAACACTGCCATCCGTGACACCGCCGGCCGTGACCACCTGAACTGGAAGAACATCGAACGCATTCGCCAGCGCTGGAAGGGCAACCTTGTCATCAAGGGCATCCTCAACGAAGACGATGCCGTAATGGCCACGGACATCGGCGCGCAAGGCATCGTGGTCTCCAACCACGGTGGCCGCCAGCTCGACGGCGTGGTCGCCCCGCTGCAAATGCTGCCCTATGTGGTGGACCGCGTAGGCCACCGCACCGCCGTGATGATGGACAGCGGCATCCGCCGCGGCAGCGATGTGCTCAAGGCTGTGGCCCTGGGTGCGCGCATGGTGTTTCTGGGTCGCCCCTTCATGTACGCCGCCGCCGTGGGTGGCGCACAGGGCGTGGATCACGCCATCACGCTGCTGCGCGATGAAGTCGATCGCAACATGGCCATGCTGGGCGCGACTTCCATGGCCGAAATCACCAAGGACTGCTTACGGAAAAAGTCGACCTGACCTCAAGTCAGCGAGCGTGCGAATGATCTGCGCGATCCGCACGCGCTCAAACCTCAAATCCTGCGGACAAAGCATCTTTGAGGTGATCCACGAATGACGCAATACGGGAGGACAAAGCCGTATTGCGGTAGTACACCGCATTGATAGGCTGGCGAACCTCCAGAGTCTGGTCCGGAAAAAGCTGCTGTAATCGCCCGGCTTGTCGCTCGGTCTGGGTCATGAAATCCGACAGGCAGACAATGCCTGCTCCTTGAAGCGCCAGCTCCAGCAATGTTTCTCCGCTGCTGGCGCGTACCGTCGGCGCTATATGCAGCGTCTGGCCATCAGCACCGACCAGCGGCCAGTCATTCAGAGACTCTGGCTGCATGAACCCCAGCAGCGGGTGCTGCGTAAGCTCCTCCACACTGCGCGGCATACCGTGCTCTACCAGATAGGCTGGGCTGGCCAGCACACGAATGCCGCTGGTGGCAATGGGCGTGGCATGCAGGCTTGAGTCCTTGAGGCTACCGATACGAATCGCCACATCGGTGCGCCGCTCCAGCAGATCAATCACACCCTCGTTGCTCGTCAGCTCAAGCTGCACCCGCGGGTAACGCGCGCGGTAGCTGGCCACCAGCGGCACGATGACATGGCGCATGAACGGCGAGGCGGCATCCACCCGCAACCGCCCCTCTGGCTGCTTGCGGCGCAGCGTCATCAGCTCCTCGGTCTCCTGCACAGACTCCACGATCTGCCTTGCCCGCGTCAGAAATGTCGCTCCTTCCTCGGTCAACTCCAGCCGCCGGGTGCTGCGACGCATAAGCGTTGTATTGAGCTTGGCTTCCAGCCGCGCCAGCGTACGGCTGGTGGCCGAAATGGTTTGCCCCAGTTGCTCAGCCGCGCCGGTGATGGAGCCACTGTCCACCACCGTGATAAAGGCCTGCATTTCATCGAGTGTGATTTTCATATTTGAATTTTTATCAAATATTTTTTACCCATACATGTCTTTTTAGTTAATAAACAAAAGAACACACTTGCGCAGTTCTCAGCCCAGCACGGGGTTGATCGTTATCGCAACCGGGGTTCCGCCAAGGAACGCCCTCAAGGAGTTTTTTGTATGAACCATGTTCCAGCTTTCGGCGTGGGCACTTTTCGCCTGCAAGGCCAGGTCGTTGTTGATTCCGTGCGCAATGCACTCGAAGTCGGCTACCGGGCTATCGATACGGCACAGATCTATGGCAATGAAGCAGAAGTAGGCCAAGCCATACGAGAAGCCGCCATTCCACGCGAGCAGCTCTTCATCACCACCAAGATCTGGGTGGACAATTTCTCCCGCAGCAAGCTCATCTCCAGCCTGCAGGACAGCCTGCGCAAGCTGGGTACCGAGCAGGTAGACCTGACACTGATTCACTGGCCCGCCTTTCAGAACGTCACTCTGGAAGAGGCCATGACGGCACTGGCCGAAGCCAAAGCCCAGGGCCTGACGCGTCTCATCGGCGTCTCCAACTTCAATATCGACCTGACACAGCAAGCCATTGCCGCCGTTGGGAAAAGCGAAATCGCCACCAACCAGATCGAGCTAAGCCCCTATCTGCAAAACCCCAAGCTGGTGAGCTTTCTGCAAAGCCAGAACATTGATGTGACCTCCTACATGACGCTGGCCTACGGCAAGGTGCTGGGCGACCCTGTCATCGCACAGATTGCACAGAACCACCAGGCAACGCCGGCACAAGTAGCGCTGGCATGGGCCTTGCAGCGCGGCTTTGCCGTCATCCCCTCCTCCACCAAACGCGAGAATCTGGCCAGCAATCTGCTCGCGCAGAAGTTGCAGCTGACAGACAGCGAAATGGCAGAGATGGCCCGACTGGAGCGCAATGGACGTGAGGTCAACCCCGAAGGACTCGCCCCCCTCTGGGACTGAGTCGGCACACCGCAAAAAGATCGCCTTTATGCAAAAAAACCTGAATCCACGCTGGCCGCTGCTGGCCTTGGCCGTGGGTGCCTTTGGCATCGGCATGACGGAATTCACCCCCATGGGCCTGCTTCCAGTCATTGCCGATGGCGTGGGTGCCAGCATTCCAGAAGCGGGCATGCTGATTACCGCCTATGCGCTGGGCGTCATGATCGGGGCTCCCATCATGACGCTGGCTTTGGGCCGCATTCGCGTCAAAACCGCCTTGATATCGCTGATGGGCATTTTTGTCATCGGCAACATGCTGGCGGCGGCGGCTCCCGGCTACTCCACGCTGTTGATGGCGCGGCTGGTGACCAGCTTGAACCATGGCGCATTCTTTGGCCTGGGCTCCGTGCTCGCTGCCAGCCTGGTGCCCAAAGACAAGCAAGCCAGTGCGGTGGCTGCCATGTTTCTGGGCCTGACCATTGCCAATATCGGCGGTGTCCCTGCAGCCACATGGGTGGGCCAGCAAATTGGCTGGCGCATGGCGTTTGTGCTGACGGCGGCTCTGGGTGTAGTTGCCATGGCAGCACTGGCCATCACGCTGCCACGCGGCGAAGTAGGCAAGATGCCGGACGTGCGCCGCGAGTTGCGTGTACTGACCCGGCCCCAGGTTCTGCTGGCCCTGGGGACGACCGTGATGGGCGCAGGCGGTATGTTCACGCTCTATACCTATGTCGCACCAGTGCTGCAAAGCATGACGGAGGCAACGCCAAACTTTGTCACTCTGTCGCTGGTCATCATCGGCCTGGGCTTCACGATTGGCAACTGGCTGGGCGGTCGGCTAGCCGACTGGTCACTGGATGGCAGCACCAAGCTGTTCCTGGCTGCATTGGCGCTCATCATGCTGGCATTGCCCTTTGTTCTTCCTTCAAAGGCCGGAGCGCTGCTTGGCTTGCTGGTCTGGGGCATTGCGACCTTTGCCATCGTGCCACCGGTGCAGATTCGGGTCATGCAGGCTGCGGCAGAAGCGCCCGGCCTCGCAGCCTCAGTCAACATCGGCGCGTTCAATCTGGGCAATGCGCTGGGCGCTGCCGCCGGGGGCGCAGTGATTTCGGCGGGCTGGGGTTATGCATCGGTGAGCTGGGCCGGAGCCGTGCTGGCGGCTGCGGGTTTGAGCCTGGTCATTGGCGGATCACGAAGCGCTCGCAGACTGGCCTCGGCTTAAGCTATGCATCGGCACCCGCAGGCACCTCTAAGATAGGGCGCTTAAATAACTAAAAGGAGAGCGTCATGCCCATGTTTGTAGACCACTCACCCGCTGGTGAATGCATTTTCTGCAAGCTCGCAAAAGGGGAAATCCCATCGGCCAAGGTCTATGAGGACGATCTGACCATCGCCTTCATGGACATAGGCCAGGCCACACGCGGCCATGTGCTGGTGGCCAGCAAGCGCCATGCGGTCAATCTGCTGGAGCTGACACAGGAAGAAGCTGGCGCGGTGATGCAGACGGCCCAGCGCGTGGCGGCAGCGGTGAACAAGGCTTTCGATCCCGACGGCATCAACATCTTCCAGGCCAATGGCGCACCGGCGGGGCAGACGGTGTTTCACTTCCATCTGCATGTGCTGCCGCGTTTCGAGGGCGATGGCCTATCGGTCGTCTGGCAGCGCGAGGAGCCCGGCTTCGCCGTGCTGGGCGAACTGGCCGAAAAGATCAAGGCCGAACTGGCTTAAATCGAATCACTATTAAAAAAAGAGCTGCCAGCGCTTGATGAATAAGCGCTGGCAGCTCTTTTTACTTGAAACCATAGCTGGGAGCCGCTCACACCGCCCAGCAAACCGAAGGTTTGCGGTTGAGACAAGGCGCGAAGCCGCAGGCAGTACAAGCGTACGACAAGGCGAAGCAACGACGTATCAAGGGCGGTGTGAGTGGCTCTTAGTGGGATTCGGCTGTCTTGATGACGTCCGACACTTGCGATGGCGTCACATCGCCCTTTTGCCGACCCCAGCGCTGGCGCATGTAGTTGACCAGATCGGCCATATCTTCATTGCTGAGCTGCTCGGCAAAGCCTGGCATGGCCTGCATGCGCTCACCATGAGCCAGGTCTCGCTCGGGCATTCCTTCGCGAATCACGCGCACCAGATTCAACGGCGTGGGGAACATGGCCGTGGTGTTGGTATCCAGGCGCAGCGACGAATGCGGCTGGCCTTGACCATCGACACCATGGCAGCCCGCGCACAGACCGACATAGACACGCTCGCCATTGGCCGACACCGGCGTTTGCGGTGCCTCGGCAGGCAGGGCTGGTGCAAGCTGCGGCTTCTCACCCTGCATCAGGTAGGCGGCCATGGCCTTGAGATCACGCTCGTCCAGATGCGAGCTGGAATGCTCGAGCACGGGGAACATGCCCATGGTCATCACGCCCTGGGACGACAGGCCGGTGCGCAGAAACTGCACCAGTTCCTGCTCGCTCCAGCCACGCTCGGCCATGGCCTTGGGGCGCAGATCGGGGGCATAAGCGCCTTCGATCACATTGCCTGCCAGCGACTTTTTGAGGTCCATGGCAAAGCTGGCGGTGCGCGGTGTGTGGCATTCGCCGCAGTGCCCCAGGGTGTTGACCAGATAGGCACCGCGATCGAGCGTATTGGCGGCTTCAGGCACACCGCCAAGGTTTTGCTCGCCGGCAGGGCGCTCCAGCGCATTCCACAACGCCAGACCGGGGCGAATGCTGAACGGGAAGTTCATCTCGGGCTGGCGGTTAGCCACTTCCACCGCGGGCTGGTCCTGCAACCAGACCCACAGTGCATCGACGTCGGCACGTGTGATGTCGTGATAGCTGGCGTAAGGCATGGCCGGGTACAGGTTCTTGCGCCCCGGAGCCATGCCACGCGCCACGGCGCGGTAGAGGTCGTCAGCCGACCAGTTGCCGATGCCATGCTCCTTGGAGGGCGAGATGTTCGTGCCGTACAGCGTGCCCATGGGCGTGACCATGGCCATGCCGCCCGCCAGCTCGGCCCCCGTGGTGGGCGAGCTGTGGCAGGCCGCGCAGTCGGCGGCGCGAAATACCTGCAGACCGCGGTCAGACAGCTTCTGCTTTTGCTCGGGGCTGATGCTGGCAAAGTCCACCGTGGCAGCAGGCACGCTGCCGCTTGAGCTGCCGGCGATGTACATACCACCCAACACCACCACGGCAGCAGCGGCAATGCCCACCGCAATCTTGGTCAACTTGCTACGTTGGGTTTTATCCATGACGGCTGACCTCCCGCGTGCGCTGGCCCATGGTCAGGCCGGGCGTGGCCAGAATCAGGTCGCGCACGGCGTGGTAGTAACGCACATAGCCGGTGCAGCGGCAGATGTGCTTGTCCAGCGCGGCTTCCACGACCTCTTCCACCGCATTGGCAGCCACGGGTTGGGCGCGCAGTTGCTCCATCAGCACGGTGGCCGAGTTCACAAAGCCCGGTGTGCAATAGCCGCACTGGAAAGAGAAATGCTCAAGAAAAGCCTGTTGCACGGCCGAGGCCACGGGCTGGCCTTTGTCATCGGTGCTGGCCGCACCTTCGATAGTGCGGATGCTTTTGCCGTTGAGCCAGCTGACGCCGGTCACACAGGCAGGCACCGTGTGCGAGCCCTTTCCGGGCTCATCGACGATGACGGTGCAAGCACGGCACACGCCCTGGCCGCAGCCCAGACGGGTGCCGGTCAGGCCCTGATATTCCTGCAGAAACTCAATCATCATCAGGTCCTGCGGCAGATCGTGCGGACCGGTCTTCTGACCGTTGATGGTGGCGGAAAACTGGATACGTTGCTGCATCACAATGCCTTCTTGATTCGTTCCGCGCTCAGCGGCAATTGATAGAAACGCTTGCCAGTGGCATGGGCCACGGCATTGGCGCAGGCAGCAACTACGGGAATCATCACCACTTCGGCCATGCCCTTGGGCGGATCGGTACGCGAGACCGGCGGCAGCACATGGCCCTCGGCCGTCCACACGGCCAGCTCGCTGGCGCGCGGCAGGTGATAGCGATTGAAGCTCCAAGTGCCATTGCCGGGGCCGGTGGGGCCCAGCGGCAGCTCTTCGTACAGCGCATGGCCTATGCCCATGGCCACGCCGCCCTGCAGCTGACCCGAGACCAGCTCGGGCACGATTTGCGAGCCGCATTCCAGCCAGGTCTTGTGGCCCAGCAAGCTCACTTTGCCGGTGCCGGTAGACACAGCCAGCTCCACCAGGGTGGCGCAAGGTGCGTAATACACCGCTCCCGCCGCCAGGCGATGCACGGGTGGATAGCTGACCTTGACGCGCGGCTGGAAGGCATAACCGGCGCTGTCCATGGCCGCTTTCTTGGCGGCATCGGCACCCTTGCCAAAACGCACGGACAGAGCGTCAATCTCGGCGCTGAAGCGCTGACCGCCCAGCTCGAACTCGGCACTGGCCCAGGAGCGGCGGTTGAAGGTATGGACACAGACACCCGTGACCAGGCCCAGCTCATGGGCTCGCGCGGCCAGGCGCTCGAAGCTCAAAGGCTCCATCGCTCCGGCGACCAGCTTGCCGTCTACCCATTCGGCCTGATCCAGCGTAACTGGCATGCCCTGCAGCGGGCCACCAAACGGATTGCCCCAGATGGACAGCGCCGCAGGCCACAGACCGTGGGCCAGCAGCAGCTTGGCCGCCTGACGCGTGGTGTGGGTGAAGTAATAGGCAGAATTGGAGGCCGACTGTGGCGATGTGAAGCTGGGCACCCAGTACGGGTCCTGCGACTGACGGTCTTCATCGGCCTGGGGCGTGGAATTGGGCTGCTCCTGCGTGTGCACCGGCATCTCGGGCCACTTCTGGGCGGCGAACTCCACCTCGTCCACGGGGCGACCCAGAAAAGGCTGGGCCGCCAGCATCTGCGCGGTACTGGTGCCCGTGCCGATTTCTGCCGTGATGTGCTTCATCTTGAGCTTGCCCTCGGGCGACAGCTCAATCAGCGCCAGCGCGGCCTCACCGGCGGTACCAAAGCTTTTCTGCACCGAGGCAAAGCCCACGCCATAGCGCATGCCGGGGTTGGCGGCTTCGTACTCGGCCTTGCGCTTGGCGCGGTTCGTCCACACGGAATTTTTCGCTGCCAGCGCCAGGATTTCGCCAATGCGCAGATGACCTGCGGGCACGGCTCCCTGGGTGTTGCGCAGACCTGTGCGCAGCATGTTTTTCTGGCGCAGCGCAATCGCATCCATGCCCAGCTGTTCGGCAATTTCGTCGACCAGCATCTCGGTGGGTGCCATGGACTGCAAGGTACCGTAGCCGCGCACCGACCCGGCCGTCACCTCGCTGCTGGGGTAGACCGCCACGGACAGATCGCTCTTGGGAAAGTAGTACACGGACTGCGAGGACGCCACGCCCAGTGTGCCCACCGAGGGGCTGAAATTCATGGTGCCGCCGCCGTCGCCGCGCATGTCCACCGAGAACGCCTGAAACTGGCCTGCAGCATCCACGGCAATCGTGGTCTTGAGATCGAACGGATGGCGCTTGAGCGCGAACTGAAAATGCTGCCAGCGGTCCAGCGCCAGGCGCACGGGCCGACCTTCTGCATACAACGCAGCCAGTGCCACGTAATACGGGAAGGAGTGGTGCTCCTTCTGGCCGTAGCCCACAGTGAAAGCGCTCAGGTAGTCCATCTCATGGAGCGCAAAGCGGCTGGCCTTGACCATGCCGACCATATGGCCCGCCGTGGCATAAGGTGCCTGTGTGGCACCGACCATGTGCATCACGCCCTTGGTGGGCTCGTACCAGGCCAGACCGTTCTCCGGCTCCAGCGCTGCAGGCTCCATGGACTGGCTGTGATAGTCGCGTGAGAAGACCTTCACCCCTTCAGGCGGCTGCTTGAGCAGTTGCTGAATGTCAGCCGAGTACTGCATGGCCTTGCCGTGCTTGGGGTGGTCCACACCCGGCCACTGGACTTCAGGGCCGGTGAGCTGGGGACGAATAATCCCGTCCGTCAGCGGCGCGTAGAGATCAGGTTCGTCATGTTTTTCGGCACCCATGCGCACATAGCGCGCCGCCACATAAGGCTTGCGCTGGGGCGGCGTAGCCGCCGCACCATATTTGAAGATGCCTTCATTGAAGCGCAGCAGGCGCACGGCCTGACGATAGCGCTCGTAGTCATGCCAGATACCGAGTGCCACGGGCTGACCCAGCATGGGCGAAACCTGGCCGCGCGGCAGAAAATAGCTGCCGTAAAAACCCGGTTCGGGCATGCGCACGCCATCGGCCTCGGCGCGTTCCGCATCCACCAGCACATCGGGTGCCAGCTCCTTGCCCAGCACCGACAGGTCCAGACCTTCGTAGATGCAGTCGGCGCGCGGAATCATGATCAAGAGCGCGTAGGACTGCTGGGCAGGCCAGCCCGTCATGTCTCTGGCACGCAGATCGATGGCAAACAGCTTCTGCCCCGTAACCTTGGCCATGCCATCGCGCCGGTAGCGCAGTTGCCCGCCTGCCAGCCAGCCGCCATCCTGCCCTGCAGCAGGCTCGACCATGGCGGCAAGCGCTTGCTCCAGCGGGCGCACGCCGGCAATCACCCCCAGAGCGGCGGCAGCCTTCAAAAAGCTGCGCCGACTCAAATCTGATTTGGGCACATTCATTCTCCATTGAGCAAACAGCAGCGGCCGCGCTGCAGCGCCGTGGTTGCGATTGATTCATTCCTGCCACGCAACCCGCCCAAGAACAGTGCTTGCTGTTCAGTCCTCTGTGGTGGGCAGTCCGTGCTGCCACCTGGATGAACCCCAAATCGATTTGAAGATCATTTCAACAGTTCCATATATAAGGAACAGGCAGTAAAGCAAGTTACCCAAATCGATTTGGGCAAAGTAAAGTATACAAAACCTTTACTCATGCCGACTGAGCCTGCTGAAATGACCACCAGCGCTTGCAGGGACCAGTCCACTGGCGAGGCAGCGCAGGTCTGATCCAACCGCTTTTTTCCGAGAAACCCCATGGCCGACTCATCCGCCCAACGCATCACCATTGCCGACGTGGCCCGAGAGGCCGGTGTTTCACGCACCACGGTTTCGCACGCACTCAACGGCCGCGGCCAGGTGGATCCCGCCACCCGCAGCAAGGTAGAGGACGTTGCACGCAGCCTGGGATACCGGCCCAACCGCCATGCCCAGCGCCTGCGCACTGGCGGCACCAGCATGATTGCGCTGCTGTCGTCCATGCCCTTCACCGTCTCGGGCGGGCCATCACGACTGGGGTTTTTCATGGAAGTGGCATCAGTCGCCGCCACCTCGGCGCTGGAGCGCGGCCTGGTCATGGCTCTGGTGCCACCCCACAGACCCGATCAAAACTCGCTGAACCTGCTCGACATAGATGGCGCTCTGGTCATAGAGCCGCAGGCCGGCGATCCTCAACTGGCTGCGCTGCTGGCACAGGGCCTGCCCGTGGTGTCGATTGGCCGCCCTGGCGGCGACAACATCGACGTTCCCTATGTGGATCTGCTGTCCGGCCCGGCCACGCAAATGCTGCTGACCCATATGCTGGCTCAGGGCGCGCAGCGTATTGCGCTGGTGGTTGGCGCTTCGGAACGCACCTCGTACAGCCAGGCCGAGCAGGCTTATGCAGCCATGGCTGCCGGCCACGGCATGCAGCCCGTGACGCTGCGCCTGGATGAAGCGCTGGGAGAGGATGGCGGCTATGCCGCAGCCCGTCAGTTGCTGACGGAGCACCCCGAACTCGATGCCATGCTGGTCATGGTCGATGCCTTTGCCGTGGGCGCAGCCCGCTATGCACAGGAGGCAGGACGGCGCATTCCCGAAGAGCTGATGCTGGCCACCCGCTATGACGGCTTGCGTGCACGCAGCTGCGAGCCGCCGTTGACGGCTCTGGACCTGCATCTGGAAACCGTGGCACAGCAGGCCGTGGACTTGCTGTTCGAGCATCTGCGTGGCGACATGACGCGGCGCACGGCAAGCAGCCCCCTGCCCAGTCTGGCGCTGCGCCGGTCCACACAAAGAAAGCCCCGCTGAATCTCTTCAACGAGGCTTTGCAATGTCTCTCAGCGCTTGAAACTATCAAAACAATAGCTGCTTGCGCTTTCCAGTATTTGGCTTCAAGCCATTTTCACCCCAATTCTCAAGCAGCAGCAAAACGCGCAAAGGCCGCGTCCAGCTGTTCAATCCAGGTGCTCTTCTGAGCATCGCTGGCAAAGCTGGCTTCCAGACTATTGCGCGCCAGCTGGTAAGCCTCATCTGCGCCCATGCCCGTCGCGGCAAAGAGCTGGGTGTAGTTCTCGTTCACATAGCCGCCAAAGTAGGCCGGGTCATCCGAGTTGATCATGACCTTGAGGCCTGCCTTCAAGAGACGCGGCAAGTTGTGATCCGCCAGGTCTTTGACCACACAGAGCTTGAGATTGGACAGCGGGCAGACCGTGAGCGGAATCTGCTCCTTGGCCAGTCGCACCATCAACTGCTCGTCTTTTTCAGACTGCACACCGTGGTCGATACGCTCCACCTTCAGCACATCCAGCGCGCCCCAGATATAGGCGGGCGGGCCCTCTTCACCCGCATGTGCGACGAGGCGCAGGCCCAGTTCCTTGCAGCGTGCAAACACGCGCTCAAACTTCTCTGGCGGGTTGCCCAGCTCGCTGCTGTCCAGCCCCACTCCGATAAAGCGGTCGCGCAGCGGCAGTGCGGCTTCCAGCGTCTGCAAAGCGCTTTCTTCGCTCAGGTGGCGCAAGAAACTCAGAATCAGCGTGGCCGAGATGCCTTGCTCAATCTGCGCATCGCGACAGGCGCGGTACAGGCCGTTGATGATGGTTTCCATGGCCACACCGCGCTCGGTATGGGTCTGGGGGTCGAAGAAAATTTCCGTGTGCACCACGTTATCGGCCACGGCGCGGTTCAGGTAGGCGCGCGCCATGTCGTAGAAATCTTGCTCGTGCAGCAGCACGCTGGCACCCGCGTAGTAGATATCAAGAAAGCTCTGCAGATCGGTGAAAGCATAGGCGGCACGCAGCGCTTCCACGCTGTCATAGGCCAGCTTCACGCTGTTGCGCTGGGCCAGCGCAAAGATCAGCTCAGGCTCCAGCGAGCCTTCGATATGCATGTGCAGCTCTGCCTTGGGCATGGCTTGCAGTAATTCGGGCAGGCGCGCAGTCTCGATAGGGGGGACGGAATGTTTCATCAGCAAACTCCGAAGGTGATACCTTGAGATTTGAGGAAGCGGCGATAGGCCGAGGACATACGGTCAGCTGCCGAGTGCATTTCCGCACGCGGGTCCAGTGGCAGAGCCTTGGGCAGTTGCGATTCCAGCACGGGCTGGTCCTGCACAAAGATGGTGTGCTGGAAGGTTTGCAGCTGCTCGTCGGTCGATTCAAAGTCTGCCACAGCTAGGCGGAACCAGACACGGCTGATTTCCGGGGTGACGGGGCAGATGAACAGGCCAATCTGTTCGCGCCAGCCTTGCTTGGAGCTGCCTTCTTCCGGAATCTTGGTCAGCACGGCGGTGTAGGGAGCCGTCACCTCGTAGGTGTATTCGACTTCAGCTGGCTGTGTGGAGTGCAGGTTGGACTGAGGTTGCACGGCCTTGCAGCCTGTGGCGATAACGCCCGTATCCTTGGCCTCGACCTTGTAAGTCGCCATGGCCGTGGCATCGCGGCTGCCCAGCCAGCCTTCGTGCACAAAGCCGAAGTGGGACATGTCGAGGAAGTTTTCGATGATGCGGGGTGCGCTGGCGGCGACGTCGTAGGGGCCGCAGTTCACTTTGCGCAGGTGCTCATCAGACTCGGCAGCGAACACGGGCAACTGGCTGTCGCCAGATTCCAGACGCACCCAGACCAGACCATAGGCTTCCTGCACTTCAAAGGCCTTGACGCGCTGCGACGCGGGGGGCGTGAAGTCAGGCACTGCGGGCACTTTGACGCACTGGCCGCCCGTCGAGAATTGCCAGCCGTGATAAGGGCACTCAAGATTGCCGTTTTCCACGCGACCCATGGACAGGCGCGCGCCGCGGTGGGGGCAGCGATCCACAAAGGCCTGGACCTCACCTTCAGCATTGCGCCACAGCACCACAGGCTGCTCCAGCAGTTGAACGGACAAGGGTGCGCTCACTACTTCAGAATTTTTGGCAACAGGATGCCAGAGGGTACGTTCAGTCATGGGGTTACTCATTTTTATCAAAACAAAGGGCCGCTCTGCGGCGGCCCTGTCACAGCACAAGAGTGCTGGTTAACGGCGCTTACTTGGAGTCGCCACCGGGGACCTTGCCTTCCACGCCCTTGACGTAGAAGTTCACGCCCTTGAGGAAGGCATCGTCAGCCACTGCACCCGCAGCGACCAGTTCCTTGCCATCCTGGGCGGCGATCGGGCCCTTCCAGATATGGAATGTACCGTCCTTCAGTCCCTTCTTCACTTCCTCAACCTTTGCCTTGGCTTCAGCGGGGATGTCTTCAGCCATGGAAACGAGGTCGATCGCGTCTTCCTTCACACCCCACCAGGATTGCTGGCTCTTCCAGGTACCGTTCAGCACGGAGTTGGCGGTCTGGATGTAGTAGTTGGTGGGGTTGAAGATGGCCGATGCCAGGTGAGCCTTGGGGCCGTAGGCGGTCATGTCCGAATCCCAACCAAAGGCGCGCTTGCCCTTTTCTTCAGCGGTCTTGAGCACGGCAGGCGAGTCTGTGTTCTGGAACAGGATGTCGGCGCCGCCGTTGATCAGGCTGGTGGCAGCTTCTGTTTCCTTGGGAGGAGCGAACCATTCGTTGACCCAGACCACCTTGGTCTTGATCTTGGGGTTCATGGACTGAGCGCCCAGCGTGAAGCTGTTGATGTTGCGCAGCACTTCAGGAATTGGCACGGAGCCCACCACGCCCAGCGTGTTGGTCTTGGTCATGGCACCAGCGATCACGCCAGCCAGGTACGCACCTTCGTAGGTACGGAAGTCATAAGTGCTGGCATTGGCAGCCGTCTTGTAGCCAGTGGCGTGTTCCCACTTCACATCGGCAAATTCGGGGGCCAGCTTCTGGATGGTGTCCATGTAGCCGAAGGTGGTGCCAAAGATCAGCTTGTTGCCTTGAGCCGCCATGTCGCGCAGCACGCGTTCGGCGTCAGCGCCTTCGGGCACGCTTTCCACGTAGGAGGTCTTGATCTTGTCGCCCAGAGCGGCTTCCAGCGCCTTGCGGGCCTGATCATGTGCAAACGAATAACCACCATCACCCACAGGGCCCACATACGCGAAAGCGATTTTCAGGGCCTCGGGCGCTGCAGGAGCTGGTGCGGTAGCAGGAGCAGCGGCCGGTGCAGGTGCTTCTTCCTTCTTGCCGCAGCCCACGAGAGCTGCCGAAGCCACGGCTGTCAGGGCGGCGACCTTGATCAATGAACGCTTGTTGAAATCAGTCATTCGTCTTTCCTTGGATAAGTTGAGGTAGTTATTCAATGCAAACGCGATGTCAGACAGAACCCCATCGCGCCTTAATCAATATATGCATAAATTGAGCCAAGTTGCAGACGGGTATCTCTAAAACGACAGCGCAAAAACAAAGGCCCCGAAGGGCCTTGGACGGACGCCTCTCAGGCGTCCTGCAAACAATGCTTACTTGGCACCGGGCACTTTGCCCTCGATACCGTTCACATAGAAGTTGATGCTGCGCAGCCAGGCATCATCGGCCACCTTGCCGGCTTCCAGCACTTCCTTGCCAGCGTTGTCCTTGACGGGACCTGTCCAGACAGCAAACGTGCCATCCTTCATGCCGGCCTTGGCCTTCTCGACCTTGTCCTTGATTTCCTGGGGCACATCGTCAGCGATCTTCTTCAGATCGATGGCGCCTTCCTTCACGCCCCACCAGAAGTTGCCGGTCTGCCACTTGCCGTCCAGCGTGTCCTGCACCACCTTGGTGTAGTAAGGAGCCCAGTCAATCACAGCCGAGCCCAGGTGAGCCTTGGGTGCGAAGCCGCTCATGTCGCCGTCCTTGCCGAAGGCGCGTGCACCGCGCTCTTCAGCCGTCTTCAGCACAGCGGGAGAGTTAGTGTTCTGGTACATCACGTCCACACCGCCGTTGATCAGGCTGTTGGCCGCTTCAGATTCCTTGGGAGGCGCAAACCATTCGTTCACCCAGACCACCTTGGCCTTGATGGAAGGATCAACGCTCTGGGCACCCAGCACGAAGGAGTTGATGTTGCGCACCACTTCAGGGATTGGCACCGATGCCACCACGCCCACAGTCTTGGTCTTGGTCATGGCGCCAGCCACGATACCGGCCAGGTAGGCACCTTCAAAGGTCTTGGTGTCGTACACGGCAGCGTTGTCGGCCGTCTTGTAGCCGGTAGCGTGTTCAAACTTCACGCCCTGGCTGTCGGCAGCGACCTTCTGCACAAAGTCCTGGTAGCCAAAGCTCGTGGCGAACACCAGCTTGTTGCCCTGACCGATCATGTCGCGCATCACGCGCTCGGCGTCAGCGGACTCAGGCACGCTCTCAACCATGGAGGTTTCGATCTTGTCGCCAAACTTTTCCTGAATGGCCTTGCGACCCAGCTCGTGCTGGAAAGTCCAGCCGCCGTCGCCGATGGGGCTCACATACATGAAGCCAACCTTGAGCTTGTCTGCAGCAGGAGCCGCAGCTGCTGGCGCAGCAGCGGGGGCGGCAGGAGCCTCCTCCTTCTTGCCGCAGGCTGTCAGAACGGCCATGGAAACAGCCGACAGGCCAATCATCTTGATCAGAGCGCGCTTGCCCAGAGTGTTCATTGTCATTGTCCTCATGTATTTTTTAAAAAACGGATTGCACCACATCTGGGCGTCAAGCTCCAGGGTAGAAGGGTTTTCCCAGGGATGCAGGCATGTTGGCGCGAATCCACGCGGGGTTACGCGAGATCAGCACCAGCACCACGATGGTGGCCAGGTACGGCAGCATGGACAGAATCTGGCTCGGAATCTGTACGCCCGTGGCCTGCAGGTGGAACTGCAGCATGGTCACGCCACCAAACAAGTAAGCACCCAGCAAAATACGGGCCGGACGCCAGGTGGCAAAGGTGGTCAGCGCCAGCGCAATCCAGCCGCGGCCCGACACCATGTTTTCCACCCACAGTGGTGTGTAGACCACCGAAATATAGGCTCCAGCCAGACCGCACATGGCACCGCCAAACATCACCGCCATCAGGCGAATGCGGCGCACGGGGTAACCCAGTGCATGGGCTGACGAAGGCGACTCACCCACGGCGCGCAGCACCAGGCCAGCACGCGTGCGGTACAGAAACCAGACCATGACAGCAGCCAGAGCGATCGAGCCGTACACCAGCGGGTGCAGGGTGAACAGCGCAGGGCCCACCACAGGCAGATCAGCCAGACCGGGAATGGCAAACTTGGGCAGCTCAGGCAGCTTGGCCTGCACATAGCCCAGACCCACAAAGGCCGAGAAGCCTGCGCCAAACAGCGACAGCGCCAGACCGGTGGCGTACTGATTGGTGTTGAGCCAGATCACCAGTACACCAAAGATGCCAGCGAGCAACGCGCCAGCCAGCATGCCCGCGCCAAAACCCACCAAAGTGCTGCCAGAGTGAACCGTGGCGGCAAAGCCCGCAATGGCGGCGCAGAGCATCATGCCCTCAGCCCCCAGATTGACGATGCCAGCTTTTTCGTTGATGAGCAGACCCAGAGCCGCCAGCGCCAGAACGGTGCCAGCGCTCAGCGTGGAGCCCAGAAGCAGTGCATAGGATTCCATGGATCAGGCTCCCTTCACTGCAGAAATAGCGGCGCTGGCTTTTTGCGCCACCCAGCGAATGCGGTAAGCCACCAGCGTATCGCAGGCCAGCAGCGTGAACAGCAGCAGGCCCTGAAACACGCCCGTCAGCGCCTTGGGCAGGCCCAGACGCGACTGCGCCAGCTCACCACCGATATAGAACATGCTCATGAGAATGGCCGAGAAAATCATGCCCACAGGGTGCAGGCGGCCCACAAAGGCCACGATGATGGCGGCAAAGCCGTAGCCAGCCGGAACATAGGGCGTGAGCTGACCCAGCGGGCCTGCCACTTCCAGCGCACCTGCCAGACCGGCGGTAGCACCAGAGATCAGCAGCGCCGTCCACAGTGCTTTGCGCGAGGAAAAGCCGGCGTAGCGTGCTGCAGCGGGGGCCAGACCGCCCACCTGCAGCGCAAAGCCAGCGCGGGTGCGGAACAGAAACGCCCACAGCAGACCGGCACCCACCAGCGAAATGATGACGCCGATGTTCATGCGCATGCCCTGCACCAGACGCGGGATCTGTGTCACACGCTCAAAGCTCTTGGTCTGGGGGAAGTTGTAACCCATGGGGTCCTTCCACGGCCCGTAGACCAGATAGCCAAGTACCAGCACGGCCACGTAGACCAGCATCAGACTGACCAGAATTTCGTTGGCGTTGAAGCGATCACGCAGCAACGCCACAATGCCCGCCCAGACCATGCCGCCCAGCATGCCGGCGATCAAAATAGCGGGAACAATCCACGGCCCGGTGGTCTTGTCCGCCAGCAGCGCCATGCCACCTGCGGCCACGGCGCCAATGACAAACTGGCCTTCGGCACCAATATTCCAGATATTGGAGCGAAAGCACACGGCCAGCCCCAGCGCAATCAGCAGCAGCGGCGTGGCCTTCATGGCCAGCTCACCCAAAGCGTAGCCAGACTTGATGGGTTCCCAGAAAAAGGCCTGCAGGCCCTTCACAGGATCTTTGCCCAGCAGGGCAAAAAGGCACACGCCCACCAGCACCGTAATCAGCAGCGCCAGAATGGGAGAGCCATAAGTCCAGAACTTGGAAGCCTGAGGTCGTTGTTCCAGCTTAAGCATGGGCGGCTCCCTGCGCTGCGCCCGTGTTTTCCCACAGGCCACTCATCCATTCACCAATCTGCTGCACCGTGGCATCCGCTCTTTGCACCGAAGGGCTCAGACGCCCCTTGGCCACCACATGCAGGCGGTCACATATCTCAAACAACTCGTCTAACTCCTCACTGAGCACCAGCACCGCGCAGCCTTCATCACGCAGCTTCAGAATGGCGCCACGAATTTGCGCAGCAGCTCCCACATCCACCCCCCAGGTGGGCTGAGAGATGATGAGCAGACGCGGCTTGGCGTCAATTTCACGACCCACAATGAATTTCTGCAGGTTGCCGCCTGACAGCGACTGCGCTGGCGAGGCCGGGCCACCGGCCTTGACGTTGAAGCGCGCAATGATGTCCTTGGCCTGAACCTGCAGCTGGCTCATGCGAATCCAGCTGCCCTTGCCCAGTGCATCCTTGCGGGTCAGCAGCAGGTTGTGAGCCAGCCCCATGCTGGGCACGGCACCGCGTCCCAAGCGCTCTTCAGGCACAAAATGCAGACCCATGCCGCGGCGGCGGCCGGGGCCCATGCGCCCTACGCCCTTACCCAGCAGTTGCACCATTTCAGGCTCGGCACGCGTGTCTTCACCCGACAGCGCATACATCAGCTCTTTCTGGCCATTGCCAGACACACCGGCAATGCCGACCACTTCACCAGCCTTGACCTGTAGCGCAATGCCCTGCAGATCCACACCAAACGCTTCTTGCGTCTTGATGGACAGGCCCTGCACGCGCAACACGGTATCGCCAGTATTGGCGCTGCGGTGCTCCAGCTCTGGCGGCTCCGAACCAATCATCATGCGCGACAGCGAGGCATTGGTTTCATTGGCCGGGTTGCACTCTCCCGTCACCACGCCACCGCGCAGCACGGTACAGGCCGTGCACAGCGAACGAATTTCATGCAGCTTGTGGCTGATGTAGAGAATGGAGCAGCCTTCGGCGGCCAGACGGCGCAGCACGACAAACAGCTTTTCGACGGCCTGAGGCGTAAGCACCGAAGTTGGCTCATCCAGAATCAGCACGCGCGGATTGGTCAGCAAAGCACGGATGATTTCCACACGCTGCATTTCACCCACAGACAGCGTGTGCACAGGGCGATGCGCATCGACATCCAGGCCGTAATCACGCGCCGTGGCTTCCACGCGCTCTATGACCTTGGCCAGGGAAATACTCTTATCCAGACCCAGCCAGACGTTCTCGGCCACGGTCAGCGTGTCAAACAGGCTGAAGTGCTGGAACACCATGGCAATGCCCAGTGCACGGGCTTCTTGCGGGTTACGGATCTGGACCGGCTTGCCGTCCACCAAAATGGTGCCTTCGTCAGGTTTGACGGCACCATAGATGATCTTCATCAGCGTGGACTTGCCAGCGCCGTTCTCGCCCAGAATGGCGTGGATCTCGCCGGGCTTGACTTTCAGCGATACCTTGCTGTTCGCAACAACAGCTGGGTACCGCTTGGTAATACCCTCCAACTGCAGGCGCGCAGGGGCATTCGCAGACGGGGATTGTGTTGGGGGGGGATTCATCGCTGGATTGTCTCTCAATTCAAATAACAAATTGACTCAAACAGGCTCTCTGCGCTGAACAGGAACGGGATACAAGCTATTGATTTCGCAGCGTTAGTGCCACATTTCTCACCACCTCACGCAACCAGCGCGTGGCTGCACCGGCATGCGAACGGGCGTGCCAGAGCTGGTAATAGACCAATGGCGGAAATTCCACGGGGCACGGCAAGATGGCTAAAGGCAGGCGTTCGCTGAAGCGTTCACAGAACAGTCGGCCCGATGTCATCACAAGCAAGCTTGATGCCACCATGTCAGGGATCAGGCTGAAATGCGCGCAACGCGCAACCACCTGGCGGCTCAGCCCCATGCCTGCCAATTGCTCGTCAATCACACCCTGAGCACCGGGATAAGCCGGGGTGGGCGCAATATGCTCGGCCTGCAGCCATTGCGACACATCCCAGCCTCGGCGCACTGCCGGGTGCTTGGGGCTGACGAGGCAGACCACCTCATCCTCAAACAGCTTGGCCATGTGCAGCCCTTCGGGTGGCTGGGGCCAGTTGCCAATCACCACATCAATTTCACCATCGGCCAGCTGACCTTCGTAATGCGCCTCGGCACTCAGCGGCAGAAAATCCACCGGGCAATGGGGTGCCTGTGCCTTGAGGGTTGACATCAGCCGGGGCAGAAACTGCGGGTCCAGATAATCGCTGGCTGCAATCCGGAAGGTACGGGTAGAGGTCCGAGGATCAAACTGGCGCGCATCGCTGAACAGACCTTCGGCGGCGCGAAGAATGTCAGCCGATGGCTGCACCATGCCCAGCCCCACATCGGTAGGCTGCATCTGCGCGCCCGAGCGCACCAGCAAAGGGTCGCCCGCCAGTTCACGCAAGCGGCGCAGTGACGCCGATACCGCTGGCTGATGCATGCCCAGACGCAAAGCAGCACGAGAGACACTGCGCTCGGTCAGCACCGTGTGCAGCACCCGGATCAGGTGCAGGTCTATCTTGTCAAACAAGGTCTGGTCACGCATGGGTCTCGGCTACCCGACCATTGGCTGGCTGGGCCTATTTTATTTTGTCAAAAAGCAGTATCAGAGCGTAACTCAGTCAGCACGTTCAATCCGTCAAGTGATGGACTCAACAGCCATGTTCCAGATGCATGAAACGAGCGCTCACACCGATGCAGCCATCACTTCCACACGATTGCGCCCCTTGCGCTTGGCGGCATAGCAGGCCATGTCCGCTCCCTTGAAGGCCGTAGCGGCGGTGTGATAGCTGGCATCCAGCAGCAACATGCCAATGCTTGCACTCAACATATAGCGCTGGCCCTGATAGGAACCATCCCAGTCCTGAATGGCCATGCACAGCAGCTGCGCGTGGCGCATGCCCTCCTCCCGGCTGACACCAGCCATGAGAATGGCAAATTCATCGCCGCCCACACGGGCCACCCAGCCATGCGGGCGCACTGTGGATTCAATGAGCCGGGCAATATGGCCCAGCACCTCATCCCCCACCTCGCGGCCTCCCTGGCGGTTGACCTGAGAGAAGTGATCCAAGTCTACATACAGCACGATGCCGTGCACTGCGGGCTCCGCCGACGTACGGCTGACAGCGCCCGCAGCGCTCAGGCTCTCCAGATAGTCGGGCGAGGCATATTCACGCAGCCACTCTTTAAGGCGCAAGGCAAAGGCCGTGCGGTTGGGCAGGCGCGTCAGTGGGTCATGCATCGCCTTCCAGCTGGATTGCTCACGCAACTGGCGCTGCGTGGTCACATCTTCAAGCTCCCAGACCAGGTAATGCTCATCCAGCTCCTTGCCTGTCAGCTCCCACACCCGGCTCATGCGCTGCATGCTTTGCCCGTGAATGCGCACCCATATCGGCCTGGAGTCTTTTCGGACAAAGCAGACCTCGCTATCAAATTGGCCGTAGGTATCAAGCGCCCGGCGAACCCGCTCCATCAAGTCTTCGTAGTCCGCATCTGTAGCGCACAGGGCGCGCACCGGCAGCCCCGGCATTTCTCTGGGCTGGTAACCCAGAACTCTGGCGGCCTGCATGCCCACGCGCTGCACCTTGGAGCCATGCGTCACGATCAGGCCCACAGGGGCATAGTCCATCAGCGTTTGCAGTTGCAGCTCCAGCTGACGCTCTCGCTCACCATGCACTTCATAGCCACCGCCCAGGGCCTGCAATGCCGTGCGCAGGGTCTGCGCCTCACCCCAATCATGATCTGACAGAGCCTGCCACCAGTTGGCACCGCGAACTGAAGAATCCACTTCCAGCATCAGGCCGCGGCGCTCAGCCCACTCTGCCGTGCGGAACAAGGCGGTGAGCGGATAGGCAATCAGGCAGAGCACTGCCCCCAGTGCCAGCGCCACGGCCAGCAAGGCAGCTGCCAGCCAGCCCATCATTTTTGATGAAATACCGGGCACCCATTCCTGAACATCGCTCATCTTGAGCAGCGTCCATTGCGCCCAGGGCAAGGGCATGGCGCTCAAGAGTTTGTTATTGCGCTGTTCACTGACAGCACCAGCCTGCGCGGTCTTGAGCCAAACGGGGTCCAGCTCTTTGAGCAATGCCGTACCACCTGCAGCAGGCAATTGCCACTCGCCTTTGCTGCTGAGTGCCAGAGGATGCAGGTCACGGTCAATCAGCAGCAACTGGCTGCCTGCATTGGCAGACCCCACTTCCAGAGAGAACAGCACCGTCAGAGGCACTTTGTAAGTGCCGCCCAGCACGCCTTTCAGTTTGCCCTGCGCATCACGCACTGGCACCACGCTATGAAATTCCAGCTGCAAACCCGCATCACCAGGACGCACCCACGCCTGAGTCATCGGTTTGCCTTCGGCCAGCGCCCGCTTAAGGACTTCGCGCAGCGGCTCATCCAGCTGGTGCAATGGCCTGGCCTGCTCTTTATTCAGATTGACCAGCAACTGCCCCTTGCCATTGGCCAGTTGCACTTGCTCAAATTGCTGAGCCAAGGATGCCGGCTGCTCAAGCATGGCCTCCATCGCTTCCGGAGAGTCCTGCATGTGCTCTGACAGCACCATGGCCAAGTTATGCAAAGGCTTTTGCTGCTGCTCGACCCGAAAGGCCAGCGACCGGGCCGCGTACTCCAGCGCCTTGGTCTGCGCAGGCAGGGCGCCCTCCATGACGACCTTGCGCATGGAATAAGCCATCCAGCCCGCAGCGCCCGCCCCCACCAGTAGCACCGCAATCATGGCGATCAATACCATGCTGCGCAGCATGGGGCCGGGGCTTTTACGAAGCATGCCGACATGTGCACCCAAGGCTGAATCCACAGGCTGCGGCGGAGCAACCCATGGGGGTTCTGCTTGCAAGAGTGGAACAGTGTCTGACATAGGCTTCAATATAGAGAGCCCGTGCACACTGGCTCACGAGAGTAAACCCCGGAGACTGTTAGCAAACACTGCTCCAGCCGCCTCTCATGGAGCGCAAAGCCAAGCGCTGCATGGCCTGCAAGGCATCACCGGGACTTACCCCAGCGCCAGCACTTCCAGTGCACCCGGCTTGGGCAGTTCAATGACATTACCCCGCCCAGCAATGAGGCCATGGTCGCGCAACTGCCTGAGCACGCGCGAGAAAGTTTCAGGCGCTATCCCCAGCTGAGCCGCTATCAGGCGCTTGCGGGCGTTCAGCGTGACGCGAAGACCCACGCCATCTGCGGCGGGGGTTGCATGGTGCAACAGCCACTGGGCGCAGCGCGCTTCAGCATCTTGCGCCAGACGGCTGACGGCCAGCTCGGTCTGCGAGCAATAGGCCTTGGCCAAGTCTTTCACCAGTTGCTGCACCGTCACTGGCAGCTCGGCCACCGCTGCCTGAAAGCGGGTCAAGGGAATGGTGTAGATGCGCCCTGCCGTCTGGGCCTGCATATCAAAGCAAGACGGGCGATCTTGCAAAGCAAAGGCGGCATCCAGCCATGCAGGCCCATCCACCTGCCCGAGCTGGTGGCGCATGGAGGAGTCCTGGCCCACGCCCAGCATGACGCTGCCGCTTTCCAGATACAGCACCGAATCTATGGGTTGGCGACGTTGCCTGAGCCATGAGCCTGGAGCAAAGCTCTCAGGCTGCCCAAACTTGGAGGCAGCTTGCGACAGGGAGGGCATGGTAAACATATAGGCCTCACTGTGCCGGGCTTCGCCCTGCCCTGCATTGAGCCAAGTCAACAAGGCAGGAAGGTATTCGCAACCTCTGCGTAACTGCATCGCAAAAAATGCATGGGTACAAACAAAAAGGCCGCAGTCGAAACTGCGGCCTTTTTACTCTTTACAAGCGTGCTATCAGTTCACGGCAGCGCCGGACTCATACCAGGTCTTGACCAGATTGCGCTCGTCATCAGACAGTGCGCCTGGGTTGCCAAAAGGCATCTTCTTCAGCTGAACCACCTGTTGGTAGATCTGCTGAGCGTGCGACTTCACAGCTTCTGGCGAATCCAGACGGATACCCTTTTGCTGGATGGCAGCACCGTGGCACAGCACGCAATGCTGCTGGAAAATGCCGTTGACCTTGGCAAAGCCTTCGCCACCGGCTGCGGGTGCAGCAGCGACAACAGCTTCCGCTGCAGGTGCTGCAGGCTCAGCGGCGGGGGCTGCAGCCTCAGTTGCAGGAGTAGCGGCTGCGGGAGCAGTCGTTACAGCAGCAGCGGGTGCTGCTGCGGCAGGTGCAGGAGCGGGCTTGAGCCAGACAAACACAGCCAGCAAAGCGGCAACGCCAACTGCTGCATAAGGCCATGGGTGGCTGTTACGACCCAGCTTGTAGCCGTGGCGCATCACGAAGAACTGACGAATGGCCGCACCAGCGAACATCATGCCAATCAGCACAACCCAGTTCATCTTGTGGCTGTACAACCAGCCATAGTGGTTCGACAACATGGCGAACAGCACAGGCAGGGTGAAGTAGGTGTTGTGCACGCTACGCTGCTTGGCGCGCTGGCCGTGACGTGGGTCCACGGGATCGCCGGCCTTCAGAGCGGCAACCACCTTGCGCTGGCCAGGAATGATCCAGAAGAACACGTTGGCGCTCATGGAGGTCGCGATCATCGCGCCCATCAGCAGGAAGGCTGCTTGACCAGGGAAGATGTGGCAAGCCAGGTAAGCTGCAATACACACCAGCACCAGAACCAGAGCACCAACCGTCGCATCGCCGTTCTTCTTTTGACCGAACGTGCGGCAAACGAAGTCATACAGCAGCCAGAACACTACCAGGAAGGCCAGAGCCGAACCGATAGCAGCAGGTGCGCTCATGGCATTGGCATCACCAGGAGTGACCAGGTAGATGTTTGCGTTCCACAGGTAGGAAACCGTCAGCAAGGCAAAACCGGACAGCCACGTGCTGTAGCTTTCCCAGTAGAACCAGTGCAGGTTA
>NZ_JAVXSJ010000015.1:0-109206 GCF_036643215.1 Comamonas sp. | reverse complement strand
CGGCAAACGGCTCGTCGCCCACCAGAGGCTCTGCGCACAGCACGGCGTGGCCCAGGCCCAGAGAGCGGGGCTGGCGCACGAACAGGCAGTTCATGTCGGCAGGGCTGATGCTGCGCACCAGATCCAGCATGGCCTGCTTGCCTGCACGTTCCAGCTCGTTTTCCAGCTCGTAGGCGGTGTCGAAATGGTCTTCAATGGCGCGCTTGCTGCGGCCGGTCACAAAGATCATGTCGCGAATGCCAGCCTCATAGGCCTCTTCGACGGCGTACTGGATCAGGGGCTTGTCCACCACGGGCAGCATCTCTTTGGGAGAGGCTTTGGTGGCAGGCAGAAAGCGGGTGCCCAGACCAGCAACGGGAAACACGGCTTTGCGAACGCGGGTTTGATTATTCATGGCAGTCAAATGGGATGGAAAAAAGGCGCAGTTTCCTGCGCCTTGAACTGGTGAAAGTCTACCCGGGATTAGCCAAGGCGAGCCAGTTGCTCATTGATGCGAGTCAGCGTGGACCCAAAGTCGGCCAGGCGCTTGCGCTCCTGCTCCAGTACGGCGGCAGGCGCCTTGGCGCAGAAGGCTTCGTTGCTCAGCTTGCCATTGGCTTTGACGATTTCGCCTTCGAGTCGCTTGGCCTCTTTGGAGAGGCGGGCTTTTTCTGCTTCCACGTCGATTTCCACAAACAGCGCCAGGCGGATATCGCCCATCACGTTCACGGGCGAGGCTTGAGCCGCTGTGGCCCATGCTGCTTCGTCGTCGAAGACCTTGACTTCGCTGAGCTTGGCCAGGTTCTTGAGCACGTCGGCATTGGCACGCAGGAACTCCGTGCCTTCGGCCGAGCCTGCCACCGTCAACAGCGGCAGGCGCTGTGCGGGCGAGACACCCATCTCACCACGCAGGGCGCGGCAGGCGTCGACCATTTGCTTGATGCGGCCCACGTAGGCAATCGATGCTTCGTCGATCTTGGCAGGCTGGGCTTCTGGGTAGCGGGCCACGGCGATGGATTCGCCCTTCAGACCCGCCACAGGCGCCACTTGTTGCCACAGCTCTTCCGTCACAAACGGAATGATGGGGTGGGCCAGACGCAGAATCGCTTCCAGCGTGCGGATCAGTGTGCGGCGGGTGGCGCGCTGCTGGGCAATGCTTCCGGTCTGGATTTGCACCTTGGCGATTTCAAGGTACCAGTCGCAGAACTCGTTCCAGACAAAGTCGTAAATCGTGTTGGCGACGTTGTCCAGACGGAATTCGGCAAAGCCCTTGGCCACTTCGGCTTCGACCTTTTGCAGCTGCGAGGAAATCCAGCGGTCAGGCTGGCTGAAGTGCATATAGCCTTCGAACTCGCCGCCGGGCTGGCACTGTTCCTTGGTGTGCTCTGCCAGACCGCAGTCATAGCCTTCGCAGTTCATCAGCACAAAGCGGGAGGCGTTCCACAGCTTGTTGCAGAAGTTGCGGTAGCCCTCGCAGCGCTTGCTGTCGAAGTTGATGGAGCGGCCCAGCGATGCCAGCGCGGCAAAGGTGAAGCGCAGTGCGTCCGCACCGTAGGCGGGAATGCCTTCGGGGAATTCTTTTTGCGTGTTCTTGCGCACGGTGGGCGCGGTCTCTGGTTTGCGCAGGCCGGTGGTGCGCTTGTCCAGCAGAGGCTCGAGCGAGATGCCATCGATCAAATCGACCGGGTCCAGCACATTGCCTTCGGACTTGGACATTTTCTTGCCCTGCGAGTCACGCACCAGGCCGTGGATGTAGACATGCTTGAACGGCACACGTCCGGTGAAGTGCGTGGTCATCATGATCATGCGCGCCACCCAGAAGAAGATGATGTCGTAGCCGGTCACCAGCACCGAAGAGGGCAGGTACAGGTTGTAGTCATCGTCAGCGGCAGTGCCTTGCTCGGGCCAGCCCATGGTGCTGAATGGAACCATGGCCGAGGAGTACCAGGTGTCCAGCACGTCGGGGTCGCGGCGCAGCGTCTTGCCGGGGGCCTGGGCTTGCGCTTCGGCTTCGTTCTTGGCGACGTAGATCTTGCCGTCTTCGTCGTACCAGGCCGGAATCTGGTGGCCCCACCACAGCTGGCGCGAGATGCACCAGTCCTGGATGTTGTTCATCCACTGGTTGTAGGTGTTGACCCAGTTCTCGGGCACAAACTTCACTTCGCCCGAGGCCACGGCATCGATGGCTTTTTGCGCGATGGACTTGCCCGTGGCATCGCCAACACCTGCCTTGCTCATGGCGATGAACCACTGGTCGGTCAGCATGGGCTCGATCACCTGGCCGGTGCGGTCGCAGATCGGCACCATCAGTTTGTGCTTCTTGATCTCGACCATCAGACCGAGTTCTTCCAGATCAGCCACGATGGCCTTGCGGGCCACGAAGCGATCCATGCCGCGGTACTTTTCTGGCGCTTCGTCGTTGATCTTGGCGGTCAGCGTCAGCACCGTGATCATGGGCAGGTTGTGGCGAATACCGACCTGGTAGTCGTTCTGGTCGTGCGCAGGCGTGACCTTGACCACGCCGGTGCCGAATGCCAAGTCCACATAGTCGTCGGCAATGATGGGGATTTGGCGGCCCACCAAAGGCAGGGTCACGGTCTGGCCTATCAGGTGCTTGTAGCGCTCGTCTTCGGGGTGGACCATCACGGCCACGTCGCCCAGCATGGTTTCGGGGCGGGTGGTGGCCACGACCAGATTGCCTTCACCGCTGGTGAGCGGGTAAGCGATGTGCCAGAGCGAGCCGTCTTTTTCCTGGTTTTCAACTTCCAGGTCCGACACCGCCGATTGCAGCACCGGGTCCCAGTTCACCAGGCGCTTGCCACGGTAGATCAGGCCTTGCTGGTACAGCTTGACAAAGGTTTCGGTGACGACCTTGGACAGCTTGTCGTCCATGGTGAAGTACTCGCGGCTCCAGTCCACGGTGTCGCCCATGCGGCGCATTTGCGTGGTGATGGTGTTGCCGGATTTTTCCTTCCACTCCCAGACCTTCTTGGTGAACTCGTCACGGCCCAGGTCGTAGCGGCTCACGCCTTGCGTCTGCAACTGACGTTCCACCACGATTTGTGTGGCGATGCCAGCGTGGTCGGTACCAGGAATCCAAGCTGTGTTGTAGCCCTTCATGCGGTGGTAGCGCGTCAACGAATCCATGATGGTCTGGTTGAACGCATGGCCCATGTGCAGCGTACCGGTCACATTGGGTGGGGGCAGCTGGATGGCGAAGTTGTTGCCAGCAGCGGTAGCCTCGGCACCGGGCAGGCCCGTGCCGCGATAGCCGGCGTTGCCGTAGCCGCGCTTTTCCCACTCGGGGCCCCAATGGGCTTCGATGGAAGCGGGTTCAAAAGACTTGGAGAGGCTGTCGAGGCCGGGCTGTTGAATGGTGTCGCTCATGGCTGCGGTGCAAAAAGTTCTGAAAATGAAAACGGCATCCGTGGAGGGGATGCCGTCTGCATAGAAATTAGGACGGATTGCCAATGATTTTAGCGATCCGATCCGGCGATGGGGACAGTAGGCCTTATTTCAACGCTTGGCGCTTATCTATCAAGCGTAAGCTGCTATCAAAATTAAAAAGCTTAAAACCACCATACGCCAGCAAAGAGACGCCAGGCAAGCGCCGCCGCCCCACGAAGCTGCAGTCCTCCCTTGGGAGAAGGCGCGTAGCGCCTCAGGGGGCGTTATTTGCCAGGGACAAATTCTGGCCGGTCATTGCTCTGGGGCTTGAGCGCCTCAGCGGTCTTGCCTGCAGCGCGCTCCCTGCGCCACTGCTCCTTGCGGGCTGTCCACTCCGCCAGGCGGGCGTGGGCCGTGGTGCTTTCCTTTTGCATCTGCATTTCGCTGGCCAGCTGTGCGGTCAGCTCCAGGCGAATGCCGTTAGGGTCGAAGAAGTAAATGCTTTTGAAGATGTGGTGGTCCGTCACGCCCAGCACTTCCACGCCGCAGGCCTGCAGGCGGGCCTTGGTGTTCTCCAGCTCCTCCACGGTATCGACGCGAAACGAGATGTGGTTAATCCAGATGGGGGTGTTGGGTGAGGGCAGGGCCGCTTCGTCGTCGCCAATGTCAAAGAAGGCGATGAAGGAGCCATCTTTCAGGCGAAAGAAGAAGTGTGTGTACGGGCAGTACTCGCCCGTGGAGGGGACGTAGTCGCTCTGAATGATGTGATAGAGCGGCAGGCCCAGGATGTCTTCGTAGAAGTGGCGGGTCTCTTCGGCATCTTTGGCCTTGTAAGCGTAGTGATGCAACTGCTGCACGCTGGCGGGAGCGGGCAGCTGGCTCATGTCTACGCGCTGGGGCTGGGAGTAAACCGGTGTCGGGGCGGTCTGGCTCATGGATGTCTCCTTGGATTTTTTGAGAATGCTGGAATTCTACTATTCGTAATTGATTAACCTAAAGTAAATTTTAATTGAGGGGATTTGTGTCGCACAAGGTGAAGCAGCGGGCGCAAAAAAGCCCAGCCTGTTTTCACGGGCTGGGCTTTTCAAGGCAATGAAGCCGCTGACTCCGCTTATTGCTTCACAGCTTCAATGGTCATGACCAGACGCACTTCCTTGGGGAAGCCGTAAGGAATGCCGTAGTTCACGCCCCACTGGGTGCGGTCGATGGTGGCTTCAAAGTCGCCGCCGCAGACTTCACGCTTTTGCAGCATGGGGCTTTCGTAGCAGGTGAACTTGTTGGCCTTGATGGTGATGGGGGCAGTCTTGCCCATCATGGTCAGCTGGCCGGTGACTTCCTTGAGCTTGTCGCCGTCAAACACAAATTTGTCGGAGACAAACTTGGCGGTGGGGAATTTCTCCACGTTGAAGATGTCGGCGCTTTGCAGGTGCTTGTTGAAAGCAGGCGTGCCGGAGTTCACCGAAGTCATGTCCAGCTCGATCTCGACCTTGCCTGTCTTGGCTGCCTTGTCGAACTGCACGGAGCCGCTCTTCTTGTCAAAGCGCACGCGGTTGGTCGAGGCGCCGAAGTGGTCGATCTCGAAAGAGGCGAAGGTGTGAGTAGGGTCGACCGCGTAAGTAGCGGGGGCGGCCTGAGCGGCCGAAGCAAACACGGAAGCAGCGGCCAGGGCGAACAATGCAGAACGCATGGTGAAAACTCCTTGAGGGGTTGGAACTATCAAAACATGAGCTGCTAGCGCTTATCTACCAAGCGCTAGAGCCTAAAAAGACTTAAATCTTGCCGACGCCAGTCAGGGCCAGCTTGAATTGCACGGTGACTTCATCGGCCACCATGGAGGTGTCCTTCCAGTCGCCGTCGCCAATCTTGAAGGTCAGGCGCTTGAGCGGCAGGGTGCCGGTGGCCGTGGTGGTGGCGCCAGACTGGGTCAGCGTCACGGGCAAGCTCACCTTTTGTGCGTTGCCCTTGATGGTCAGCGTGCCGTCGACCTGGAACTTGCCGCCGCCCAGAGCCTTGATGGCGCTGGAGTCAAACGTGGCCTGAGGGAACTTGGCGACATTGAACCAGTCTGCCTTGGGCAGCTCGGCATCGGTTTCCTTGGCGCCCATGGTGGCGCTGCCGGTATCGATGGAGAAGTGAATCTTGCTGGCCTCGGGCTTGGCGGCGTCAAAGGCAATCTTGGCGTCGAACTTCTTGAAGTGGCCCTTGAGCGGCACGCCCATTTGCTTGGCTTCAAAGTTGACGGCGCTTTGTGCGGGCACCAGAGCCTGATCGGCCAGAGCCAGGTTGGAGATTGCGGCAACGCCCAACGCGGCGACGACAGCAGTGGTTTTGAACAGATGCTTCATGGAAACAGACTCCGTGGTTTTCTGGAAAACAAGGGTTAGCGGCTGCCGGGCAGCATGCGGGAGAGCAAACCGTCGCGGTCGATGATCTGGTGCTTGATGACGGCTGCGACATGCAACACCACCAGCGCGGCCAGGGCATAGGCCAGATAGCCATGCCAAGGCTTGAGGGCTTCGGCCAGCTCGGGGCTCTTGCTCACCAGATCGGGCAGGGGCAATTGACCAAACAACACGATGGGGAAACCGGCGGCCGAGCTGTACATCCAGCCCACCAGCGGAATCGCAAAGAACAGCGCATACATCAGGTGGTGCGTACCGTGGTGGGCCACGCGCTGCCAGGCTGGCATGGTGCGGGTGACAGCGTCAGGCAGCTCTGGCGGGCGATGGGTAATGCGCCAGATAAGGCGCAGCGCCGACAGAATCAGAATCGTCATGCCCGCCCATTTGTGCCAGTTGAAGTACTTCAGGCGTGCGGGCGAGAAGGGCAGGCCTGTCATATAGAGGCCAAAGGAAAAGATGCCGATCAGCGCCAGGGCCAGAAGCCAGTGCAGGGCAATGGCTGTGGTGCTGTAGCGCTTGGCGGAAGGAGTGGCGTTGTTCATGTTGCTGCAAAAAAGAAAGTGCGACCATCGCGCTAGCCATGCAGTGTATGAAGCGAGCTGTGCAAAAAGGTTCAGCGGGTTTGAGGAAACAATTCAAAAAAGCTGAATGATGGCGGCGCTGAAATGAAAAAGCCCCGAGCTTTTACAAGCTCGGGGCTGATTGAAATAGGTGATTTTTTACGCCTCGCGTGCCGGGTTTTCCGGCAGCACCACCATGGCCTGTGCCGCCAGCTTCCAGGCAATGGCGGATGCTTCCATGTCGCCGCGGTGCTCGGCCATCAGCGCCAGTCGTTGCCAGGCGCGGGTGCGCAGCAGCGGGTCTTGCAGCAGGGGCGCGGCGCGGGTCAGTAGTTGCTGCGCCTTGCCCCAGAGTTCGCGTTGCACACAGGCCATGCCAGCCAGATACTGCAGGCGCGGCTCGCGGGGGTGGGCGTTGGATGCCGCTTCAATGCGGGCCAGCCATGCGCCATCGAGTTTGCTCAGGCAGGACTGCAACACTTGCACCAGCTTGGGCAGATGGGCTTCGGTGCGCGGGCCGGGGTGGCCCAGCAAATGCTCCCATACGGGCAGCAGCCAGGTGCGGGCTTGCTGGGCTTCGCCGCCCAGCTCGATCAGGCGCTCGGTGGCGGGAATGGCCACTTCGGGCATAGCCCGTTCGTCTTCATCCAGCGACAGCCAGAACTGCTGCAGCGACGAAGTGTCGCGTGCATCGCGAATGCTGGCCAGCAGCAGGCCGCGCACCACGCTGGCCGATGCAGCGGGCGAGAAGGCGCGGTGCTTGGCGAGCAGGCGGGCGGTATCCAGCGCAATGTGCGTATCGCCTGCGAGGCGCGCGGCCTTGAGCTTGATGCGCAGGGCGATGGTGCGGCGGGCCGCGCCCAGCGGCAGCTCGCCAAGGCGGCGCATGGATTCGGCGGCATCGCGGTCATCCAGTGCCCAGCGGGCGGCACGCATTTGTGCGCCTTCGCGGATTTCTTCGTCCTGCGTGTTGCCGGGAATGGGCAGCGTGTCTAAGGCTTTCTGCCAGTGCTTGTCGCGCAGAGGCGTATCTTGCAGAGCGTGTGATGCGTCGGCGGCAATCAGATGGGCGGTAGCGCTCAGGCGCTCGCCGTAGGGCAGGGCGGCGCCGCCTTCACGCAGCGACAACTCGGTGGACAAGGCCGTCAGCGCTGCCTTGCGGGCGCGCACAAAGCGACCGGCCTGCAGATGCGAGAGCGCTTCCAGCAGGCTCTGGTTCATGGCGCGCTCTTTTTGCTGCATGCGCCAGCGGCGGGCCTGATGCGGCATTTGCAGCAGCGCAGCCAGGGCGCGCAGCGCGGCATAGACCAGCGCAAAGCTCAGAAAGAGCAGGACGATGGCCAGATTCAGCGACATGTCCACCCGGTAGGGCGACCAGAACCAAGTGATCGAGCTCTGGTTATTGCCAGCAAACAAGGCCATGGCTACCGCCATGGCAAACAAACCCATTAACCACAAGGCGGCGCGCATTTCTGTCTCCTCCTTGGGTTAGCGGCCAGCCGCTGCAGTGGCCAGCGCGTTGAGCGTATCGTCCAGCTGCAGCTGTCCGCCAGCGTGCAGATTGGACTGAATCTGCTGCAACTGCGCCTGCGCAATCTGGGTGCGGCGCGAGCGGTTGTCGAAGTATTTGTGCAGCAGCGCGCCCGATGCACTCAGGTCAGCGCGGGCCGATTCCCATTGGCGAGACAGCAGGCCCAGTCTGGCGTTGAGCAGCTGTAGCTTGAGGTTCTCACGCAGAAAATAGCCTTGCTCGGGGGCGAGCAGGGCGACTTCGGGGTGATCGATGCGGCGCACGCGCACCAGATCGGACGCGCCATTCTTGAAGGAATCCCACACGCGCTGGCTTTGCCCCTGCCACCAGGCCCACTGGGTGGCAGACAGGTTGGCGACATCGGCAGCGGCATGGTCTGCGGCGGTGTTTTTGTCTTGCGCCGTGCTGCGGCTGCGTGCGCGGCCCACATCGTTGATCAAGGGCAGGTCATCGACTTGACGAATCAAGTCTTCAATGCGGCTGAGTACCCCCGTGGTGTCGGTCACGCTCATGCGCGAGAGTTTGTCCAGATCCAGATCCAAAGCGCGCACCACGGGCGCAAGGCGCGGCTGAGCCGTGCTTTCCACGCGTTTTTTGGCGGATTTGAGGGTGGTCACCAGCGGCTGCAGGCTGCCGGATAGCTCGGCCTGTTGCTGAGCCAGCCGCACCGATGACTCAATATCCGCCACCAGGTTTTCATCACGCGAGCGGGACATGCTCTGCATCAGCTCTTCGAGCTGATTGCGCTGCAGGCTCAGTTCGCCCACGCGCGCTTCCATGACGGAGACGCGGGCCGCGCTGTCGCGGGCCAGGTCTTGTGCATCTTTGGCCAGCGTGCGTGCCTCTACCGATTGAGCACCAGACTGAGCCGACTGGCGCGCCAGCTGCTCTTGCATATTGCCCACGCGCTGCCACAGCATGCCGCAGGCAATGAGGGCTGCGACGGCTACCGCCCCCAGCGTCAGCACCACGGCCATGGGCGTTCCATGGCCGGTGTTTACGGGCGCTGGATTGTCCTGACTGGGCGGTAGATCTGCGGGCTTGTTATCGGTAGTGGGGATGGCATCAGAGCTCATAGCCCTGATTCTATAGACGCCACCACGTCGTCCAGACTTGGCCGACTTTGCAAAACACGGCCAAAGCCAGCAGCAAGTGCTTTGCTGGCAATGCGATCATGGGTGGTAAGCGCTAACCCAGACTGCCAGTTTTGTGCAGGCAAGAGTTGTTGCAGGTTGGCAACAGCTTCAGAACTGCTGAACAGCCACAGGCTGCCGTCAGTGGCGGACTGCTCCGCAAAAGCCATCTGCTGAGCGCTCCACAGCGGAAGTTGGCGCTCATAAACCGCCAGAAACTCCACCTCGGCACCGGCATCACGCAGTTTGGCGGCCAGCCAGTCGCGGCCTGCGCCTTGGGTAGACGGCTGGCTGGTGGTGCTTTGAGTTGCTGCGACTGGGCTTGCGCCGCGCACAATCAGCACGCGATCGCCGGGGCGAATTTGCTGGTGCACGTTTTGCCACAGCGATTCGGACTCGAACTGCGCCGCATCGGGTGATGGGCCATCAATCTGGCAGGCGGGCAGGTTCGCTTCCAGCAAGGCGCGCTCTGTGCCCGGGCCGGGCGTCCATGCTCTTGTTTCAGTAGCTATCAGCGCTTGTCCATCAAGCGATAGAGGCTGGATTTGAGCAAAGAAATGCTGCACGGCATTGCCGCTGACAAACATCACCGCCCGGTAATAGCCACGCTGTGCGCGCTGGCGGGCAGCCGTTAATGCCTGGCGGGTTGCTTCATCGCTGCAGGGGCCAATGGCCAGCAGCGGCAAGGCCTCGGCCAGCAGGCCGCGGGCGTGAAAAGCCTCCACCCAGGGCATTGCATCGTGCAAGGGGCGGGTTACAAGTACGCGGCGCATGGGGTGTGGGCTTAGTCCTGCTTGGGGGCGGCGGGCACGGCGCCGGCAGCTTGCAGGCGTGTGGCCAATTGCTCGCCCAGAGCGTTGGCGGTGGCAAAGTCGGTGACGGTGGCGCTGGCCTGCACGCGGATCAGGCCCTTTTGGCCTTCCATATCGCCCCATGCGGCATTCATATGCAGGGTGTCGCCTTCAAAACGGCCAAAGGCGGCCAGCGGCATGGAGCAGCTGCCGCCCATGCAGCGGCTGACGGCGCGCTCAGCCGTCACGGTCAGCCAGGTGGGCATGTGGGCCAGCGGTGCCAGAGCGTCAATGACGTCCTTACGGTCAGCACGCACTTCAATGCCCAGCGCGCCTTGACCTGCTGCGGGCAGCATGTGGGCGGGGTCGAACTTGGTGCGAATGCGATCGCTCATCTCAAGACGCATCAGGCCGGCAGCGGCAAGCACAATGGCGTCGTACTGGCCTTCGTCCAGCTTGCGCAAACGGGTGTTGACGTTGCCGCGCAGTGGTTCAATCTTGAGATCCGGGCGCAGGGCTTGCAGCAGAGCCTGACGGCGCAGGCTGGAGGTGCCAACCACGGCGCCTTGTGGCAGCTCGGCCAGCGACGCGTATTTATTAGAGACAAAGGCGTCGCGCGGGTCTTCGCGGGTCATCACGCAGGCCAGCACAAAGCCTTCGGGCAGTTCCATGGGCACATCCTTTAAGGAGTGCACGGCCAGATCGGCGCGGCCTTCTTCCAGAGCGACTTCCAGCTCTTTGACGAATAGGCCTTTGCCGCCGACTTTGGACAGAGCGCGGTCCAGAATCTGGTCGCCCTTGGTGGTCATGCCCAGCAGGTCTACAGCGTGGCCACGGCTGCGCAAGATCGCCTGCACATGCTCGGCCTGCCACATGGCCAGCTGGCTTTCGCGGGTGGCAATGACGATGGATGCGGGTGTGGGCGATTGGGAATTCATAACAGGCGCAGGTAGCTGACAGGTAACAGGGAATGCTAGCATGGCAAGTTGTCTTACACAGTGCCCAAGGAGAATAGTCGATGCCTTCCGCCCGTCCCAAAAGCGCCGCAGCTACAGACAAACATACAGACAAGCCGGTGCGCAAGACTGACAAGGATTTGCCGCTGATTGAGGACATTCGCCTGCTGGGCCGCATTCTGGGCGATGTGATCCGTGAGCAGGAGGGGGAGGCCGCTTTTGCGCTAGTTGAGCAGGTGCGCCAGCTCTCCGTGGCCTTTCGCCGCGATGCCGATGAGGCCGCTGACAAGGCGCTGAAAAAGCTGCTCAAGGGCCTGTCCAGCGACCAGACGGTGAGCGTGATTCGCGCCTTTACCTATTTCTCGCATCTGGCCAATCTGGCCGAAGACCGCCACCACATTCGTCGCCGCGCCGTGCACGAGCGCGCGGGTAATACGCAGGAAGGCAGCATCGAAGTGGCGCTGGCCCGCCTGCGCTGGGCCGGCATTTCATCGGGCACGGTGGCCAAGACGTTGGCCAAGAGCTTTATCTCGCCCGTGCTCACCGCTCACCCCACCGAGGTGCAGCGCCAGAGCATTTTGACGGCTGAGCGCCGCATTGCTCAATTGCTGGCCGAGCGTGACGATATTCTGGTGCGCGCCCAGCTCTACAACAGCGCCAAAGATGCGCTGACTCCGCGCGAGCTGGCGCGGGTTGAGGCGCAGTTGCGCGCCTTTGTCGCCCAGCTTTGGCAGACGCGCCTGCTGCGCCACTCCAAGCTCACCGTGGCGGATGAAATTGAAAACGCGCTGTCTTATTACGAAGCGACGTTTTTGCAAGAGATTCCTAAAATCTACGAGCAGCTGGAGCAGGAGTTGGGCGAGAAACTGCCCGAGCAAAGCTTTTTGCGCATGGGCCAGTGGATTGGTGGCGACCGCGACGGCAACCCCTTTGTGACGGCTGAGAGCCTGAATCTGGCCCTCTCGCGCCAGGCCGATGTGGCGTTGCGTCACTATCTGCGCGAGGTGCACTACCTGGGCGGGGAGCTGTCGCTGTCGGCCAATCTAGTGGACATCACACCCGAAATGCAGGCGCTGGCCGATGCATCCCCTGACCACAATGTGCACCGCAGCGATGAGCCTTATCGCCGTGCTCTGACCGGCATTTATGCACGCTTGGCGGCCACGCTCAAGCAACTGACGGGCGGTGAGGCGGCCCGCCATGCCGTGGCGCCGCAGAACGCTTATGCATCGGCGGCTGAGTTTCTGGCCGAGCTGAAGGTCATCGACGATTCGCTCTCGCGCTATCACGGCGATGCGCTGGCCCCCCAGCGCCTGCGCCCGCTGATGCGCGCTGTGCAGGTGTTTGGTTTTTATCTGGCCACGGTGGATTTGCGCCAAAGCTCGGACAAGCATGAAGAAGTGGTGCGCGAGCTGCTGGCCGTGGCCAAGGTGGAGGCCGATTACAGCGCCCTGGAAGAAGACGCCAAATGCGCACTGCTGGTGCGCCTGCTGGAAGATGCCCGCCCGCTGCGTGTGATGGGTGCAGACTATGGCGATCACACTCGCAGTGAGTTGGCAATTTTTGAAGCCGCCAAGCAACTGCGCGAGCGCTTGGGCGCTGAGGCCATTCGCCACTGCATCATCAGCCACACCGAAACCGTGAGTGACTTGCTGGAAGTGCTGCTGCTGCAAAAAGAAGTGGGCCTGCTGCGCGGCACTTTGCAAGATGGCGCGCAGTGCGACCTGATTGTGGTGCCGTTGTTCGAAACCATTGAAGACCTGCGCAACGCCGCACCCATCATGCGCCGCTATTACCAGCTGCCCGGTATTGCCGAGCTGGTGAAAAAAAGTGGTGGCGAGCAGGACATCATGCTTGGCTATAGCGACAGCAACAAGGATGGCGGCATCTTCACCAGCAACTGGGAGCTGTACCGCGCCGAGATTGCGCTGGTCGATCTGTTTGATGATCTGGCAGGCCGCTTTGACATTCAGCTGCGCATGTTCCACGGCCGTGGCGGCACGGTGGGGCGTGGTGGTGGCCCTAGCTATCAGGCCATTCTGGCCCAGCCACCGGGCACGGTGCGAGGGCAGATTCGCCTGACCGAGCAGGGTGAAGTCATTGCCTCCAAATACTCGAACCCCGAAATTGGCCGGAGAAACCTTGAGACCTTGGTGGCAGCCACGCTGGAAGCCACGCTGCTGCAGCCAACCAAACCTGCGACCAAGGCGTTTCTGGAGGCCGCGGCCTTTTTGTCTGAAGCCAGCATGAAGGCCTATCGCGAGCTGGTGTACGAGACACCGGGCTTTACCAATTACTTCTTCAGCAGCACGCCGATTCGCGAGATTGCCGAGCTCAATATCGGCTCGCGCCCTGCATCGCGCAAGGCCACGCAGGCGATTGAAGACCTGCGTGCTATCCCTTGGGGCTTCAGCTGGGGGCAGTGCCGTTTGACGTTGCCCGGCTGGTACGGTTTTGGCTCAGCGATTCAGGCCTTTATTCACCGCCCGGGTAAAGATGCCAAGGCGCAACTGGCGCTGCTGCAGAAGATGTACCGCCAGTGGCCGTTCTTTAAAACGCTGCTGTCGAATATGGACATGGTGCTGGCCAAGAGCGACCTGAACCTCGCGTCGCGCTACAGCGAACTGGTGACGGACACCCGTCTGCGTCGTCGCATCTTTAACGTGATTGAAGCCGAATGGCACAGCACGGTGGATGCCCTGAACCAGATCACGGGCGACAAACAGCGGCTGGAGCACAACTCCGCACTGGCCCGCTCCATTCGTCACCGTTTCCCCTATATCGACCCGCTGCACCATTTGCAGGTGGAGCTGGTGCGCCGCTGGCGTGCGGGCCAGACGGATGACAAGGTGAAAAACGGTATTCACCTGTCCATCAACGGTATTGCGGCGGGGGTGCGCAACACGGGTTAAAGCAAAGCAGCTCTTGAAACAGGAGCTGCTTGCGCCAATGCATAAAGGGTTTGAGGCCATTAAATGCTTCAAACCCTTTTCTATAAGGCGGTACCAGCTATGAAAAGAATGAGCCGACCTAAATACCGGCGCGACCTCAGCGCAAGGGGCAGCAAGCAAGGGCTGCCCCGTAGCGATGCTGTCGCCCCCCTTGGGGGAAGCCGCGTAGCGGCTCAGGGGGAATCGTCCCCTCAGTGAAGCATCAAGGACCCAGCTGCCTTGCTCTTGCCGGCACGGGCCGGAGGATTGCACAGGCCGCACTGATAGTGGCGGGCATTTTCATAAGGCTCGGTCACAAACTGGCCCTTGCAGACCGAGCATTGTGTACGGCTCAGCATCTGTGCATCGACAAACTTCACCAGGCGCCAGGCGCGTGTGAAGGACAGCAGCACATCCAGTTCAGCCGCCTTGATTTGTTCTGCGTAGAGGCGGTAGGCCTTAGTCAGCTGCTCGGCGGTATCCAGCTCCACGCCCTTGGACAGATATTCGTAGATGTTGAGAAACAGCGAGCTGTGCACGTTTTCCTGCCAAGTTAGAAACCAGTCCGTAGAGAACGGCAACTGGCCCTTGGAGGGGGATTTGCCCGAGATTTCCTTGTACAGCCGGATCAGGCGTTCGTAAGACAGAGTGGTCTCGGACTCCAGCACTTGCATGCGAGCGCCCATCTCGATGAGCATGGCGGCGCGCTCGATTTGCTTGGATTCGTTGAGAACGCTTTTCACGGCAGTCTTGGTAGCAGACATGTGTCTTTCCTTAAAACCAGGTAGGTATTAACGAGTGCTTAAAGCACTTCGGAGACACGGCTGGCCATCAGGATATTGGCGTGCAGCGTGTTGGTGGCGGCGTTGCCAATCTTGTTGCTGCTGTGGTTGGTTAGCAGGCTCCAGACCATTTCATCGTCGGCGCGGAAGCTGGCCAGCAGCGTGTTGCGCGATGCCAGCTTGAGCACCTGTGCCGAGGAGAGCGAGCCCAGCAAGTCGCAGGCTTCTTCGTTCAGACCCAGGCGGAACACGGCTTCAGCCTTGTCCTGGCGGATCAGGGTCTGGGCCAGCATCAGATAAGTGAGGTTGGCTTCGCGGATCTCGGCAAGCAGTTGTTCGTTGTTCATGGGTCTGGTCCTTTCAATCCCGACAGACCGCAACGGCTTACAAAACAAGGCGTTAAAAGTGTTTCGATCTGTTGGAATGAATTGTGTTTCAGGCCGCGACTGAACTGAAGTCGGGGCAGGGATGTCTGGCCTGACCGGTTGCACCAGCAACTGTGTAAGATTTCCCTTACTTGACTGCCATCCTTATGGATGACTCAATGAGTCTGCGTTGGGACTGCATTGACGCAGGGTGATCTCCTGCTGTTGTTCGCTATTGTGATTGAGGTGCAAAAAAGCCAAGCTACGAAATAGGCAGTTTTTTCGTTGTATCTAAGGGCATTTGAAATAGAGAATCCGCCGCCGGCTGTGATAGTTGCGTGAATCTACGTTGACTGGCTTAGTCAACTTCTTCAGGAGTGCATATGAGCCAGAAGTTCGTGAGTTCTCAAGGCATGAAGTGCTACAGCCTGCTGGATGCTCTGCTGACGACGGATTCGCGTCAGCGTGTGTCATTGATTACGACGGGATTTGCCTGTTTGTTCATGGCGTTTTGCATTCTGGCCATGGAGCTGGTTGCCGCAGCCGGGCTGGCTGACAGGCAGTGGGTGCGCTGGTGGTCGTTTGCCAGCGGTGCCTGCGTGCTGATCAGCTTTGCTTTGATCCGCAGCGGCGTGACGCGTGACTGGCATGACCCGGCGTTTACCAGCGTGCAGATGCTCTACGCTATCACCAGCAACGCCGTGGCCTATGTGATTGCAGGTTCGGCCAGAGGTATTACGCCGCCCATACTGGCGGCGATCATGATGTTCGCGGTCTTCGGCCTGAAGCCACGTCAGATCAAGGGCTTGATGTTCTACGGGCTGCTGGCCTACGGTGTGGCAGCAGCGGTGGTGCAGTGGGGTCTGCCAGACGATCCCATGCCTGCCTCGCTGGCGGCGGTCTATTTGCTGATCGTGATCATGGTGCTGGCGATGACGGCCGCACTGAGTCTGCATGCCAATGCCATGCGGGTGCGCCTGCAGGTGCAAAAGAGCGAGTTGTCAGAAGCGGTAGCGCAAATCCATGAAATGGCGACCCGCGATGAGCTGACGGGCCTGCCCAATCGCCGTTATATGCAGGACATGCTGCGCCTTGAAGAGCTGCGGGCCAGACGCAGTGGTCTGCCCTTGCTGGTGGCACAGCTGGATCTGGACTTTTTCAAAAGCGTTAATGACAACTATGGCCATGCTGCAGGCGATCAGGTGCTGCAGGACTTTGCCCGCCGGGTGGAGAGCTGTGTCAGGGCGACAGACGTCTGGGCGCGCTGGGGCGGTGAAGAGTTTGTGCTGCTGATGCCCAATACCTTGGAAGCCGATGGTGCGGCGATGCTGGAGCGGGTGAGAGCCAAGGTTGCCGGCATGCCTGCGAAATTACCCTCGGGCGTCTCCATTCCCTACACAGTCTCTATTGGTGCAGCGCAGTTGCAAAACGGCGAGGGTCCGATGGCGTTACTGGAGCGCACTGACGGTGCTTTGTATGACGCCAAGGATCTGGGTCGCAACAGGGTGGAGTGGGCCAAGTCCAGGTTCAAGCCTGCACCGGGCCTGGCCCCTGCGCGAAAAAAGGCTAGCCCCGCTCCGCAGGGCGAGTTGGCTGACTACACCATTCGCTCCAGCTGCCAGCAAACAGCGATGTAGGCGCAAAGCCTGCAATGCGCATGGCCAGCACATTGGGCGTAGCGCTGACGCCGCTGCCGCACTGGTGCACCACGGTGGCTGGGTCACGCCCTGCCAGCAGTTCATCAAACTCAGCCTTGAGCAGGGCTGCGGGCTTGAAGCGGCCGTCGGCGGCAATATTGCTGCTGAACGGACGGTTGAGCGCGCCGGGGATATGGCCTGCCACGGGGTCCAGAGGTTCGACCTCGCCGCGATAGCGGGCGGGCGCGCGGGCATCAATCAGTGTCTGGGTGGGCTGGCCCAGATCGGCCTCGACCTGATTGACGGTTTTCAGCGTCTCCAGCGGCTCGCCCAGCTCAAAGTTGGACTGGAAGTGGCTGGGCTCTTCACCCGCATTCACGGCCTGACCAGCGGCCTGCCAGGCTTGCAGCCCGCCGTCGAGCACGGCCACGGCATCATGGCCGGCCCAGCGCAGCATCCACCACAGGCGGCCGCAGTAGTTGGCGCCGTTGCGGTCATAGACAACGGCCTGCATATCGTTGGCAAAGCCTATGGACGACAGCCAGACAGAGAAGCGCTCGCGCGTGGGAAGAGGGTGGCGACCGCCCGAGGCGGCCTGAACGCTGGTGGCAACCTGGCCATCTTCACCCGGTGCGCCGTGCGGGGCACTGAGGTTTTTGTCCAGATCGGCAAACACCGCCTCAGGAATATGCGACTGCAAATACTGCGCATGACCGGCAGGTGGGTTCATGAGATCGAAGCTGCAGTCAAACACCATCACGGGCTTGCCGATGGCCTTGAGCTGGGCCAGTTGCTCGACAGAAATCAGGGTGTTATAGCGCCCGGGTGCAGATGTGGTCATGGCTTGCTGCTCCAAAAAATGTAGCTAATGCAGGCCATTTTTTGGTGCTGACCTGCGGGATGCAAACCATTATGCGATGGGGGTGAGCTGGCGCAGAGGTATGCCGAGCTATCGTTTGGTCATGTGTGTGTGCGCTGTCAGATAGCTTTGAACAGGCGTGGCTCAGTCAGGGATGCCAAGCAAGGGCTGCCCTGCAGCGATGGCATCGACCCCTTCCCGCGAAGCGAGAGAGGGGGGAGGAGCACAGTGCCTAAGGGGTCAGCTTCTGGAGCGGAGTGCAGTCGCCGCCGCACCACTGGCCACGATCAGCACAATGCCCACCCAGCCGATCACGGGAATGCTCTCACCAAACAGCATCAGGCTGAGCAAGGCGGCAAACACAATACCGGTGTACTGCAGATTGGCTACCACCAGCGTGTTGCGCTTGCTGCCTGCGGCAGCGTAGGCTTTGGTCATGCAGACTTGGGCGACGGCGGCAAGCACGCCCACGGGCAGCAGCCACAGAGCGCTCCAGCCCGGGAAGGGGGAGATGCCGATAAACAGCATGGTGATGCCGCCAGCAATGGCCGAGCCCAGAGAGAAGTAGAAGACCACGCGGGTTTCAGGCTCGCCCATGCGCGAGAGCGTGGCCACCTGCATATAAGCCATGGCGGCAAACATGCCGCCAAACAGCCCGCCCAGTGCGGCCACCCATTCGCTTGCCGGGGCGCTTGTGGGGCGCAGCACCAGCAGCACGCCGACAAAACCGGCCACAACGGTGGAGACCAGTCCCCAGGGGAAGGGCGGAATGGCGAGACGTGTCTCGGGCTGCGCGGCATAGGACTTGCGCAGGGTGTGGCGCATCCATAAACCCTGGGTGATGAGGAATACGGCCATCCAGATGCTGCTCATGGAGTTGAGCGTGGTGGCGGTGGCCAGTGGGAGGTGACCAATGGCATAAAACCAGGCACCCATGGAGACAACGCCGACAAAACTGCGCCAGCCGTGCTCACGCGGGTAGCGGGTCGCCAGTGTCACGCCGCTGCTTCTGGCCAGCCAGGCCAGCAGCGCCATGCTGATCAGGCCTCGGTAAAAAATAATCTCTGCAGTATTGAAGTCCTGAGAGGCAAACTTCACACACACACTCATGACCGCAAAAATCAACGCGGCCAGCACCATCCACAGGGCTTGCATATCTCACTCAATTCAGCATAAAAAAATAGCTGCTGTGCTTATGGGGTAAGCGATAGCAGCTATAGATTTTGAGGCGCACCTCGTTCAGCGTTGGGGGACGCTGTCACCCATGATGCGGCGGTACCACTCATGGAAATGTTGCATGCCGTCCTCCATGGGGCTCTGGTAGGGGCCGACTTCGTTGTCGCCGCGCATATGCAAAGCCTTGCGGCCCGCATCCATGCGTTCGGCGATTTCGTCGTCCTCAATGCAGGTTTCCATGTAGGCGGCTTTTTGGGCCTGAACGAACTCGGGTTCGAAGGCCGCGATTTCCTCGGGGTAGAAGAATTCCACCACGTTCAGCGTCTTGTCCACGGCCAGCGGGTGCAAGGTCGAGACCGTCAGCACATGCGGGTACCACTCCACCATGATGTGGGGGTAGTAGGTCAGCCAGATGGCACCGCGATCAGGTAACTCGCCATTGCGGTAGGCCAGCAGCACGTCATGCCAGATCTTGTAGATGTCCGAGCCGGGGTTGCCGAAGCTGGGTGCCACGCCCACGGTCTGCACCGAGTACTCGCTGGCGAATTCCCACTTCAGATCGTCGCAGGTGACGAAGTTGCCCAGACCGGGGTGGAAGGGGCCGACGTGGTAGTCCTCCAGATAGACCTCGATAAAGGTCTTCCAGTTGTAGTTGCACTCGTGCATTTCTACGTGGTGGAGCACAAAGCCATCGAACTTGAGCTGATCGCGCAGCTTCATGCCGGCAAGATCGGCCTCGACATCGCGGCCGTTGTCCTCAAACAGCAGTCCATTCCACTCGCGCAGCTTGTAGTTGTTGAGGTTGAGGCAGGGGTCGTGGCCAAAGTGGGGCGCGCCCAGCAACTCGCCGCTGGTGTTGTAGGTCCAGCGGTGCAGCGGGCAGACGATGTTGCCCCCGGCATGGCCTTTGCCTTCGGAGCTCAGATTGCCCCGACCCTTGAGCATCACGGCCTGACGGTGGCGGCAGACGTTGGAGATCAGCTCGATCTCCCCCTTGCTGTTGCGCACCAGCGCCCGGCCTTCGTTTTCCTGAGGCAAGGCGTAGTAGTCGCCGATTTCGGGTACGGCTAGCTGGTGGCCCACATAGCGAGGGCCGCGCTTGAAAATCGTTTCCAACTCGCGCTGGAACAGCGCGGGGTCGAAATAACTTGAAACTGGTAGTTGGCTTGAGGCCTGCTGCAGTTGAAGACTTAAATCAGTCATGGGTGACCTGACCTAAAGACTCCCCACAGGGAGGGTGCACGTACGCACGCGGTAAATAACGAAACCGGCCTTGTCTGGACATGAATTTCAGGCGGTGAGGGGGCGGAACTTGAAAATACAGCCCCCAGAGCGCCCAAGCAGCATGACGAGAGAGGGGCCGGCTTGACTGGAATGGGATTATAGGCTGTGGGGTTATTGCCGTTTTTCTGGTACGTGTATTGGCGATGCGTGCCGTTTGCTGCGGAGATCTGTCAGCTAACTGCCAGTTGCCTGAAAACCTGCGTGGGCAAGGGTTCTGCCGTCTCTGGCAGGGTGCTCAGACCTGCAGAAGTCGTGCAGAAGTCACACCTAAGACACAAAGCGCAGGCCTGCTTTGCGGTCATTGGGCGCTGGGGGGGCAGGGGCGCCTAAAATCTTCGGTTCCGTCCAACACAAGCCCACACCATCCATGCCCAAGGCCGCCGCTGCGAAAAAATCTGAACAGCCCGCCAGCTACGAAGCTGCTTTGCAGGAGCTGGAGCAACTGATTGCACAGATCGAATCCGGTCAGCTGCCGCTGGAGCAGATGCTCAGCGGTTATCAGCGAGCCGCTGAACTGCTGGGCTTTTGCCGTGGGCAGCTGGATGCCGTACAGGAGCAAGTCAAGGTGCTCGATGAAGGCAAGCTGTCTGCCTGGACTCAGGACTGAGTCCTGTGCCTGAGCTAGATTCAGACCTAGAGACTACCGCCTTGAATATGCCGCCCATGAATGAATCAATGATTGCTGAACCGTCGACTTCTTTGAACGCGGGCAAGCCTGCCCTGGATTTTTCTGCCTGGATGCAGGAGCGACTGGCTCGCACCGAGGATGCGCTGTCGCGCTGGGTGGGCATCAACACGCCTGCCGGTCTGGGTGAAGCCATGCGCTACGCCGTGCTCGATGGTGGCAAGCGCCTGCGCCCGTTGCTGGTCTGGGCGGCTGCCGAAGCCGTGGGCGGGCAAGCGGCGGCCATGCTGCGCGCCGGTTGCGCGGTGGAGCTGATCCACGCTTACTCGCTGGTGCACGATGATATGCCCTGCATGGACAACGACATCATGCGCCGCGGCAAGCCCACTGTGCATGTGCAGTTTGGCGAAGCCTTGGCTCTGCTGGCTGGTGATGCGCTGCAGGCGCTGGCCTTTGAGCTGCTGCTGCCTGAGGACGAAGGCATTCCCTGCTCCATGCAGGCCAAGCTTTGCCGCTTGCTGGGCGCTGCCGCAGGCGGTCAGGGCATGGCCGGCGGTCAGGCCATTGATCTGGCCAGCGTGGGCAAACAACTCGATGAAGCGCAGTTGCGCGAAATGCACCGCCTCAAGACCGGCGCGCTGCTGCTGGGCAGCGTGCTCATGGGCGCTGCCTGCAATGAAAAAACGGATGGGGCGGCTCTGGCTGCGCTGACGGACTATGGTCAGGCGCTGGGCGTAGCCTTCCAGGTCGTTGATGACATTCTGGATGTGGTCGCAGATTCGGCCACGCTGGGCAAGACGGCGGGCAAGGATGCCGCCAATGACAAGCCTACCTATGTGTCCCTGCTGGGGCTGGACACTGCACGCGCGCATGCTGAAGAGCTGCGCCTGCAGGCCCATGCCGCGCTGGCCCGCAGCGGCCTGGCAGATACGCAGGCGCTGGCGGCGCTGGCTGATATGGTGGTGCAGCGCACGCACTAAAAAACAAGAATAAAAAAGCCCTGTAACCCAGTATTGGCAAGCACTAGCAGCTATCAAAAATATAGATCATGTCCACGAACACATTCCCCTTGCTGCAGAGCATCAATGATCCCGCAGAGATGCGCCGCCTGCCGCGTGCGCAGCTCAAGACGCTGGCCGCCGAGCTGCGCGGCTATGTGATCGACAGTGTCTCCAAGACAGGCGGGCACCTCAGCTCCAATCTGGGAACGGTGGAGCTGACGGTGGCGCTGCATGCGGTGTTCAACACGCCCTATGACCGCATCGTCTGGGACGTGGGCCACCAGACCTATCCGCACAAGATTCTGACCGGTCGCCGCGACCGCATGTCCACGCTGCGCCAGATGGGCGGTCTGTCGGGCTTTCCTCAGCGCACCGAGAGTGAATACGACACTTTTGGCACGGCGCATTCGTCCACCAGTATTTCTGCCGCTTTAGGCATGGCCATGGCGGCCAAGCAAAAGGGCGAAGACCGCCGTGCCATCGCCGTGATTGGCGACGGTGCGATGACGGCCGGCATGGCCTTTGAGGCGCTGAACAACGGCGGTGTGACGGATGCCAATCTGCTGGTCATCCTCAATGACAACGATATGAGCATCAGCCCGCCCGTGGGAGCGCTGAACCGCTATCTGGCCCAGCTGATGAGCGGCCAGTTCTACGCCAAGGCCCGCGATGTGGGCAAGAGCGTCCTCAAGCAAGTGCCTCCACTGCTGGAGCTGGCCAAGCGCCTTGAGCAGCAGGCCAAGGGCATGGTCGTGCCTGCCACCATGTTTGAGCAGTTCGGCTTCAACTACATCGGCCCGATTGATGGTCACGATCTGGATTCGCTGATTCCTACGCTGGAGAACATCAAAGGTCTGAAAGGCCCGCAGTTCCTGCACGTAGTCACCAAAAAAGGTCAGGGCTACAAGATGGCCGAGGCTGACCCGATTGCTTATCACGGCCCCGGCAAGTTCGATCCGGCTGTTGGCTTGGTCAAGTCCGCTACACCGGCCAAGCAGACTTTTACGCAAGTCTTTGGCTCCTGGCTGTGCGATATGGCGGCCAAGGATCAGCGCCTTGTGGGTATCACGCCTGCCATGCGCGAAGGCTCGGGCATGGTGGAGTTTCACAAGCGCTTCCCCGGTCGCTACTACGACGTGGGCATTGCCGAGCAGCACGCCGTCACCTTTGCGGGTGGCATGGCCTGCGAAGGGCTCAAGCCCGTGGTCGCCATCTATTCGACCTTTTTGCAGCGCGGCTACGACCAGCTGATTCACGACGTGGCCCTGCAAAACCTGCCCGTGGTGTTTGCGCTGGACCGTGCAGGTCTGGTGGGCGCTGACGGCGCTACGCACGCCGGTGCATACGATGTTGCCTTTGTGCGCTGCATTCCGAATATGAGTATGGCTTGCCCGGCCGACGAGCGCGAAACGCGCCAGTTGCTGAGCACGGCTTACGCGCAAAACCACCCCGTCTGCGTGCGCTACCCGCGCGGCGCTGGTGTGGGCGTGGCTCCGCTGGAAAGTCTGGACGCTTTGCCCTTCGGCAAGGGCGAAATGCGCCGCGAATCGACCTCTAAAAAGGTGGCAATTCTGGCCTTCGGTCCGCTGCTCTACCCCGCATTGCAAGCAGCCGAGGCGCTGGACGCAAGCGTGGCCAATATGCGCTGGGCCAAGCCACTGGATGAAGCACTGCTGCTCAAACTGGCTGCCGAGCATGATTTGATCGTGACGCTGGAAGACAGCTGCATCATGGGTGGTGCTGGCACGGCGGTGATGGAGGCTCTGGCCGCCCACGGCGTGACCAAGAGCGTGCTGCAACTGGGCCTGCCCGATCAGTTCATTGAGCATGGCGATCCCGTCAAGCTGCTGGCGCTGCAAGGACTGGATGCTGAAGGCATTGAAGCCTCGATTCGCAAACGTCTTGCTGCCTGAGTCGCAGAGCAAAAACGAGGCCCTTCATTGAAGGGCCTTTTTCTTTGTGACATGGCAAAGAAAACTGACGGCAGACCTGAATCTCCACACAGTCGGCATCTGCGTTTCTAGAATGGCTGGGGCTTGAGCTCAGCCTGCTATAACGGTTGAGTCACAGACAAACTTATTGCGGAGAAATATTCATGGATCGTCGCTCACTCGTCAAACATGTGGGCATGGCGGGCGTGCTGGCTGCGGGTGTCGCACCTGCCGTTCGCGCCCAGGAGGTGCTGCGCTGGCGCCTTGTGACGAGCTTCCCTAAAGTACTGGACGCCATCTCTGGCGCTGCAGAAAAATTTGCCCAGACGCTGCGCGTCATGTCTGCAGGCCAGATCGAAGTCAGCATCCACGCCGCAGGCGAGCTGATGCCCGCGTTTGGCGTGATGGAAGGCGTGCAGAACGGTACGGTGGAGATTGCGCTGACGGCGCCGTACTACTTCACCGACAAAGACTACTGCTTCGCTCTGGGCTGCGCCGTTCCCTTTGGTCTGACGGCCCGGCAGATGGATGCCTGGATGGAGTATGGCGGTGGGCGCAAGCTCATGGATGACTTCTACGCCCAGTACAACATCAAGAGCCTGAGCGCCGGCAACACAGGCACGCAGATGGGCGGCTGGTACCGCAAAGAAATCAAGACCGTGCAGGACCTGCATGGGCTGCGCATGCGCGCAGGCGGTGGCCTGCTGGGCGATGCACTGCAAAAGCTGGGGGTGCAGGCCTTCAACATGCCGATTGGCGATGCGCAGCAGGCGCTGGAAAAAGGCCGGCTCGATGCGGTGGAGTTTGTCGGCCCCTACGACGACCAGAAGCTGGGCTTTGGCAAGATTGCGCCTTACTACTACTACCCTGGCTGGTGGGAGGGCGGGGCCGAGCTGGCCTATTTCATCAACACCAAGGCCTTTGCCGCGCTGGCGCCTGAGCACCGGGCTATGGTGGAAGCCGCTGCCGCGCTGGCGGCCAAGGATTTGACGGCCAAATATCTGGCGCTGAACCCCGCAGCATTGAAGAAGCTGCTGAGTGAAAGAGTGCAATTGCGCGCCTTCCCGCGCGAGTTGATGGACGCGGGCTTCAAGGCTGTGATGGCGACCATGGCCGAGCATGAAGCCAAGTCGGCCATGTTCAAGAAAATTCACCGCAGCATGCGCGGGTTTCAGCATGACCAGCTGCTGTGGGACCGGTTTTCGGAATTTCGCTATTCCAGCTATATGAGCGCTGTTCGGCTGTAAGCGCTTGCTCTTTTTAGGTTGAGGTTGATGAAAATCACTAGGTAGAACTTCTTAAATGAACGGTCACTTTTTAGTGAGCACTCCGCGTTGGGCTCGTGTACATTTTGTGCCTGTTACATGAGTGAAGCTGGCTTAGATCAGTCATCTGTGCCAGCCCAATAATTTCCTCAAGGAGACTAAAAAGTGGATCGTCGTTCTATTCTGAAAAATGCGGGTATCGCCGGCGTGCTGGCTGCTGGTGCAGCTCCCGCTGTTCACGCTCAGGCCGCAGTGCGCTGGCGTCTGGCTTCCAGCTTCCCCAAGTCGCTGGACACCATCTTCGGTAGCGCAGAAAAGCTGTCGCAAGTGGTCAAGGCCATGTCGGGCGGCAAGTTTGAAATCTCGGTGCACCCCGCTGGCGAGCTGATGCCCGCTTTTGGCGTGGTGGATGCACTGCAGGGCGACACCATCGACATGGCACAGACGGCGGCCTACTACTTCACCGGCAAAGACCCCATCTTCGCCTTCAGCTGCGCCGTGCCTTTTGGCCTGACCGCGCTGCAGATGAATGGCTGGAAGGATCATGGTAACGGCCGCAAGCTGCTGGATGCTTTCTTCGCCAAGTACAACTTCAAGACCGCATCCGCCGGTAACACCACCACCCAGATGGGCGGCTGGTACCGCAAGGAAATCAAGACCGTGGAAGACCTCAAGGGTCTGAAGATGCGTCTGGGTGGCGGTGTGTTCGGCGAGGCCATGGCCAAGCTGGGCGTGGTGGCGCAGAACATGCCTGCTGGCGATGTGTACCAGGCTCTGGAAAAGGGCACGCTGGATGCTGTGGAATTCGTCGGTCCTTACGACGATGAAAAGCTGGGCTTCAACAAGGTTGCGCCTTACTACTACTATCCCGGCTGGTGGGAAGGCTCTGCCGAGCTGGAGTTCTTCATCAACATCAAGAAGTACAACGCTCTGTCGCCCGAGAACAAGGCCATTCTGGATGCCGCGACTCGCGTGGCTGCCATGGACATGACCTCCAAGTACCAGGTGCTGAACCCCCAGGCCATCAAGCGCCTGGTGGCCAACAAGACGCAGCTGAAGATGTTCCCCAAGCCTTTGATGGACGCTGGTTTCAAGGCCTCCATGGAAGTGTTTGCCGAGCACGAAGCCAAGTCGCCCGAGTTCAAGAAGATTCACCAGGACATGCGCGCCTTCCAGCGCGATCAGATCCTGTGGAACCGCTTCTCCGAGTACCCTTTCAACCAGTACATGGCTACCGCCAAGATCTGATGCTTTTCAAGGTGCAGCCAGGCTGCACCGCAAGCGCCAAAAGCCGCAAGAATCTCTTGCGGCTTTTTTTATTTAGTGAGCTGCCAGCGCTTGCTATTCATGGGTTTCAGAGTCTTATGCTCTTGAGGGCAATGCTTATCAAGCGCTGAAAGCTATTGTTTTTATCTCCGCTGCAGGGCAGGCATGAAAAAGCCCCGGCTCTTGCGAGGCGGGGCCTGTCGAGAAGCTGCCAGTTTCTGGCTGCCAGCTCTTACTTCTGCTCTTTACTTGGCAGCAGGTGCGGGCGTCAGCGAATCCTGCAGAGCCTTGGCCGGGTCGTCCGAGCCGTAACCGGTATCAGCGCTAGGGGGCACTGGGGCAGGCTGGCTGCCGTCTTTGGGTGCTTCGGCAGGGGCAGAGCCTTCTTCGCCACCTTCAGGTGCGCCAAACGGGTTGTCTGCTCCGTAGCCGCCGCCAGCATCGTTCAACTGCTCCTGCAGCTGGTCGCCGACCTTCTGCATGTCGACGACGACCGGTTTATCGAGCGCGCCCGTCACGATGCCTGGGAAGGCGATCAGTACGCCCACCATCACCAGCTGGATCAGCACAAAGGGAATGGCACCCTTGTAGATCTGCATGGTGGTCACAGGCTCGATGACCTTGTGCGTGACCTTGTCCACATACTGCTTATCGGGGGCGACGGAGCGCAGGAAGAACAGCGCAAAGCCGAATGGTGGGTGCATGAAGGAGGTCTGCATATTGACCGCAAGCAGCACGCCGAACCAGATCAGATCAATGCCCATCTTCTCGGCCACTGGGCCCAGCAGCGGCACCACGATGAACGACAGCTCAAAGTAGTCCAGGAAGAAGGCCAGGAAGAATATCATGACGTTCACCACGATCAGGAAGCCCACCTGGCCGCCGGGCAGGCCGGTCAGCAGGTGCTCAACCCACTTGGGGCCGTCAGCAGCCTGGAAGACCAGACTGAAGGTGGTGGCGCCAATCATGATGAACATCACAAAGCTGGCCAGCTTGGTGGTGGATGCCAGAGCCTGCTTGAGCAGGGCCATGTTCAGGCGACCGCGTGCAAAGCCCATGATGAGCGCAGCCATCGCGCCCATGGCGCCGCCTTCGGTGGGGGTTGCAATGCCCAGGAAGATGGTGCCCAGCACCAGGAAGATCAGCAGCAGGGGGGGGATCAGCACAAAGGTCACGCGCTCGGCCAGCTTGGACAGCAGGCCCAGCTTGAACACGCGGTTCAGCGAAGCGATCACAAAGGCCATGAAGGTGCCGCCGCACATGGCGGAGACAATCTTCTCGTCTGTGGCAACGTCCAGCACTTCCTTGCCCTGCCACCAGGTGTGCAGGTCCGCCATGTGGTTGGCCAGGAAGATGGCAACGATGGTGGACAGACCCAGCACCACGACCAGCGAGGTGTAGCCGCCGTTGCCATTGGCTTCGCGGTAGATACGGGCTTCAGGCGGCAGTGCGGGGACCAGCTTGGGCTTGAACACGGCCAGGAACATGACCCACAGCACATACAGACCCATCAGCATGAAGCCGGGGATGAAGGCGCCCTTGTACATATCGCCCACGCTCTTGCCCAACTGGTCGGCCATCAGAATCAGCACCAGCGATGGCGGAATGATCTGGGCCAGCGTGCCGGATGCGGCAATCACGCCCGCAGACAAGGGGCGGTCGTAGCCGTAGCGTAGCATGATAGGCAGCGAGATCAGGCCCATGGAGATCACCGAAGCGGCGACCACACCGGTGGTGGCAGCCAGCAGCGCGCCCACAAAAATCACAGCCAGAGCCAGACCACCGCGGATGGGGCCGAAGACCTGACCGACGGTGTCCAGCAAGTCTTCTGCCATGCCTGATCGTTCAAGAATCAGGCCCATCAAGGTAAAGAAGGGGACGGCCAGCAAGGTGTCGTTGGCCATGATGCCGATCAGGCGCTGGGGCAGCCAGGCCATGACGGACGAGGGGAAGACGCCCAGCTCGATGCCCAGAAAGCCGAAGGCCAGGCCCGCAGCACCCAGACTGAATGCCACGGGGAAGCCCAGCAGCAAGAAACAGATCAGCCCCGCAAACATGATGGGGGCGTAGTTGGTAGCGATAAATTCCATTAATGTCTCCCGCTACTTCTTATGCCTTGGCCTGAGCGGCCAGCGCCTCAGCCTGCTTGCGATCAGCTTCGGCACGCAGTGCTTCGGCCAGCTCTTCTTCGGCGCTCTTGTCCTGCAGCTTGCCCATGGGGTCGGGGCCATTGCCGGTCAAAAATGCGATGCGCTTGATTAGCTCAGACCAGCCTTGCAGCATCAGCAGCGTGATACCTACAGGGATGGCGGCCCACACAGGCCAGCGAATCAGACCCCCTGGGTTGCCCGATACTTCGCCCGACTGGTACATCTGAATGGCAACGGGCGTGCTCAGCCACAAAATCGTGATGCACAGCGGTGTCAGGAACAGGGCGAAGCCGATGATGTCGATCCAGACCTGCGTTTTCTTGGACAGGCGGGAGTTGATGACGTCGATGCGCACATGCTCGCGGTGCAGCAGGGTGTAGCCAGCGGCAATCAAAAAGGACCAGGCAAACAGGTACCACTGCACTTCCAGGAAGGCGTTGGAGCTGGTGTCAAAGACCTTGCGGACGATGGCGTTGGCGGCGCTGATGAAGGTTGCGGCAAATATCAGCCAGATGGAATATTTGCCGACAAAGGCATTGAGCCTGTCTATGCCCTTTGACAGGGCGAGTAAAGCCTGCATGGTGTCTCCAAAAAGTAGGCTGTGTTGTGTCGCGCGGTTTGGAGCTGGTAAGCCTCAAGGGGCGATCTGTGTGTTCTAACCAAGGAAGAGATTCTACGGACGCCGGTATCAAGTTTTTTACAAATATCGCCCTGAATGTGGTGGCTGAGCGTCAGCTATTGACTACTACTGGTTTGATAGCTGATGACGCAATCCAATCAAGCGCTAGAGCCTTGTTTTATTTGAATATTCGACAGGTTCTTTGAGTCTGTGAATCAGTGTGCGCCTGCTGTCATTCAGGGGCTTTTGGGGCAAGGGGTTAGGGGAAATCAGGAGAGGCTTGACCTGTGTCAGCTTGAGCCGGTCGGTACTGATTTTTCTGACAGCCCTGAGGCTGCTCGATTTGGCGAAGAGGAGCGCCGCATCAACAGGTGAGCCAACAAAAAAGGCCTCTGCCGTATGGGCAGAGGCCTTGTCTTCAAAGCCGTTTCGGCTTGCTGTTGCCCGATTACTGGGGCTGAGCGTGGAAGGCCTTGTTGGCAATCTTCCAGCCTTGCTCGGTCTTGAGCAGCAGGAAGTAGTCGGTGAAAGTCACGGCGCCGTGATAGAGGGTGACCTTGGCCATGGCGGCGGTGCCCACGATGTCCAGCGAGTCGATCACGCGGCGGCGCGTGGCTTCGTCAGCGGCGGGCGTGTTCTTGAAACGCTGGCAGTAGAAGTCCACATCCCAGGATGTCAGCGGACCTTCGCGCACGGACTCCAGGCGGGCCGTGGGCATGAAGGCAGCGCGCATATGCTCGGCGTTGTCTTCGGCGTGGCCGCGCATGTACAGCTCCAGAGGGGCGCGGACTGCGGCTTCTTCGGGGTGGTTGGTCAGGCGTTCGGTGGTCATATCGGTTTCTCCTTGGAGCCAGATTCGTGGCTGCCGCAGTGCGGGCGCACCCGTGGCAGTGTCAGCAGTCAAGCATGAGGCCTGAAATCCACGGCATTGGTTTGATGAAAGTCAGCACTGTTTTTTGCAGAGTGACACAGGTAAACCCAAGGTAAAGCGCGGGTAAATGCAGGCAAAGCCGGCGCTGCCTGACCGAAGGTTGAATTGCAAATAGATACCATTGGCGGCAATTCAGGCTCGAACTTCCTGCGCTCACACCATGCCCAGCACACCTTCTTTGACTCCAACCCCTCAATCTTCTCAGCTGGGCAAGGCCAGTCCTGCCATTTTGGCTGCCGTCGTTCTGGCGCTGGCTGCATCGGCTGGGGGCTACTGGTGGTACAAGCAAAAACAGGGTGCAGGGCAGGATGCATCAGCGCAAACTGCTCCTAAATCAGGACCGGGTGGGCGCGGTGGCCGCATGGGCCCGGGCGGTCCAGGCGGTGCGGGGCAGTCTCAGCCTGTGTCGGTGGGTGTGGTTGAGCGGCGTGATATGCGCGTGCTCATCAGCGCTATCGGCACCATGAATGCGCGGGCCACAGCCGTGGTGCGGGCCAAGGTCTCGGGCGAGCTGCTCAAGCTGCACTTCAAGGAAGGTGACGAGGTCAAGGCAGGTCAGTTACTGGCCGAGATTGATCCGCGCAGCTTTACCGCAGCCCTGGCGCAGGTGCAGGGCTCGCTGGCGCGCGATCAGGCGCAGCTCATGAATGCGCAGCTGGATTTGAAGCGCTACAAGGAGTTGCTGGCGCAGGACTCGATTGCCCGCCAGCAGGTGGATACGCAAGAGGCGCTGGTGCGCCAGCTGCAAGGCACTGTGGCTGCAGACCAGGGCCAGGTCGATGCCGCCAAGCTGCAACTGAGCTATACCAAGATTACGGCACCTATCTCGGGTCGACTGGGTTTGCGTCAGGCCGATCTGGGCAATGTGGTCAACCCCTCGGATACCAATGGTCTGGTGACGATTTCGCAGGTGCGGCCAATTGATGCCGTTTTCTCCATTCCCGAAGCCCATGTCAGCACCTTGGCCCAGCAATTGAGCGCAGGCCAGTCCATGCCGGTGGAGCTGTGGGACCGCGAGCAAAAGCAGATTCTGGCCAAGGGCCTGCTCAATGCGCTGGACAACACCATTGATACGACCACCGGCACCGTCAAGGCCAAGGCCGCGTTTGACAATGCTGAGCGCAGGCTGTTTGCCAACCAGTTTGTCAACGTCAAGCTGCAGGTGCGCCAGCTCGATCAGGTGCTGGCCGTTCCGGCCAATGCCGTGCAGAACAACTATGTGTATCTGGTCAAGTCCGATAACACCGTTACCCAGCGCAAGATCACCGTGGGCGTGACGGATGGCGACTTTGTCAGCGTGCGCGGCGAGCTGGAGCCGGGTGACAAGGTGGTGACCGACGGTATTGACCGCTTGCGCGAAGGCGCTCAGGTCACGGTGGTGGATTCTGAAAAAGTCAAAAAGGTCGATCAGGCCGTGCAGGACGCCGCCGGCCAGCCGCGCGGCATGCGCAATCTGACGCCTGAGCAGCGCGAAAAACTCTCCAAGATGACACCTGACGAGCGCAAGGCTTTCTTCCAGAAGCTGCGCGCCGAGCGCGGTGCCAATGGCGCAAATGCGGGTCCAGGAGCCGCCCCCGCCAGTGAAGGCCGCAGCGGCGATCAGCCCCGCAAGCCTGAGGCACAGGACAAGACGGGCGCTGCAGAGCCTGCCAAGGCTCAACAAGCTCAGCCGGAATCGACAGCACCTGCGGCACAGCGCGCTGAAGGACGTGGAGAGCGCGGTGGTGAAGGGCGAGGTGAGGGACGAGGCGAAGGGCGGGGTGACCGTCCCCAGCTGACGCCCGAGCAGCGCGAGAAGCTGGATGCCATGTCGCCTGAAGAGCGCAAGGCCTTTTTCCAGAAAATGCGTGCCGAGCGTGAAGCCAATGGCGGAACCAGTGGCAACGCAAATGGTGGCGCAAACAGCGCAGGCCGCTGAGCATAGGCAGAAGCTGCGGCCATCATGAATATCTCGCGCATCTTTATTCTTAGACCCATTGCCACCAGCTTGCTGATGGTCGCGGTGCTGATTGCGGGCATTCTTGCCTACCGACTGTTGCCCATCTCGGCTCTGCCCGAGGTGGACTACCCCACCATTCAGGTCACCACGCTGTATCCGGGCGCCAGCCCCGATGTGATGACCTCCAACGTCACAGCGCCGCTTGAGCGGCAGTTTGGCCAGATGCCAGGGCTGGACCAGATGTCGTCCACCAGCTCTGGTGGCGCATCGGTCATTAATCTGCGCTTCTCGCTGTCCATGTCCATGGACGTGGCCGAGCAGCAGGTACAGGCCGCCATCAACGCCGGCAGCAATCTGCTGCCCAGCGACCTGCCCATGCCCCCGCTGTACAGCAAGGTCAACCCGGCCGATGCACCGGTGCTGACGCTGGCCATCAGCTCGCCTTCGCAGCCCGTTATCAAGATCAATGATCTGGTGGAAAACCGGCTTGCACCCAAGCTCTCGCAGGTCAAGGGCGTGGGTCTGGTTGCCATTGCTGGTGCGCGCCGCCCGGCTGTGCGTATTCAGGCCAACCCTGCCGCTCTGGCTAGCTTTGGCATGACGCTTGATGATGTGCGCTCTGCCATCTCAGCGGCCAACGTCAAGACCGCCAAGGGCAGTTTTGACGGCCCTAATCGCGCATCCACCATCGATGCCAACGACCAGATGCAGTCTGCGGCCGAGTACCGCAACCTCATCATCGCCTTTAAAAACGGCAACCCCGTGCGCCTGTCCGATGTGGCGCAGACCGTGGATGACGCCGAAAACACCCGCCTTGCCGCTTGGTCTGGTACGCCAGACACGGGTTCCAAATCGGCAGTGATTTTGAACATTCGCCGCCAGCCCGGTGCCAACGTGATCGAAACGGTTGATGCCATCAAGGCTTTGCTGCCTCAGCTCAAAGAAACGCTGCCCGCATCCATTGATGTGCAGGTGCTGACGGATCGCACCGTGACCATCCGCGCCTCGGTCGAGGACATGCAGTTTGAACTGGGCCTGGCCATTGCTCTGGTAGTGATGGTGATTTTCCTGTTCCTGCGCAGCGCTTCGGCCACGCTGATCCCTAGCGTGGCGGTGCCGCTGTCTCTGATCGGCACCTTCGGTGTCATGTATCTGGCCGGCTACTCCATCAACAACCTTACGCTGATGGCGCTGACCATCTCCACCGGTTTTGTGGTGGACGATGCCATTGTGATGATCGAGAACATCGCCCGCTATGTGGAAAAGGGCGAGCCACCCATGCAGGCCGCGCTCAAGGGGGCCAAGCAGATCGGCTTCACCATCATCTCGCTGACCATCTCTCTGGTGGCGGTGCTGATTCCATTGCTCTTCATGGGTGACGTGGTGGGGCGTCTGTTCCACGAATTTGCCATCACCATGACGGTGGCAATTTTGATATCTGCCGTGGTCTCGCTCACGCTCACGCCCATGCTGTGCGCGCGCTTACTGCGCCACAAGCCCGAAACTGAGCAGGCTGCAGAATCCAAAGGCATAGACGCTGCCGTTGCACGTTTCTTTGACAAGGTAATTGCCGAATACGGCCGCATGCTGACCTGGGTGCTGGACCACAGCAAGCTGACCTGGTTGGTGTTTCTGGCCACGCTGGCCGTGACGGTGCTGCTGTATTTCGTCGTGCCCAAGGGCTTTTTCCCCGAGCAGGACACGGGCACGATTGCCGCGACCACCGAGGCCGATCAGTCCATCTCTTTCGCTGCCATGGCCGAGCGCCAGCAGGCGCTGGCCGAGCAGCTGCTTAAAGACCCGGCCGTGGCGTCCATCTCGTCCTTTATTGGCGTGGATGGCACCAATACCACGCTCAACACCGGCCGCATTCAGATCGACCTCAAGCCCCATGGCCAGCGCGATACTTTGCCCGTAGTGCTCAATCGTCTGGCCGAAGATGCACAGCATGTGTCCGGCATCCGCCTCTACGCCCAGCCCGTGCAGGACTTGACTATTGAAGACCGGCAAGCGCGCACCCAGTACCAGTTGCTGCTGTCTTCGCCCGACATGACGCAGCTGACGGCCAGCACCAAGGCGCTGGTTGAAAAGCTGCAGCAACTTCCCGAGCTGCTGGATGTGAGCAGCGATCTGCAGAACCAGGGCCGTCAGGCCTATGTGCAGATTGACCGCGCGCAGGCCAGCCGTCTGGGTGTGACGGTGGCATCGGTGGATTCGGCCCTCTACAACGCGTTTGGACAGCGGCTGATCTCCACCATCTTCACTCAGTCCAACCAGTACCGCGTGGTGCTGGAAGTAGCGCCACAGTTCAAGGTCGGCCCCGAGGCATTGCAGACCATTTATGCAGCATCTTCCACCGGCGCACCCGTGCCGCTGTCGTCGATTGCCACGGTGAGCGAGCGCCCCATGGCGCTGGCCGTGAACCACGTGGGCCAGTTGCCCGCAGCCACTATCTCCTTTAACACCGCGCAAGGTGTATCGCTGGGTCATGCGGTGGATGCATCCAAGCAAGTCATTCAGACCTTGCGCGATGAAGGACAGATTCCGCTGTCGGTGGATGCGCAGTTCCAGGGCGCAGCACTGGCGTTTCAGGCTTCGCTGTCCAACACGCTGCTCTTGGTGCTGGCGGCTGTGATCACCATGTATATCGTGCTGGGCGTGCTCTATGAAAGCACGATTCACCCGATCACGATTCTCTCGACTCTGCCATCGGCGGGCGTCGGTGCTCTGCTGGCTTTGCTGGTAGCGGGGCTGGATCTGGACATCATTGCCATCATCGGCATCATCTTGTTGATTGGTATCGTCAAGAAGAACGCCATCATGATGATTGACTTCGCGCTGGATGCTCAGCGTGAAGAGGGCATGAATGCGCGCGATGCCATCTATCAGGCCTGCCTGCTGCGCTTTCGCCCCATCATCATGACCACGCTGGCCGCATTGCTGAGTGCGCTGCCCATGATGCTGGGCTCTGGTGTGGGTAGCGAGCTGCGCCAACCGCTGGGCGTAACTTTGGTGGGCGGCCTGCTGGTCAGCCAGTTGCTGACGCTGTTCACCACCCCTGTTATCTACCTGACCTTTGAGAGCTGGGCCGAAAACTGGCGCACCAAGCGCGGCCTGTCTGCTGTCAAGCATCTGCCGCATTCCGAAGCGGAAGTCATGGGTGAGCAGGGTGGAACAAAGCCATGAGCATTTCCACGCCTTTCATCTTTCGCCCCATCGCCACCATCTTGCTGACCATAGGCATGGCGCTGGTGGGTGGCGTGGCCTACTTTCTGCTGCCGGTGGCACCGCTGCCGCAGGTGGACTATCCGACGATCTCTGTCACCGCCAGTTTGCCTGGTGCTGCCCCTGACACCATGGCAGCCACCGTGGCCACCCCGCTTGAGCGGGCGCTGGGCGCGATTGCGGGCGTCAACGAGATGACGTCCAGCTCCAGCATGGGCAGCACGCGCATCACGCTGCAGTTTGACCTGACGCGCACCGTTGATAGCGCGGCCCATGATGTGCAGGCCGCCATCAACGCGGCGCGTACCCTGCTGCCATCCGGCATGCCCAGCAATCCGACTTATCGCAAGGTGAACCCGGCAGATGCGCCCATCATGATTCTGGCGCTGACGTCTGAATCGCTGACCCGTGGCCAGATGTATGACGCGGCCAGCACGGTGCTGGCGCAGAAGCTGGCGCAAGTGGATGGCGTGGGGCAGGCTTCGATCAACGGCGGAGCCTTGCCCGCCGTACGCGTGGAACTGGACCCGGTGCGGCTGGCCGCCAAAGGTGTGTCGCTCGATTCCGTGCGCACTGCCATCACTTCCACCAACGCCAACCGCCCGCTGGGCGCGGTAGAGCGTGACGACCAATACTGGCAGGTTGCGACCAACGACCAGGCCCGCACTGCCGCTGAATATGCACCGCTGGTGCTGCGCTGGAACAACGGCAACGCCGTGCGTTTGTCCGATGTGGCAGACGTTACCGACTCTGTGCAGGATGTGCGCAACTACGGCGTGATGAATGGCAAGCCTGCGGTGTTGCTGCAAGTCTTCAAGCAGCCAGATGCAAATATTTTGCAGTCCGTGGACAAGGTGCGCGCCATGCTGCCGCAGCTCAGGGCCTCCATCAATCCAGCCATTGATGTGACGGTGATCTCGGACCGCACGCCCACGCTGCGAGCTTCGGTCAAAGAGGTGCAGAACGCGCTGCTGATTTCGGTGGCGCTGGTCATCATGGTCGTGTTCGTCTTTTTGCGCCGCCTGCGCGCCACGCTGATTCCGGCTGTGGCCGTGCCCGCATCGCTGCTGGGCACCTTCGGCATCATGTATCTGTGCGGCTACACGCTGGATAACCTCTCGCTGATGGCGCTGACGGTTGCAGCCGGCTTTGTGGTCGATGACGCCATCGTGGTGCTTGAAAACGTCATGCGCCACATGGAGCGCGGCAAGAGCGCCATGCAGGCGGCTATTGAAGGTGCCCGCGAGATTGGCTTTACCGTGGTCTCCATGAGCCTGTCCCTGATAGCGGTGTTCGTGCCCATTTTGTTCATGGCGGGCGTGGTGGGCCGGTTCTTCCGAGAGTTTGCCGTGGTCATGTCGGCAGCCATTTTGGTGTCCATGATCATCTCGCTGACCACCACCCCCATGATGTGTGCAGCTTTGCTGCGTACGCCCGCCGAAGAAGAGCGCCGCCGCGCCGAGCGGGCCAAGAGCCCGTTCTCGCGCCGCTGGGATGCCTTCTGGCTGCGTGTCTCGCAGGCCATGGATCGTTTCGAGAAGAGACTGACCGCGCTGTACCGCAAGTCTCTGGCATGGGGTCTGCGCCACCAGCCCGTGGTGATGGCGGCCTTGGTCGCAGTCATCGGCCTCAATGTCTACCTCTACACGGCCATTGAAAAAGGCTTTATGCCCAGCGAGGACACAGGCCGCGTCATGGGCTTTATCCGCGCTGACCAGTCCACATCCTTTCAGGCCATGGAGCGCCGTATCAAGCGCTTTCTGGATGTCGTGCAGCAGGACCCGGCTGTGGAATATGTGACCGGCTTTACCGGCGGCGGTCAGGCCAACTCGGCCAATATGTTCATGTCGCTCAAGCCCATGGCTGAGCGCAAAGTATCGAGCGATGAAGTCATCAACCGCCTGCGTGAAAAGCTCAAGGATGAGCCGGGCGCGCGCCTGTTCATGGTGACCCAGAGCGATGTGCGCATTGGCGGACGCCAGAGCATGTCGGCCTATCAGTACACGCTGCAGGCCGACGACACGGCTGAGCTGCGCCTGTGGGAGCCGCGCATTCGGCAAGTGCTTTCCACCTTGCCAGAGCTGGCCGATGTGAACAGCGACGTCCAGGATAACGGCGTGCAGACAAAGCTGGTCATTGACCGCGATCAGGCCACGCGCCTGGGGCTGACGGTTGCGCAGATCGACAACACGCTGAACGATGCCTTTGGTCAGCGTCAGGTGGGCGTGATCTACAACCCGCTGAACCAGTACCGGGTGGTGATGACGGCATCAAACCAGTATCTGCAGAGCCCGGAAGCACTGCGCGGCTTCTTCTTCGTCAACAGCGCGGGTCAGCAGATTCCGCTGACGGCGTTTGCCAAGATCACCACATCGACCACCCCGCTGTCTGTGCAGCACCAGAGCGGCACGCCTGCCAGTACGGTGAGCTACAACCTTGCGCCGAATATGTCCCTGTCGCAGGCGAACGATGCGATTCGCAATGCCATGGTGGAGCTGGGTGTGCCCGTGTCCATTCGCGGCAGCTTCAGTGGCTCGGCGGGGGCCTTCCAGCAGATGCTGGCCGGGCAGCCGCTGCTCATTCTGGCGGCCATCATCACCATTTATCTGGTGCTGGGCATCCTCTATGAAAACCTGGTGCACCCGCTGACGATTCTGTCCACGCTGCCATCGGCAGGTGTGGGCGCGCTGCTAGCGCTGATGCTGTTCAAGACCGAGTTTTCGTTGATCGCCTTTATCGGTGTCATCTTGCTCATTGGGCTTGTCAAGAAGAACGCCATCATGATGATCGACTTCGCGCTGGAGCGAGAAAAGGGCGGCCACGCCACAGCTGCCCAGGCCATTTACCGAGCCTGCCATCTGCGCCTGCGACCCATTTTGATGACCACCATGGCCGCCTTGTTTGGCGCGCTGCCGCTGGCGTTGGGTCGTGGCGACGGGGCGGAGCTGCGCCAGCCGCTGGGCATTGCGATTGTGGGTGGCCTGCTGCTTAGCCAGTTGCTCACGCTCTACACCACGCCCGTGGTCTATGTATTGCTGGACCGTGCGCGCAATCGCGTCATGCGCCTGTGCTCGCGTGCTCCCAAGACACAGCACAAAGCAGTTGTCGTCGCCGTGGCCGAGGTGAAGTGAGATGAATATGTCCACACAGTTTTTGAATCAAATCGGCCTCAAGCCCAATCAGGTAAAGCGTAAGCAGCTCACTTTTATGAAGAAATCCGCCATGGCGCTGCCTCGCTCGATTCCCCGTCTATTGCCCGTTGTTGCAGCTGTCATGCTGGCGGCATGCTCCACCCAGCCCGTCTATGAAGTCCCCAAGCTGGATGTGCCTGCCCAGTTCAAGGAAGCCACGCCACAGGCGGCCCAGTTTGGCGTGTGGCAACCTGCGCAGACCGTGGCAGGCAGCCCTGCAGTCACCGTGCCTGATCAATGGTGGACGGTGTATGGCGACGCCGTGCTCAACCAGTTGCAAGATGCCGCTGCCGCTGGCAACGCCAGTGTGGAGCAGGCCGTGGCCCGCCTGCGTTCGGCGCAAGCCGCAGTCGCCAGCAGCCGGGCTGGGCAGCTGCCCACGCTCAGCACCACGGGCAGCGGCACGCGTTCGCTGACGGGGGGCGGCACCTACAGCAACACCAACGGCGATAACGTGGCCCGCAGCGGCAGCATCAACAACAACTTCTCGTTGGGCTTGAGCGCCAGCTGGGAGCTGGACTTGTGGGGCAAGCTATCGGGCGCAGTCGATGCCAGTCGTGCCTCGGCCCAGGCCAGTGCGGATGATCTGGCGGCGGCCCGCCTGTCGGCTCAGGCATCGGTGGCGCAGACCTACTTCTCGCTGCGTGCTGCAGAGTCGCAGATGCAATTTTTGCAGGAGAGTCTGGACGCCTATGCGCAAAGCCTGAAGCTGACGCAAAACCGTTACCAGTCGGGCGTGGTGTCGTCTGCCGATGTGGCGCAGGCCCAGTCGCAGTACAAGAGCACGCAGGCCAGCTTGCTGGATGCTCAGATCACCCGCGCGCAGTACGAGCACGCACTGGCCGCCTTGCTGGGAAAGGCTCCGGCGCAGTTCAGCCTGCCGGTGACCGCAGTGCTGCCCACGCCGCCCGTGGTGCCTGAAATGCTGGCATCCACCCTGCTGGAGCGCCGTCCCGACATTGCGGCGGCAGAGCGCCGCGTGGCCATGGCCAATGCACAGGTGGGCGTGGCGCGTGCGGCGTTCTTCCCCTCGCTCACCTTGTCCGCATCGGGTGGTTATCGCAACTCCATCCTGTCTGATCTGCTCAATGCGCCCAATCTGTTTTGGTCGCTGGGCCCGGCGCTGGCCATGAGTCTTTTTGATGGCGGTGCGCGCTCGGCGGCTGTTGAATCGGCCCGCGCCACGCTGGACCTGAATGCCGCGACCTACAAGCAGACGGTGCTGACGGCGCTGCAGGAGGTAGAAGACAATCTGGTCGCGGCCGTCAATCTGGCGCAGGAAGAGCAGGTGCAGGCCGAGGCGCTGGTGGCGGCGCAGAAGTCGCTCACGGTGGCCAACAACCAGTACAAGGCCGGCATCGTGGCCTATCTGAATGTGCTCTCGGCCCAGACTTCGGTGCTGAGTGCGCAAAACACGCTCAACAACGTCAAAAACCGCAGGCTGACGGCAGTGAATACCTTGCTCAAGAATGTGGCCGGTCGCTGGGAGCCGCTGAACCCTCCAGCACGTAAAGACTGAGAAAGAGTGAGTTCGCTGTGCAGGCTTGCGCTCTGGGTTACAACTAGCACTGTTTTGTTGTGAAGATCATGCTATGAGCATTGCTGTTTTTTACCTGCGCAATTCCGAGCCCGAGGGCCAGACGCCTGCCTGGCAGTCGCAATGCCAGGCCTTTTCTGATGCGCAGATGGGTGAGGCGCTGGCGCTGTGTCAACTGCTGCGCAAGGACCAGAGCAACGCCCATGTCGTCATCTCGTCAGAGCTGCGCGACATGGTCGGCCTGGTGGGCGTCTCTGCCGTGGAAGATGGCAAGACGCCTGATGGCTTTGACTATCAGTGGAGCAAGGCGGGCCGTGCCGGTGCCAGTCGCAAGAACGCCACTGCCGCGCCCAAGCGCAAGCAGGACATGGATAACTGAGGTGCGACGGTTTCTGGCCCGTTAATACGCCACTGCGTCACCAAGAGTTGCTAACGCAAGCCAGTAAACCGCAGGTTTACGGTTGAGACGAGGCGACGCAAGGATGTATCAAGGCTTGCGTTAGTGGCTCTAAGTCAATCGGCCTGCATTAAGCGGCCTGAATTTTGCTCAGATAGCTGGCCAGCAGCTGCATGCTGCTGCTCCAGCCCACTGTCATACCGGCGTGCGAACTGTTGAAGACCGCTTCTTCTATGGCATCGGCATTGAGGGCGCGCCATTCGAGGTGAATGCGTGTGCCTTCAGACTCTTGAACCAATGTGGTGGTTGACAGGGTGTAGAGCGGCCATTGCGCCGCCATGGGGTGACGCGTGACGCCGCCAGCGGCATCGCTGAACTGCACGACGGCGACGATGCGCTCAGGCGCTTTCAGTTCTCTGAACGTCCACTTGCCCCACATGACAGGTGCTAGTGGCATGGCCTCGGCGCGCAGGGCGTAGTGAAAGCTGCCGCCTTCGCGGGCATCCACCTCGCATTGCGTCATCACCATGCCGGGTGGGCGCATCCAGTGGCTCAGGTGCTCCGCCTCGGTAAAGGCCGCGTACACCAGCTCGCGCGGAGCCTTCACAAATTTCTCGAACACAAATGGCGCAGAGAGTCGATCAGTCATGGGGAACCCCTTTGAAAAGTCACTTCAAGCGGCCTCATTTTGCATGGGGCGGTCATGACTTTCCAGTGGGTTTTAGCCCCCGCTATCAATCCTTATTTCTCAATCCTCAATGTCGAATTTCTCACGCAGCGCATCACCAAAATGTGCAGAACCGGACAGGGTGAGATTGACTGTGGTGCGGCCCGTGGCCGAGGCCTGTAGCGTCAACTTGCCTTCGGCCTTGTCAAAGCGGGCAGCCAAAGGTTCGCCATCATCGTCCTGGGCCTGCAGGTCGTAGTCCCAGTCCAAACCTTCTTCCACAGCACCCTGGCGGCCTGAAAACTTCTGGCTGGCCCAGCGCAGCACGGCTTCGATTTCGGTGGCCAGCGCAGGCACGCGCTCGGCTTTGACGCAGGCCATGGCATCCCATGTGCCGGTGCCTTCTTCATCTTCGCTGTAGTCGAATTCCAAATAATCCAGAGCCATGGCATATTGCGCGCTATTGAGGGGACGCCATTGTGCCTGCGCCTTGTCTGCAGCAAGTGAGTAGGTGCATTGGAAGAAATCAGCCGTAAACCCATACTTATAAGGCGTTGCTAGCTATGAATTCTGAGATGGATGACTGCTGTGAAACTCGTTGCATGGTGCAGGCCTTGCAAGTCAGTTTCGGCTACCCGGGCCGCGCGGTGGCGAATCAGAGCTCACATTGCTGGCACGCAGGCTTGTGCCTGGTGCAAGGCGATGAGGGCGCGGGCAAGACCAGCTGGCTCAAAGCGCTGGCCGGGCAGCTGCATCTGGGCAGCGGCGTGTTGCACTACCCGTTTTCAGACGATGGACGCTTGCCTGCCGCATCCTGCTTCTGGCAGGACCCGCGCCAGCCCCTCAATGAGGTGCACAGCCACATGACGGCCAGTAGCTGGGTGGCTTTGCAGTGCACCATTTACCCGCACTGGTCAGCTGCGCAGTTTGAGCAGCATGTGCAGGGCTTCGGGCTGGAGCCGCATTTGAACAAGCCGTTGCTGGCGCTGTCATCAGGCACGCAGCGCAAGCTATGGATGGCGGCGGGCTGGGCCAGCGGTGCAGAGCTGGTCCTGATCGATGAACCATTGGCCGCGCTGGACAAACCTTCAGAGCGCTATGTGCAGCAGGCCTTGGCGGCAATGGCGCTCAAACTCAAAGACCCGAAGCGCCCGCGCAGCGTCATCGTGGCGCACTGGGATGCCATGCAGGGCGTGGACTGGGATGATGTGCTGGAGTTGCGTAATTAGGCGCTACATGGCCTTGAAGCGCGTGGCGTAGAGGCGGCTGACCAGCAGCTTTTCGCTGCGCCCCCGCAGCAGCAGCCACAGGCGTCCGGCCTCATCGCGCTGGGCACTGGCAATGGCGTCGGCGCGCGCCACGGTGCCGCGGTGAATTTGCCAGAACTGCTGGGCATCGAGCTGGGGCAGAAGATCCTTGAGCGGGGTACGCAGCAGATATTCCTGCTGCGACGTCAGCACGCGCAGGTATTTGTCTGCAGCCTCCAGGTACACGATGTCCTGCACCCGCACCATATGAATCTGCGCGCCCACGCTGGCCTGAATGATTTGCAGCGGCGCGGCTGTGCTGGTTTGCATGCGTTGCTGCAAGGCCAGTAACTGTTCCAGTGTTTGCTCCAGCGTCTGGGGCTGCGGTGCTTCCTGTGCCGACTGGCGCTGCTGCCACCAGTGCTGCAAGCGCTGCACGCTCTGTGCCAGCCGCAGGGGCTGCACGGGCTTGAGCACGTAGTCCATAGCGCAGGCCTCAAACGCGGCCAGCGCGTACTGGTCGTAGGCGGTGACAAAGACGATGGCGGGCAGCGGCCTGTCTTCGGGCCATGCATCGGCAATCTCTGCCGCCGCATCCAGCCCGCTTTGCCCCGGCATGCGGATATCGAGAAACAGCACATCGGGCAATAACTGCAGCGCCTGCGCTGCTGCGCTGATGCCGTCGCCAGCGACGGCCTGAATCTGCAACGCAGGCCATTGCGTGCTCAGCATGTGCACAAGCGCCTGTGCCAGCAGCGGCTCGTCTTCAGCAATCAGGGCGCGTGGGTGGGTGTGGCTCATGGCTCGATTTTTAAAGGAAATATCAGGCTGGCGCTTGTCCCGCCTGCGCTGGCAGCTATTAATTTAAAAGTGGCTTGATCGCCATAGCGTGTGGCCAGCCGCTCGCGGATTTGCTGCAGGCCAAAGCCGCTACCGGTGTTGCTCTTGCTGGCAGGGTGCGGGGATGCAGGTAGGCCGCAGCCGTTGTCAACAACCTTCAGCTCCAGCCGCCCGCCATCCAGCAGCACTGCAGTCACACGGATGTGGCCGCCCGCCAGTTGCGGCTCCAGCCCGTGGCGAATGCTGTTTTCTACCAGCGGCTGCAGCAGCAAGGTGGGCACGTGCGCGTCGCGCAGCTCGGCAGGCAAATCCAGCGTATAGCTCAGGCGTGCGCCCATGCGCACCTGCATCAGCGCCAGATAGTCTCCCAGCAGCGCAAACTCGGCCTCTAGGCTGTGCGTGCCGCTGCGCGAGCCTGCCAGCGTGGCACGCAGATAGGCAATCAGATGGTCCAGCATTTGCTCGGCCCGCGGGGCATCGCAAGCAATCAGCGCACGCAGATTGGCCAAAGTGTTGAACAGCATATGGGGCTCCAGCTGTGCCTGCAGTTGGCTCAGCCTGGCCTCTGCCGCCTGACGCTGGGCCTGTTCGGCCTTAACCTGAAGATGGCGCGCCTTGCCGACCACGTAGAAGCCCCAGGACATGGCAATGCTGGTGCCGATGGTGATGAGCACAGGCAGCCATAGCGACGGCTGGGCTGCAGCCTGCAGCTCCGGGTGCCGTTGCTGTACATAGAGTCTTCCCAGAGAGCTGCCCAGAATCAGGCCCAGCACAATGCCCAGCGGCACCAGGGCCAGCCCTTTGGCTCCGCGCGGCCAGGCGATTGCGTCGGACTCGCGCCAGCGCAGTCTGGCCAGGTCAATCGTCAGCCAGCTGATCAGACCAATTGCCAGAGAGTAGGCCAGGTTGACATCCCACAGACCTTGGCCCAGTGCGGTCAGGGCTCCGGTAATCAGCAGACAGGCGGTCACGGTGATGGCACCGTGGCGTAGCAAGGTGGGGAATAAAGCGAGCTGCATGGACGCCATCGTAGGTGAGGGCAGGTTCCGCGCCTAGTTTTTCTCGCGCCGCTGCAGGAATTGCAGCTCGCGCTCTACCAGGCTGCTGAAGAGAGGGCTTGCCGGTGTTGTCAGCCAGACCACGCAGCCATGTATCAGCAGTCCTAGGCCCCAGCCCAGGGCCGGGTAGATGGCCCAGTGGCGGCCCTGGCTCAGGGCCAGACTCATCAGTCCCAGATTGACCAGCACATAGACCGAGGCGTGTATGTACCAGCCCAGCTTCATGCCTGCGCGGCGGCGGGCCTGTTGCTGCAGGGTGTCATATGAAATGGGGGTCATGTATTGCTCCTTGAAGATTCGGGCCATGCCAGTTTTTGCTAGAGAAGGTCGCCCAGAATGCGTCCGGGCACCAGGGTGAAAAGTCCAGCGACGACGCAGCTTCCGATGTAGGTTTTGCGCATGATGCTGCGGTGCTTGTCTATGCGTCGGTGCGCCAGATGCGAGAAAGAGAGCCCCAGCCCGCCCAGCGTGACGGGCACCAGCAGATGAATGGGCGTGAAGCCCGACCAGTTGGGCAGGCGGAAGTCGCGTATGAACAAGGCCGAAATCGCCGTGCCCAGCATCAGCAGAACAAAGGCGTAGCCGGCAATGCGATGCAGCAGAGGGCGCGGTCTGCCGCTGCGGCGTGCCCAGAGGGTGAGGGCTCCGACGACGGTGGCAGCGATGGCTGAACTCATATGAAAAGCGATCAAGGGCGTCAGTTGCATGGTTTTCTCCTGCGATGAACCGGACTGTGCGCGTCAGAGATTGGCCCGGCCAGCGCTTTGCGATGAAACGGCCAAATCCGGGGGCCAGTTGCATAGTGCAAGGGCCGGGTGTGGCGATTGTTTGTGCGCGCACACATAGCACGGAGCGCCCGCATGCATTTCGATCCGGTTTGGATTCCGTTGAAAAATCAGGGTGTTTGCTGCTGCAGAAATGATTGAACTTTAGAATCTAATGATTATGAAAATCATTCTCAATAGCATTTAAAATGTTCCCTGTTCGTCGAATTTCACTGGCTGCCATTGTTCTGTGCAGCCCTCAGCTTCTTTGGGCCCAGACCGCCAGCTCTGCCCAGGTGCCAGAACAAGAAACCTCCTTGCAGACCGTGACCGTGGAAGCCAGTGCCGACGCATCGGCGCAGGGCCTGGCCAAGCCTTTCGCGGGCGGGCAGGTAGCCACCGGAGCACGCAACGGCATTCTCGGAACCCGGGACTGGAAGGATTCCTCGTTTTCGTCCACGGCCTATACCAGTCAGCTGATTGAGGACACGCAGTCCAAAAGCGTTGGCGATGTGCTATTGAGTGATCCGTCGGTGCGGCAGGCGCGCGGTTTTGGCAACTTCCAGGAGCTGTACATGCTGCGCGGCATGCCCGTGTACTCCGACGATATTGCCTATAACGGCCTGTACGGACTGCTGCCGCGCCAGTATGTGGCTTCCGAATTTTTCGAGCGGGTGGAAGTGCTGCGCGGTGCGAATGCCTTTCTTAACGGTGCTGCTCCCGGCGGCAGCGGCGTGGGAGGCGTGATCAGCCTGCTGCCCAAGCGCGCAGGCAACGATCCACTCACTCAGGTCAGCACGGGCATACAAACGGGTGGTCAGGCCTATGCTTCGGCCGATGTGTCGCGTCGCTTCGGTCCGGACCAGAGCACGGGCGTACGCCTGAATGCCGTGCGTCGCGATGGCGGCACTGGCATCAAGGGCGAGGACCGCAGTTTGACGGCGCTGGGTGTGGGCCTTGACTGGCGCAGCCGCGATGTGCGCTTGTCGGCCGATGTGGGTTATCAGCGCAACAGCTATCGTGGTGGGCGTCCCAGCGTGACGCCTTCGGATTTCATTCCTGCGGTTCCGGACAACAAGACCAACTACGCTCAAAACTGGACGCGCTCCACCGAGCGTGATTTGTTTGCCACCATGCGTGGCGAGTGGGATCTCAATGCCACCACCACCGCCTGGGCAGCGGGCGGCCTGCGCCGCAGCAAGGAAGACAATATCAACAGCGGCGTGACCGTGCTCAACGCGAATGGCGATACCACGGGAACGCGCTTTGATAACGTGCGCAAGGACCGCGTCGGCACGGCCGAGGCCGGCATCCGCACCCGAGTGCAGACGGGCAGCGTCGGTCATGAGCTGGTGGCGTCAGCAAGCACTTTTTCAGCGACGGAAAGCGGTGCCTGGGCCATGGCTTCGGGGGTGCGCAACAACCTCTACAACCCCTATGCCAGCCTGATGCCCGAGAACACATTCTTTGGCGGCTCCATGGCCAACCCCTACAAGGTGGGTGAGACCCGCTTTGACAGCCTGGCCTTGAGCGACACGCTGTCGATGTACGACGATCGCCTGCAAGTGACGCTGGGGCTGCGCCGTCAGCGCATAGATCAGACCAGCTACGACTACAACAGCGGCCTGCAGACCGACAGTTACAAGAAGTCCGCCACCACGCCAGCACTGGGTGCGGTGTTCAAGGTCACCGATGGTGTGTCCGTCTACGCCAACTACATCGAGGCGCTGACCAAGGGTGCCGTAGCGCCTTCCACGGCCAATAGCCTGCCCGTGCTCAACGCCGGTCAGGTGTTCTCGCCCTACAAGTCCAAGCAGAAAGAGCTGGGCGTGAAATGGCAGCGCGGCACCATGGGTGCGACGGCGGCCCTGTACACCACCGATGTGCCCAGCAGCTATGTCGTCAATCAGATGTACGGTCAGTACGGCAAGCAGCGCAACCAGGGCATGGAATTCACCGTCTTTGGCGAAGCCGCCAAGGGACTGCGCGTGCTGGGCGGTCTGACGCTGACCCAGGCCAAGATCAAACAGGCAGCCGATGCCTCTCAGGTCGACCGCTATGCCATCGGCGTACCCAAGACTCAGGCCACGCTGGGCGTGGATTGGGATGTGCCCGGTGTTTCCGGTCTAGCACTCAATGCGCGTGTGACGCACACCTCCAGTCAGTACGCCAATGCCGCCAACACCATGAAAGTGGCCAGCTGGACGCGCACCGACATCGGTGCCCGCTATCTGGTTGATCTGGGTAACGACCGCATGCTGACGCTGCGTGCCCGTCTGGACAATGTGTTCGACAAGAACTACTGGGCGTCGGTGGGCGGCTATCCGGGGGCCAACTATCTGGTGCAATCGGCTCCGCGCACCCTGTCGGTGAGCGCTACGGTCAACTTCTGAGGTTGAACGGATATGCGTGCTCTCTGGACCGTGGTTCACCGCTGGGTGGGCCTGTTTCTCGCGGCTTTCCTGATCATGGCCGGCCTCACGGGAGCGGTGCTCTCGTGGGATCATGAAATCGACGACTGGCTGAACGCCGACATGCTGCATACGCCGGGGCGTGGCCCGCTGCAGACGCCGCTGCAATTGGCGCAAACTGTGCAGGCGGCTGATCCACGCGTCGAAATCTCCTATATGAGTCTGGGTCTGCGCGAGGGGGAGGCGGCTTCCTTTCTGGTACGCCCGCTGCTGGACCAGGGCACTGGCAAGCCCCATGTGCTGAGCTACAACACGGTGTTCGTGGACCCGGTGACGGGTGCCATCACCGGTTACCGGGACTCCAAGAGTCTGGCCCTGAGCTGGCGCAACCTCATGCCCTGGCTGCGTCATCTGCATGAAAGCCTGCTCAGCCCTACGTTTGCGGGCAGCGATCGCTGGGGCTACTGGTTCATGGGCGGCCTCGCGCTGCTGTGGCTGGCCGACAGTTTCTGGGCGCTGGTGTTGACCCTGCCTGCGAAGCGCAAGCCTGCTTTGGCCAAAGCACAAGGTGATTCCGGGAAGTCCTGGTGGTCACGCTGGATGCCGGCCTGGCGTCTGCGCTGGGGTGCTGGTGCCTACAAGCTCAACTTCGACCTGCACCGTGCGGGCGGGCTCTGGATCTGGGGCGTGATCGTTGTGGTGGCCTTCACCTCGTTTTCGATCAATCTCTACCGCGAGGTGTTCTATCCCGTGATGAGCAAGGTCTCGACCACTACGTCGGGTCCGTACGAAACGCTCAAGCCGGCTCCCTTTGGCAGCTATATCGAGCCGAAGATCAGCTTCGCCTCGGCGATAGACATTGCCAAGAAGGAAGCCGTGCAGCTGGGGATCAAAACAGAGGCTGGCGGCATTTGGTATGGCGGAGACTTTCCGTTCTACAACGTGTCCTTTTTCGATCCTGATGACGAGACCGGAGCCATGGGCATGGGCCTGTCCAACGTCTATGTGAGTTCGGAAACCGGCGAGTTGCTGGGCAGTTATCGGCCCTGGCATGGCACGGGCGCCGATGTGTTCGTACAGCTGCAACTACCTTTGCACAGCGGACGCATTCTGGGCACTTTCGGGCGCGTTCTCATGTCCTTTGTGGGCGTGATGGTGGCCATGTTGTCCATCACCGGAGTCGTCATCTGGTGGCGCAAACGACGCGGCAGACGGGCGCAGCTGGCGGCTCGCTGAAGGCCGTGCTCGCAGAATACAAAACGCCATGGTCTGACCATGGCGTTTTTTGTTTTGGGAAGAGCGGGTCTCAGTTCTTCTTCAGGCACTCGCTCATAAACGCCTTGCGCTCGTCACCCTTCTTGCCGGTGGCGTCGACGTTGCAGCTCTTCATGCGTTCTTGCTGGCGCTTCTTGCCGTCAGACAGACAAGACTTCATGAAGTCCTTGCGCTCATCGCCTTTTTTGCCGGTGGCTTCGGTATTGCAGGTGCCCATGAGTTGTTGCTGGGCGGTTTTAGGTTTTTCGTCAGCAGCCATGCTCATGCTGCAAGCCAAGGACACGACAGCCAGGACAACGAGTTTTTTCATGATGGTGTGATTTTTGTGAAAACGCCAACAACCGGCGCGCCGTTATTGCAGCACAGCTTGGGTGCTTTGCCCATGACCGCAAACCATGGCTTGTAAAAGTTTGCGATTGGAGCGTGATTAAGGGGCGTAAGGGAGCTGCGGCCAAAATAGCGAAAACGACAAGTGGATAATGAGCAGCTTTGCTCTCAACCCTGCACCCAAAGGACGATTCGCGTGGATACTTTATTGCTGCTCAAGGCCGCCATCATGGGCATTGTGGAAGGGCTGACCGAGTTCTTACCGATTTCCTCAACCGGTCACCTGATTCTGGCGGGCTCGCTGATGGGCTTTGTCGGTGGCAAGGCCAAGGTGTTCGAGATCGCCATTCAGACCGGCGCCATCTTTGCTGTGATGCTGGTGTACTGGCAAAAGATTCGCAGCACGCTGGTCGAGTTGCCCACCAGCCGTGAGGCGCAGAAGTTTGCGCTCAATGTCTTCATCGGTTTTCTGCCTGCCGTAGTCCTGGCGCTGCTGTTTGGCAAGTATGTGCAAGAGCACCTGTTCACGCCCGTGATTGTGGCCACCACCTTCATCGTTGGCGGCTTCATCATCCTGTGGGCTGAAAAGCGCCCCGCATCGGCCACCCGCGTGCATTCGGTGGACGATATGACACCGATGGATGCCATCAAGGTGGGGCTGGTGCAGTGCTTTGCGCTGGTGCCGGGCATGAGCCGCAGTGGCTCCACCATCATTGGCGGCATGCTGATCGGACTGTCGCGCAAGGCTGCGACTGACTTTTCCTTCTTTCTGGGCATGCCCACGCTGATTGGCGCAGGCGTCTACAGCATGTACAAGGAGCGTGCAACGCTGAGCATGGCGGATGCGCCGCTGTTTCTGGTGGGCCTGGTTTTCTCGTTCATCAGTGCCTGGCTGTGCGTACGCTGGCTGCTGCGTTTTATCTCTACCAACAGCTTTGTGCCGTTTGCCTGGTACCGCATCGTCTTCGGCATCATCGTGCTGGTGACGGCCTATACCGGTGTGGTGAACTGGCACCACTAAGAGTCGTTAACACCACCCTTGATGCGTCGTTATTTCGCTTTGTCGTACGTTTGTACTGCCTGCGGCTTCATGCCTCGTCTCAACCGCAAATCTGCGATTTACTGGGTGGTGTTAGCGCCTCTAAGCTAGCTTGTTAGCGCCCACAAAAAAGCCACTTGCGTGATTGCAAGTGGCTTTTTTCATAGCTGCTAGCGCCTTTATTCATTGAACTTCAGCATGTTTTATCAATGAATCCAATAATTAACAGGCGCTAGCAGCTATCTATTTGTGAGCGTCTACACCCGCTTTTTGCAGAATGCTTTGCTCCATATTGAGCAGCGAAGCCTCGATGGCGGCGGCTGTGGCCTGTGGGCGCTCCATGGGAAAGAGGTGGCCGCCGTCCAGCATCATGATGCGCCCGCGTGTCATGCGCTGCGTCATCTCCATGCCGACCTGGCGCATTTCTACCGATGAACGCCCGCCGATAAAAGACACGGGGCAGTGCAGCGGATTGCGCCTGAGCTGGTTGTTGAGATTGCTGGGCAGCGTGTTGTAGATGGCGGTTTCCACCTCGCGGGTGAATAGCAGGCTGCGCCTGCCCTGATCATCGTCTTGCAGGCCGTGCTCCACATAGTCTTGCAGCACCTGTGGGTGCCACTGGGCAAAGGCTTTTTTGCTGCGAAAGTACTCCAGTGCCTCGGCATTGCTGGCCCAGGTGTTGCGCCTGCGCTGGCTGATTTTGCCCGGCGAGACCGAGGCCACAATCTGCGTCTGCTTGGCAAGGCCTACGGCATTGGCCTTCCAGCCGCCCAGCAGGGGCGAGTCAATCAGCAGCACGCCGCGCGCCAGATCGGGGCGCTTGGTGGCCGCCTGAAAGCTCAGAATGCCGCCCAATGAGTGGCCCACCAGATAGATGGGCTGGCCATGCTGCTGCACTTTTTGTTCGACAAACTCGATCAGCTCATCCACCAGATGCGGCCAGTGATTGGTGACCGGGCGTGCCGGGTCATGGCCAAAGCGCTGCACGCCACTGGCATCAATGCCGCGCTGGCGCAGCAGAGAAAAAAGCAGGCGGTAGGTGCCGAGAGGAAAGCTGTTGGCGTGCGCGAACACCACGGGCAGGGTGTTCAGATCGCTGGCAGGAACCATGGTGTGAGAGCTGTGGGGCACAGAATAATGAATCGGGCGGAGGGTGCATCTGACATGAAAAACGCACCCTGAGGTGCGTTCATCTTATCGGTTAGAGAGCGATGCTTGCCGCTGCAGTCTGGCCTGCTCCTCGCTGGTCTGCATGCGCTGGTATTCGGTAGCGGTGCTGAGGCCGGCTTGCGCGGGAACCGGCGGCTGGCGCAGGGCTGCGGGGGGGATACTGCCGGCACCAGTGCCCAGTGCGGATTTCATGGAAGTGGGTGTTCCCACCTTCACCAGCGGATGCGCACGCGGGCTGTGAATGCGGATGGGGGAGTCCGTCTGGCCGCCATCCCAGGCCGGGTCGTCAATGCTGTCGAACACATTGCGCAGGCGCTCGCCCCAGCTGTCGTGCAGCATGCGCAGATAGGGGTTGTCGGCGTCCAGGCAGACAATGCGGTCGGTGGCAAAACGGTTGTTTTCATAGACGATCAAGTCCAGCGGAAGGCCTACCGAGAGGTTGGACTTGAGCGTGCTGTCCATAGACACCAGCGCGCATTTGGCGGCTTCATCCAGCGGGGTCTCTGAGGTGATGACGCGGTCAAGCACGGGCTTGCCGTATTTGGATTCGCCGATCTGGAAGTAAGGCGTCTCGCCCGTGGCTTCGATGAAGTTGCCGGCCGAATAGACCTGAAACAGGCGCATCTGCTCGCCCTGAATCTGGCCGCCAAAAATCATGGACACATTGAAGTCCACTCCAGCGCGCTGCAGGGCGGCGGCCTCACGTTCATACACATGGCGCACGGCTGCGCCCAGTACGCGGGCGGCGTCGAACATGCTGCGCACATTCCAGATGGTGAGCATCTCGTCCGTGGTCGTGTCGTGCAGCTGAAAGCTTTCCAGCAGCTCGCGCACCGACTGGGTGATGGACAGATTGCCCGCCGACTGCAGCACCATAAAGCGTTCGCCCGGCTGCTCATAAAGCATGACCTTGCGGAAGGTGCTGATCTGGTCGAGCCCTGCATTGGTGCGGGAGTCGGACAGAAAGACGAGGCCGGCATTGAGCTTGAGGGCGACGCAATAGGTCATGACAGAAAGCGGTACGGTAAAGATTTGAAGTGTAGTGGTGAGCCGCTGGGCTGGGGACTCGTCAGCTCAAGGTCGAGCGGCCGAGCCAGCGCCAGCGCCAGCCATATGAAAACCACTGCGGGATTTTAAAAGAGAGTCGTCTCAGGGGCTCTGCGCCCGGGCATTGCTGCCACAGCGCGAGGGCTGGCTGGGGCAAAACTGTTGCCCATCCTGGATGGGGTCGCGCTGCTGCTGAACATGAGAGAATTCCGCGCCTTTTAATTACATTTACTTTCATTTTGACGATTTTGCTGAACGTATTACGCAACCTCTCCATTCGCTACAAGCTGATGTCCGGCATGCTGGCCTGCCTGCTGCTGTTTGTGGCGATCGCCACGGCTCTGGGCTTCTTTCTGACGGGCGCCAACCTGCGTGAACGGGTGGTGACTCTGGAGCTGCCAGCCGTGGTGGGTGAAATCCGCAACGACATACTGCGCCAGATCGGTACGCCCCTGGCCATTGCCAAAACCACGGCCAGCAACAGCTTTTTGCTGGACTGGGAGGCTGCAGATCAGCCTGCCGAGGGGGATGCCGCCTGGGTGAAGTACGCCAGCTCCGTCAAGAAGCAAGCGGGTGCAGAGACCGTGTTCTGGGTCTCGGGCAGCACGCAAAAATATCTGACGAACGAGGGGCTGGTGCGCATGCTCGCGCCCAAGGGGCAGGGCGAGCAATGGTTCTATGACTTTCTGGAGCAGGGGGCTAGCCAGATGCTGGCCATCGATAAAGACGCCAGCTCTAGCAAATACATGATGTTTATCAACATCCGCTTCGATGCGGGTGACAAGCGCCAGGGTATTGCCGGTTTGGGTCTGTCCGTGGATTCGCTGGCTCAGACCGTGCGCTCATACAAGGTGGGGGAGTCCGGCAGCGTGTTTCTGGTGCGCGGCAACGGCAGCATTCTGGTGCACCGCGACCCGGCTCTGGCTGATGGTGCCCACTGGCTCAAGGATTTACCCGGTTTTTCCGCGTCTCTGAGTTCTGCCTTGCTGGACAAAAAGCCGTTCGTGCACTCGGTGTATGACACGGCAGAGGGCCCGCACATTGTGGCTTCGTCTTATGTGCCCGAGCTGGACTTGTATGTGCTGGCAGAGCTGCCTGAGGCGCAGGTGCTCGGCGATATGCGCCGCACCATTGCACTGACTTCGCTGATTGCCGCCGTGGTCGGTGGCGGTATTGGCCTGTTGGTGATTTTGTTTGTAAGCCGTGCCATTGCGGCCCCTGTGGGGCGCGCTGCACGCATGCTGGAAGAGATTGCCGACGGTCATGGCGACCTGTCGCGGCGCATGCTGGTGGAAAGCGCGGACGAGGTGGGCGTGCTGGGCTCGGCCTTCAATCGCTTTGTGTCTTCGCTTGAGCGCATGGTGGGGGCTGTGCGCCAGGCGGCCGATTCGATCTCGGTAGCCAGCTCTGAAGTGGCGCAGGGCAACCTCGACCTGAGCCAGAGAACCGAGGAAGCTGCCAGCGCGCTGCAGCATACGGCGGCTTCGCTGGCGCAGCTAACCAGTAGCGTGCAGGTCAACTCCGAAGCCACTCGCAACGCGGGCGAGCTGGCTCAAGTGGCGCGTGGCGTTGCCGAGCGTGGCGGTGCAGCCTTCGAGCAGGTGGTAAGCACCATGGAAGGCATCAACGGCTCATCGCGCAAGATTGCCGACATCATCAGCGTGATTGACGGCATTGCGTTTCAGACCAATATCCTGGCGCTGAACGCTGCCGTAGAGGCCGCGCGCGCCGGTGAGCAGGGGCGCGGCTTTGCCGTGGTGGCGGCTGAGGTGCGTAGCCTGGCCCAGCGATCGGCCGAGGCAGCCAAGGAAGTGCGCCAGCTGATTACGGCATCGGTCGAGCAAGCTGATCAAGGCTCACAGCTGGTGCAAAGCGCGGGCGTGACCATGCGCGAGCTGCTGCAGTCGGTGACCCAGGTCACGCACATCATTGGTGAGATCAGCCAGACCTCGGCGGCGCAGGGGCGCGGTATTACCGAGATCAATGAGTCATTGGCGGCACTGGATGGTGCTACGCAGCAGAACTCCGCATTGGTCGAAGAATCGGCCGCAGCGGCGGCAAGCTTGCGTGAGCAGGCGAGCCGCCTGCTGAGCGAAGTCTCGGCCTTCAAGCTGGGCGAGTCGGCAAAGCACTAACGGCTGATGCCCGATTGCACGGCCTGGCGGAGTTGAATCCTCCAGGCCGTTTCGCTTATGCGACGCTGATGTTTTTGAGCTGGTACAGCGCTTCCAGCGCTTCGCGCGGACTCAATACATCAGGATTGATAGCGGCAAGCGCTTGCTGCAATGGGCTGGGGGCGGAAAAATCGTCCACCAGCTCTGGCGCATCAAACAGGTTGACCTGCATGTCGTTTTCACCGGCCTGCGACTCCAGAGCCTCCAGCGCATGACGGGCGTGGTTGAGCACGCCTGCGGGCATGCCGGCCAGTTTGGCGACCTGAATACCGTAGCTGCGGCTGGCTGGGCCAGCTTGAATCTCGTGCAGAAACACGATATCGCTGCCCGACTCTGCCGCGCCCACATGCACGTTGACGGCGGCTTTGGCCTTGGCAGGCAGCTCGGTCAGCTCGAAGTAGTGGGTCGCAAACAGCGTGAAGGCCTTGGTCTTGTCATGCAGCTGCGTGGCAATACCGCTGGCAAGCGCCAGACCGTCAAAGGTGCTGGTGCCACGGCCAATTTCGTCCATCAGCACCAGGGAGTGCGGCGTGGCCGAATGCAGAATCTGCGCGGCCTCGGTCATCTCCATCATGAAGGTGGACTGGGCGTTGGCCAGATCATCGGCCGCGCCGATGCGGGTGTGGATGGCGTCGATGGGGCCAAGGCGGCAGCTGGCAGCGGGTACATAGCTGCCCATGCTGGCCAGCAGCGTGATCAGGGCCACCTGGCGCATATAGGTCGATTTACCGCCCATATTCGGGCCGGTAATGATCTGCATGCGTGTGTTGAGGTTCATACGCGTGTGGTTCGCGATGAAGCTGCCACTCGACGTTTCAGCCATGCGCGCTTCCACCACAGGGTGGCGGCCGGCTTCGATCTCTATGCAGGGCTGGCTGACGAATTGTGGCTCGGCCCAGTTCAGCGTCAGCGAGCGCTCGGCCAGCGTGCACAGCACATCCAGTGCGGCAATGGCCTGCGCCACACGGGTGAGCTGGGGCACATGGGGCTGAAGCTGATCGAGCACCTGCTCGAACAGGAATTTCTCACGCTGCAGTGCACGCTCTTGTGCAGACAGGGCTTTGTCCTCAAAGGCCTTTAGCTCTGGCGTGATGTAGCGTTCGGCGTTTTTCAGCGTCTGGCGGCGGCGGTAGCGCTCGGGCACCGCATCCTTGTAGCTGTTGGTGATCTCGATGTAGAAGCCGTGCACCTTGTTGAACTGCACGCGCAGGTTGGGAATGCCGGTCAGCAGCTTTTCCTTGGATTCCAGCTCCAGCAGAAACTCGTCGCAGTTGTTTTGAATGGCGCGCAGCTCATCGAGATCGGCATCAAAACCGGTGGCAATCACGCCGCCATCGCGCACCAGTGCGGCGGGCTCTTCCATGATGGCGCTTGCCAGCAGCTCGGCACAGCCCTGGGGCGGAATCAGATCGGTGAAAACCTGAGTCAAATAGGTCGATGGCGCTTTCCCTGATTGCGCAAGCAGCTGCGATTTTTGTAGCGTTTTGGACAGGCCCACCAGCTCGCGCGGGCGTACCTGACGCAGTGCGATGCGGGCGGTAATGCGCTCCACATCGCTCACACCTTTCAGCTCGGCGCGCAGGGCTTGCCAGGGCGTCATGCCTGCGCCCGTGCCGCGCAGCACACCAATGGCTTCAAGGCGCTGCATGGCGCTCTTGCGGTTGCGCTCTGGCTCCAGCAGCCAGGTCTTAAGCAATCGGCTGCCCATGCCGGTCATGCAGGTGTCGAGCAGCGAAAACACTGTGGGCGAGTCCTCGCCGCGCAGCGTCTTGATCAGCTCCAGATTGCGGCGCGTGGCCAGCGGCAGGGCGATCAGCTCATCGTCGCGCTGAACCTGAATGGCGTGGATATGGGTGAGGTTGCGACCCTGCGTGTGCTCGGCATACGAGAGCAGGGCGGCGCTGGCCGCATGGGCCAGTGGCATGTCTTCGGCCTCCCAGGCCTTGAGGCTGGCGGCACCCAGTAGCTCCAGCAGCTTGCGCTCGCCCAGGCCGGAGTCGAATTGCCAGTCGGGGCGGGGCGACAGTGGGCAGGTAATGGCGCTGCTGTGCTTGATGGCTAGCAGGTTTTGCTCAAAGCGCTCGGTCACACCGGCGCTGTAAATGACTTCACTGGGGCTGATGCGAGATAGCCATGCGCCCAGCTCATCGGCCGAGCATTCGGCCATATGAATACGGCCCTGCGTCACTGCCATCCACGCCAGGCCGCAGCGCTGGCGGCCAGCGGTGTGCACAGCGACCAGCATGGCTTCGCTCTTGTCGGAAAGCAGCTCGCTATCGGTCAGCGTGCCGGGCGTGACCACGCGCACCACCTTGCGCTCCACCGGGCCCTTGCCCAGGCCAATTTCGCCGACCTGCTCGCAGATCGCCGCCGATTCGCCCATCTTGATGAGGCGGCCCAGATAGTTTTCCAGCGCATGAAACGGCACGCCTGCCATGGGAATCGGCTGACCGGCGGTCTGGCCGCGCGAGGTCAGCGTGATGTCCAGCAGGCGCGTGACTTTTTCGGCATCGCCAAAGAAAAGCTCGTAAAAGTCCCCCATGCGGTAGAAAACCAGCGTGTCGGGGTAGTCTGCTTTGAGCTTGAAATATTGCTGCATCATCGGCGTATGTGCCGAGAGGTCAGCCATGTCAGGGGTGTAGGCCGGCGACGGGGTTTCTGTGCTTTTCTGGGTCATCGCTTCAGCGGTATGCAATTCGTGGGGCGCTGCGCTGATTAGGGCGCGCGCCAAACCACGCATTATCGGCGATGGTCAAAAGCTGATCTTGTGCCCGCTTTTAGCGCTTTCAGCATCAGGCGCAGCGGCTTCATCTGAATCATGAACAGGTCGGTAGCCGGGGCCAAAAGACACATCGCCCAGTCGCCAGCCAGCGCGGCAGGTGACTGCGCCCCAGAAGCGCCTGAGCGTGTACCACTGCATGGCGATCAGGCCGCGTTCGTTGTCGGCATCGACTTCGGGGTCGCTCACGCCGGTGGGGCGCAGTGCTTCGTCGTGATACAGGGCGCTGCCGAACAGCTGATCCCACCAGGGCAGCACCTGGCCAAAGTTGCAGTTGTGGCGCTCGGGCCGGTCTGCATCGCGCAGCATGTGGTGGTTGCGGTGAAAGCGCGGGCCGACAAAAAGGCGCTCGCCGACCTTGCCAACCCAGCCCAGGCGCAGGGCGACGTTGGCGTGCGAGAAGTTCTGCACCAGCTCGCTGAGCAGGCCCAGCATGGCGAACTCGGATGGCTCAACGCCCATGACGAGGCCTACGGCGGCCAGCACAAAGCTTTGCAGCATGCCGTCCAGGTAGTTGCTGCGGTCATTGCTCCAGCAGCTCATCTGGCGCTGGCTGTGGTGCATGCTGTGCATGGCCCACCACCAGGGAATGACGTGCTGGGCGCGGTGCATCCAGTAATACGTGAGGTCGTAGATCACGTAGTACACGGCAAACAGAATGTAGGGATGGTCTTCAAACCACGGTAGCCAGGCCTTGAGGCCGCTGGCCTCTTCAGTGGCTGGCCCGCCGCCCAGCATGTGGGCGATGGGCATGAGGATCAGAAAGCTGAACAGCGGAAACAGGCCCAGCAGCATGAGGAGGGTGTAGTTGCGGTCCACCGTGGTGTGACGCCGGTCGGCCCAGCGCTCGGCTGGCAGAAGGCTTTCGAGCGGGCGCATCACGCCGCCGATCAGAAACAGCTGCAGCAGCGCTATCAAGATGCCTGCCGCAATCTCGCGCGGGTCACCGGCGGCCTCGGCAATGTTCAGTGCGTTGACCACGGGTGTCACCGCGTGCAGGGAAACCCAGTCGATCGCCAGCGTCCAGTGCTGGCTGAAAAAATCCATCATATTGATCTGCCCGTTTGTCGTTGGGGCCGATTCTGGACAGTGAACTTGTGGATTCTGTGGAGATAAAAAAAGAGCCCGGCTCACAGGAGGCAGGCTCTTTTCGCAGTCGTGGGGCGACCGCCTTTTTATATTCAGCGCTTATTCAGCGGCTTTAGATTCGGTTTCGGCGCTTTCGTCAGCGGGAACTTCGAAGTCGTCGGACTTCACGGCTTGGCGCACGGCGGCCTTTTCACCGGCAGAGGCGAACTTGCTGAACTTGCCAATCACGGGGATCAGTGCGCCATAGATGCGGGGTGCTGCGGCCAGAATTTCCTTTTGTTCCAGGAAGTCGGCTTCGCCGGTGAAGTTACCAACCAGACCACCGGCCTCGCTGACCAGCAGCGAGCCTGCAGCCACGTCCCAGATGGACAGGCCGGATTCAAAGAAACCATCGGCAAAACCGGCGGCCACGTAGGCCAGATCCAGCGCAGCAGAGCCGGGGCGGCGCACACCAGCAGTGCGTTGCATGACTTCGCCCAGCATCAGCATGTATTGCTTGAAGTTGTCGCCACGGCGGAATGGGAAGCCGGTGGAGATCAGGCAGTCACGCAGCTGAGTGCGCTTGGAGACACGGATGCGGCGCTCGTTCAGGTAAGCACCACGGCCCTTGGTGGCGGTGAACAGGTCGTTACGGCTGGGGTCATAGACCACGGCGTGCTCGACCTTGCCCTTATAGGCCAGGGCGATGCTGACGCAGTACACGGGGAAGCCGTGGATGAAGTTGGTGGTGCCGTCCAGAGGATCGATGATCCAGACGTGGTCAGAGTTCTTGGCACCGTGCTCTTCACCCGACTCTTCGGCCAGGATGGAGTGCTGGGGGTAGGCGTTCAGCAGCGTCTCGATAATGACGCGCTCAGCGGCTTGGTCTACCTCGGTCACAAAGTCGTTCACCTGCTTTTGCGCAACGCGCACCGATTCCACATCCAGTGCGGCACGGTTGATGAGGGCGCCAGCGGCGCGAGCAGCCTTGATGGCCACGTTGAGCATGGGGTGCAGGGAGTTCGACATAGATTGTGAGTGCCTTGGCGGCTCAGCCCGGCGCAAAGGCGGGCTGAACTACGCGGGTAAGAACGTAAAAAGCCGCGACCGGCGATGCGGGGCGGCGACAATAGGCGCAATTCTACCCAGCCTGCACTTTTTTTGCTTGTGTGGCCCAGAGACCAGAGGGTCTTGTCTGCGGCCTTCCAATGAGCCACCAAGAGTGTGGGTGCTGTCTCTGTACTGTTTTATCAAGGCCACAAGTGGGGCCTTTTGCTGTGATGAAAACCCGATTCGTACTGATTGAAACCAGCCACGCTGGCAATGTGGGCGCTGCTGCCCGCGCGCTCAAGACCATGGGCTTTGACGACCTGGTGTTGGTGCGTCCGCGCTACAAGAATGTGCTGCGCAAGGAAGAAACCATTCAGCGTGCCAGCGGCGCACTGGATGTGCTGGACAAGGCCCGCATTGTCGACACGCTGGAAGAAGCGCTGGACGGCATCAGCCATATGTGCGCCACGGCCATGACGCCGCGCGACTTTGGCCCGCCCACCCGTACGCCGCGCGAGCATTTTGAGCTGCTACTGAAAGGTGAGCTGGATGTGCGCTCTGCACCAGCGGTAGATGGTGATTTGACGGATAACGCAGTCACCCCCGGCGCTGCCTGCAACCAGAAGGGTGTGGCCTTTTTGTTTGGCTGCGAGCGCTTTGGCATGAGCAACGACGATGTGTACCGCTGCGATGTGGCGCTGACCATTCCGTCCAATCCGCAGTTTGGCTCGCTCAATCTGGCATCGGCCATTCAGGTCGTTGCCTATGACTGGCGCGCGGCGCTGGGCGGCTTCCCGGCTGAAGAGCACACGCCCGAGGTCAACCGTGCCGACATGGCTCAGGTGCAGGGCATGCTGAGCCACCTTGAGCAGGCGCTGGCCCATGTCGGCTTTCTGGACCCGGCAGCGCCCAAAAAGCTCATGCCCCGGCTTAACCAGCTTTTCAACCGCGCGCAGCTGACGCAGGAAGAAATCCATATTCTTCGCGGTGTTGCCAAAGCCATGCTGAAGTGCGAGCCGCCAACCCGCTAGACTCGATGACCTGCTAAACATTTCTCGATATTTGATGCTTGATCGCCTGCGCTCCGACATCCAGTGCATTCTCGACCGCGACCCTGCGGCTCGCAGTACCTGGGAAGTCATCACCTGTTACCCCGGACTGCATGCCATCTGGCTGCAACGCCCGGCGCACTGGTGCTGGACGCATGGCTTCAAATGGCTGGGCCGCTTCATCTCGCACATGGGCCGCTGGTTCACTGGCATTGAAATTCACCCCGGCGCTGTCATCGGCAAAGAGGTCTTCATCGACCACGGCATGGGCGTTGTGATTGGCGAAACGGCTGTGGTGGGCGACGGCTGCACCATCTATCACGGCGTAACGCTGGGCGGTACATCGCTGTACAAGGGCGCCAAGCGCCACCCCACGCTGGGCAAGAACGTGGTGGTCAGTGCCGGTGCCAAGGTTCTGGGCGGCTTTGAGGTGGGCGATGGTGCCAAGATCGGCAGCAACGCCGTGGTCATCAAGCCCGTGCCTGCGGGCGCAACGGCCGTGGGCATTCCTGCACGCATCATTGCCAGCAAGAGCGGGCAGAGCGCCGATGTGACGGAGCACGAGGCCGCCCCCAAGGTGGTTGCGCAGCCAGCGGGTGTGATTGATGAAGACTGCGGCAAGAGCGGCTTCAGCGCCTATGGTGTGACGACGGAAGTGGACCCTGTGGCGCAGGTCATGCGATCCCTGTCTGAAGGCGCATCAAGCCATGAAAAGCAGATCGCGCTGCTGTGGGCCGCGATTGAAAAGCTGTCGATTCAAGGTCAGGTCAAGGATTGCATGCCCTGCGAGTCCGAGCGCCCCGAGGCCTTCCAGAAAGAAAAGATCGACCAGATTTTGGGTAAATAAGGCTTTAATCCTTATCTAGCGCTTGCCCATCAAGCGCAAGCAGCTCTTGTTTTGATAGTAATTGAATCAAAAAAGCCGGACCGCTTTGCAGTGGCCCGGCTTCTTTTTTTGCGTCAGCCGCTTACTTCCACAGCGCGCACTTGCTTTCTTCCTTGGTGGTGAAGACTTGATCGCCGGGCAGGGTCTTGAGCACCTTGAAGTAATCCCAGGCCTTTTTGGACTCTGCCGGGCTCTTGACCTGCAGCAGGTGCATATCGTGGGCATAGCGGCCATCGGGGCGGATCACGCCCTTGGCATAGAAGTCTGACAGCGGTGTAGCCTTGAAACCGGCCATGATCTTGTCGGCATCCGTGGTGCCCAGCTTTTCGGCCAGCTTCAGGTATTGCATGGCGGCCGAGTAGTTGGCCGCCTGCAGCGAGGTGGGCATTTTCTTGAACTTGGCGAGGAAGCGATCCGAGAATTTGCGGCTTTCGGGGTTCAGGTCCCAGTGCCAGCTGTCGGTAAACATCAGTCCTTCGGTGGCCTTCAGGCCCAGGCTGTGAACGTCGGAGCTGAACAGCAGCAGGCCGGCCAGCTTCATGGTCTTGGTCAGGCCAAATTCACGTGCTGACTTGATGGCGTTGATGGTGTCGCCGCCGGCATTGGCCAGACCCAGAATCTGGGCCTTGGAGTTCTGGGCCTGCAGCAGGAAGGAGGAGAAATCGGCCGTGTTCAGCGGGTGCTTGACGCTGCCCAGCACCTTGCCGCCTGAGGCGTTGATGATGCGGGTGGTATCGGCCTCCAGCGCCTGGCCAAAGGCGTAGTCTGCAGACAAAAAGAACCAGTTCTTGCCGCCCAGTTCCACCACGGCCTTGCCCGTGCCCTTGGCCAGCGCCACGGTGTCATAGGCGTAGTGCACAAAGTAGGGGCTGCATTGCTCATTGGTCAGGGCCGACGTGCCTGCGCCGTTGACGATGTAGACTTTCTTTTTCTCATCGGCCACCTTGCCCATGGCCAGCCCGGTACTGGAGGTTGTGCCGCCAATCAGCATGTTCAGGCCCTGCGTATCAAACCACTCGCGGGCTTTGCTGGCGGCAATATCGGCCTTGTTCTGGTGGTCGGCCGTCAGCACTTCAATGGGCTTGCCCAGCAGCTTGCCGCCAAAGTCGTCCACCGCCATCTGCACGGCCATTGCGCCGCCCTTGCCGTCTACATCGGAGTAGAGGCCGGACATGTCGGTGATGAAGCCTATGCGAATCTTGTCCTGCGCCTGAGCGCTTGCGGCGGCCAGCAGGCAGCCCAGTGCCAGCGTCAAGGCGCGTGGCGAAAAAATGGTGGCAGCGGAAACAGAGCAAGGCTTCATCAAAGTCATCTCCTGAGGTAGTAAGCGCCCATGCATGGCGACGGGCAGAACGCATGGTCGCAGCCGCCGCGCGCTGCGCCATCAGGGCAAGCACGGGGCTGTTGGGGCTGATACGTATCCGTGGTGACTTGCGGAAAGTGCAACAGCTTTTACACTGCAGTGCAGCAAATCAGGAAAGACCCATGAACATCGAACAAGCCCTGCAGCAACGCCGCTCCGTGCGTGCTTTCACGCCCCAGACCGTCCCCGGTGAAGTGGTGCGAACCCTGCTGGAAACCGCATCTCAGGCCCCTTCCGGCGGCAATATGCAGCCCTGGCGCGTGACGGCAGTGGGTGGCCAGGCTCTCAAGGACTTGAGCGCCAGGGCCAAAGTGACTGAGCCCGTGCAGCGCCCCGGTCTGTCTTACCCGCCCGGCCTGTGGGAGCCCTACCGCAGCCGCCGTTTTGAAAATGGCGAAGAGCTGTATCAGGCCCTGAACATCGGCCGCGAAGACAAGGGCGCGCGCCTTGCACAACTGGCTAAAAATGGCGAGATGTTTGGTGCCCCGGTGGGTATCTTTATTGCGGTGGAAGAGCGCATGGGCTATGCGCAGTGGGTGGATCTGGGCATTTACCTGCAATCCTTCATGCTGCTGGCGGCAGAGAAGGGGCTGGCTAGCTGCGCACAGGGCTTCTGGCGCATGTACAACGACATGCTGATGGAGCAACTGGCGCTGCCGGGCGGCTACCAGATCGCCTTTGGCATTGCGCTGGGCTACGAAGATACGAGCGCGCCCATCAATCAGTGGCGATCGAGCCGGGCGACCAGCGGTGAGTGGCTTGCGCTGCAGGGACTGGATTAGGCGCTTGTCGGTCAGCACAGTTAAACCGCCGCCATCTTTCGCCTTTTGATGCGAATCAGGCCTATACTGAATGCTGCTCCGGGGTGTGCGAAAGCGCTGAGAGACCAGAGATTGATCTGTTGAAAGACAGCTCAATCTAGGCCAACCCGACGAACTTGATCCGGTTCATACCGGCGGAAGAAGAGCGGGACCCTGACGCAGGGCCAGAGAATTGAAAGCCAAGGCGCCACTACGCCACAAGCCGCAAATACTCTGGCACAGCAAACCCCAGGCGCTTCTCGCGTACTGGGGTTTTGTCTTTTTAAAGGCACCCGGCGCGCAGAGGACAAGGCTGAAATCCATGCATTTCAGCCGCACAGGCCAGACACCCTCACACGGTGCAGCGCCAGTGCAGGGAAAGATCAGCACAGGGCCGCACTCCACGGAGCGTTGAGACAACTTCACACGCTTTACGGAGACTGCGATGAACGCCCCTGATTCCATCTTTACGCCAGCTGCTGGCAACGCCCCTGATGCCACCCGTTTTGCCGAGCTGCTGGCCCAGTCGCGCCAGCCGTTTCCGGCATCCACCAAGAGCTATCTGAACGGCGTGGTCCATCCCGATCTGCGTGTGCCGGTGCGTGATATTGCGCTCACCAATGGCGAGCAGGTCAGCGTGTATGACACCTCCGGCCCCTACACCGACCCCGCTGTGCAGATCGATGTGCGTCAGGGCCTGCCAAGCCTGCGCGGTGCGTGGATTGAGTCACGTGGCGACAGCGAGTATTACGTGGGCCGTCAGCGCGTGGCGCTGGACGACGGCGGCAAGCGCGGTGAAGAAGACCTGCGTGTAGACCAGCTGCGTGCCGAAGCCGCTGCATTGCAACGCCAGCCACGCCGCGCCAAGAGCGGCCAGAACGTGACCCAGATGCACTACGCCAAGCGCGGCATCATCACGCCCGAGATGGAATACGTGGCCTTGCGCGAAAACGGCCGCCGTGAATGGATGGAGCAGTACCAGCAAGACGCCGCGCGTGAATTGCGTTTGGCTGGCAACAGCATGGGCGCTGCCATCCCCAAGATCATCACTCCCGAATTTGTGCGCGACGAGATCGCTCGTGGCCGCGCCATCATTCCCGCCAATATCAACCATCCCGAAATTGAGCCCATGGCCATTGGCCGCAATTTCAAGGTCAAGATCAACGCCAACATCGGCAACTCCGCCGTCACGTCGAGCATCGAAGAAGAAGTTGAAAAACTGGTCTGGGCCATTCGCTGGGGCGCGGACAACGTGATGGATCTGTCTACTGGCAAGAACATCCACACCACGCGTGACTGGATTGTGCGCAACAGCCCTGTGCCCATCGGCACCGTGCCCATCTACCAGGCGCTGGAAAAAGTCGGCGGCATTGCCGAAGACCTGACCTGGCCTATCTTCCGCGACACGCTGGTGGAACAGGCCGAGCAGGGCGTGGACTACTTCACCATCCACGCGGGCGTGCGTCTGGCGTACATCCACCTCACGGCCCAGCGCCGTACCGGCATTGTTTCGCGCGGCGGCTCCATCATGGCCAAGTGGTGCATGGCCCACCACCGCGAGAGCTTCCTGTACGAGCACTTCGAAGACATCTGCGACATCATGAAGCAGTACGACGTGAGCTTCTCGCTGGGCGATGGCCTGCGCCCCGGCTGCGCATCGGACGCCAACGACGAAGCCCAGTTTGCCGAGCTGGCCACGCTGGGTGAGCTGACGCAAGTCGCCTGGAAGCACGATGTGCAGACCATGATCGAAGGCCCCGGCCATGTGCCCATGCACATGATTCAGGCGAACATGACCGAGCAATTGAAGCATTGCCACGAAGCGCCGTTCTACACGCTTGGCCCGCTGACCATTGACATCGCCCCCGGCTACGACCATATCGCCAGCGCTATTGGTGCGGCCATGATCGGCTGGATGGGCACGGCCATGCTGTGCTACGTGACGCCCAAGGAACACCTGGGCCTGCCCGACCGCGATGACGTCAAGCAAGGCATCATTGCGTACAAGATTGCTGCGCACGCCGCTGACGTGGCCAAGGGCCACCCCGGTGCCCGCTCACGCGACGATGCACTCTCGCAAGCGCGCTTTGACTTCCGCTGGCAAGACCAGTTCAACCTGGGTCTGGACCCTGACACCGCGCAGGCCTATCACGATGAAACCTTGCCCAAGGACAGTGCCAAGGTGGCGCACTTCTGCTCCATGTGCGGCCCCAAGTTCTGCTCCATGAAGATCACGCAGGAAGTGCGTGAATTCGCCGCTGCCAAGGGACTGGCTGAAGATCAGGCCATTGCCGCTGGCATGCAAGCCAAGGCAGGGGAGTTCAATAAGTCGGGCGGTGATTTCTACATTCCCATCATCAGCGCATCGAGCGATACGACGGCGCGTTGATTGGAGGTGAAATAGTGTTGTAGCGCTTGTGTATCAAGCGCTACCTGCTATTAAAAACAAAGGGCAAGCTGTTTGGCTTGCCCTTTTTCTATGCGGCGTTAATTAGTGCCCTAGTTCTTGCACTAGCTCCAGTGAGGGGCGTTGACTGCGCCAGAGATCACTGCATGACGGTTTTGAGCTGGCTTTTGAGGGTGAGCATGTGCTGGATATACACCGTCAGCTCCTGAGTCGGCATGCCCGGCTGTACGCGCAAGGCATAGGCATCCAAAGCCGTTTGCAGCACATCTTGGTTGGTGGGCTCGGCAAAGTAGGCGATATCGGCAAGCTGGCAGGCCAGAGCTGGGTCGCTTTTGCTCAGTAGCTTGATCTGATCGTTGACCTTTTGCACGCCGCCGCTCATGGCCACCATCTGTTTGCTGAAAGTCGCGCGAGATGCGGGGTCCCATTCCGAAGGGATGCCATTCCACCAGCCGCCGTACTCTTTGAGCACCATGCTGGCGACGTTCTTGAAGCGCACATAGGTCTCAGCCATGTCTTTGCGGCCGCGCAGGCTCTCTGGCAACTGCACTGTGGCGACGATTTCGTCAGGGCGCTTGTCGGCGTTGAGGCCAGTAATTACCTGATCCACAGCGGAGCTGAGCATATTGGCCGATGCCAGCAGCTTGTCCTGTACTTCTGCAGCATTGGTCAGTGCCGGGCCATGCATGGGCAAAAGCAAGTCAGGCCTTGTGGCGGCCATATCACGCAGAGCCTGAGCCCATTCAGCAACGTAGCGCTGGCGGCGCTTGCCATTACCGGCGTTGAGCAAGAACGGCTGCCAGTAGTCGGCGCTGACCACAATCTTGCGTGTCGCCACATTGACCCAGAGCTGGTCTGCAGATTCGCCGCGCGCGTGGGTGAGTACGAATTCGTCGTCACCAATCTTCAGCGTCTTCTGGCCGGTGAAGGTCTCGGTGGGAAGAATGGCATCTGTCAGCTTGCGCGGCACATCGCGCGGGTCCTGACTGTTCAGCTGCACGATGGAGTAGTTCGCTGTGCGCGTGTCCAGGTCCATCTCGGCCAGGTATTCCTGGGTCGTGATGATGCGCGGCTTCTCACCGGCTTCCAGCAGCGACCAGGCGCCAAAGCCGTGATCTGCATGGTGGTGGGTGATGATGATGGCGTTGACCGGCTTGTTGCTGAGCTTGCGCAGTGTCTCCAGCAGCGCGGGGCCTGCTGGGGCATAGCCGGCATCGACCAGTACCAGGCCTTCACGGGTCTCGAATACGGCGATGTTGACGTAAGGCATGCGCAGCAGCCAGGTGCTCTTGCCATGAGGCTCGACCGTCATCTTGGCGCGCGCATCGGCAATGGCTTCTGCATTGGTGCGGCTGTACATGTGGTTGGCAATGGCAATGGATTGCTCTCCGCCAAAGCCTGCGTTGGCATTGGAGGTCAGCGTCTTGAGCACATTGGGGTATTGCTGCATCAGCTCTTTGCGCAGTTCGAATTTTTTGACCGCTTGCGCGTCTGGCTTGGCGCCATCGGTCGCCGTTCCCGTTGCGTGCGCGGACAGGGTCATTCCCAGTGTGAGTGCGGCTGTTTGAAAGAAGCGTTGAATCACAGAGCCTTCCTTTGATACTTTTATATGCAATTTCTAATTGATGATGCGCGCCATTGATAGCAGCCTTTATTTTTTAGCAGTTGAAATTAATTTTGTTAGTCTTCTTTGACTAAGGTGTATCACTTAATTTTTTTGGATTAATTATTTTAATGGATTTATTTCTTTGGTTGTGATTTGTTTAAGTGATTGAAATTAATTGATTTTTCATTTATTAATAAAATGGGGTTGATGATTTTTGAAAATCTGCTGTAAATAGTCTGAAGAGACGATGATGAAAGTTATTTCTAGATAATTTAATTAAGTTGTTTTGAGTTTTGTTATTTAATTGAATATTCATTTGTGTGATTTCCAATTTTTGGTGTAACGATATTTTTTTAGAGAATCTCTGCATAAAGCAGTTCTGAGCGGCGCTGTTGTACAAATCAATTTGAAGCTGAGCCGCCCCTGGCCCCTGACACAGCTATGCCATGGCGACCGTCTGAGGACAGCCTAGTTTGGTGAATCGATTACGGATGGCTGCACGGATGTGCAACTCGTTGACCTGGCGCTCGAAGGTTCTGGACATGACCCGTTCGCCCAGCCGTTTGATGCAGTTCATCTTGGTTTCAACCAGACTGCGCCGGTGACAACCACTCCACACTTTCCATATTCTTCGGCCCAAACGCCGGCATGCGGCGATAGCCGCATTGCGGTACACAAAGGCATCGCCTTTGCGTATTCGTGCGTTCTTTCTTGGGGGATGATGGGAATGGCACCTCTTGGGATGGTCGCTTCATAGACCGACTGGGTGTCATAGGCGCCGTCACCAGTCAGACTGAGTACGGCTTCGTTGCGAGGGACTTGCTCCAGTAGATCTGCTATGACAGTTGCATCGGTTACCCCTCGTTGCTCGTTACGCAAATCGCACGTATCTGCAGTGTTTGAGCGTCAATACCGATATGCAGCTTGCGCCACTGGCGATGGCGCACAGGGCCGTGTTTCTTGCATTTCCACTCACCTTCGATACCTGTGGAGTCCACGAGCAAATGCAGCCCTGCCTGGCTGGATCGATACGGCACATGGACTTGCAGGCTGCGCTGGCGACGGCAGACGGTGCTGAAGTTGGGTAATGGTCAATCCAGCCCTGACAAATTCAAAAGGGATTCAACAAAACCCATTGCCTGACGCAGCGCCAGAGCGAACAAATTTTTAATGGTCAGGCAAAACTGGATGGCAGCATCGGAGAACTTCAGGCTGCGCCCGCGTTTGCCGCTAGCAGCGGCAAACTACTGCATGTCCTTGTCGAGCCAGACAGTCAGTGAGCCGCGAGCTTTGAGCGCACCGTTGTAGCTCTTCAAGTTCGTGGTTCGGTAGCGGGACTTGGAACGATGCAACTCACTCATCTCGCAAGCCTACCTGCTGGCAAGCGGCTGTTTATGCAACAACGTCCATTTCAACAGGAAACGGTGGTCGACCTTTACGCCCTTCTGGAGCGCAGGGCGCAATCAGTGCCACCAAATCCCTCCAAGGCACAACCTGCTGCATCTGTTCAAAGAATTCGCGCTTGCGGGTCTTCTTGGTGGAGAGGTTCAGGCCGAGATTAGCTTGCAGCATAGGCCGGGATGCTGCCGAACCTGAAACGCATGTGCAAGCACATGCGTGGGTGACTTATGCAGAGGTTCCCTAGCAGCTATCAAATGGAAAGCGCAGGTTCAGCCGGCGCTTTTTATTAAGCCTTACATGGCCGAGTCGATTTGCCGGATGGCTTGGCTGTCTGCTTAGCTGCCAGTTAAATGCCAATTGGCGTGCAGAGTTCAATCAAGGTGCCATCAGGGCTTCGAACATAGGACACGACCTGACCCCAGGGCTTGGTAATCGGCTTGGCAAGCTCCGTCGCACCAGCGTTGATAGCCTGCGCATGTGCGGCCTCCACGTTATCGGTCACCAGGCCAATTTCCATTCCCAAGGGCTTGGCGGATTCGGATGCCGCGATATGGCCGCCGGGGAAGTTGCCTTCGCCCAGTTCATGCGCGGCAAAGGCCAGTGTTGTCTCGCCGGTGCTGAGTTCGCCATAGGTGCCGGATTCATGCAGGAACTTCACGGCAAAGCCAAACGCCGAGGCGAAGAATTGCAGGGATGCTGCTACGTTGGGAACGTAGACGATGGTGTAGCCAAGCTTCATGGTGAGGAACAGGTTGGTTTTCAGGGGGGACTCAACAACTACGGCCTGACTTGCGGTCAAGCTCAGCAGTGAGAAATTCACAAGCGCAGAGCTCAGGCTCTCAGAAAAAGGCGGCGTAGCCTATTCGGTGGCATCAAAGGCTGCCTGATATTGCACGCTGCCCACGGGAATGCTTCCGTCCAGCGACAGCGCCTGAAAGTACTCTGGCGGCACACCTTCAAGAGTAAGCCCCGGCTGAACCTTGAAGCCAAAGCGGTGGTAGTAGCCAGGGTCACCAAGGAGTACGCAGCCAGCGCCGCCCAGTCGTTTGAGCTCGGCCAGCGCGGCGTTCATCAAGGCTGAGCCTATGCCTTTTTTCTGGCGATCCGGCCTGACGGAGATGGGGCCCAGCCCATACCAGCCCGTGGCCCCCGAGGAAATGCGGACCGGAGAGATGGCTACATGGCCAACAATTTCATCGTTCTCGACCGCGACGAGGGAGACGGTGAGCTGCTTGCTGCGGCGCAATGCATTGACGATGAATTGCTCGGTATGGCTTGAATGCTCTTCATGCTCGAATGCCGCAGCGGTTAAGGCTGTGATGGCGTCTATGTCGTCGCTGTTTTCGTTGCGGATGGTGATGTTCATATGGTGCCCAGATCAATGTCGCTCTGCACGGTGGATGAGTGCAAGTTACTGCAACCATAAACCAGCAACGGGCGGATTCATTCACCTGCAAGTCAGAGATTCGGCTGAAGGCGAGGAAATATCAAAAGCCATTAAAAAAGGCCTTGCCTGTGTGGAGCAAAGCCTTTTTGAGCGAAGCGTTGGTGACTTACTGGCTTAGCGCCAGTACTGGCACTTGCTTTCCGCCTTGGTGGTCCAGATCTGCTCAGCGGGCAGCTTCTTGACGATCTTGTAGTAATCCCAGGTGCCCTTGGATTCAGCGGGCGACTTCACCTGCATCAGGTACATATCGTGCACATAGCGGCCATCTTCGCGGATATAGCCCTGACCGAAGAAGTCGTCGATCTTGGTGCTCTTCAAGGTGGCCATGACCTTGTCGGCATCCAGTGTGCCGGCTTTTTCCACGGCTTTCAGGTAGTTCATGGTGGCCGAGTAATCGGCGGCCTGGATCTCGCTGGGGCGGCGCTGGGTCTTGGCCATGAAGGCATCGGCAAATTTGCGCGAGCCGTCGTTCATGTCCCAGTACCAGGGCGCGGTGAACTGCATGCCTTCGGTGTTTTTCAGGCCCAGACTGTGGATGTCGGAGAAGAAGACCAGCAGACCGGCCAGCTTCATGTTCTTGGTCACGCCAAATTCCTTGGCGGCCTTGATCGAGTTGATGGTGTCTCCGCCCGCATTGGCCAGACCCAGAATCTGCGCCTTGCTGTTCTGTGCCTGCAGCATGAAGCTGGAGAAATCGCTGGCGTTGAGCGGCGTCTTGACCGAGCCCAGCACCTTGCCGCCGCGCGCTTCGATGATCTTGCTGGTGTCGGCTTCCAGCGCGTGGCCGAAGGCATAGTCAGCCGTCACAAAAAACCAGTTCTTGCCGCCACCATCCACGACGGCACCGCCTGTGCCTTTGGCCAGGGCCACGGTGTCAAAGGCGTAGTGCACGGTGTAGGGGCTGCATTGCTCATTGGTCAGAGCCGAGCTGCCTGCGCCGTTGTCGATGAAGACGCGTTTTTTCTCTTGAGCTACTTTGGCCATGGCGAGAGCCGTGGCAGAGTTGGTGCCGCCAAACACCAGGCTGATGCCTTGCGTATCAATCCATTCGCGCGCCTTGCTGGCAGCGATGTCGGCCTTGTTCTGGTGGTCTGCCGTCAGCAGCTCAATGGGCTTGCCCAGCACCTTGCCGCCAAAGTCGTCAATCGCCATCTGGATAGCTACGCCGCCGTTCTTGCCTTCCACGTCGGCGTAGAGGCTGGACATGTCGGTGATGAAGCCGATCTTGACTTTGTCCTGCGCCATGGCGGTTGAGGCAAAAGCCGCAGCCAGGGCCAGGCCCAAAAGAGTGGTGCGGCTGGCCTGGATGGCCGGAGATTGAAGGGCGGCAGGCGTTGACGAGCGGTGCATGAAGTCTCCTGTGAATGTCAATGACAAGCAAAATCAAGTCGCGTGGCGGGCGCTCAGGTGCGGCTTGGCTGCTGCAGCAGTGGGACCCCAAGTTGGTTTTAAGATAGTTGCGGTGCTAACTGCTGCATTGCATTGAGCATGTTAGGACTGGCTCACGGCCCTTACATCGGGGCAAGCACTTGCGGGAAATCCCAAGTGCCGGCACTCAGCGCGACCCATGCAAGCCTTGTCGCAAGCCCATTTTTCGATGGCCCGAGTGATGGGGTGCTCTTGCTAGACTGCCCCAGCCCTCAAGGTCCATCATCAGAAGCATTCAAAAGACTCATGAAAATCCAAAAAATTCTGCCCATCGCCATGGCTTGTTTGTTTTTTGCGGCGGGTGTGCATGCGCAAGAGCCGGCGAAGGCCACCCTGAATCCGCAGCAAGTCACGGATTTGTTTATCAAGACGCTAGTGCATACGGATGCGGCCGCCATGAAGGCCTTGAATGAATATCAAAGGCCCGCGCGTGCTGAAGCAGGTAATAGCGGTGATTTCATCGACATCGAGCAAATGCAGGAGACAGATCGCATTTACGCTGATCATCTCGCCCCCAAATTTCTGGCGAACATGAAGCTGACTGTAGAAGAGCAGAAAGCCTTGTTGCCCGACACCGTGGCCTTGCTGCAGAGCGTACGCGATGCGCAAAAGCGCACGGTCTGTAAAACCGGCGAGGCCAAACCTCAGACTGAAGGTGTCAGAGAGGGCGTGGTGAGCATTCTTGTGCCTTTTGCCTGCAAGGCTGTGAACCCTGCAGAGAAGATCACGACCATGATGCGCCGCTCTGCGGCGGAGAAATGGGCGGGCGTTGAGAAATACCGCACTGAAGTGGCGCAGCTCACAGCCGCTTATCAAAATGCACCTCTGACTCAGGACTTTAATGGCGACTTTATTCTCCAGCGCTTCAGCAAAAGCACGGTCTGGCAGAACACTTTCCCCCGCGAGAGCCTGGATATCAGCCAAGCGCTTTATTGACCTGCGTTGAAGAATTGCTGTTGATATTCAGGACAAATTACGGAGTCACCAGCCATAAAAAAAGCAGCCATCAGGCTGCTTTTTTTGTTGCGTAAGCGGTTTATTAACTGCGTGGCGCACGAATGGCGCTTTTGGGGCGAAATGCCTTGCAGACCTCATCATGGGTTTCAAGATATGGCCCGCCAATCAGGTCGATGCAGTAAGGCACGGCGGCAAAAATGCCGTTGACCTTTTGTTGGCCGTCCGCGTCCTTTAGGCCTTCCAGCGTCTCGGCAATCGCCTTGGGCTGGCCGGGCAGGTTGATGATCAGGCTGTTGTCGCGAATCACCGCCACCTGGCGCGAGAGGATGGCTGTTGGCACAAAGGTCAGGCTGATCTGGCGCATTTGCTCGCCAAAGCCGGGCATTTCCTTGTCGGCTACGGCCAGAGTTGCCTCTGGCGTCACATCGCGCAGCGCGGGGCCGGTGCCGCCTGTGGTCAGCACCAGCGAGCAGCCTGCGTCCACCAGTTCGATCAGCGCGGCGCTGATACCTGCCTGTTCGTCGGGAATCAGGCGTGCCTCAAACGTGACGGGGTTTTGCAGCGCGCGGCTCATCCAGTCCTGCAGCGCGGGCAGGCCCTTGTCTTCATAAACGCCGCTGCTAGCGCGGTCGCTGATGGAGACGATGCCGATTTTCACGGCATCGTGCAGAGCTTGCTCACTCATCGCTGCCGTCAGCTGCAGCGGCGCTGGATTTGCCCGCTTTGGCCAGTTGCTCACGCACCAGCTGGAACAGGTCGCGGTAGGCGCGGCCCTTGCTGACTTCCTTGGGCTCGGCATCGGGGCTGGCGGCCTGTGCGGCAGCGGCTTGCTCCTTGGCCTTTTCGATGTCCTTGCGGGATTGGCGAATCAGCGAGCGCAGCTGCTGCACATCGGTCTCGGGGAAGTGCTCCAGCCAGATGGCCAGTGCGCCGTCTTCCACGACCAGGCGGTCGCGCCATTGCTCGGAGACCTGGACGGACATCTTCTCTCTGGGCGAGCCGTTGCGCTGCTCATCCATAGCCTGCTTGACGGCGTTGAGCTGTTCATCCGTGAGCTTGCGCATGAGCTTGCCCACGTACTGGAGCTGGCGGCGCTTGCCTTCAAAATTGGTGATGCGCTTGGCCTCGGCCAGAGCATCGATCAGCTGATCGGAGATTTGCAGGCGCTTGAACAGGTCGCTGCGCAGCGTCATCAACTCCTTGCCGAGGTCCTGCAGCGCATCCATTTCGCGCTTCAGGTCCGTCTTGGTGGAGTCGTAGGTGCCTTTGAGTTCGGCTTTCAGTTCAACGTCCAGCTCGCTGCCTTCGGCAACGAACTTACCGCGAACAAAATAGCCTTTTGTAGGTTTGCGTGACATGGTAAGGGGGCAATATCTGTGGCAGCACAGAGGGCGCTGCAGTGGCGGCTATCATATCCGCCGCTATGAAAAAACCTCGCTCCAGCATTACAAGCACTTCTAGTGCAAAGGCCCAATCTGAACCGCAAGCCGGTTTTAGCTTCAGCCAATCCTTTTTTGAAGGCCTGGTGGACCAGGCTCTGAAGCACGCCAAAAAGCTGGGTGCGACGGACGCCGGAGCCGAGGCTTCCGAGGGCTGCGGCCTCTCGGTTAGCGTCCGCAAGGGCGCGCTGGAGACGGTGGAGCGCAACCGCGACAAGTCGCTGGGCGTGACCGTGTACCTGGGCCAGCGCCGTGGCAATGCCAGTACTTCGGACTTCTCTGAAGCTGCTATTCAGCAGACCGTGCAGGCCGCTTACGACATCGCACGCTTCACCGCCGAAGACCCGTTTGCCAGCCTGCCTGACAGCGCTGATATTGCGCTGCCCGGCACGCACCGCGATCTGGAATTGTTCCACCCCTGGGACATCAGCAGCGAAGCCGCTGCCGAAATGGCCCTGCGCTGCGAAGAGGCTGCCTTCAAGACTCACCGCCGCGTGAGCAACAGCGAAGGTGCCGGTGTATCGGCCCAGCAAAGCCATTTCTTCACGGCCCACACCAACGGTTTTCGCGGTGGCTATGCCAGTTCGCGCCACAGCCTGTCGGTGGCCCCCATTGCCAAGCTGCCCGGCAAGAACGGCGAGATGCAGCGCGACTACTGGTACAGCTCCATGCGCAATGCGGCCGACCTGGCATCGCCAGAAGCCGTGGGCCGCTACGCCGCAGAGCGCACGTTGAGCCGTCTGGGCAGCCGCAAGATTCCGACCACCGAATGCCCTGTGTTGTTTGAATCGCCTCTGGCTGCTGGCTTGCTGGGTGGTTTTGTGCAGGCTATCAGCGGCGGTGCGCTGTACCGCAAGAGCACGTTCCTGCTGGATTCGATGGGCAAGCCCGTCTTCCCCAAGCACATCGACATTGAAGAAGACCCCTTCATTCTGGGCGGCAAGGGCAGCTCGCCCTTCGACGAAGAAGGCGTGCGCGTGCAGGCCCGCAAGGTGGTGGATGCTGGCCGCGTGGAAGGCTATTTCCTCTCCAGCTACTCGGCGCGCAAGCTGGGTATGAAGACCACGGGCAACTCCGGTGGCTCGCACAATCTGGTCATGACTTCGCGCCGCACCAAGGCGGGCGACGATCTGGATGCCATGCTGAAAAAGCTGGGCACCGGCCTGTTCGTGGTTGAGCTGATGGGCCAGGGCGTGAACTATGTGACCGGTGACTACTCGCGCGGCGCAAGCGGCTTCTGGGTGGAGAACGGCGAAATCGCCTTCCCCGTGGATGAAATCACCATTGCGGGCAACATGAAGGACATGTTCAAGGGCATCGAAGCCATTGGCGCCGATGCCTATAACTACGGTGCCAAGACGGTGGGCTCCATCCTCATCAATCGCATGAAGGTGGCGGGCAGCTGATGGCCTGATCTTTGCGGCTGATGCAGCTAAAGGCGGAGTGCGATGGCACTTCGCCTTTTTTATTGCGCAGTGCTATGAGGCAAAGGATTTTTTGATAGCTGGCTTCGCTTGTTGATAAAAGAATCCGACATCTTTTGATGTGGGAATCAATGCTTAACAAACGCTAGCTGCTATGGTTTTAAGTTGTCCATTCAGCAGCGATCAATCTTGCCGGCCTGATGGGCTCGCGCCATGAAGTCCATGAAAGCCTTGGTGCGCAGCGGTATGTGCTTGTGGCTGGGCAGGGCCATCAGCACATGCAGGCGGCCCGTGATCCAGCCGGGCAGCACAGGCTGCAGCAGGCCTTCATTGAGAAACGGGCGGGCCGAATCCAGAGTGAACTCGGCGATTCCGGCACCATCAAGCACCATCTGCAAAAGACCGGCTGTCTGGCTGATCGTGATGGCGGCGGCCACTTCGATGTCGTGTACCGGTGGCTCGCTGGTGGGCTGCTTGCTATGCCACAGCGAGAAGCTGTCACGCTGCTGGCCTTCGCGGCGGCGCAGCACGCACATATGACGAGTCAGCTCCTGCGGGGTTTGTGGTGTGCCGTGCCGCCGGATGTATGACGGTGCTGCGCAGAGTATGGCTTCGGATGTCGAGAGCTTGCGGGCCACGATGCTGGCATTGAAGTTTTCGAACACTTGCATGAACCCTAGGTCGTAGCGGTTCATATCGGGTGTGAGGCTGGGGTCGACATGCACATCGAGTGCAATGCCCGGGTATTGCACGCGAAAGTCGGCGGCCAGCGGCGAGATCAGGGCATCGGTCAGCGATGGGGTGGAGACAATGCGCAGCACGCCGGACAGGGCGCTGGTGTTGCTTTGTACTTCGGTTGTGGCGCTGTCCACGGCTTCGAGAATTTCGCGCACCCGGGCGGCATAGCGCTCGCCCGCAGGCGTCAGGCTGACGCTGCGTGTGGTGCGCTGCAGCAGCCGGGTGTCCAGCTGCTTTTCGAGTGCCGTCACGTGACGCGTGACATGGGGCACAGTCATGGACAGACGGCGCGCAGCAGCCGTGAAACCGCCTTCATCGACGACGGCCAGAAACACCGTCATGGTGTGTAAGCGATCAAGCACAAACCCTCATTTTCGAATGGTCACATGGCCTTGAATTATTACGGATGCCGTAATAAAGCATTGTGGCTGGGTGCATTGGTGCACTCTTCTACAAGACGTACAGTGAGAGCAAGTGCAAACATCAGCCTTTTCGCGCAATGCAGCTCAAGTGCTGCCATCCCTCTCCAAATAACTCTCAGAAACAGAGTGCTGTCCGGCCGCTGCCGCAGCCGCAGCAAGCTTTGTTCCTGAGCAGCTTGTAGTCAATCGCTGTCCTGTAAGCGGCTTTGGGCAGCTGACAACTGATGACGATGTCCTATTGATTGGGGCGGTCTTTGTCACCTCAATAGGTGATGTTGTGCACTGAAACACTGACCAATTCCTATCATGACCTCAACATCTCAATTCCCGACGTTCGGCCTGAGTCGCCGTCACCTGCTCGGTGGCGCGCTGGCGGCCGGCATGGCGCAACTCATCCCCGGCAGCTGGGCTGCTGATGCTCCGGCAACGGGTACCGACAGCTTCATGGCGCTGTCCCGCTATCTGACGGAGCGCAGCGATTTGCCCCAGGCGCAAGGTGCAAGGCTGCTTGCCGCTCAGAACGAGTTGGACGGCAAGTTCAACGGCAAGCTTGAAACTCTGTGGAAGTGGATTGGCTCCAGCCAGGTGGCTCTTGCCCATCTGAATGAGCGCCTCAAGGCCGAGCAGCCGGATCTGGCCGATGTCCCCATGAATGTGATGCAGCTCTGGTACCAGGGCATTGCTGGCAGCGGCACCGCCACACGTGTTGTGGCCTACGAGCACGCGCTCAATGCCGATGTGGTGGCTGACAGGCTGCGCCCACCTTCCTATGTCTATGGCGCATACGGCAGTTGGAGCAGCAACCCGACCACCTTCAAGCTGCAGCTCATCACTGCTCAGTCCAAGGCCTGAAGTACAGCCCAATCATAAAAATCCACGAGAAATACCATGGCTGATTCCACTCTATCTGCAGACTTTGTCATTATTGGTGCCGGCATCGTCGGCGCCATGATGGGCGCAAAGCTGGCTCACTCAGGCGCTTCGGTGCTCATGCTCGAAGCTGGCGGCCCATCGGATCGCGGCGTTTTTGTCGCACGTTTTCACAACGCCTCGCGTCGTGGCGACTGGATGACTCCTTATCCGTCCATCCCCACGGCTCCGCACCCCATCTATCGCCCTGAAGACAACAACTATTTCGAGCAGGCCGGCCCCGAGCCCTACAAGGCCGAGTACATCCGCCAGGTGGGCGGCACCAGCTGGCACTGGGCCGCTCAGGCATGGCGCAATGTGCCCAACGACTTCCGCATCCACAGCCTTTATGGCGTGGGCAAAGACTGGCCTCTTGACTATGACGATCTGGAGCCCTACTACCAGGAAGTCGAAGAAATCATGGGTGTGGGCGGCTCGACCGAGACCGGCTCGCCCCGCAGCAAGCCTTTCCCCATGGGCGAAGTCGCCGTGCCTTATGCCATGCAGCGCCTGACGGATCGCTTGAAAGGCACGTTCGACGTGGTCAGCAACACCGTGGCGCGCAATAGCCGCAGCTTTGATGGTCGCCCGCCATGCTGCGGTGCTAACAACTGTCAGCCTGTGTGCCCCATTGATGCGCAATACCACGGCGGCATTGCTGTGAAGCAGGCGCTTACTGAAGGCGTGAAGATGCAGATTCATGCCAATGTGTTCCAGCTTGAGCATGACGACAAGGGGCGCATCGTGGCTGCCAACTATTACGACGTGGACAAGAAGGTGCACCGTGTCACCGGCAAGACTTTCATCTTGGCATCCAACGGCATCGAGTCGCCGCGCCTGCTGCTGCTGTCCAAGAGCGACAAGTTCAAGAACGGCCTGGCCAATGAGCACGATCAGGTCGGTCGCAATCTCATGGACCACCCCAGCACTTCGCTGACCTTTGATGCCGACGAGGATGTGTGGCTGGGCCGTGGCCCGCAAAGTCCCAGCTCCATCAATGCCATGCGCGATGGCTCGTTCCGCTCGGAGCATGCGCCTTACCGTCTGGACTTTACCAATATCTCCCGCGTTGACGGTGCCACCAGCAGTCTGCTCAAGCAAGGCGTGTATGGCAAGGAGTTTGAGGAAAAGCTGCGCCATATCTCAGCGCGCGAAATGAGCGTGAAAAACGTTCTGGAGGTGCTGCCCAACCCGGAAAATCGCATCGCTTTGTCCGATGACAAGGACAGCATGGGCATTCCCAAGCCCCGTGCGCACTACCAGATCGACGAATACACCTTCAAGGGCCACCAGCGTTCGCAGAAAGACTTCGCCAAGATCGCCGAGCTGATGGGAGCTACCAATCTGCGCTACACCAAGGACCATGTATATGCCAACAACCAGCATATCTGCGGCACCTTGAGCATGGGCAAGGACCCCAAGGAGTGCGTGGTTGACCAGTTCGGCCGAGCCTGGGATCACGAAAACCTGTACATGGCCTCTACCGGCCTGCTGCCCACCTCGTCCACCTGCAACTCGACCGTGAATGCGCTGGCAGTGGCCATGCGTACGGCGGCTCACATCCTTGCGGAGAGCGGCGGCCCGGCCATGCTGCCGCGCAGCAACACGCAAGCGACCTGGAAGCCTCTGGTGCCCGCATGGCAGCCACAGGTCTGAAGGAGGACGACACCATGAACAAGACATTGATGAAATCCTTCTGGCTGGCAGCTGTCCTTGTGGCAGCGGCTCCTGCTTTCGCCGCAGAAAATTCGGATGTGGAGCGTGGCCGCTATCTCGCGACGGCCGGTGACTGTGTGGCCTGTCACACCGCGCCTGGCGGCAAGTCCATGGCGGGTGGTCTGTCACTGGCAAGCCCGCTGGGGGCTATTTATTCGACCAACATCACGCCTTCCAAGGCGCACGGCATTGGCAACTACACGCTGCAGCAGTTCACCGATGCGCTGCGCCACGGCAAGCGTGCAGACGGTGCAAATCTGTATCCGGCCATGCCGTATACAGCCTATGCCAAGACGACGGACGAGGACATCGCCGCCATGTACGCCTACTTCATGCAAGGCGTGCAGCCCGTGGATGAGGCTCCGGCCAAGCAGACAGCCTTGCCTTTCCCGTTCAACATCCGCGCTTCGCTGGGTGTCTGGAATGCCATGTTCCTCGATGCGACGCCTTACAAGGCCGATGCCTCGCAAACACCGGAATGGAATCGCGGCGCCTATCTGGCGCAAGGCCTGGCGCACTGCACGACCTGCCATACACCGCGAACGTCTTTGATGGCCGAGGATCTCAAGCGAAGCCTGAGCGGAGGGGAGGTCGGTGGCTGGTATGCGCCCAACATCACATCGCACGCGGTCAGCGGCATTGGTGACTGGACGCAGGATGAGCTGGTGGCTTACATGAGCGGCAAGCCGGTTCCCGGCAAAGGCCCCGCTGCCGGTCCCATGGCTGAGGCGGTGGATCACAGTCTCAAACATTTGAGCCCGGATGATTTGAAAGCCATTGCTGTCTACATCAAGACTGTGCCGGCTGTGGATGATGGCAGCCTCAAGCAGCCGGCCGACAGCTTTGGCAAGCAGACCGATGCGCTGGATACCCTGCGTGGCGTGGATCTGCCCAAGGATTACAACGCCATGACCGGCGCACAAATCTATGACGGCTACTGCGCCGCCTGTCACCAGGCTCAGGGCCAGGGGACAGAGGGTGGTGGCTTGCCCGGCTTGTTTCACAACACCTCACTGGGCCACGCCAACAGCAACAACCTGGTGCAGGTCCTGCTGCACGGTATTGAGCGCCACGGTGCCGATACCGTCATGCCAGGTTTTGCTGAAGAGCTGAGCGACAAGCAGATCACTGCGCTGGGCAACTATCTGCTGACCAGCTACGGCAATCCCTCAGCCAAGGTCACGGAGCAGCAAGTGGCTCAACTGCGCGACCCTGCCACGGCTGGTGGTAGTAGCAGCCTGCTGACACTGGCCCGTGTGGGGATGGGTGTTGGCGTGATCGCCGTGCTGGCTTTCATCGCCTGGCTTCTGCGCCGCCGCAAGGCCTGATACCGAAGCCGCACTGAAATAAAAAAGCCAGTCAGAAATCAATCTGACTGGCTTTTTTTGAAGGTGGCGGAGGCTCAGCGTTTAGCCGCAGCTTCCACAATGCATTGGGAAAGTTTTTCAAAGTGCTTGTGGGCATCCGGGCTGAGTTCAATCTGCTTGCGGCGCGCATCTTCGGTGTCGGCCAGCAAGATCCAGCCCTTCTGGCGCATGGATTTGAGGCGGGAATGAATGGTGGCAGGAGACCCCATTTCGCGCTGTGCCATCAGATCACGCACGCACAGCCGCTGCTGGCGTGTGCCAGCATTGGCGATCTGCTCCAGAAGGCGCTCCTCCAGGGGGTCCAGCAGGGGCAGGGCTGGCAGTCCCCGTATGGACTCCGCCAGTTGCAGAAAACGTAGATAGATATCAGCGGACAAAGAGTTTTTCATCACAAGCACGGAGCGGACAGGAAGTCATCGGCTCTTAGACCAAAGGCGAATGGATGATAGTACTGCCTCGCGAGAAATATTGAACTGCAACAAGAATGAAAAATATCGGTCAGCACTGCGTAATGGTCATCGTCACGATCGTGTTCTTTGTGGTGATGCTGGCTTTAAATGAATGGCTCTTCAGTTCACTAGAGTTTGTGAGGGGCGCCAACTGGATTTATCTGCCGGCCGGGGTGCGCCTGCTCTGTACCTTGCTTTTTGCTGGCGCAGGCGGCGTGGGGCTGCTGATTGCTTCCTGGCTGGTCTGCTTTTTTTACTTTTTTCCCGATGACATCGTGCGCTCTTTTTTTGGCGGCATTGTGGCGGCGCTGGCACCTTATGCCATGTACCGGATTGCCCGGCGCTGGATGGGGCTGGGCCATGCGCTGAACAATCTAACCGCTTCACGGCTGCTGATTCTGAGCGTGCTCTATGCATTGTCCAATGCCGTGATGCATCAGATCGGCGGCTGGCTGATGGGGCGTGGCCTGCATCCTGACCGCTTGCTGGTCATGCTGATCGGGGACTTGATGGGCACGCTGATCATGCTGTACGGGGCCAAACTGGTGCTGGCACTGATGCCCGCACGGCGCAATCTTTATGAGCTGCAGTAGTTTCCTGGGCGACAAGCCGGTCTGTGCTGAGGTTGCAACCCGTTCATACTCCAGCGCTTGCCGTTAATCATCGTTGTGACCGTTTTATGAGTTCCATTTCTTCACCCGCCCCCGGCATGAGCCGTGCTGACTGGCTCAGCGCCATCATCGTCATTGTGATCTGGGGGCTGAATTTTGTGGTCATGAAATGGGGGCTGGCCACCCTGTCGCCGCTGTTGCTATGCGCACTGCGCTTTGCGGCAGCGTCCTTGCCACTGCTGCTGTTTGTGAAGCCACCGGCCAATCTGTCCTGGGGCATTCTGGTGGGCTATGGGCTGGTTCAGGGCGTAGGTCAGTTCGGCTTGCTGTTCACCGGCATGAAGCTGGGCATGCCCGCGGGCATGGCCTCGGTAGTGCTGCAGACTCAGGCGTTCATCACCATGCTGCTGGCCGCCGCCTTTTTGTATGAAAAGCCACAGCGCTGGCAGTGGATCGGCCTGCTTATCGCCATTTCGGGACTGCTGCTGATCGGCGTGGCACACGGCGATGGCGCAACAGACATGACTTTGCTGGGCTTTGTTCTGACGGTTGGAGCTGCCGGTATGTGGGCGATCTCCAATCTGCTGACGCGCGTCGCAGCCCGTCAAGGCTCGTATGAGCCGGCATCCTTCATTGTCTGGACCAGCGTGTTCCCCACGATTCCCCTGCTGCTGCTGTCCTGGTGGATGGAAGGCGGCGAGACTGTGGTGGCCCAGCTTCAGTCGATTGGCTGGCGTGAACTGGGTGTCATTGCCTATCTGGCGTTCTTGTCGACTCTGCTGGGTTACGGTCTGTGGACGCGTCTGCTGCAGCGCTATGCCGCCAGCACCGTGGCACCACTGTCGCTGCTGGTACCGGTGATTGGCTTGCTGTCAGCCATGCTGCTGCTGGGCGAGTCGCCAAGTGGCCTGCAGTGGCTGGGAACACTGGGCGTGCTGCTGGGTATGATGGTCAACCAGTTTGGCGGGCGCTGGCTACAGCGCTGATGGGCAAAATAGCCTTCCAAACAAGCCCTGCAATGCGGGGCTTTTTTGTTGCGGCCTGATCGGCGGTACTGCATTCGCGCCTACAGCGGGGTGCGCAGGTCGCTTTAGTTGCCAGGGACTGCGCACTTGTATGCTGGCGCAGGCTTGCGTCGTGGTCAGACATGACGGCCAAGTGGGTTGAAAAATTCATTCAAAACAATGACAGACAAGGAAAATATATGGCCGCAGAAGGCAGCGCAAGCCAGTTGGTAGGCATCGTCACTTTACTGGGGGCCGCCGTCATTGGCGTGCCGCTTTTCAAGCGTTTAGGACTGGGTGCAGTGCTTGGCTATCTGGCCGCAGGTCTGGCCATCGGCCCCTTTGGCCTGGGTTTGCTGACCGATGCGCAGACCATCATCCACGTGGCCGAGCTAGGTGTGGTGATGTTCTTATTCGTCATCGGGCTGGAGATGAAGCCTTCTCACCTGTGGGGCTTGCGTGGGCAAATTTTCGGGCTGGGCAGCATGCAGGTAGTGCTCTCGGCCTTGCTGCTCACGGGCGTGGGCATTGCGTTTGGCTTTCCGTGGCAGATCGCCTTTGTCAGCGGCGCGGGCTTTGTGCTGACTTCTACGGCCATCGTTATGCAGGTGCTGGCAGAGCGCGGTGATCTGCACACGCCACGCGGCCAGCGCATTGTGTCGATTCTGTTGTTTGAAGACCTGCTGATCGTGCCGCTGTTGGCGGTCGTGGCGTTTCTGGCTCCGGCGGATGCGGCTTCGGCAGCTTCCGCCTCACCGTTGTGGCAGCGCATGGGTATTGCCCTGCTGTCGCTGGTGGCGCTGGTGGTTGCCGGGCGCTGGCTGCTGAACCCCATGTTCCGCATTCTGGCGCGCTCCAAGGCGCGTGAGGTGATGACGGCTGCAGCCCTGCTGGTGGTGCTGGGTGCTGCATTGCTGATGGAGTGGGGCGGCTTGTCCATGGCCATGGGGGCTTTTGTGGCCGGGGTGTTGTTGTCCGAGTCGAGCTTCCGTCATCAGCTGGAAGCTGATATCGAGCCCTTCCGTGGCCTGCTGCTGGGCCTGTTCTTCCTCGGCGTGGGCATGGCGCTGAACCTGGAAGTCGTGGGCCGTAACTGGCCGCTGATTGTGGGCGGCGTGGTGGCCATGATGATTGCCAAGTCGCTGTGCATTTATGTCGTGGCTCGCATGGCCAAAAGCAGTAATGCGGAAGCGATTGATCGAGCCATCTTGATGGCGCAGGGCGGTGAATTTGCCTTTGTGCTGTTTACCGAAGCGCTGAAGCTGAATGTCATCAGCCCCGAGGTGAACGCCAATATGACGGCGATTGTGGTGCTGTCCATGGCGCTGACGCCGCTGGTCATCGCCATTCACCAGCGTATGGCGCGTGGTGAGGGGGCCTCTGCAGAAGGCATGGAGGCCCCGCAAGACTTGCTGGGCAATGTGCTCATCATCGGCTTTGGCCGCATGGGTCAGATTGCCAGTCAGGGTCTGCTGGCCAAGGGGGTGCAGATTTCCATCATCGATAACGACCCTGACACCATCCGCACAGCTGCGCCCTATGGCTTCAAGGTTTACTACGGCGATGGTGCGCGGGCCGATATCTTGCACGCCGCTGGAGCGCATCAGGCGCAAGCCATCATGGTCTGTATTAACGACAAAGAGGCGACGACGCGCATCGTCGAGCATCTGGGTGTGGAATGCCCACAGGTGCGCGTGATTGTGCGGGCCTTTGACCGTGAGCACGCGCTGGAGCTGATGCAGCTCAACGCTGAGGTGGTGGTGCGCGAGACCTTTGAGTCCGCCATCGTCATGGGCCGCCAGACGCTGAAGGTGCTGGATGTGCCTGATGAAGAGGCCGACTCCCTGATGGAAGAAGTGCGCCGCCGCGATGCCGAGCGCTTTGCGCTGGAAGTGGCCGGCGGCACGTTTGCAGGCCGAGCACTGGTGCTGGGCAATATCGAGCACATTCAGCCCCCGCGTCACGAGGATTTGAATACGGCTGAAACGCGTTAACCCGTTTCGGAATCAAAAAAGCAGCCTGTGCTTGTCTGTCAAGCGCAGGCTGCTTTGCTTTTGATAGCGAATCAGCAGGTCTCAATCAAGCAAGGCTGATGGCCTGGGCAATGGCCTTGCCTACCTCCGTGGTGTTGGCCGTGCCGCCCAGGTCAGGCGTCTTGGGGCCGGTTTTGATCACATCCTCAATGGCGCGCACCATGCTGTCGTGCGCAGCGCGCCACTCGCCCTGGCTGTGGCCCAAAAAATCCAGCATCAGCGCGGCTGACCAGATCATGGCGATGGGGTTGGCAATGTTCTTGCCGTAGATATCCGGGGCCGATCCGTGCACTGGCTCGAACAGGCTGGGGAAGGTTCGCTCAGGGTTCAGATTGGCCGATGGCGCAAGCCCAATCGTGCCGGTGGTGGCAGGGCCCAGGTCGCTCAAGATGTCGCCAAACAGGTTGGTGGCGGCCACCACATCAAAGCGGTAGGGTTGCAGTACAAAGCGGGCGGTCAGAATGTCGATGTGCTGCTTGTCCAGTGTGATCTCTGGGTAGTTCTTGTGCATGGCATCGGCCTGCTTGTCCCACCACGGCATGCTGATGGCGATGCCGTTGCTCTTGGTAGCCAGCGTCACATGCTTTTTGCTGCGGCTCTGGGCCAGATCAAATGCGTACTTCAGCAGGCGCTCTGAGCCCTTTTTGCTGTAAACCGATTCCTGAATACAGATCTCGCGGTCTGTGCCTTCGAACATGATGCCGCCCAGCGAGGTGTATTCGCCCTCGGTGTTCTCGCGCACCACGTAGTAGTCGATATCGCCAGGCTTTCGGCCGGCCAGCGGGCAGGGCACGCCTTCAAACAGGCGCACCGGGCGCAGGTTAATGTACTGGTCAAACTCGCGGCGAAACTTGAGCAGCGAACCCCACAGCGAAATATGGTCGGGCACCGTTGCAGGCCAGCCCACAGCACCGAAGAAGATGGCATCCATGCCCGAGAGTTGCTGCTTCCAGTCATCGGGCATCATCTTGCCGTGCTCGGCGTAGTAGTCGCAATGGGCCCAGTCAAAGTGGTGAAACTCCAGCGGCAGATTGAATTTTTGGGCCGCTGCTTCAAGGGCGCGCAGGCCCTCGGGCATGACCTCCTTACCGATGCCGTCGCCGGCGATGACTGCGATTTTTTGAGGAGTGGACATGGTGTTTCTTTGTGAAGGAGGGATGTTTGTGCGTGACGTTGCAGATCGTTGGGTCTATTCTGCTGCCTGCTGCGCTGCATACAATCGCCTGATCGTGGTTTGATTGTTTACACATCGTGCGGAAAATGCCCTCGCCAGAAGACCTGCGCGTCTTCACTACCGTGGTGCGCAAGGCCAGCTTTGCCGAAGCGGCTGCGGCGCACAGTGCCTCTCCGGCCTATGTCAGCAAACGCATTCGGTTGCTGGAGGAGGAACTAGGTGTCAAGCTGCTGCACCGCACCACGCGGCGCGTGGCGGTGACCGAGCAGGGCGAGCGCGTCTACCACTGGGCGCAGCGCATTCTGGATGAGGTCGAACATCTGCTGCAGGAGGTGGACGTGACGCGCCGCCAGCCGCGCGGGCTGCTGCGCGTATCCACCAGCTTTGGCTTTGGCCGCAACGTGGTGGCGCCTGCACTGTCGCAGCTGATTGCGCAATACCCGGCGCTGCAGCTGCGGCTGGAGGTGTTTGACCGCATTGTGGATGTGGCGGCTGAAGGCTTTGATCTGGATGTGCGCGTGGGCGACGAGATCGCGCCGCATCTGATTGCCCGGCATCTGGCCGACAACCACCGCGTACTGTGCGCCGCGCCAGCCTATCTGCAGCGGCGCGGCAGCCCCCGCACGATCGATGAGCTGGCGGGTCACGACTGCCTGGTCATCAAGGAGCGTGATCACCCGTTCGGTGTGTGGAAGCTGCGTGCGGGTGCGCAAGAGCGCAGCGTGAAAGTGACAGGGCCGCTATCGACCAATCATGGCGAAATGGCCGTGCAATGGGCGCGTGATGGCCACGGTATTGTGCTGCGCTCGCTCTGGGATGTGGCTGCGGACCTGCAGGCGAGGCGGTTGGTACAGTTGTTGCCCGAATGGCGGCAGGAGGCCAATATCTGGGCTGTGTACCCGACGCGGCTGGAGCGCTCAGCCAAGGTGCGCGTTTGCGTGGAGTTTCTGCAAGAATACTTTCGCCAGCAAGCGGTGCAAGTATTGAGTGTCACTATCAAAAAAGAAGCTGCTGGCGCATGATATTCAAACACTTCAGATAGTTTCCTTTCTGAAATGCCTGCAATACCAGCGCAAGCAGCTTCTAATTTTGATGCGCGCTGATTATTGGCTCAGCGAGGCCTTCACGGCAGCAGACACCAGACCCATATCGGCCTTGCCAGCCAGCTGAGTCTTGACGGCGCCCATCACCTTGCCCATGTCGCCGGGGCCAGTGGCACCCAGATCGGCCACGATGGCTTGCACGGCGGCGGTGATTTCGGCTTCGGTCATGCGCACGGGCAGGTAGACCTTGAGCACTTCCATCTCGGCCTTTTCCACATCGGCCAGGTCCTGGCGGTTGGCGGATTCAAAAGCGGTAATGGAGTCCTTGCGCTGCTTGAGCAGCTTGTCGACTATGGCGATGATGGCTGCGTCGTCCAGCTCAATGCGCTCGTCCACTTCTTTTTGCTTCATCGCGGCCTGCAGCAGGCGGATGGTGCCAAGGCGAACGCTGTCCTTGGCGCGCATGGCGGTCTTCATGTCTTCGGTAATCTGGGCTTTCAAGCTCATGGCTTTCTCCTTAGTGTAGGCCATTGTGAAATCAAGCGATGACCTTGTTGCATATGCTTGATTACGCAATGGCTTGGAGGTCACTGCGCAGCAATCAACATTACCCGCAGTGGCCAGAAAACAAAAAACCCGCGCCTGGCGTCCCGAGCGCGGGTTTTCGGCTGTTTTACGGCCGGCTAGTCCTAATCAACGATTAGTACAGCTTCTTAGGCAGTTGCATGCTGCGAACGCGCTTGTAGTGGCGCTTCACGGCAGCAGCCTTCTTGCGCTTGCGCTCGGCTGTAGGCTTTTCGTAGAACTCACGTGCGCGCAGGTCGGTCAGCAGACCCAGCTTTTCGATAGTGCGCTTGAAGCGGCGCAGAGCAACTTCATGAGGTTCGTTTTCTTTGACGCGGATAGTAGTCATTCAATTTCCAGATATATCTGTGCCGACAGAGGGTTCCCGGGAAGATCGCGCCTGAGAGCCATGTACAGCGGTTTTCCCCGCCACTTTTTAACTAGTATGGCCGACGGGGTAATGCCAGCAAAGTCGAGCATTATAAACCAAGAGTTGACCGCTTGGCGGATTGCATCGCGATGATGCTCGCTTTTGCATATGTCGCGCTGTTTTCGCAGTGCCGAGCAGCATGTGACGGGGCTTCGTCGTACTGCCTGAGCGGTTTCGGAGCGTGGCAAAGCGCTATCTGCTGATTATCGCGAATACGAAATTCAAGAAGGTCGTGCTTCCCAAAAGCAATGTCTGGTGATGGTGGATCGGGGGTTTCTTGGTAGCAATGTGTGCACTAAAAGTGCATACAGTTTGAAAAATAAATTTCATGACTCAGGTCAAGAAATGAGTAGTTCCGCATTGATGTGCGGGACGGTTTTCTGTGTCCCAGGAGCTTTTATCGTGTCCAGTCTTTCTCATTCGTCTCTTCTTTCACGTCGTCAATGGCTGGCTACAAGCGTTGCCGTACCGGGCTTGCTGGCGTTGACGGCCTGCGCCAGCAAAGCCGGTGTGTCGGCACAAGCTGCGTCGGTATCTTCTTTGGTGGTGGGTGGACTGTTTGCCGGTTCGCGCAGTGACAAGGGCTTCATGGAAGCCGGTTGGCGCGGCCTTGAAAAGGCGCGTGAGGAACTGGGCGTGCAAACCCGTTTTCTCGATGGCATGGCACCGCGCAAAGAGCTGCTGCTGCCCGCACTCAATCAGCTGGCCGAGCAGGGCGCGCAGCTGGTGATAGCGCATGGTGGCCAAAACAATCAGGCCGCCGTGGAGGCTGCTGCGCGCAACCCCAAGACCCAGTTTGTGGTGACTCAGGGTACGGTGCAGGCCGCCAACCTTTCGAGCTACGACGTGCTGCAGGAAGAGTCGGCCTATCTGGCCGGTGTGCTGGCCGCGCTCACCACCAAGACCGGTGTGGTCGGCCATATGTCCGGCATTCGCGTGCCGCCAGGCCTCAAGGGCCGTGCGGCCTATGCAGCGGGCGTGCGCGATACCGACCCCAAGGTTAAATTGCTGACGAATTTCTCGGGCGATCAGGACGATAACGCCCTGTCGCACCGCATTGCCAAGGCCCAGATGGCAGCGGGTGCCGATGTAATCTTCACCATGCTTAACTCCGGCCGCAATGGCGTGACTCAGGCTTGCCGCGAAGCTGGTACGCGCCAAATCGGCAATGTGATTGACTGGACGGCAGTGGATTCGCAGGTGTTCGTGGCTTCGGCCTGGGCTGATGTGGGCATTGGCGCTTTCCTGGCCGTCAAGGACATGCAGCAGCGCGGCGCACCCGGCCCCGGCATTCACAAGATTGGTCTCAGCGACCCGGCAGCCGTGCGGTTGACCATGGGCAAGGATGTGGCTGCCAGCGTGCGCGAGCGCGTGGCCAAGACTTCGGCCGCGATTGTGGCGGGATCACTCAAGGTACCGGAGAACTATGCGGGACCAGAGTTCACTGCCTGATCAATTCGGGGTCTGAACGAAAAAAGGATGGCCAGGCCATCCTTTTTTTATAGCGGCTACCGCTTTCAGAATAATGGCTGAAGGCCATTCAGGCGCTGTTTTTCTCGGCCATGGCCTGCGCGCAGGCCGCAGCGCTGGCCCAGGCCCATTGAAAGTTGTAGCCGCCCAGCCAGCCGGTGATGTCCACCACCTCGCCAATGAAGTACAGGCCCGGCTGGGTTTTGCATTCCATGGTTTGCTGAGACAGCACCTTGGTGTCCACGCCGCCCAAGGTCACTTCGGCCTTTTTGTAGCCTTCGGTGCCCGTGGGCGTGATTTCCCAGCGGCTCAACTGCTCTGCCAGTTTGGTCAGGGCCTTGTCGCTGGCTTCGTTGATGGGGCGCTGCAGTTCGGGCATGCGGCTCACCCAGGCATCGGCCAGACGGGCGGGCAGGTGGGCGGCCAGTTCATTGGCCACCAGCTTGCGCGAGTTGAGCTTGGCTTGGGTCAGCACTTCCAGTAGGTCCACGCCGGGCAGCAGGTTGACCTGCAGTGGTGTGCCGGGCTTCCAGTAGCTGGAGATTTGCAGCACGGCCGGGCCAGACAGGCCGCGGTGGGTGAACAGCAGGTCTTCATTAAAGGCCATGCGTTCCTTCTTGCTGCCGGTGCTGATCTCTACCGGCAGGGCCAGGCCCGAGAGTCCGGCATAGGGCTGCCAGCCGTCGCCATCAAAGGTCATGGGCACGAGCCCGGGTGTGCGTTCAATCAGTGGCAGATCAAACTGCTGGGCCAGCCGGTAGCCAAAGTCCGTCGCGCCAATCTTGGGAATGCTCAGGCCGCCCGTAGCAATGACCAGATTGCTCGTCTGCACCAGACCACGATCCGTCTCAATTTGATAGCTGCTTGCGCTTGATGTATCTGAAGTTGAGGCCGAAAATGCTATTTTTTTGACCTGGCAAGGCTGCCAGTGCTGCACGCCGCCTGAGCTGCATTCGGTCTGCAGCATGGCGATGATGTCCTCTGCCGAGCGATCGGCAAACAGCTGACCCTTGTGCTTTTCGTGGTGGGCAATGCTGTGCTTGTCCATCAGCGCGATGAAGTCTGCCGGAGTGAAGCGCGAGAGGGCGGAGCGGCAGAACTGCGGGTTCTGACCGACAAAGTGCTTGTGCGGTGCGCGCACATCCAGATCGCGGTTGGTGAAGTTGCAGCGACCGCCGCCCGAGATGCGGATTTTTTCAGCCACCTTGGGTGCGTGGTCGATGAGCAGCACTTTCAAGCCTTGCTGGCCTGCACGGGCAGCGCAGAACAGGCCGGCGGCACCGGCGCCAATGATGATGGCGTCAAAAATCTGAGAGGGGGCCTGAGAGGAGGAAGACACGGCGGGCAGGGCGCTGAAGCACGAAAAGGGAAGCGCAGATTGTCCCAGATGGCTCAGATTCCCGGCTCGTCCACCACAAAGCCCCAGAAATCCCCGGAGGAGATATGTCTGCTGCGCCCGAGCGTCTTGTTTGAGGGCGCTCGGAGGAAAGTCCGCATGCAGCCTGTTGCGCTGTTGGGGTATGTGCGGGCGCCAAGCATGAGCAAAGGATCACTTCTAGAATCGCGCCCCATGAATACACCTTCCCACCAGCTCAGCATGACCGTGCTCATGTCCCCTGACATGGCCAACTTCTCCGGCAACGTGCACGGCGGAGCCATCCTGAAGCTGCTTGACCAGGTCGCCTATGCCTGCGCCAGTCGCTATGCCGGTCGCTATGTAGTGACCTTGAGCGTGGATCAGGTCATGTTTTTGCAGCCCATCCATGTGGGCGAGCTGGTGACCTTCCTCGCCAGCGTGAATCACACCGGTAAGTCATCGATGGAAATCGGCATCAAGGTGATTGCCGAAGAAATCCGTGACAAGGTGGTGCGCCATGTGAACAGCTGCTTCTTCACCATGGTGGCGGTCGATGACGACAAAAAGCCGGCACCCGTGCCCCAGCTGCAGCTGGAGAACGATGAAGAAAAGCGCCGCTGGCAAGCCGCCATCATCCGCAAGGAACTGCGCAAGGACATGGCCGAGCGCTTTGCCCAGATTCGCGTGGAAACCGGCGCGACGGCTGCTTAAGCTGAAACACTCCATTGAAAAAGGCCGCTTGATGCGGCCTTTTTGCTGGGTACATGCTCAGGCGACGAGTCGCTGGCCATGCTCTACCTGCCATGCGGCAATGCCGCGCACCACATCGCCCACCACGATGATGCTGGGGCTACCCAGTTTTTCATCGGCAATGCACTGCGGTAAATCTTTCAAAAAAGTGAGCGCATGGCGCTGATGGGGCAAGCTTGCATGCTGGATGATTGCCACAGGCGTGCTGCCGGGCAAGCCACTCATCAGCTCGTCGCTGATGCGGTCCACGCTGCTCACACCCATGTAGATCACCAGCGTCAGCTTGGCCGCATGGGCGGTGGTGGCAATCTGGCGCCAGTCGGGGCCGCTGTCGCCGGGCTTGGCGTGACCGGTCATGAAGAGCACGCCGTGGGCGCGGTCACGGTGGGTCAGCGGGGCGCCCAGGCTGGTCAGTCCGGCAAGGCCGGAGGTGATGCCGTTGATGACTTCTACCGCAATGCCTGCCTCGCGCAGGTGCTCCACCTCTTCGCCACCGCGGCCAAAGATGAAGGGGTCTCCGCCCTTGAGGCGCACCACGCGCTCGCCCTCTTGCACGGCGGCAATCATCAGCTTCTCAATAAAGGCCTGCGGTGTGCTCTTGCAGCCGCCGCGCTTGCCTACATAAACGACGCGTGCCTCAGGGCTGGCGTGGGCCATGATGGCATCGCTGACCAGATCATCGACAAACAGCACGCTGGCTGCCGCAATGGCTTTGGCCGCTTTAATGGTCAGCAGGTCCGGGTCGCCAGGGCCCGCGCCCACCAGTGTGCAGGAGCCGTGAGAGAGAGTCGTCGGAGTGTGGGCGAACATGTCGGTGCTTTCAGTCGGGGCTGCGGTTAAAGGCTTGCAGTGAGGCGCGGCCTTGCGCATTGTTGGTTTGCATGGCGTGGTGCAGCGCCACAATTTGTTCGACCTGCTGCGCAATAGGCGCGGGTACAGGGCGCTGGCCGCTCAGCATTTCTTCAGTCAGCTGAGCGGTTTGCTGGGCATTTAAATCTTGCTCTGGCGGGGTATTCTCCGCACCCAATATGAGCTGGCTGCTATGAATGGCAGAGCGCTCAAAACAAATCTCACCGGCTATCACGCCTATGCTGGCAGGCTCGCGGTGCGGGGCGGCTACGGCTTCGCCCTCGGTGCCGCGCACCAGCAGGGCGCTGGTGTTGCGCAGAGCTAAGGTCTCGGCCATGGGCAGGGCATAGGCCGGGTGGGTGTAACTGGCCAGCACCAGACCGGAGCGGGTCGTATCAGGCCCATGGATGGGGTCCAGCAGCTTGACGATGCTGTGCGCTGGGTTGCGCAGGCCCATCTGGCGGCGAATTTGCAGCAGCCGCGCAAGCGGTGCCAGCAGGTGGCGGGTCTGCATCCAGACCTTGTCTCCGGCCTCAAGCGCGGTGGGGCGTTCAACGCTGGTCCAGCCCAGTTGCTGCCAGACCTCGCCCGTGCCAAGGCGTTTGTCGTCGGTATTGCAGCCGTGCACCAGCACGGGCAGGCCTTTTTTTGTGAGCAGGCCGGCCAGCAGCGGCGTGAGATTGGCCAGCTTGCGCGAGCCGTTGTAGCTGGGGATGACGACCACGGGCTGGGCCGTGGTCGCCTGCGGCCATGCGGGCAGGCGCTGCTGGGTGGCATCAAGAAAGCCGGCCAGTTCTTCAGTGCTTTCGCCCTTGAAGCGCATGGCAATGCAAAAGCCGCCCAGCTCCAGATCGCTGGCTTGGCCATCCAGTACCTGGCCCATCAAATCACAGGCTTGCGCACGCGTAAGAGAACGCGCACCCTTGGTGCCGCGACCGATTTCCTTGATGTAATGGCTGATGCTCATGATTCATGTAATTGTCGCCATAAAAAACATGCTCCATCAGACCATTTGGTTATATCTAAATCAGAAGGAGCGGCTGACCGTATGGCCGCTTACGCACTCATAACTGCTATATATTGATTTAAGTAACACCATTTAAGAGGGTCGCATGTCGATCAAAGCAATTCTGAAACCGACTGTGATGGCTCTGGCGCTTGTCACCAGTGGGACACTTTTCGCGCAAGGCACACCCATCAATGCAGCGGCGTACGACGCGCTGGTTGCCCAGGGCCCGGTTGCCAGCGCTGCGACCATTGCGTCAAGCACCTGGGCCAGCAAGATCAAGCAGGCCGGCACGCTGCGCCTTGGCAGCACGCAAACCTCGAACCTGTTCTCGCTGCTCAACGAAAAAGACGGCAAGATTCGTGGCTTTGACATGGGTCTGGCTCAGCTCATCACTCGCTACATCCTGGGCGATGGGGCCAAGTACCAGTTCACACAGGTGACTTCGTCCACGCGTGAGCAGGTGCTCATCAACAATCAGGTGGACATGGTGTTTGCCACCTACTCCATCACCCCCGCCCGCGCTGAAAAAATCTCGTTCGCCGGCCCTTACTACAACTCCCAGACCGGGGTGCTGGTTAAGGCGAACAACAAGACGATCCAGTCGTACAACGATCTGGCGGGCAAGAAGGTCGCCACGCAGGCCGGCTCCACAGGGCCTGCAATTCTGGCGCAGTACGCAAGCAAGGCGGTCGTGCAAGAGTTTCAGACGCATCAGGAATCGCTTGATGCAATGCGCCAGGGACGTGTGGATGCCTATGTGACCGATTACACGTTGCTGCTTAATGCCCTGAGCCTTGGCGCCAGCAATGCACGGCTGGCGGGTGCGCCTTTTGGTGCGCTGGACCCCTACGGCGTTGGACTGCCCAAGGGCTCTGACGGTGTGGCTTTCATCAATGCCTTCCTGAAAAAGCTGGAAGCTGATGGCACCTGGGCCAAACTCTGGATGGTTTCTATCGGGCAGCGTACCGGTAGCACGGCGGTTCCTACGCCGCCAGCTCTCCCATAAACGATGGGTGATGTTTACAGGCTGCTGGCCGACCATGGGCCTGCCTTCGGGCAGGCCCTCTTTCTGACATGGAAGCTCACGCTCGTCTCGTTCGTGCCCGGGTTCTTGCTGGGCATGGTCGTGGCGGTGCTTAGGCTTCTTCCGCTGCCACCGCTGCGCTTTGTTCTGACCGGCTATGTCGAGATCTTTCGCAATATTCCCAGCGTCGCGCTGCTGATCTTCATCGTATTCGCGCTGCCTGATCTCAACATCTTGATTGACTATGAACCCAGCGTGATCCTGACGCTGACGCTGGTCTGCTCTGCTTTCACCGCGGACTACTTGCGCGCGGGCATCAACACCATTCCTGGCAGCCAGATTGAGGCCGCACTCAGCCTTGGCATGCGGCCGATGCAGATCATCTCTGCGGTGGTCTTGCCGCAGGCGCTGCGCGCGGTGGTGCAGCCGATGACCTCGCTGCTCATTGCGCTGATGCTTTCGACCTCGCTGGCGTCGCAGGTGCCTTTCCCAGGCCGGGAGCTCACCACGCTTGTGTCCAAAATCGCGAACGATTCTGCAGTCGGCATTGCCGCATTTGCAGTGGCCGCGGCCATGTACGTGCTGACGGGTTTGTTCATTGCCTGGGCTGGCTCCATGCTGGAAAAGAAAGTGCGGGTATTGCGATGAGCCGCCCTGTGGAAGACATTCTGTTTGGGGCTCCAAGCCCACAGGCCAAGCTCACAACCCGGGTGATGAGCGTGATCTTGGCCATCGTGCTGCTTTTGCTGGCTGGGGGTGTTGCGCTCCAGTTTCATTCTGCAGGGCAGCTTGAAGCCTCATTCTGGGAATTCTTCGCTTGGTCTACGACCTGGGCTTTCCTTGCCAAAGGTCTGCTCGGTACGCTGGCATCGGCGGCCATGGCTGCCGTCATCGCGCTGACCCTCGGGCTGGTGCTATTGCTGGGGCGGCTGGCCAGGTCGCGGCTTGTGCGCTGGCCGAGCATCGCAGTCATCGAGTTCCTGCGCGGCACACCGACGCTGCTGCTCATCTATGTGTGTTTCCTCGTGCTCCCGTCTGTCGGGCTGAAGCTGAGCACCTATTGGATGTTGACCTTGCCCGTTGGCCTGAGTACCGCTGCCGTAGTGGCCGAGGTGTATCGTGCAGGCGTGCTCGCTGTGCCCCGCGGTCAGACCGATGCTGGGCGAAGCCTGGGGCTGACAGAAGCCCAGGTTTTTTTCTTCGTCGTTTTCCCCCAGGCCCTTCGATACATTGTCCCGGCACTGGTCGCACAACTGGTCATCGTGGTGAAGGACACCACCTTCGGCTACGTTGTCACCTACGGTGAACTCATGCAGAACGCCAAGGTGCTCATCGCTAACTACAACTCTCTGGTGCCTGTGTACCTGGTTGTGGCGGCGCTTTACTGTCTTGTTAACTACGCGATATCAAGGGCAAGCAAATGCCTCGGTCGACCCAAATATTGAGCTTCATCCGGCATGGCTGCGCATGCATGGCGTCGCTTGGTATTCATCTTTCGTGCGCCATCAGTTTTCATTGATCTCTTACATTCGGAGGCGTTCATGAGACGATGGTCTGGCGTCTGAGTGGCTTAGCACAGCCCATGGTGTTTTTGAGGCATTGACAGCTGCGGAACATTGATGACAATTTTTCGCCACGCTACACGCTTACTATGAGCGCTGTTTTTTCAGGAGCAATCGACATGACCGCATCTTTGACCGACGAATTGATGGGCCAACTGCAAGGCGCCCCCATGCAAGGCTTGGCCCAGCAACTGGGCCTGGACTCTGTGCAGACCGAGCAAGCCGTAGGCGTGGCACTGCCCATGCTGTTCGGTGCTCTGGGCCAGAACTCGGCGCAGCCTCAGGGTGCGGCCGATCTGTTTGGTGCGCTGCAGCGCGATCACACCAGTGCCAATGGTGCGATGGACTTGGGTGGTCTGCTGGGCGGTTTGCTCGGTGGCGCAGGTGGCGGTGCGGGCGCAGCCGGTGGTCTGGGCGGTCTGCTTGGCGGCTTGTTGGGCGGTGCCGGTGGCGGTGCTGGCGCAGGTGGCTCGATTCTGGGCAATATCTTCGGCGGCCAGCAGCAGCAGGCTGAGTCCCAGCTGGGGCAAGCTACAGGTCTGGGCGGAAACTCCGGCCAACTGCTGGCCATGCTGGCTCCTCTGGTCATGTCCTTCCTGGCCAACCGCGTGCAGTCGCAGGGCATGGGCGCTAGTGATCTGGGCAGTGCTCTGGGTCAGGAACGCAGCCAGATTCAGTCGCAAGGCGGCATGGCTGGCGGCATTCTGGGCAGCCTGCTTGACCAGAATGGCGACGGCAAGCTGGATGTGGGCGATCTGTTCAAGCTGGGCGGCAGCCTGCTGGGTGGCCGTCGTTAAGCGTTCAGTCGCATTGCACAAAAAAGGCAGCGTCGGCTGCCTTTTTTTATGCGGGCATCGCCTGATTGCCGCAATGCAGCAAGGCTTTCACACTGGTTGTGTTCTCATGCGTTGTGCATGACTGCCTATTCTGAAAGGAGAATCAGATGACGACCGTAGCCGAAATTCTGCGTGCCAAGGGCAACAGCACCATTCACAGCGTCTCTCCCTCCGACACCATGCTGACTGCGCTGCAGCTCATGGCTGATAAAAGCATTGGCGCGTTGCTGGTGCTGGAAGGTGGCGAGATCGCGGGCATCGTGACCGAGCGTGATTACGCCCGCAAGATCGCGCTGCAGGGCCGCAGCTCTGCCAGCACCCGGGTGGATGAGGTCATGACGCGCAAGGTGCATTGCGTGCTGCCGCGCCAGACCAGCGAAGAGTGCATGGCGCTGATGACCAACAACCGCATGCGCCACCTGCCCGTGATCAACGAGTCCCGCAAGCTGCAGGGGCTGATCTCCATTGGCGACATCGTCAAGGAAATCATCTCGGCGCAGCAGTTCACCATCGATCAGCTGGAACACTATATTTCCGGCTCGCCGCACGTCAAATAAGCGCGAGCAGCTATCGTTTGAATAGTGAAGGCGGACAGGGCTAATGTCCGTCTTTCCTGCATCTGGAGGGCGCAAGTTCTACACTTGCGCCCATGAGTTTGCTGATCCTGGGAATCGAATCTTCTTGTGATGAAACCGGTGTGGCCCTGGTGCGCACATCCGACGGCCAAGGTGTGCCCACCTTGCTGAGCCATGCGCTGCATAGCCAGATTGAAATGCACCGCGCCTATGGCGGCGTGGTGCCCGAGCTAGCCAGCCGCGACCATATTCGCCGTGTGCTGCCGCTGACCGAAAAAGTGCTGGCGGATGCAGGCGTGGAGCTGGATAGCGTCGATGTCGTTGCCTTTACGCGCGGCCCCGGCCTTGCTGGCGCCCTGCTGGTGGGCTCTGGCGCGGCCTGCGCCATGGCGGCGGCGCTTGATAAGCCCGTGCTGGGTGTGCATCACCTTGAAGGGCATTTGCTATCGCCCTTTCTGAGTGAAGACCCGCCAGAGTTTCCGTTCATCGCCTTGCTGGTTTCGGGCGGACACACCCAGATCATGCGTGTGGACAGCGTGGGCGAATACGAAATCCTGGGTGAGACCATTGATGACGCAGCGGGTGAGGCGTTTGACAAATCCGCCAAGCTCATGGGTCTGCCCTATCCCGGCGGCCCCGTGCTCTCCAAACTGGCCGAGGCTGGTGACCCCAAGGCCTTCAAGCTGCCGCGCCCCTTGCTGCACTCGGGTGATCTGGATTTCTCATTCGCGGGCTTGAAGACGGCTGTGCTGACGCAGGCCAAAAAGCTGGGCGACGAGCTGGAAGAGCGCAAGGCCGATCTGGCCGCCAGCACGCAGGCCGCCATTGTGGAAGTGCTGGTCAAGAAGACCATGGCCGCTCTTAAACAGACCCATATGAAGCGCGTGGTGGTCGCTGGTGGCGTGGGAGCCAACAAGCATCTGCGTGAGCAACTCAACGAAGCCTGCGCCAAGCTCAAGATTCGTGTGCATTACCCCGAACTGCATCTATGCACCGACAACGGTGCCATGATTGCCATGGCCGCTGCCATGCGTATACAGGCCGGGCGTGAGCAAGCCCAGCATGAATACGCGTTTGATGTGAAGCCGCGCTGGCCGCTGGACTCGCTCAAGTAAGCGATCCATAGCAAGTCAATAAAAAGCAGCCCGAAGGCTGCTTTTTTCATAGCTACTCGCGCTTATCCCGCAAGCTTTACCGCCAGTTTGGCCACATTCTGTCCTTGATAGCGGGCAATGCTCAGCTCGTCAGGATGAGGCTGGCGCGAGCCGTCGGGTCCTGCAATTGTCGATGCACCGTAGGGCGAGTTGCCGCCCTTGACGGCAGCCAGATTGGTCTGCTCGGGCAGAGGAAAGCCCAGCGGAACAATGATCATGCCGTGGTGGGCGAGAGTTGCCCAGGTGGTTGTGGCCGTCATCTCCTGACCGCCGCCAGAGCCGGTGGATGTGAAAACGCTGCCTAGCTTGTTGACCAGTGCGCCCTTGACCCACAGGCCGCCGGTCTGGTCGAAGAAGGTGCGCATCTGGCCCGGCATATTGCCAAAGCGGGTGGGGACGCCAAACAGAATGGCGTCGTAGTCGGCCAGCTCCATGGGGCTGGCGACAGGCGCTACCTGATTGGCCTTGCCGCCTGCATTTTTGAAAACATCTTCGGGCATGGTCTCGGGCACACGCTTGATGGTGACCTCGGCGCCCGCAACGCTACGAGCACCTTCCGCCACGGCTTGGGCCATGGTTTCGATATGACCGTACATGGAGTAATACAGCACCAGAACTTTTGCCATTGTGATCAGCCTTGAAAAATGAGATCGGGGAGTAATGCCGTTTAGCGGCATGCGGAGTATTGTTGGGCAGGAGCCTGCATCTGCCCCCCACAAGTTTGAAGTGCGTGGTTGTAGGTCAACAAGCCAATCAAACCCGTAGAAGCTGCTGCACCAGAGTCGCTCATTGATCAAGAGCAGGATGTCAAAAATAGTGATGACTTGGTGCTATTTGCTCTTGATTGAGTAGCGGGAAGCCTTTGTCTATAAAGAGCTTTGTCAAAAAAGAGGATGAGTTTCAAGGCCGTAAGGCACTGTTTGCTAAAGCTGACGCTGCAGCCGATAAACAGGTCTGTCGGACATACTGGACTTGGCAAATCGTAAGACGCATTCGCTGCGAGCATGCGGCGTTGACTAAGCAGAACAGGAAGAAGCCATGAATCAGAACTGGGCAGGATGGACAGCATGTGTAGCCGTGGTGGCTACATTGGCTGGCTGTGGTGGCGGAGGAGACAGCGCAAGTACTCCTGCGGCTGGCACGCAAGGCGGAGCTACAAGCGAGGCTCTTGCACCAGCTGGCGGAGGTCAAGCGGACTCTGCCGGTAAGCTATTTTTTGGTGTCTGGAAAAGCCAAACTGGCTGCTCCAGCAACTGGGATCTGGTTCCTGCTGCAGATTCTGGCAAAGGCTCGTTTCGCATTGATGATGTGACATTTACTGAGACGAGCATGGCTCGCCAGCACAGCTTATTCAGCGACGGCAACTGCACGCAACATGTAGGTACCGTAACGTATATCTATGATCTGGTATGGAGCGCCAGCAGCATTACTGGTTGGAGCGACGTAGCTCGTGTAGAAGCAAAATTCAACCGCTATGACGTGAGCAACAATTCCATCGTTCTTGATCCTGCCGCGAAAGAGGCCCCTGGCAATCTGACCAAATCGATTCTTGCTATCAAAGATACAGGGGCGGAGAAGTCACTTTACTGGGCAGATAGCAAATCTTCCAAAGACGCTGAGGGCTACCCAACGGCTGTCAGAAACTATTCAACGGATGTGCGGTAAGTCCTGGAAGCCGTTAACCCATTCGCAAAAAAGCCCGCAGTGCTTGCGCATTGCGGGCTTTGTGCTTTCCGGTCAGCCCCTGCTAAGAGAAGATGGAAGAAAGGATGAGGCTGACTGGTCGGCGGTAAACAGCGCTTATTCGATGCTCAAGGTCACAGCTTTGGACTGTGGTTCAAGCTTGGCCAGAGCCAGCGTCAGCACGCCATGCTCCAGTTTTGCCTTGCTGTTGGCGGCATCGACTTCATGGTCCAGCTCCCAGGTGTATCTGACCTGGCGGGGCGCACCTTCCACGCTTTCGAGCTTGACCAGCGCACCTTCAATCGAGAGCTTGAGCTGCTCGCGTGCCAGGCCTGGAACATCGAGCGTCAAGGTCGTGAATTTTTCATCGCGGCTGACTTGAACCTGGCGTTGTACGGGGCTTGCGGCTCCCAGGCTGTCTTGCAGAAAACGCTGCAGTGCCAGGTCGGCGGCGCGAGGGGATACAAAGGTATTACGGCTCATTACAGGGGCGAAGAACATGGTGTTTAACTCCTTTAAACTGCGCGGCTTGCGTTGTTGCCGCTTGGTTTACAGGTAGGTGGTGGCAAGCGCATTTCAAGAGGTTTTTTTGATGAATAAATTGCGCCGTGATGTCTTGAAATATCTGCAGTTGCCACTACTATGCGCGCCGTTGGGGGCTGTGGGGGCTGCTTTTGCTGCTTCTCCAAAGCAGGTGTTGCCCCCCATCAAGCTGGCGCTGGTGGAGAGTCTTTCGGGCCCGTTTGCGAATACGGGAGAGGCCGTTTTTCGCAACCTGCTGTGGGCGACCGAGCGCGTGAATGCGCATGGTGGTGTGCGCCTGCCGGATGGCAGTCACACACTGGTAATTGAACGCTATGACAGCAAGGGCCAGAACGAAGAAGCGCTGTCGGCCCTGCGCGCAGCCATAGACAACGGTGCGCGCATCATCATGCAGGGCAATTCATCGGCCACTGCGGCGGCGCTGCTGGATGCGATTGAAAAGCACAACAGCCGCGACCCGTCGCGCCGTGTGCTGTATCTGAATTATTCGGCGGTAGACCCGGCGCTGACCAATGAGCGCTGCAGCTTCTGGCACTTCCGCTTTGATGCCCATGCCGACATGCGTATGGCAGCGCTGATGGAGGTCATCAAAGACGATAAAGCGGTGCAAAGCGCCTATCTGATCGGGCAGGACTACAGCTTTGGTCAGGCCGTGCTGCGCGAGGCCAGACGCCAGCTGGCGGCGCAGCGGCCTGATGTGCGTATCGTGGGCGATGAGCTGCACCCTGTGGGCCGGGTCAAAGACTTTGCGCCCTATGCCGTCAAGATCAAGCAAAGCGGCGCGCAGGCCGTGATTACGGGTAACTGGGGTAATGACTTGATGCTGCTGGTCAAGGCGGCGCGAGAGGCGGGCTACGAAGGGCGTTTTTACACCTTCTACGGCAATGCACTTGGGGCACCAGCTGCGCTGGGCGATGCGGGCGTGGGCAAGGTGCTGGCCGTGGCGGACTGGCTGCCCAATGTGCCAACGGCCCAGAGCCGGGCGTTTTACCAGTCCTTCCGCCAGCGCTTTCCGGATCCGCGAGATGACTATGTGCACATGCGCATGCAGCTGATGATCGAGGCGCTGGCCCAGAGTCTGGAAAAAGCCGGCAGCACCGACACGGTGGCCGTGGTCCGCGCCATGGAACAGGCCCAGGTGCAGCTCGCGGGCCGCTCAGGCCGAATGCGTGCAGCAGACCACCAGTTTCAGCAATCGCTGGTGGTAGGCATGATGGAAAAGCAGGGCGGCGCTGGCGTGGACTTTGATGTGGAAGGCTCGGGCTACGGCTTCAAGGTGGTGCGCGAGATTGCGGCCGCCAAGGCCGAGATGCCCAGCCAGTGCCAGATGAAGCGGTTTTGAGAGCGCTTGAAAAATATCAAATCAATAGCTGCTAGCGCTTATGAATTAAGCGCTGCAGCCTGATTCCATTTAATTTTTGGCGGTCTGATTGCTGAGGTAGGCCTCATGCACTTCGCGGCCTAGCTCGATCACGGACAGTGCATAGAACGCCGACCAGTTGTAGCGCGTGATGGCGTAGAAATTCTCTGTGCCCGCAATGTATTCGGTGGGGCCTGAGCTGCCGTTTTTCAGCTCAATCAGCGCGAGAGGGCGCTCATAGCTTTCAGCGCCCAGCACGCGCACATTGCGCTCGGCCATTTGCGTGGCGGTGAAGGTCGGGTTGATGTCGGGGGCCAGCAAGGTGGCGAGGTTCTCGCCTTGAGCGCGCATGTCGACGGTGAAGGCCGTGGGCAGGCCGGGCTTCCAGCCGTGGCCGATGAAGTAGTTGGCCACGGAGCCAATCGCGTCGGTCGCGCTGTTGAACAGGTCGATGCGGCCATCGCCATCAAAATCGACGGCATATTTGTCCCAGCTGCTGGGCATGAACTGGCCCAGACCCATGGCCCCGGCGTAGCTGCCGCGCAGTGCAAACGGGTCAGAGCCTGTGCGGTTGGCGGTGACCAGCACCTGCTCCAGCTCGCCGCGGAAGTAATCGGTGCGGGCCTGCGCGCGCGGGTGAGATTGCGGAAAGTCCAGCGTTAGTGTGGCCAGCGCATCCATCACGCGGAAGTTGCCCATGTTGCGGCCGTAAATGGTTTCTACGCCGATGATGCCGACGATGATTTCGGCGGGCACGCCAAACTGCTGCTCAGCACGCGCGAGCGCCTGGCGGTTGGCCTGCCAGAACTGCACGCCAGCGCGAATGCGCACGGGGTCGATAAAGCGGCTGCGGTACACCGTCCAGTTCTTCACAAAGGTCTTGCCTGCGGGCGTCATCAGGCGTGTGACCACGGGCAGATTGCGCGCTTCGCTTAGCTGCGCACGCACCCAGTCGGCGGGCAGGTCACGGCGGCTGGCAATGTCGGCGGCAAGTTGCATGGCGTCATCACGGCTGGCGTAGGCCACGGAGGCTGCCGCCGCTGCTGCGGCAATCGGCGCGGCTTTCTTGAGCGTCTTTTTTGCGGGTGCGGCCATGTCACGGCTGGCGTAGGCCACGGAGGCTGCCGCCGCTGCTGCGGCAATCGGCGCGGCTTTCTTGAGCGTCTTTTTTGCGGGTGCGGCCATGGCGCTGGCCGTCAGCAGGCACAAGGCCAAAGCGCTCAGTGTTTTGGCGTTGAAGCGCTTGTTGTTCATTGGGTTGATGCTCATGTTTTTAGTTCTTCGGAGTTCTTTGGAGTAGTAGGCCAGCTCTGGCGTTTGATGGTTTGCCAGCGCTGACGCAATGTTTTGAGGGCGGTCTCGTCAGGTGTGGACGGCGCTGCATAGCGTAGCCGCTCCATGTCCAGAAGCCAGTCAGATAAGGTCGTCGCCAGAGGAGAATTTGCGCCCCACTGTGTCTGCACGCTGCGTGCCAGGCTGCGGGCAGAGTCGCTGGCGCTGCTTTGAATGCCTGCACGCTGCAGGCGCTGCTGCGCCGTGTGCATCAGCTGGCTCCAGCCGTCGCGCTGGGGGCGCGTGAAGCGAGCCCAGACCAGCCACAGCAGCGCAAGGGCGCTGAGGCTGCCGGCCAGCAGGCGCAGCAGATCGGTCCAGCTGGGTGATTCAAAGCCCAGGTTTTGCAGCAGATTAAGTTGGCGGCTTTGCGTGTAGTTGATGACCCACTGGTTCCAGTGGCCGTTCACAGCTTCCCATACGGCGCGCAGCTTTTCCAGCGTGCCGCTATCGACAAAATTGCCCATGGCGCTGGCAAGCGCGCCACGCGGTGCGCTCAGTCGCTGAAGCTGGCCGACGCGCCCGGGTGACACGGCTCCGGTGGGGTCCACGCGGCTCCAGCCCTGGCCAGCAATCCAGACCTCGGTCCATGCGTGGGCGTCGCTGTTGCGCACGGTCCAGTAGTTGTCCACGCTGTTGCGGTCGCCGCCCTGATAACCGGTGACGATGCGCGCAGGCACGCCCATGCCGCGCATCAGCACGGCAAAGGCCGAGGCAATGTGCTCGCAAAAGCCTTGCTTGCTGTCAAACCAGAAGTCGTCGGCGGTATGCATGCTGTCCACCACGCCGGGCTCCAGTGTGTAGGTATAGCCACCGGTTTTCAGGCGCTGAAGTGCGGCGGCAATCAGTGTGCCGGTGTCTGCATTGGCACCCAACTGGGCACGCAGTTGCTCACCCAGCGCCTGTGTGCGCGGGTTGCTGCCGGGCGGCAGTTGCAGGTAGCGCTGCAGCTCTGGCGTGGCCCGTAGCGGGCCGTAGCTGAAGTCGAGATAGCTTTGCGCATCTACGCGCAGCACATCGGTGATGGGGCGCCAGGTCAGCCACTGCAAGCTGGATGTCATGCGCGTGCGACCGATGGAGGCGCCGGGCGGTGTCTGTGGCTCGGTCTTGACGGCGTCCAGCAGCGTCAGCCTGCGGCGCTTGCTGGGCTCGATCAGCATCTGGTAGCGAATGGGCTCGCCGCGCACGCGCAGCTGCGGCGCAGTCATGGCTTCCGCCATGGTGTCGGCTTGCCAGTTGCGGCCATCAAACTGGCTGAGCACCGGGCCACGGAAGTACAGGGTGTTGCCCGGCGGCTCCTTCTCGCCCGGTGTATCGAAGCGAATGCGCAGCGCCACGCTGTCGTCCATGGCCAGCGATGCAACCTCGCCCACGCGCATGTTCTCAGACAGGCCAGAACGACCTGCCATATCGTCAGAAGGCACACCCCACAGCGGCGCCATGCGCGGAAAGAACAGAAACAGCGCGACCATGACCGGAGCGCCCCAGAGCGCCAGCCAGCCCGCAGTGCGTAGCGCCTGTATCAAAGGCGGTTTGCCCGCCGTCATATGCGCGTTAACCAGTGCGGTGAGCAGCCCCATCAGGCCCAGCACCATGGCGACGGCGATGGGCAGCGACTGGGAATAGAAGAAGTTGCTGAGCAGTACAAAAAAGCCCAGAAAGAACACCACCATGGCGTCGCGCCGGGCGCGCAGTTCCAGGGTTTTGAGGGCCAGCAGCATGACGACCAGCGTCACGCCTGCATCGCGGCCCACAATGGTTTTGTGTGTGGCCCAGGTGGCGCCAATGGCAAGGGCTAGCGCGCCTGCCAGCACCCAGCGGCTGGGCAGCGCCGCGCCGGTCAGCGCCAGGCGTGCGCGCCACAGCAACAGGGCTGCAGCGAAGGCGCTGGTCCACCATGGCATTTGCTGAATTTGCGGCAGCAAAATCCATGCGATGACGGCCAGCAAAAACAAAGTGTCCCGCGCATCGCGGGGCAGGGCTGAAAGTTGCTGGAGCCAGTGGTTGTGCGCAGGCTGGTTGAGGGTTTTAAAACGCGTCATGGGCAAGCCGCCAATGCTTCAAGGCAGCGCGTGGTGTGCTGCGCACCGCTGCCGGGGGCTATTTCTTTGCCGCCGGACAGGCGCAGGCCCCAGGTGCGGCCTTGCTGCTCTGCCATCAGCACCCATGCGGTCAAGCGCGACAGGCGGGCCTCGTGGTCGGAAAGGCCGGTCTGGCGAATGTCTAGCCACAGCCGGTGGTGGTGGGCAAACGGCCGGTCGCGGCTGACCAGTTGGTGGCTGCCTGCGGCAAAAGACTGGGCGGCTTTCTTCCACACCACCAGCTTGAGCGGGTCGCCCGTCTGATAGGCCCGCACGCCATCAAATTCTTCGCCGCTGCGCACTTGCGCACTGCTGCGGCCACCGGCTTCAGGGCTGGCGGGTGGCAGAGGGGGTGCATTCGCTTCAGGGGAGGGATAGACCCAGATCGGTGTTTTGGGCCGCCACAGTGCCCAGACGCGAAAGGCACCCAGCGGGTAGCGCGTGAGTATGGACACTGGCGGTAAATCATGCAGGCCGCGCTGCTGGGGCACAAAGCTCAGTTGCACGGCGGTGCTGCCAAGTTCAGGCACATCAACCCAGCTCCACGCGTCGGAATGGTCGGCGCTTTGCCGCGCCTGATGTAGTGCCAGTCCGATGCCCCAGCGGCGCGTGCGGCGGCTGTTGTGCAGCTTGAAATGCAGGGGGCAGGGTGCGTGGGCAAAGCAGCCGCCATGACCACGGGGAGAAATTGCTGTTTGCAGACTGAGTTGCAGACCGCGCAGATTGCCGTGGCCCACCACCATGCTGGCGGCGGCGCTGCCTGCTAGCAAGAAGGTGAGCAGATAGCCAAGGTTGAGCTGGTAGTTGATGGCAGCAACCAGCAGCACGATCAATGTGGCCAGCATGGCCCAGCCCGCCCGCGAAGGCAGGATGTAGACATTGCTCTGTGTCAGCGTCAACTGGTCGGAGCGTGGCAGGCGTGCAAACATCCATTCGCGGAATTTGGCGCGTGGAGACAGGCTCTGAAAGATGTTGGGTATTTTTGGCTTCTCGCCCTTGTGTATAGAGCGCTTCATGCTATGAAATTCATGAGCGATTTCATCGTCATCATCAAGACAGCGGAACGGCTTGCATCATGGCGCGCACCTGCTCCACAGCACCCCGGCCGGCATGGCCTACTGGCACCAGCCGGTGGGCAATTACCTGTGGCAAGATGGCCTGCACATCATCAGGTGCCACATAGTCGCGGCCTTCCATCAAGGCGATGGTTTTGGCAGCGCGCAGCAGCGCAATGCCTGCGCGTGGCGACAGGCCTTGGGCAAACCATTGGCCGTTGCGCGTGGCGGCAATCAGGTCTTGCACATAGTTCAGCAGCGCATCGCTGACATGCACAGCCAGCGCGGCCGCTTGCAGTTGCTGCAACTGCTCTTGATTGATGACGGGCTGCAGCGCATCAGCGGCAGAGCGGCGACCGTTACCCGTCAGCAGCTTGCGCTCGGCGTCGCGTGAGGGGTAGCCCAGACTGATGCGCATGAGGAAGCGGTCAAGCTGGCTTTCAGGCAAGGGGAAGGTGCCAAGCTGATCCAGCGGGTTCTGGGTGGCAATCACAAAAAAGGGCGAGGGCAGGCTGTGGGTCTTGCCCTCGGTGGTGACCTGGCGCTCTTCCATGGCTTCAAGCAGTGCGCTCTGGGTCTTGGGGCTGGCGCGGTTGATTTCGTCGGCCAGCAGCACTTGTGCAAACACCGGGCCGCGGTGGAAGACGAAAGCCTCTCGTCCACGGTCGTAAATGGAGACCCCGGTAAGGTCGCTGGGCATGAGGTCGGCGGTGAACTGCACGCGTGAAAATTGCAGGCCAAAACTGTGCGCCAGAGCGTGGGCCAGCGTGGTCTTGCCCACGCCAGGAACGTCCTCAATCAGCAAGTGACCACCCGCCAACAGGCATGCCACGCCGTCTCTGACCTGATCCTGTTTACCCTCCATCACCGTGTTAAGCTGACTCAAAAGCGCATTAATTGTGTTCTGTGCATGCATGACAGAAACATATCCTAAATAAGCGATAGCGGAGACATGACTGTGGGCAAGACAGGTTATTTCACCCATCGGGACTGCTGGTTGCACGAGATGGGCCCAGGCCATCCTGAATGCCCTGCGCGGCTTGACGCGATAGAAGACCGATTACTTATCACCGGTGTAGGCGACGCGCTGGCGCGCTACGAGGCACCTCTGGCCTCTCTGGCTGAGGTGGAGCTGGCGCATGACCCCATGCACATCGCCGCCCTGCAGGGTCTGACCGATAGACTGGAGCAGGAACTGGCTGCTGGCGGGCCTGAGTACCGACAACTCGACACCGATACCTCCATCAATCGCTACACCTTCAAAGCTGCGCTGCGCTCTGCAGGCGCGACGCTGGCGGCGACCGATGCGGTGATTGCGGGCGAGCTGGAAAATGCTTTTTGTTCCGTGCGCCCGCCGGGTCACCATGCCACGCGCAGCCAAGCCATGGGCTTTTGTTTTTTCAACAATGTGGCTGTGGGCGTGAAGTACGCGCTGGATCGCCATCACCTCAAACGCGTGGCCGTGATTGACTTTGATGTGCACCACGGCAACGGCACCGAAGACATTCTGGCGGGCGATGACCGCGTGCTGATGTGCGGCATCTTTCAGCACCCGTTCTACCCGTTCAGCGGCGACAAGGAACCGGCAGCCAATATGCTGAACGTGCCCGTGGCGGCCTATACCAAGGGCATGGATATTCGCGAGATTGTCGAGATGATGTGGATTCCGCGCCTTGAAGCTTTTAAGCCCGAAATGATCTTCATCAGCGCTGGCTTTGATGCCCACCGCGAAGACGATATGGGCCAGCTGGGCATGACGGAAAACGACTTCACCTGGATCACCATGCGCATCAAGGACATTGCCCGGCGCTTTTCCAAGGGGCGCATCGTCTCCTGCCTTGAAGGCGGCTATGTGATGGACCCGCTGGCACGCAGTGTGGAAGCGCATCTGCGCGTGCTGGCCGATATCTAGTCTGAATACAGGGTGACAACGATGAGTGATTCGTTAGTGCTGATGACTCAGGATGCGCGCGGCGTGGTGTGCATCACCCTCAACGACCCGCAGCGCTTCAATGCGCTGAGCAGCGAAATGCTGACCGAGCTGCAAACGGCGCTGGATGCGGTTGCCCAAAATGAACAGGCCCGCGTGGTGGTGCTGGCGGCTGAAGGCAAGGCCTTTTGCGCCGGGCATAACCTCAAAGACATGGCAGCGCATTCAGAGCTGGCGTACTACCAGCAGCTGTTTGCTCAGTGCAGCCGCATGATGCTATCGGTTCAGAAGCTGCCTGTACCCGTCATTGCGAGGGTGCAAGGCATTGCGACGGCTGCAGGTTGCCAGTTGGTGGCGCAGTGCGATCTGGCCGTGGCCAGCAGCGATGCACGCTTTGCCACCAGCGGCATTCAGTACGGCTTGTTCTGCTCTACGCCCAGCGTGCCGCTGGTGCGGAGCATGCCCATCAAGCAATCCATGGAGATGCTGCTGACCGGCGACTTCATCGATGCGCAGACGGCTTTGCACTACGGTTTGCTCAATCGTGTAGCCCATCCCGATGAGCTGGATGCAGCTGTGGATGCTCTTGTAGCGGGAATTGTGAGCAAGCCCCGCATCGCTATTCAGATGGGTAAGGAGCTGGTTTATCGCCAACGTGAAATGGGGCTGGAGCCGGCCTACCAACTGGCTGGGCAGACCATGGCGGTCAACATGATGGATGCTGCTGCACAAGAGGGTGCTCAGGCCTTTGCGCAAAAGCGCAAGCCGCAGTGGCGATAGTTTTTGGGAAGTGAGAGGGCTTTTTTGCCGTCTGCAGGTGTGTGCTTGCATTGCCAAATCACGCAGCCCGTCCGTTTGAACGACGAGCACAGGCTTTGCCAGTGGTACCTTGTGGGTTTGCCGGGTGTTGCCACGAGGCTCATGGCTTGATTTGACCTAGGTTTTACCCTGGGTTGACTCATCTGAGACCCGTGATTTCACACTGGTTGTGCATAAAATTGAACGGTCGTTCTTTTTTTATGCCATGCCGCACTACAAGGCTGAAGCACAGATACCCGGTCAGATTGACTGAAAACTTGTGTGGAGAGTGTTGCAGTGCCGCATAAAATGAATTCAGTTTACGTAAACGTCAATGCAGTAATCATTAAGGAGCCGCAGCAATGAAGGTATTGGTCCCTGTCAAGCGCGTGGTGGACTACAACGT
>NZ_JAVXSJ010000014.1:0-113023 GCF_036643215.1 Comamonas sp. | reverse complement strand
GATTGAGATGGAAAAACCGGGGTCTAGTGGGTCACTTCTGGGTGGAAATCAACACCCAGTGCAATGGGTAGTCCAACTTTGGACATTGACTGCTGCAGGCGGCAGCCAAGCTAGAGAACTGCCCTGTTGCGATTGAATGCATCCCATTTCTTGGTCGTATTAAGTACAGGGTTCCGGCTGGCACACCTTGCTTCAGCGTCGCAGATCATTCGGGAGGCGACGATAACGAGAACAGTCTGCATAAGCTCGTTCGTACCAGTGTCTCAAGCTCTTTGGCTGCAGAGCTTTGAGGTGAGTGGCGGCGCTTCACAATGCCCAACGGACGTTGAATTCCGGGGGCGGACAAAGGGATTTTTGTGAGGTCGCCAGTTTTTAGTAGTGAAATTGCGGTCTCTGGTAGAGCACTGATGCCCAACCCTTCTCTGACCAAAGCTCCGATTGTGGCGATGTGGTCAACTTCAAAGGCTGGGGTGAAGTGAACTCCTTTAGCGAGCAAATCAGCATCAATATATTGGCGAACACTTGCTGATCCAGACATTGAGATATGTGGATAGTCCAGAGTGCTTTCTATAGAGATTGGCTCTGTGTGATCGCCAAGAGGGTGTCCTTCAGGGCAGATGAGTAGGAATTGATCCTCGGTCAGTTGCTCATAAGCCAGATCCTCTTGCTTTGGGTCAGCAGCGGTTAGGGCAAAGTCGACCTTGCCATCGCGCACAAGATCAAATGCTGGCCCTGACAAGGTATCGATCAGGGAAAGTCGGATTTTGGGGTGAAGTTGTGCAAACTCGGCAAATACCTTTGGAACCAAGGATGCTGCTAATGAAGGCAGGGCTGCTACGGTGACAGATCCAGTCTTTAGCTGCACGGTATCCGATACGGATTGCAAAGCGCGCTGCATATCGCGTAAGAGTTCTTGCGCGTGAGCCACAAAAACATGTCCTACATCAGTCAGTTCGACAGCGCGGGTCGTACGCTCAAATAATCGTGCCCCGATTTGCGTCTCTACACGCGCAATCAGGGCAGACAGGGCAGACTGAGATAAGTGAACGAGAAGAGCGGCCTGGCCAAAGCTTTTAGTTTGACTTAGGGCCACGACCGCCTTCAGGTCTTTAGTCGATAGGTTGGCTTCCACCACGTGAGTATAGGCAGCAGAGCTATGAGTTTTCATACCTCCGCTTGCTGTTGATCACTCTGCCTTGATGTTGGCGTCTTTGATCAATTTGGCCCACTTGGCGTACTCGGCATTAATGATCTTTGCTGTTTCATCTGGGCTGCTGTAGGTTGCAATGGCGCCTTGTGCAAGCATGGAGTCTTTGACATCTTGCTTTGACAGAATCACTTTCAGTGCCGCGTTTATTTTTTGGATAACTGCGCTCGGTGTTCCTGCTGGAGCGGAAAGTGCAAACATGGAGCTCACCTGCATTTCAGGCATTCCCGCTTCCAAGACAGTTGGAACATCAGGAACTGAAGGTACACGCTCTTTGGTTGTTGTAGCCAGCGCGCGCAACTTACCTGCTTTGATCTGGCTTTGTGCAGCAGGAACGGTGTCGATCATTGCATTGACTTGGCCGCCCAACAGGTCAGATAGGGCTGGTCCGCTGCCTTTGTACGGAACGTGAACAACATCAACTTGAGCCTGACGCTTGAACATCTCAATAGCAAGATGTTGAGGTGAGCCATTGCCTGCGGATGCCAATGTGACACTGCCAGGGCTGGCCTTGGCAAGAGATACCAGTTCCTTGACAGACTTGGCTTGGATGTTGGGGTTGACCACGAACACCAGGGGGACGGTACCAACCACAGAGATGTGAGAAAAGCTTTTGTGAATGTCGAAAGGTGTCACTGCGGGTGTCAGGGCCGCATTGATAGTGTGACTTGTAAAGGCTCCCATTAGCAAGGTATAGCCATCAGCAGGGGACTTCGCAACTTGACCTGCTCCAAGACTACCTCCTGCACCAGCGCGGTTATCGACTACGAATTGCTGGCCTAACGCGTCAGAAAGTTGTTTGGCCAGTACACGGCCAATCACATCAGTTGCGCCACCGGGGGCGTAAGGCACTACAAGCCTCACAGGCTTGTTGGGGTAGTCGGCTTGTGCCAGCGCGGCGCCTGTCGCGCCCAAAGTCAGCAGAACTGCGGTAGCGAGAGTGGAAAGTATGTGACGACGTGAACTTTGGTGATTGAAATCATTGGTGGTCATTAGGTCTCCTTTAGGGTTTTCAGGTATGCGCTTTCTTGGTTGAGCGCTCGATTTTTTCTTTAATCAATAATATTATTAATAATCAGCGCATCAACAATGGTTAACCCTCTCATGACGAACAAGCCAAACCAACAGCCCGCGATTCATCCCGAAGCCGCTTCGAGCGGGATTTCCAAGGGACTCACCAACTACGGTGATCGCGGGTTCTCTCTTTTCTTGCGTAAAGCCTTCATCAAGGGTGCTGGCTATACAGACAAGGCTCTGGATCGACCAGTGATTGGCATTTCGAACACTGGGAGCTCTTACAACCCTTGTCACGGGAACATGCCGCAACTGATCGAAGCGGTGAAGCGAGGCATCCTGATGGCTGGTGGGTTGCCGATGGACTTCCCGACTATTTCTTTGCATGAGAGCTTTTCGCAGCCAACCAGCATGTATTTGCGCAATCTCATGTCCATGGATACGGAAGAGATGCTGCGAGCTCAGCCCATGGATGCGGTTGTGCTGATTGGCGGATGTGACAAGACGGTGCCCGCCCAACTTATGGGGGCTGCGTCGGCTGGCTTGCCTGCAGTCCAGCTGGTTACAGGCTCGATGCTCACTGGCTCTCATCGCAGCGAGCGGGTTGGTGCTTGTACTGATTGCCGTCGCTATTGGGGCAAGTTCCGCGCTGAAGAAATTGATGCTGAAGAGATTTCCGATGTGAATAATCAGCTGGTAGCAAGCGTCGGGACATGTTCTGTCGCCGGAACGGCAAGCACCATGGCCTGTATTGCCGAAGCTTTGGGGATTGGCGTTCCTGGTAGCGCAACGCCGCCTGCAGTAACGGCTGACCGGATTCGAATTGCAGAGCGCTCGGGTGAAGTGGCGGTGCAAATGGCCCGTACGGGTTTGACTATCGACAAGATTCTCACTCCTGCCGCTTTTGAAAATGCGATGCGTGTTCTCTTGGCTATGGGAGGCTCTACCAACGCCATTGTTCACCTGGCTGCTATTGCAGGACGACTGGGCTATGAACTCGATTTGAAGGCTCTGGATGTGATGAGCCGCAATACACCTGTGCTGCTGGATCTCAAGCCTTCGGGAGATCACTATATGGAAGACTTCCATGCAGCTGGTGGCATGCCTACATTGCTGCGAGAGCTTAAGCCTCTGCTGCACTTGGATGCGCTGACTGTGACGGGTAGAACCCTGGGTGAGGAACTGGAAGCTGCTGGCCCAGGCTTCAAGCAGCATATCGTCAAGACATTGGATGCGCCTTTGTATCCACAGGGTGGAATTGCGGTACTGCACGGCAACCTCGCCCCAGGTGGAGCCATCATCAAGCAGTCCGCAGCTAACCCTGAGCTGATGGAGCACGAAGGCCGAGCGGTCGTTTTTGAGAATGCCGAGGATTTGGCCGCTCGCATTGACTCGCCGGATCTTGATGTTCGGGCCGAAGACGTGCTGGTTCTCAAAAATATTGGCCCTAAGGCCGCGGCGATGCCGGAGGCGGGTTACCTCCCTATTCCCAAGAAACTCGCAGCTCAAGGCGTTAAAGATATGGTGCGTGTTTCCGATGGCCGTATGAGCGGCACCGCGTTTGGCACCATCGTTTTGCACGTGACTCCCGAAGCCGCGATAGGCGGTCCACTGGCCTGGGTTCAAACAGGTGACAGAATTCGCCTCTCTGTACGTGAACGCAGTATTGAATGGCTTGTCAGTGATGAAGAACTGGCGATGCGTCAGAATGCCAAGCCTGTTCAGGTTCCGACGGCTGAGCGTGGCTACGCTCATTTGTTCAAGAAAACGGTTTTGCAGGCTGATCGAGGCGCAGACTTTGATTTCTTGACAGCTACGGAACGCAAAGGTTCGATCCCAAGGAGTTAAGACCATATGCCGACGGGCGTTCATGCCAATGAACGCCGTCCTTCTGAGGACGGCGCATCTGCTATTGCCGCGACATTGGAGGAAGACATTGTTCTGGGGCTTTTGGCGCCCAGAGTGCGTCTTGTCGAAGATGATTTGATGGAAAGATTTGGAGCCAAGCGTCATGTGGTGAGAGACGCTTTGGCTCAGCTGGAAAGCGTGGGGCTGCTTGAACGCAAGCGCAACGTTGGCTCCATGGTGAAAGCCTTTGGCAAAGATGAAGTGATTCATCTTTATGAGATGCGTGAGCTCCTTGAAGCTGAAGCAATGCGCAAAATCACGCTGCCTTTGTCCAGTGAGGCGTTGAAACAGTTGAAAGGTATCCAGGCTGGGCATGACACAGCGATCCAGAAGCAGGATCCGCGTGGCATCTTTAGGACCAACCAAGAGTTTCATCGGCTTTTGTTTGCTCAATGCGGCAATGCTTTTTTGTCGCAATCCATTGAAGACTTTGCACGCAGAACGCATGCAATTCGATTCGGAGCTCTGATGTCGAGAGAGCGTCAGCTGCAATCTCAAAAGGAACACCATGAGCTTCTGGATGTTTTGGCTGAGGGGACAAGAGATCGCCTTATTAGCCTGACAGTGGCTCACCTTGTCCCCCCAAGAGATCACTACTTGAAGGCACAAGAATCACTGTCGATCTGAAGCGTTTTTCAGTTCAAGAAAAGGCTTCGGATATCGCTTGCGGTAGCCAATGGGCGTCCGAGAGCCTCGGCGCCCTTGCGTACCTGCGCGACCAATGCCCCATTGTTGGAAGCTTGTTCTCCGCTCTTCAAGAACAGGTTGTTTTCAAAGCCAACGCGTGCATGACCTCCAAGGCTTGCTGCAGCAATGGCGCAGGCGTTTTCTTGAGGTCCAAAGGCACACATGGCCCAAGGGTAGGCTTCGTCATGTGCTTCAAGGAATGGCAGCAAGTCTGTGGGGGACGAGGTCTGTCCTGCCGAATAGCGTCCCAGGACAAAGAGCAAGAACCACTTGTTTTCAGGGATGACGCCAGATGAGCGTAGGCGCTGCCAAGCTTGAACGTCGGCCACGTCATACAGAATCACCTGGGTCATCACATTGCTGTCTTTGAGCCATGTGAAGAAGGCTTGGATGTCGGACTCAGGAACTTCTGGTTTGAGAATCTCGCGTAGACCTACAGAAATCGCTTCAGGATTCACGTCGCGTGCGACCTGCATTTGCTCGTATGGCTGGTAGACCTGAGCTGCTTCGGTTGTGATCTGAACAACCAATTCCTGTCCAACCGCTTTGCGTACAGCAGCTGTAGCTTCCAAGTAGGCATGGGCATCCAGCAAATGTGTGCCATCTGGTTTGCGCACATGCATATGGATCATGGATGCACCTGAGTCCAAGCATTCTTTGGCTGTTTGCGCCAATTCCGTTGCAGTGAGAGGTACGTTTGAGTGCTGTTCTTTGGTCTTGTATGCCCCGTTGGGTGCAACAGTCACGATCAAAGGCTGATTCATCATGTTCTCCTCTTATTGCTCTATCGCATCGCCTACAGGAGGCAGCTCATTTTTCAGAATCTCAAGACCTGCTAGCAGAGTCGTTTGATATCGCTGCTTCTCTTGTGCAATGCTCTCAGGAGTCCATTTGAAAAAACCTTCTCCGCTTTTCATTCCGAATTTGCCTTCAGCCACTTTTTGCGACAGGCATTGGCTGGGCTCTTTGTTGGCGGCAAGTGACGGATACATCGTCGCCCCGGCAGCACAGTGAACTTCAAGGCCTGCGTGGTCGCGCTGAAGAACGGGGCCTGCCGCGAGAAATCGAAAGCCAAAGCCAAAGCGCACTGCCGCGTCTACGTCTTCGGGTGAAGCAATGCCTGCATCGATCAATGCAAAGGCTTCGCGTGCAAGTGCATGCTGAAGGCGGTTGGCGAGGAAGCCAGGTAGATCCTTTTTGACCAGCACTGGAACCATGCCGCACTGGCGCATGAAAGCGTAAAGATTCTCAGCGCACTCCATGCTGGATGCTTCGCCGCATACAACCTCAACCAGAGGCGTCAGGTGGGCGGGCATGAAAAAGTGCAGTCCCAGCATGCGATCTTGAGTCTGCAGTCCCTCGGCAATCGCAGTGATGGGAAAGCTGGAACTGTTGCTGGCCAGCAGTGCGTCTTTACGAGCTCTTTGTTCGAGTTGTTGAAACAGAGCCTGTTTGATATCCAAACGCTCGGGGATGCACTCAATCGCGACATCTACGGATGCCCAGTCGATGTCATCCAGTGAAGAAGCTACTGACAGCTTTTCAAGGTGCTGGGCCGCATTCAGTTGGCTCAGTCCATTTAATACTAGCTCAGTTACCTTCGCCGCACGATCGGCATTGGACTCGATGACTGTCGTTTTGCAGCCACCGCGGCAAAGAACAACTGCAATGTCTGCTCCCATGGTGCCGCCACCAACAACAACGGCGTGTGAACGAGAAGGGCGGAAGAAGTGCTTCGGTGCACTGAAAGTCGTTTGCTCCAACTGACGTCTCCAAGTTTTATAAGTCTTGAAGGAAGTTTGAAGCTTTCCAATAAATTTGTTAAACAAATTTATTTTGTAAATTGGCCTGTTTTGTTAATAAATTTGACAAGGGAATTCATCTTACTAGCTCGTACGAAAGTGCTTATTTCAGGAAGCGAAGCAGCGCTCCCATAGATATCGAAGGAGGCCGTTCTGAAAGGCTTGCGGCTATTTAGGAAAAGCTGGTCGATTCAGGGATTACACCTGTTTAACAGTCATCTCTGACTGCTAATATTTGCAGTCAATGATGACTGTCAAATCAAAACCAACAACCCGCACTGCACAACGTGATGCAACACGTCAGCGCATCGTTGATGCGGCCGTAGCTTCCTTGATCGAACGCGGCAGCGCCGCAACAACCACAGTTGAAGTGCAGGAGCGCGCTCAGGTCAGTCGAGGCGCTCTCCTTCACCACTTTCCGAGCCACGCGCAGTTGCTTGCTGCCACCATCGAAGCACTGGTCGCACGCAATGAGGATTCTGTTCGTCGTGCACTTGCACTGCAGCCCGCCGAGATGGAGCCAGTGGATAGGGCGACGCGCGCATTGGCGGAGGCATTCACCCAACCTGCCTATCTGGCAGAGCTGGAACTGTGGGCTGTAGCCCGCACCGACGCAAACCTTCGCGAGTCGCTGCGCGATGCGGAGCGACAGGCCAGGCGCGATTTCGAGCGCGTGGTTTCTGAACTCTTTGCCTCTGTTAAGAACCTTCCAGCTTATACAGAAGTCGTTGCCTTGAGCATGGAGCTGCTGCGAGGGATGGCTCTGGCCTGCTTGCTACGTGAAGATAAGCATCGACAGGAAAAGCTGCTGCAAAGCTGGTCCTGGGCCGTACGAATTCTGCTCAAAAACCAACCCGATCCCCCTAAGTAGACCTTTCAACCACGAGGAGACCTGAGAAATGAGCCAGTTCAAGACACTTCGCTACGAAGCACGCGACCGCAAGGCCTATATCACGCTGTCCAGGCCCGATCGATTGAATGCTATTGATGACGATATGCCTGGAGAAATCCGCGCAGCTGTGGAGCTAGCAGAAAGTGATCCCGACGTGCATGTAATAGTGCTCAGCGGCGACGGCGATGCTTTCTGCGCCGGTTATGACCTCAAAAAATTTGCGGAAGATGGCAATAGCCGCTGGAACCAGGCAGGTCCATCGTGGGATCCGATCCAAGACTATCGCGGGATGCGTCGCAACACGGACGACTTCTTCACATTGTTCCGCGCGCTGAAACCGTCCATCTGCAAAATCCACGGCTATGCCGTCGCGGGCGGTAGCGATATAGCCTTGAGCTGTGACCTCGTGGTCATGGCGGAGGACGCAAAGATTGGCTATATGCCTGCGCGGGTTTGGGGTTGCCCCACAACAGCCATGTGGGTCTACCGATTAGGTGTGGAACGAGCGAAGCGCATGCTGCTGACCGGTGACAAGATCGATGGAAAGACTGCTGCCGCGTGGGGGCTGGTTCTGGAGGCTGTACCAGCAGAGCGACTAAATGCTCGTGTGGAAGAGTTAGCCGACCGCATCGCAGGCGTACCCACAAACCATCTGGCCATGCAAAAGTTGATGATCAATCAGGCGTTGGACAACATGGGGCTGACCTCTACTCAGACTCTTGCGACGTTGTTTGATGGCATCACTCGGCATACTGCGGAAGGTCGCTGGTTCAAAGATTTTGCGGAGCAGCGTGGCTTTCATGAGGCGGTTGCCTGGCGTGACTCTGGACGTCCCATTCCCAACGGCGGCGGTCCACTTCCTATGGAAAAAGCCTGATGAAAGCCCTGCAGACCTCCTACTGGCCTGCGGATACTTCGCAGCCTATTCTGAGTCTGACTGCAGGTGACGCTTTGCGTCTAGCTGCAGCCGAGGCTCCTGACGTCACAGCGCTAGTCGAGTTAGTCCCTGCAGGCATGACCTCACTGGTCGGAGCAAACAGAACTGATCGGCGCTGGACGTACGCGCAGTTGTTGACTGAGGCCGAGCGTTGTGCTCATTGGCTGGCCCAGCATTTCCGTCCTGGAGAGCGTATCTGCTTGTGGGCACCCAACGTACCTGAATGGGTGTTCATACAGTACGGCGCTGCCATGGCAGGGCTGGTGCTGGTTACCGCCAATCCAGCACTACGAGCGAAAGAGTTGCGTTATGTGCTCCGGCAATCAGAGGCTGCAGGGCTCATTCACACTGAGGAGTTCAGAGGGACGCCTATGGGTGATATCGCCCGCGAGTTGGAAGCTGAGGTCCGGCATCGATTTTGCATCGCTGACTGGCGGAATCTTCTCGAAAAAAATGCTTCGAGTGACACTGTGTTGCCTATTGTCAGGCCTGAAGATCCTGCTCAGATCCAGTACACCTCAGGGACTACGGGGGAGCCTAAGGGGGCGATGTTGCGTCATCTGAGCTTAGTGACGAACGGCTATTACATTGCATCGAAGGCAGGTCTGAAACGCGGTGTCTTTGTAAGCCCCATGCCACTCTTCCATACCTCAGGTTCAGGCATGAGTGCACTCGGCTGCGTCACCACCCGATCAACCTATGTACTACCGCTAGTTTTTGATCCAGAGCTAATTCTCAGCGCTATTGAGCGTGAGGCCGGAACATTGACGTTGGGGGTGCCGACAATGTTGATTGCCATGCACGAGCAAGCAAGCAGAAGTAGTTATGACTTGTCTTCCTTGCGCACGGCAATTTGTGGTGGAGCGCCAATTCCTGGAGACCTACTCAAGCGGGTCGAAACCAGTCTCGGCTGCGACCTGACTCCTGTTTTTGGGCAGACTGAACTTAGCCCGATTGTCATGCAATGTGCACCAGATGACTCACTAGAAGACAAGGCTAATTCGGCAGGCCGCCCCTTGTGGCAGGTGGAAGTCAAGATCGGCGATCCAGCGAAGGGAGATCCAGTCCCCATAGGGGATGAGGGCGAGATCATGGCCCGCGGCTATCAATGCATGCTGGGTTACTACAACATGCCTGAGGCGAATGCCCAGGCCATCGATGCCGAGAACTGGGTACGCACCGGCGACCTCGGCATCATGGACGAACGCGGCTACGTACGAGTGACCGGACGACTAAAGGACATGATCATCCGTGGTGGCGAGAACATCTACCCGCCTGAGATTGAGCAACAATTGTTTTCTCATCCAGGAGTGGCAGACGTGGCCGTGTTCGGTATTCCCGATCCGTACTGGGGAGAGGTGGTCGTCGCAGCGGTGCGAGCCTCCGATCTCCAATCGATCCCCACGGTAAGCGAGCTGCATGCACATTGCCGTGCTGGACTGGCGCCACATAAAACGCCGACGCACTGGTTTTTGTGCCGAGAGTTTCCTTTGACCGGCTCAGGTAAGGTGCAGAAGTTCAAGCTACGTGAGCTATGGCGCCAGGGGAGCCTGGTTGCGTTGGTTTAAGGAACCTCTGCATAAATCAAACCCAAGTGTGGTAACGCTTCGCTGAGTCTACGTTCCAAGGTTCAGTGAGCACCAAGATGCCTGCGTTTCGCGGGCATCTTGCCTTTTCAAGGTGGCACTTCAACCTTAAATGGGCTACTCGCCAGCCGATGTTGAATCGACCTGGGTCCAGTAGAGCAGTACGTGAGTTCTATCTATTGGTGCCGTAGCCATGGGTTGCTAATCTGCTTGTGTCATGCAGCGAAGTGTCATTGATCGTCGATGTGCTGCGGTATCGGCCCTTGTTTCATTGAGGCTTATTGATGATCTATATGTACTTCGAACGGCTTGTTTCCAGTACTGCAGGTCGGTGGCGTGGACATGTGACTTGAAGCTGTCTAGAAAAGGCTGGTCGATTCACCGGGTCGATTCATACGGCAAAGCCGACCTAAGCCTTAGAAGGTGGCTTTAGCCTTGATTAGGACTCGTGATCAAGTATGAACAAGCTGCCGTGATAGAAAACTGCAACTAGCGACTAATAGCTGAGCCATCGCGGCCACATTTCCCTCCAGGCGGTGCTGTGGACCAGCAACTGCAACTGCCAACGTTTCGTTATAGACGTTGATAAACGCTGCTATCGCCCAAACGTCACTAACGTTTTCTCCTCGCGTGACAAAGTAGCCTTGCTTACGACTGTCGAGCACGTCTTGTACGAGTAGCTCGTGCTCGACTTTGGTGGATTGGGTTATGGCTTGCAGCTTACGTTCCTTGAGCCACGTCCGTAGTTCCGTTTCCTTGAGGCTACCGAGCAACGCTTTACCAATCGAGCTGGAATGCAAAGGTTTGAACTCCCCCGGTTTCGCGGAGTATCGGATCGAGTGCAGGCCTTCAACAACTTGCAGATAGATCACTGAGTCCGCCTGCCGCTTGCCCAGAATAATGGTCTCCCGCGTGGCATCACGCAGGCGTTCAAGCACTGGCATAGCACGCTCTACCAAGGGATCTTTAGCGCAGATATCGCGCATCACATCGAACATACGTCTTGTCGGGTAAAGCGCCCGAGGACGGCTCAAGGTGTAGAGATAGCCGCGAGCAATCAAGGTGCTGACAAGTGCATGACAGGTGCTCTTGGGGATGTTGATGGCCTCTGCCAGTTCCGTCAGGGACAGTGGTGTTTGACCGCTCTGAAAGACCTCATAGATATCGATCATACGATCGACCGATGTGACGGTAGTAGCTGCCATGCTTCCCCTTCTAATGAGTTCTATTGAAAACAAAAATTCAGTGGGCTGAACAAAACCGGGTGCTTATGGTGGTAATCATGCGGCATTTTTTAATTTGTTCCAAATACTGAATTTTCATCCTTGTGTTAGAAAAAATGCCTTCCTAGGATGGGTGCACAACATTTCAAGGAGGCAATAAAAAGTGCAGGCCATTCAGGACATCAGCATCGAGCGGCATGAAAACGGCGTGGTTTGGATTACCGTTGACCGGGCCCACAAACACAATGCGCTGGCGGGTCATGTGCTCACAGCGTTGGCACAGGCAGTCACAGAAGAGGGCGCTCAGTCCACCACCCGGCTGTTGCTGATCCGCGGCGCCGGCGAACGCTTCTTTGCCGCCGGCGGCGATCTGGTTGAACTCTCGGAGGTGCGGGACGAAGCCGCGACCCGGGCCATGGCCGAGCGCTCACGCGGCGCTCTTGATGTCATCCGCCAGTGCCCCGTGCCCGTGCTGGCCTTTCTGAACGGAGACGCTATCGGCGGCGGTGCCGAACTGGCACTGGCCTGCGATTTACGCTTGCAGGCAGCACACGCCCGCATCGGCTTCATCCAGGCACGCCTGGCCATCAGCAGCGCCTGGGGCGGCGGCCCTGATCTGTGTCAGCTCGTTGGCAGCGCCCGCGCACTGCGAATGATGGCGCGCTGCGAAATGGTGGGTGCGCAGCAGGCCCTCGACTGGGGTCTGTCTGACCAGCTCATCAGCGACGGCCCCGACGGTCAGGACATCCAGGCATTTCTGGCCCCCATGCTTTCCTGCCCGGTCCATGTGCTGCGCGCCATCAAGGCGCAGACCAGCGCATGGCGCACCGGCCAGAGCTACGAGCAGCGGCGCGAGGTGGAGCGGCAGCAGGTCTTGTGCACTTGGCTGCACGACGACCACTGGAGTGCATCGGACCGATTTCTTGCGAAAGGCAGCCAATGAACCGAGACGACAACCTGCAGTTTGAGGGCGCGATCCCTCAGCTGTACCCCACGTCACCCAGTGGCATTGAGGTGCCGACCTGTGTGGATGCCTCTGCGGTGGATGCCGAGCGCATCGGACGGCCCGGTGAGTACCCTTTCACTCGCGGTATCTTCCCCGATGGCTATCAGGGCCGACTGTGGACCATTCGCCAGTACTCGGGCTTTGGCACGGCCGAAGAATCCAACGAGCGCTACAAATTCCTGCTGGAAAAAGGCCAAACCGGCCTGTCGGTGGCATTGGATCTGCCCACGCAGTGCGGCCTTGATCCAACGCACCCGATGGCTCGCCCGGAGATCGGCAAGGTCGGCGTTTCGCTGTCCAACCTGAGCGAGGCCGAGATCCTGTTCAAGGATCTGGACCTGTCGCAAATTTCCACTTCGTTCACGATCAATGGCACGGCCGCCATCATTTATGCGATGTACCTGGCTGTGGCCGACAAGCAGGGCGTGCCGCGCAGCAAGCTTACAGGCACGATCCAGAACGACATTTTGAAAGAGTACGTGGCGCGCGGCACCTGGATTTTTCCGGTGCGCCCGTCCATGCGCCTGATCGCCGACAGCATTCTGTATTCCAACGAGGTCTCTCCGCGCTTCAACCCGATCAGCATTGCCGGGGCCCACGTGCGGGATGCGGGCGCCACGGCCGCCGAAGAAATGGCCTACACGCTGGCCAACGGCCTGGCCTATGTGGATGAGCTGCGCAGCCGTGGTGGCGATGTCGAGAAGTTCGCCAAGCGTCTGTCCTTCTTCTTCTATGTACACATGGACTTCTTCGACGAAATCGCGAAGTTCCGTGCCGGGCGCCGCCTCTGGGCCCGTTTGATGAAGGAGCGCTACGACGTTCAAGACCCCAAGGCCCAGCATTTCCGTTTTGGCGTGGTCTGTGGCGGCTCGTCTCTGGTGGCTCCACAGCCTTACAACAACGTGGCGCGCGTGGCCGTAGAAACGATGGCCGCGGTCTTTGGCGGTGCGCAGTCCATCTTCACCTGCGCTTTCGACGAGGCCTTCCAGATTCCCACCGAATTTTCGGCCGAACTGGCGGTGCGCACGCAGCAGATCCTAGCCTACGAAAGCGGTATCGCCCGCACGGTGGACCCTCTGGGCGGCAGCTACTTCGTCGAGCAGCACACCAACCGCATGGAAGAGCAGATTGTGGGCGTCATGGACGAGATCGATGCCTACGGTGGTGTGGTGAAGGCCATTGAAGACGGCTGGCTGCAGATGCGCCTGGCTGAGCGCGGGCTGGAGCGCAAGCTCGACAACGACGCCGGCAAAAGCGTGGTCGTGGGCCAGAACCATTTCAAGAAAGAAAACGAAGAGATCAAGGTGGGTGAGGTGTTCACGCTCGATCCCACCGTGGCGCAGCGTGCGCTGGAGAAATACCAGCGCGTGATGGACAACCGTGACAACGCTGGCGTCAAACGTTCACTTTCCCGCCTTTCGGCAGCTGCCGCCAAGGACGATGAGAACGTCATGCCCTACCTGGTCGAGTGCTGCCACGCCTATGCCACGGTAGAGGAGATGGTGGACTGCCTCAAGGCGCAGTGGGGCGAATTCAAGGAGCCGGTGAACTTATGAGCACGCAACAACGCACTGCCAAATTGGCATCCAAACGCATCCTGATCGGCAAGCCCGGTCTGGATGGGCACGACATCGGGGCCAAGATCATTGCGCTAACACTGCGCAACGCCGGGGCCGAGGTGATCTACACCGGCTTGCGCCGCAGCCCGGCGCAGATTGCCCAGGTCGCCATCGACGAAGGCGTGGATGCGGTGGGCTTAAGCATTCTCTCGGGTAGCCACAAAGAACTGGTGGCCGACGTGATTGCGCAGCTGCGCGAGATGAACGCATCCGACGTGAAGGTGTTTGTCGGAGGCACCATCCCCGCCGAAGACCATGAATCGCTGCGCGAGTTGGGTGTCAGCGCCGTTTTCACTGCCGATATGCCGCTCGACAAAGTGGTGGCATCGCTGGCCGAAAGCCTGTCATGACGGCCCCGTTGGCTGGAATCCGTGTCATCGAGGTCGGCCACATGCTGGCTGGCCCCTACTGCGGGCTCATGCTGGCCGACATGGGCGCTGAGGTCATCAAGATCGAAACGCCCGAGGGTGACATCGCCCGCTCGGTGAGCCCGCACTTTGTTGGGCCGCACAACGCCTACTTTGCCAGCCTCAACCGCAGCAAAAAAAGCGTGGTGCTGAATTTAGCCTGCGCTCAGGGGCAAGAGGCGCTGGCCGATCTGGCCAGTACCTCACATGCCCTTATCACCAACCTGCGGCCTTCAGCCATCCGCAAACTCGGCCTGACCTATGACAGCCTGCGGCAGTGCAACGAGCGCCTGGTCTGCGTGGCGCTTACCGGTTACGGGCTGGATGGCCCGTACTCAGATAACCCGGCTTATGACTATGTGATCCAGGCGTTGACCGGCGTGATGGCCCTCACCGGCGATCCGTCGGCACCGCCCACCAAGGCCGGCTACTCCGCCGTGGACAACTCGGCCGGACTGGCGGCCGCCGTGGGCTTGCTGGCCAAGATCGTGCAGGGGCAGGGCGGCCAGGTCGATGTGGCGATGTATGACGTGATGCTCTCGCAGCTTAACTATCTGGCTGGCGCGGCACTCAACGCTGGCGAGACGATCGAGCGCCTGGCCGATTCGTCGCACCCGTATGTGGTGCCGGCCCAGATCTTTGCTACTGCCGATGGCTGGCTGACGCTGTTCATCACGCACGACAAGTTCTGGGAAATTTTCTGCATGGAAATCGAGCGGCCTCAGTGGGTGCGTGACCCGCGCTTTGCCACCATGGCGGCACGGCGCAGCCACCGCACCGAAGTGGTGTCGGCCATTGCACAGGTGCTGCAGCAGGCCCCGGCAGCGCACTGGGTCCGGCGCCTAGCGCCCTTGGGGGTGGTGGTGGCTGAGGTGGGCACTCTCAATACCGCGCTGGACGGCGACATCGCACGTTCGCGGGATTTGGTGGTCTCCCTAGGCGATGGCAACCTGCCGCTCAGCGCCGTGGCCAGCCCTATACGCTTTGACGACTTCACTCCCACTTACCGCTTGCCGCCGCTGCTCAATGAGCACGCAGCAGAACTGCTGGGAAAGGGCGTGCCATGCACATGAACGTCACTGCGCTGGACCGTGCATCGCTAGGGCGCGCGTTGACCAGGCTGGCCAATGCCGGCGTGTCGGACGCCGCACTGCGTCCACTGCCGGTGCGGCCCGCCACACTGGCGCACCGCATCGGCGTGACCGGGGCGCCCGGAGCGGGAAAGAGCACGCTGGTGGGGCATTTGGCCATGCAGCGGCTGCAGACACGGGCGCGGCTGGGGGTGCTGGCCGTGGACCCCAGCAGCCCCCACAGCGGGGGGGCAATTTTGGGCGACCGCATCCGCATGGATGACCTTGCCGGCAGTCACGAGCTGTATATCCGCTCCCTGGGCTCGCGCAAAACCACCGATGGCCTGGCCGACAACCTGCCGGAAATGCTCGATCTCATGGATGCCTATGGCTTCGGCGAGGTGCTGCTGGAAACTGTGGGCGTGGGTCAGGCGGAATACGCGGTGCGTGCACAGGTCGACACGCTGGTGCTGGTGTTGCTGCCCGACAGCGGCGACGTGGTGCAGGCCATGAAGGCCGGAATCATGGAAATGGCCGATATTTTTGTGGTCAACAAGGCCGATCTGCCTGGTGCCCAGCGCATGGTGGCCGATATTCGTCGCATTGCTGCCGTCAGTCGCCATACCCCGGATGCATGGATAGCTCCGATTCTGCTGACGGCTTCATCGCAGCCGGAATCCATTACCGCGCTGTCGCAGGCCATTGATCAGCACCAGGCCTGGTTGGCCCGCAATGGCGGGCAGCAGCAGTCGTTGCACACCCTGCGGGCCCGCTACCGGTTGAAGCGGACGCTGGAGCTGAGACTGGGCGATGCCATTGCGCGTGAGGACACGGAATTTTTCTCGAAGCCTGTTGCAGAGCAGCTGGCGCACATCCTCGAAATCGCTCGAGCGCAGCTCGCGGAAGACCTGAAGAAAGGTTCGACATGCTGAAAAACAGGCTTTCGGTGTTTGCCGCTGCGTGTGCACTACTTGGCTTGTCGGCTCCTACCGCTCAAGCCTTTCCAGACAAGCCGGTGCGCATCATCGTGCCACAGACACCGGGGGGGGCCTCCGATGCACTGGCGCGAGTCATGGCGCAAAAGCTGGGTGAGAAATGGGGCCAGCCCGTTATCGTGGAAAACAGAGCTGGTGCGGGTGGCAATATCGGAATGGGGGCCGTGGCCACGGCTGCCCCGGACGGTTATGTGCTGCTCATGACCTATGTGGGAACCCAGGCCATCAATGGTGCCCTGTATCGAGGTCTGTCGTTTGATCCGGTGGCCGACTTCACCCCTGTGGCCACGCTGGCGACCTTGCCGTTTGTGATTGTGGGGCGTAGCAATGCAGCGTTTCACACCGTGGCAGAGCTGGTGGCTATGGCGAAAAAGGTACGTGTGACTTATGGCTCCGCTGGCAACGGCTCGGTCAACCACTTGCTGGGTGAAATGTTCGGCTCCGGCGCGGCGGTCAAGCTTGAGCATGTCCCCTACCGCGGAGCCGCTCAAGCACTGCAAGACCTGCTGGCCGGACAGGTGGACGTGGTCTTCACCAGTCTGCCCTCCGTGGCTGGGCAGCTCAAAAGCGGCAACCTGCATCCGATCGCGGTGACCAGCGCCCGCCGCGCCAAAGCATTTGCACAGATTCCCACGGTGGCGGAGGCTGGTTTCGCTGACTTTGACGTCAACCCCTGGTTCGGCCTGATGGCTCCGGCTCGTGTGCCGCGCGAAGTCGTCATGAAGATCAACACCGATGTGAACGATTTACTGCGCACCCGCGAGGTGACGGCCAGTTTTGAAGCGCAGGGCGCGGAACCCTATCCGTCCACACCCGATGCATTCGGCCAGCAGCTGCGCGCCGATGCCGTGCGCTGGGGCAAGGTGGTGCGCACTTCCGGCGCGCGGGTGGACTGAGTCATGGCACGGACGCACATCCGATTGTCCAAAAAAGCCATCCATGTCGGCACAACGGAGCTGGCATCGATCGATCAGGTGGATGCGGCCAGAGCCGCATCACTTTCCCTGCTGCAACACAGCGTGCGGCGCAGGCACAAGCAGCTGGCATTGATCCGGCTGTTGAATGCGGTGCAACTGAGAGCGGAGATTGACGGCGCGTCCTGGGATCACAGCCTGGCGGTTGCCGGGGTATTAGGCCGTCCGCAGGAGGTGCTGCTGCTGCGCGCCATGCGGTGCCGAACCGGAAGTGGGCAAGCGCGGTAAAGGCTTGCAGTTCGACTTTTCAACGAAGGAGAGTTAGATGCTGATACCAAGAAAGCGTTTTGCCCGCCGTGCGCCCTCCGGGCCCGGCCGCCTGGCAGCTGTTGCGCTGGCGCTGTCTGCCATGGGGGCTACGGCACCTGTGCTGGCACAGGCCTCGGATGACGTCATCCGCATTGGCGTGCTGGCGGACATGTCGGGTCTGTACTCCGATATGGGCGGGCCGGGAATCACCGAGGCCGTGAAATTCGCCGTGGCCGATGCTGGTGGTACCGTGCTGGGCAAAAAAATCGAGGTGGTTGTTGCCAATCACTCGGCCAAAGCCGATACCGCTGCTACCCGGGCCCGCGAATGGTTTGACACCCAGGGCGTGGACATGATCATCAGTGGCCCCAGTTCGGGCACCAGCCTGGCGATTGCTAAAGTCGCGGCGGAGAAGAAAAAAATCGTGATAGTCACCGGTGGCGTGGCTGCGCAGCTCACCAACGAGGAATGTTCGCCTTACATCATTCATTATCTGTACGACACCGTGGCTCTGGCGCGCGGCACGGGCGCTGCCATGACCAAGCAGGGCGGCAAGAGCTGGTACTTTCTCACGGTGGATTACGCGTTTGGTGATTCCCTGGAGCGCGAGACCGCACAGGTGGTCAAGGCCAGCGGAGGCAAAGTCATCGGCAACGTGCGCCATCCGCTTTCAGCCTCAGACTTTTCATCCTTTCTGCTGCAGGCCAAAGCCTCGGGCGCCCAGGTTCTGGGTCTGGCCAATGGAGGGGGGGACACCATCAATGCGATCAAGGCAGCCAATGAATTCGGCGTGTCCCAGTCCATGAAAATTGCCGGCTTGATGCTGTTTCTGACCGATGTGCACTCGCTCGGTCTGAAGCTCACCCAGGGCATCAACCTGACCGAAGCCTGGTATTGGGACAGTAATGAAAAAACACGGGCCTGGTCCCAGCGCTTTCAGGGCAAGATGAAAAAGATGCCCACCAGCATGCAGGCAGCCAGCTATTCCGCCGCGCTGCAATACCTGCTGGCGGTCAAAGCGGCGGGAACCGACCAGACCGAGCGCGTGATGGCGCAGCTGAAAAAACAAAAAATCGACGATATGTACACCTCGGACGGCTTCATCCGTGAAGACGGCCGGATGGTGCACGATCTGCGGCTGATGGCGGTCAAGAGTCCGGCTGAATCCAAGAAACCCTGGGACTATTACAAGGAGGTGCAAGTTATTCCGGGCAGCCAAGCGTTTGCCTCCAAGGCGGAGTCCAAATGCAAAAACTGGGTGGGAGGGTAAACCAAAAAAAGTCACTCCCTACACCCCACGAGTCAGTGCATCCATTTCCAAGCAAGTACTAAATCAGGAGACAAAGCGATGACCGAAATCAAGCAGAATTTTGTAAAAAGCACGACAGAGCCTTCCGAAGCCGTGCGCAAAGCTATCGTGGAAGCCAAAGAGCTGCCCATTTTGGATGTTGGCCCCTATCTGGCCGGTGTGCCCGGTGCGCTGGAGCAATTGGGCGCAGATGTACGCCACATTCAGGAGCATCTGGGTTTTTTTGCCATCATTAACCACGGTATTCCCCAGGCGCTGATCGATGAATCCTTCCATCAGACAGCGAAGCTGTTTGAAGTGTCGGGGGAGGAAAAGATGAAGCACCGGGTGGGCTATCACCACCAGGGCTATCTGCCGCCCAAGTCATCTATCCTGCAGTCCAATGCCATCAAGGAAAAGATTGCACTCAATACCAAGAAGGACACAAACTCCGCCTGGTTGTTCATGCGTGAACGCGACGCCAACGACCCAAAGGTCAAGGCCAATGTCCGCCACCGTGGTCAGAATCAGTGGCCCGACAGCCTGCCGGACTTCAAGGCCGCACTCTACAAGTACCAGACATCGATGGAACAGCTGGGTAAACAGCTGCTGCCGATTTACGCCCGGGCACTGAATTTGCGTGCAGATTATTTCGACAGCATGTTCAAGACGCCCGAGTACTACCAGCGCTGTGCTTACTACCATCCCGAAGAGAAGATGGAAGAGGGTCAGTTCGCGCTGGCACCGCACTCAGACGGCAGCTTTCTCACGCTGCTGCCCATGACGCCCGTGCCCGGTCTGCAGGTGATGACGCCCAATAAAGACTGGCTGAACGTGAAGTATGTGAAGGACGCGCTGATCGTCAACACCGGCCAGGTGCTCAACCGCCTGTCCAACGACCGCTTTATCGCTACGCCGCACCGCGTCATTAACCCGCCGCACAAGCGTTATGCGATGACGTTCTTTTTCTATCCCGATGACGACGCCAGCGTGGCCCCGATTGCCGAGTGCGTGCAGCCCGGTGAGAAAGTCAAGTACGACTCGCGCTCGTTCTACGACTTTTTCGTTCCCTATCTGGACGACCTCTATCACTACAACGACGCCAACTTCATGAAGGAAGTGGAGCCCGAGCGCGCGGTGGCGCAAGGCTGACGAGGCTGCACCGCCAGGTGCTGTCTCTGCCCGGCCGGCCGCACAGCCTTTGCAGGTACTGTGCGGCGCGGGCAGAGATGAGGGCAGAGGTTTTTCAGATAACCGAGGGGCCAATGTGAAGAGGCAGTTACTCATCAATGGAAATTGGGTGGACGCGCTGGCAGGTGGAACGATCGATGTGATCGATCCCTGCACGGCACGTTCGTTTGGCAGCATTGCACGCGGTCAGGCCGAAGACGTGGACCGCGCAGTCGCGGCTGCACAGGCCGCTATGGACGGCGCCTGGGGGCGTACCACCGCCACCGAACGTGGGCGCATTTTGCTGCGCCTGGCGCAGATCATCGTGGCCAACGGCGAAGAGCTGGCGCAGCTGGAAGCGCGCGACACCGGCAAACCCATGGCCGTAGCTCGGGCAGATGCCGCCGCGGTGGCTCGTTACTTTGAGTTTTATGGTGGCGCGGCTGACAAGGTGCATGGCCAGACCATTCCCTATCTGAACGGCTACAACGTGAGCGTGGTGCGCGTGCCGCACGGTGTCACCGGCCACATCATTCCCTGGAACTACCCGGCCCAGATGATGGGGCGCACGTTGGCCCCCGCACTGGCCATGGGCAATGCCGCAGTGGTGAAGCCGTCGGAGGACGCCTGCCTGACGGCGCTTAAGCTCGCGGAGCTGGCCATGGAGGCCGGCCTGCCTCCAGGAGCGCTGAATATCGTAACCGGCTACGGTGCTGAGGCCGGCGCCGCGCTCACGGCCCACCCGGGCGTCAATTTTGTGACCTTCACCGGTTCGCCCGAAGCCGGCATGCTGGTGCAACAGGCCACGGCACTCCACCATGTTCCTTGCGTGCTGGAACTAGGGGGCAAGTCGCCGCAGATCGTGTTTGACGACGCCAATCTGGCCAAGGCCGTTCCTGCCATCGTGCGTGCCATCGTGCAAAACGCGGGGCAAACCTGCTCGGCCGGCAGCCGTCTGCTGGTGCAGCAAGGGGTGTACGACGTATTCGTGAAGACCGTGGCCGAGCATTTTTCCGCGCTGCGCGTGGGCACGCCAGAGATGGATCTGGACTGCGGCCCGCTGATCAGCGCCAAGCAAAAAAGGCGCGTGCAGGCATATATCGACGATGCCGTGCAGCAAGGCATTCCGCTGCTGGCTCAGGGCCGGCTGGCCGATGGGCTGTCGGACGATGGTTTCTTTGTCGCACCGGCCTTGTTCGGTGCGGTGCCGCGCGACAGCCGCTTGGCCTGTCAGGAAATCTTCGGCCCGGTGCTGGCCGTGATGCCGTTCAGCGACGAAGAAGACGCCGTGCGTCTGGCCAACGCCACGGAGTTTGGCCTAGTCGCGGGTGTCTGGACAGAAAACGGTAGTCGCCAGTCGCGCATGGCCCACAGGATTGACAGCGGGCAGGTGTTCATCAACTGCTATGGCGCCGGCGGCGGCGTGGAGCTGCCCTTTGGCGGCGTGAAGAAAAGCGGATATGGCCGGGAAAAAGGCCTGGTAGCTCTCGAAGAGATGAGCACCACCAAAACCATTGTTCAGCACTACGAATAATCAGGAGACCGCAACATGACTGCATTGACCAACAAAATTGCCATCGTTACCGGTGCCGGCAGCGGCTTTGGAGCGGCTATCGCTAAAGCCTTTGTGCAGGCCGGGGCCAAAGTGGTACTGGCCGATCTGCGGCTCGAAGCCGCGCAGGCCGTGGCTCAGGAGCTGGGGGCCAACGCACTGGCCGTGGCCTGTGATGTGAGTAAAGGCGAGCAAGTGCAGACCATGGTGGACCAGTGCGTGCGTCACTTCGGCATACCCTATGTGGTGGTCAACAACGCCGGCACCACGCACCGCAACCAGCCCATGCTAGAAGTGGACGAAGCCACGTTCGACCGCGTCTTCAACGTCAACGTGAAGTCCATCTACCACATGACCCGCGCCGTAGTGCCCCTGATGCAGGAGCGCAAGGACGGTGTGATCATCAATATCGGATCGGTCGGCAGCATTCGCCCCCGCCCGGGACTGACCTGGTACAACAGTTCCAAGGGCGCCGTTAAGGTGATGACCAAGTCTATGGCGGTAGAGCTGGCGCCCATGGGCATCCGCGTGAACCTGATTGCACCGGTTATGTCGCCCACTGGTCTGCTGCAGGATTTTATGGGAGTAGCCGACAGCGAAGAAAACCGTGCTCGCTTTGTCTCCACTATTCCTATGGGGCGCATGTGTGACCCCATGGATGTTGCCAATGCAGCACTCTATCTTGCGAGTCCGCATTCGTCATTTCTAACGGGCATTGAATTGCCAGTTGACGGAGGACGATCCATTTAACGTCATGAGGATCTGAGCATTGTTGATTAATTATGCTTAGGCGTCAGGTCCCTGCAGTGCAATAACTCCATCGAAAAGTGTTTACAACACTAGATGGGCGTTGTTGCACAAATCCAATTTGAGGCGAACTACCCCAAACTCTCGCCATGGCTATGCTACGCCTACCGTCTGAGGGCGACCCTGGGCTGTAAATCGATTCAAAATGGCTGCTCGGATATGCAGCTCGTTGACTTGGCGTTCAAAGGTTCAGGACATCACTTGGCTCGCCCAGTCGATTGATGCAGTTCATCTTGGTTTCCAGCAAACTTCGCCGGTGGCAGCCACTCCAGTGTTTCCAGCTACCTCGTCCCACAGCCGTCTGCATGCAGCATCGCTGCATTGCGATGCGCAAAGACGCCACCTTTGCGGATTCGAGAATTCTTTCAAGGCGGGATGACTGGAGTTTCTCCAAGCCTCATTACCGTTTCAAGGACTGGTTGCGTGTCGTAAGCACCATCGCCTGTCAGGCGCGTCATCCTCGGGCAACTGTTGCAGCAAGTAAGGCAAGACTGAAGCATCGTTCACATTTTTTGAAGTCACACAGGTGGCCCTAGTCTGCAATGTCTGCTCATCAATACCAATGTGCAACTTGCACTACTGGCGTTGGCGCTCAGGCCCATGCTTTTTGCATTTTCACTCGCCTTCGCCCAAGAACTTGATCTCTTCGAGTCCACCAGCAAGTGCAGACCGGCTTGGCTGCGTGTATACGGTATCTGAACATTCAGATTGAGTGCGTACTGAAGTCTGGCACTGGCCATGTAAGGCCACACAATTGCAGCACCGATTGCACCAGCCCGTGAATTGCCTGAGCGCTAGGCCAACTTGAAGCTTGCCAGCTGGTGGCGTAGCCAGATGGAACTCACACCGGAAGGTCAGACAAACACTCCGCGTTGGCGCAGTTTGTTGCTGATGCGCAATTGGCCGTGTGCGTGCTGTTAGATGGAATTGGCAACAACGGCCGCCTCAATGGCTTCGTCCACTTGATTCTTTGGGTCGGGTTGGTGTCATAAAGTCTCGATCAGAGCCACGATACCACCTCCTTCGTGGTAGTGCTGATATCGATAGGGGGTGCCACGGGGCAGGCCCATGACTTTGCGGCATTGGAGATGTTACCTAGCTCGCTGGCCGGATTGGGCAGGCCAACCTTGTGCCGGATGAAGGTTTGTTGAAGCTGTTCGTGAGGTTTCTCTGTGGGCGCTTGCGCGCCCGGATTGATAAAAATTTGTACCCTTATCAAAAAGGGAAACCTCACCTGTTGAAAAGGCCCGCTGTCAGATCAAGTCTGAACTTCTGCATCTTAGTGTCCGGCTGAAGAGTCTTCGCGTAGCAGTTTCTTGTTGATCTTGCCCACGCTTGTTTTGGGAATCTCGCTCACCAAGCGGATGCGCTCGAGTTCAGGCACCGCATACGCACTCAACCGATTGGCTTGCACCTGGCTCAGCAGCTGCTCGCGCACGAACTCGGCCTTCACCTCGCGGCCAGCGACCACAAAGGCCATGGGACGTTCGCCCCACTTTTCATCCTGCACCCCAATCACAGCGGCTTCTTGCACACCGGGGATCTGCGTGATCAGGCCTTCAACCTCAATCGAAGAGACCCATTCGCCGCCAGTCTTGATCACATCCTTGAGGCGGTCAACGATTTGCACTACGCCGTTGGGCTGCATCACGGCGATGTCCTGAGTGTGTAAATAGCCACCACTCCACAGCTCTTCCGAGGCCTCGGGCTTCTTGAAATAAAGCGGTGTAAGCGAAGGCGAGCGCAGCACGATCTCACCGCGGGTTACGCCGTCGCGGGGCACATCCTGCATGCTCTCGTCGACTACGCGTAAGTCCACCATCAGCGATGGCTGGCCGGTCGAGCAGCGCAGGCGTAGGTCTTCCTGCGCGGTGAGCGTAGCGCCAGTTGCAGGCGTGAGGGCCAGCGAAACCACGGGACCAGTTTCTGACATGCCATAGCCGGCAAATACATCCATGCCCTTGGCCAGGGACGCTGCGCACAGGCCAGGTGGAAGGGCCGATCCACCGATGATGAGCTTCCAGCCATTGAGGTCTTGGCCAGTCTTTTCAGAGCCGTTGAGCAACATCTGCAGGATGGTGGGAACGCAGTGCGAGAAAGTGATCTTCTCGGTTTCGCGTAGTTGCAGCAATACATCGGGCTGGTAGCGGCCTGGCAGCACGGTGCGCAGGCCCAGCATGATGGCGATATAAGGCAGGCCCCAGCCCAACACATGGAACATGGGGGTAATGGGCATGTAAACGTCCGCGCGGTGTAAGCGCTGCGTACCACTCGGCGAGCAGAGGCTCAAGGCCGTGGCCATGGCGTGCAGCACGATGTGGCGATGGCTGTAGCACACGCCTTTGGGATCGCCGGTGGTGCCCGTGGTGTAGAACGTTACGGCCTTGGTGTTTTCATCCAGCTCGGGGAAGTCGTAGCCAGCACTCGCCTGGGTGACTAGGGCTTCGTACTCGCCGGCCAGGTCCAGATCGGTCGCTGGCACGATGCCATTATCGGATAGCACGATGATGTGGCGAATGCGTGGCAGCTCAGAACGGATTTGCTCGATAACGCTGAGGAAGTCGGTGTGCACCAGTAGGACATCTGTATCGGCATCCCTGAGGGTGTACAGAATCTGTGCGGGCGACAAGCGGACATTTACCGTGAACAGTGTGGCACCCATCATGGGAATGCCGAAGTAGGATTCCAGATAGCGGTGGCTGTCCCAGTCCATCACGGCCACGGTGCTGCCAGCACCCACTTCCAAGCGAGTCAGGGCGTTGGCTAGCTGTCCAATTCGGCGCTGGAAGTCGCGGTACTGGTAGCGCATTTCCCCTCGGTAGGTAATTTCTTGATCCCCGTGCAAGCTCATGGCATTGATCAGCAACTGCTTGATCAACAGAGGGTAAGCGTACGCCGATGGTGTTGGCTGGAGCAAGTTATCAGTGGACTTCATATCATCTCGCATTCATTTTTGGTTTGCTATTTGAGGGAGACGGCCGCAGCCACAGGTGCGCATCCTCTACGGCGAGGTCATAGCTGAGGCCAGGTAAACGGGGGGCAATGCACCGGCCATTTAGAATATCGACCTTCAGCCCGAGTGCGAGACAGCTAAAGGCATGAGCTTCGCATAGCCCGCTAGCTCTTAGTTAAATGCAAGACTTCCCGAGCTGAGCAGTAACTACTTGAAAAAACAGCTAGCTATGCGTCGACAGGCTGGTCAAGAAAACAGAAATGGTTGGCGGTTAAGCCATTAATAAATCGACCATCAACTGCTCCGCATCCGGCCAGTAGCCAAAGCCCGACAGCGGATTCAAATGGCCTACCGCACCCAGATGAGCCAGCCGGCTGCCCCATGCCTCACCCATGGCAGCCGCCTTGTCTGGGGCGCACAGCGGGTCATTTGAGCTGCTGGCGACAATCGATTTGAAGGGGAAGTTTTGATGGGGTACGGGCGTCCACAGATGCTCAGCAAATTCTTGTGCCGATGGGTAGCCCGTTGGCAGCACTTTTTCCAGGTCAGGGGGTGTTACCAGCAGCGCCCCCTTGACCTTGCCAAGCAGGCCGGATGACTGCGCCCAATGTGCCAGCATCACACAACCGACGCTGTGCGCCACCAGCAGCACGGGCAGCTGTGCAGTGGCCACCGCCTGATCAATGGCGGTGATACGCGCGGTCAGTGAGAAATCTTTTTTCCCCGCGGGTGGCACCAAGGTCACATGCTGCAAGCTTTCTGCCAAGATTTCCTGCCAGTGGTCCTTGAGGCGGTCCCTCATGCCCGGTATGAGCACAACATGCATGTCTTGCAAAGAAGAAGCGTTCATTTGTCGTTCAAACTAATAGTGAAGCATCTCTCATTCATCTGCCGAAGAATGAGGGCGATTACTGGAAAGAGTCGTGTGAGAACGTGTTCAAAATCTCTTCTGTACCGCGCCAAAGTCTTTGTGGGATGCGATTCCGCAGGCCGCCCGCAAAGGCACTGGCCCTCTGGGTTGGGTGCTGGACACGGAGGTCCAGGCGACCGGCTGTACTGGCGGGCGATTTCTTCGCGCGGCGCAGCTTGCACCCTGCTAACTCATCCCAATTGCGCTGCAACGCGGCATCGTAGAGGCTTTAGGCTGCGCGTTTCAGGAAGCCCTGGTTGCCGCCATTGCGATTGGGGGAGAACCCGTTGATTTCCAAGGTTTCGTCCGCAGAATCGTAGAAGGTGTCAATGCGGCAGATTTCACGCGCCTGCTCCGGCGTCGCAATGGGACGGCCAAATTCACGAGAGATACGCACCAATTGCTTGATCTGCTCAACGGTTGACATGCGTTCGGTGCGTGACTGGTTCCACAGGTTATCTTCAATGCCACAGCGCACATGCAACCCCAGTGCAATGCCCATCATGTTGATCGGCAGCACATTGCGCATGGAGCTTTCCACCGTCAGCACGGCGCCGTCCGGCAATGCGCGCACAAAGTTGGCCAGACTGTAGAGGTTTGGCATGTCCATGCCGCCGCCGATGGCTACCCAATTGAGCACCAGCGGACCTTTGTAAATACCACGGCGAATCAGGCGTTCGACGGACTCGTAGCTGTTGATGTTGTAGCACTGAAAGGCGCTTTGAATACCCGCCGCGCTCAGCCGCTTGATGTGTTCCTCGACCCAGCCGGGTTGAGCCGGTACCGTCATTTCCTTGTAGGCGTTGAATACGGCCGGGTCTTCCATCGATGTGCCAACGATGTCGGCATGGTCCCAATGCTCGACGACGTTCATCTGCGACGTGTTCACCGTCACCGTGACTTGGTCGGGCTTGGGCTGAAGTTCGGCCAGCATGTGGCGCGTGTCGTCGGACAACCACTTGGCGGCAGCGCCGTCGCTCTCGGGGGCAAAGCTAATCGAACCACCCACCTGAATAATCATCTTGGGTACGGCCTTGCGCACACCGGCGATCAGCTCGTTGAATTTGGAAAGGCGCTTGCTGCCCTTGCCGTCCAACTCGCGCACATGCAGGTGCAGCACCGTTGCGCCCGCGTTGTAGCAATCCACCGCCTTTTGGATTTGCGCTTCCATCGTGACCGGAATATCTTCTGGAAAATCAGCAGGGACCCAGGATGGACCATAGGGCGCTGCAGTAATAATCAAGGGCTGCTGGTTTTCCGGATAAAGGGAGCCGTCGAGAAAATTCATGATTAATATTTCCGATGTGTAGGTATATTTAAATAGCAACGCCGCCATTGGGGCTGATAATCTGCCCAATTAAGTATTTAGTCTCTGCAAGATGCAGTGCGGTTTCTGCGTACTCTTCAGGCGTACCCAGACGACCCAATGGAATCATTTGCGCCAGACGGGAACGACCTTCTTCCCCTGCCTGCTCCATATATCTTGAAAATGCTGGCGTCAAGATTCCGCCGGGGGCCATGGCATTCACAAAAACATTGGATCCAGCGACTTCGGCGGCGACGGATTTGGTGAAAGCAATCACAGCGCCCTTGGTTGCGGAGTAATGAGGAGAATGCGAGCTGATGGGGCAGAAGCCAGCAACCGAGGCGATATTTATTATTCGCCCCTCACGCTGAGATTCCATGATATTCAAGGCTTCACGCGTGCAGAAAAAAACCCCGTGAACATTAACATCCCAAAAGCGAAACCAATCCGCATCGGTCATTCGGCTGGTGAATTCTAAGGACTGACGGGGAACCGGTGTACTGATATAGGTGTAGTGCTTTGCACGGCGTGCTTCGTCGTCAGGCTTTTCCGGGGTGATCGCTGCATTATTGAAAAGCACGTGCAAGCCACCGAACTCAGCCTTGACTTCGGAAAACATCTGCTTGACCTGTTCGCTGTCCGCAACGCTTGCACGTTTGGCAACCGCTTTACCGCCATTTTTGAGAATTTCTTCAACAACGGCATTGATTCGTGATTCATCACAAAAATCATTAACCACCACCGTGGCACCTTCAGATGCAAGTCGCTTGCAAATGGCCGACCCTAGGCCGCCAGCACCACCTGTCACTAAAGCAATCTTATTAGATAAACGCATAAATTTCCCTTTTTTATATCAATGATATTCAAGAATTGATATTGATATTGAATTTCTTCACAATATCGCCATTGTCATGGTGCTCCTTGGTGGTAATAGCCTTGATATTTCCCATGGAGACTGTCTTAACCAGATCAAAACCGCCTTTGACAATGGCGTCCTGGTAACCCTTGTCACTCGTGCAGGCAATAATTGACTCGTGAAGTTTTGCAAGAACTTCTTCGCTGATTTTTGAACTGCCGATAACCCCAATCCAATTAGAGAAGTTGATTTCAGGTAACCCCAACTCTCCCATTGTTGGAATATTTGGCAGTTGCAGTGACCTTTTTTCTGAAGTCACTGCATATGCATTTAATTTTCCAGAATCTATCAAAGGCTTGGATGTATAAATTCCATCGAACATGATAGAAACACGTCCAGCCATAATCTCCACCAATGCTGGAGGCGAGCCGAGAAATGGGATATGCTGCATTTCAATACCGAGGCGTTTGGCAAACAGCAGACCCGCATAATGCGAGCTGGTGCCAGTGCTGTACGACGCGTAGCTATAAGCCCCGGGACTTTTCTGCAGATAAGTGGTCATTGCCTTGAAGTCTTTTGGCAATGAAGGGGATGCCACTAATACCATATTGCTTTGCGCCAACAAGGCAATAGGCCGCAAATCCGTCAAAGGATTGAAGCGGGTCTTCAATACATGAGGGATTTCGGTCAAAATATTGCTCGCACCTACAATCAGCGTATCGCCATCGGCTGGAGCATTGAGCAGAGTTTGGATGCCAATGCCACCACCTGCACCCGGCTTGTTTTCTACGATCACCGGCCGGCCGAGTACTGGGGCCAGTCGCTCAGCCAACAGGCGTGCCACGATGTCTGGTGTCCCTCCGGCTTGGGCTGCAACAATAATTCTCAAAACCTTGGTAGATGCATAGGTGGAGAAACTGGGGAGAGCCAACATTCCACCCATCCAGCTGAGTGCGTTGCGTCGATTCATTGCATTCATGAGATTACCTCCAGTTAATCAATCAAAATGTGTGACGTATGCCAAGCATCACGGCAGCATTGTTCTTGTTCGCTGCTACCGGCGATGCATATAGCGGACTCAATCCCATGTTCTCACCTTTATTTTTAGTGATGGCGCCACCCAGATATGCCATGGTTCTTTTGGATAGAAAGTAATCAAAGCCTAGAACCAGTTGCTCAGCGTAATGTCCATTATTGGTGTTGTCATCAATTCGGTAATATGCTGCGGTTAAATTATTCAGCGCATTCATACGGTAACCAACGCCGATGGACCATTGATTCATGCTGGCAGACCCGCCAGGCACGATAGCCTTAGAGGGATTTCTTGCCAAGTAATATCCAGCAGATACGGTGTACTTATCCCGCGAATAAAGTGCTCCAGCTCCACCAAGTCGATTGGTATTGGCTGACTCACTAAATCCGGCCGAACGCGCTGCAGCAGCACCTGCGACAGCGTTGCCTTCACGTAGCGTAAAAGCGGTGGTTGCGCTGGATAAATTATTCCCATAACCGTTGTAAATCAAGCCAGAAAGACTCAATCCACCATTTTTGTATAGGATAGACGCTGACTGCTGAGAGTCCTCCTTACCGCCACTCGGGCCAAAAGCGTAATGTAGAGTGAATGTTGTGTTATTCCACGTGGGCGATCGATAATTTATCGACCTGTCATTGTAGATAGAGGAGAAAGCGGCATTTGAGTTGTTTCCTATATACGCGCCACTAGCACTATTAAGGCCGACGAGTGCCGTAAGTGCACTGCCAAAATTTCTGGCTTGGCGCACGTCGGTTGCAGCCAGTGAAAAGAAAACTGGTGAGGCTTGTCGTCCCACACGGATTTCACCGAATCCGCCTGCCAATCCTACCGTGCTGAAGTGATTGAAGAATGAAACCTGCCCCGAACTATTCCCCGCACCCACCACGCCCGTGCTGGAGTTGTAAGCCGCCTGCAGTTGGAATATGGCGCTCAGGCCACCACCTAGGTCTTCTTTGCCACGCAAGCCCCAGACACTGGCCCCGCTGCCACCATCTTTGAACACTGTTTTTCCACTGCTAATTTTTGTGGTGGGAAGATATCCAATATTGCCGATCGGTAAACCGCTAATGGACATGACACCCGCATCAATGGCACCGTAAATAATGACGTTTGATTGCGAAAATGCAGGTATCGATAAATTCGAAAGCAAAAAACACGCAATGGTAGAACGCGTTTTAAAAGTCATGATCTTTTTGTCTCCTATTTTTTATTTATGCGTTTTTAATCGCATCGCTTTGAAGAGCTTGACGATTAATACTAAGTACATAACTTGCTGTAGACTTGATCAAATGGGACATTTTTTTGTTGATTTGTGACATGAACATCGCACGTTTCACGCACTGGGTACGCAGTGCCAGTCTTCAGGCATACCCGGAGTTGATGCATGCCTTGGGGGCGAATCCCGTGCCACTGCTGCGCGAGCACGGGCTAACTGCCAAGTTGCTGGAGAATCCGGAAACACGGCTTCCGCTACGAGCGGTGAATCAGCTGCTGGAGCGCTCAGCGCTTTCGACCCAACGCCCAGACTTTGGCTTGTTGCTGGCGTCGCGGCGCGATTTCACCGATCTGGGGCCGATCAGTGTCGTGTTGAAGGAAGAAAAGACGCCCAGGCATGCGATCAACACCCTGCTGCGCTACATGAAGCTGTTGAATGCCTCGCTGGTCTCTCACACCGAAGAGGTGGATGGGAAGCTATTGATTCATGAGCGCATCGTGAGCGATCAAGGGTCGCCGGCACGCCAGGGTATTGAATTTGCCGTCGCGGTAGTGTTCAAGACCGTGCAAGAACTGGTCTCACCCGAGTGGCGCCCCGTGACCGTCTGCTTTACCCACCGCCCTCCGTCGGACCTGACTTTGCACAGGCGGTTCTTTGGCTGCGACGTGCAGTTCAACAGCGACTTCAATGGTTTCGTATGCATGCTTGCGGATCTAAATAAAGAGACGCATAAACGCCAGACCACGATTTCCAAATTCGCGCGAAGCTACCTGGAAGACTCGCTGAACAGCTACCAAAACAGCAGCATCTCCACTATTCGACAGCTGGTGCTGGCCTTGTTACCGGCTGGGCGCTGTACCGCGAAACAAGTGGCCGCGCATCTGGGTGTGGACCGGCGCACGGTTCATCGCCACCTAGCAGAGGAAGGCGTGAGCTTCAAGCTCTTACTGGAACGGATACGCAGCGAGTTAGCCATTGAGCATTTGCGCGATAGCGATATGTCCATGTCGGACGTCAGTGCCATTTTGGGATTTTCATCTAGCAGTGCATTCTCACATTGGTTTAGAGATAAGTTTTTTTGCTCACCGCTGGAGTGGAGAAAAAATTCTCGAAGCCCTGAGGCATAAATTGACATCTGGACGAGATATCGCCGCGTGCAAAAAACTGGGTCGAAGGATATGGGGCATGGAGTGGTTTCAACCAAACTTCGCCGGTTGTAGTCACTCCAGCGTTTCCAAATACTTTGTCCCAGCCGCCTGCATGCAGTGATCGCTGTATTCCGATGCACAAAGACATCGGCCTTTGTTGCATCGGGGCTTATTGATGATCCATATGCCCCTGGAAGGGGTTGTCTCAAGTGCTGCAGATCGATGGAGTGGACGCGTGACTTGACGCTTCCGATATGTGAACCACGCCGCTATTTCGGAAAATACAAAACTGAGTGAGAAAAATTCCGGAAAGTACAACACTCAGTGAGAAACGAGTACAAAACTGGCCTCTTCACCGAGCGCTAAGTCATTGATTGTGTTGGGGCGCGAGTACAAGACTCAATGAGGATCGACAAGTGTCATTTTCACTGGGGGTGAATTTCAATTGCTTACCGATGCATCAATTAGAGCTGTCTGCTTGTAGCTAGAAGGTATGGAAGTGTTTGCTTACGAAGGCTGACAGCATTGCTGTCGGGCTTTAGTGTCTGTTTGATGGGGTCTGTATGCTGCTTTGAGGTTTGATGCAGATCAGATCGCTCCACAAAAAAGGACCCCTGATGACAACTCTTGATATCAACGGACAGCGCCAGTCGGTGGACACGGTGCAGGAGACCCCATTGCTCTGGGTATTGCGCGATGAGCTGGGAATGTGTGGAACCAAGTTTGGTTGCGGCATGGCCTTGTGCGGGGCGTGTACTGTGCATCTCGATGGCCAGCCGATTCGCTCTTGCATCACCCCTATCTCGGCGGTTGAGGGCAAGAAGGTTTCCACCATCGAAGGCATGGAGCTGGATCGTGTGGGCAAAGTGGTGCAGGCAGCATGGGTGGAGCTGGGGGTGGCTCAGTGTGGCTACTGCCAGGGAGGGCAGATCATGTCGGCGGTCGGTTTGCTCAAGACCAATGGCAAGCCTACGGACAAGCAGATTGACGAGGCCATGAGCGGCAACATCTGCCGCTGCGGCACCTATCCGCGCATTCGTGCGGCCATCAAGCTGGCAGCGCAGCGCCTGCAAGGAGCCAAATGATGCAAGAAATCGCAACATTGCCTGAGATTTCGCGCCGTACCTTGCTGCAAGGCAGTGCGGCCCTGGTTTTCAGTTTGGCTGTGACGGCGCAGGGCGTGGTCCATGCGCAGGAGGCTCAGAAATACGGGGCCGATTCCATGCCCGGCGGCACGGTCGACGACCCGCTGGTCTTTGTCAGCATTGCTGCCGATGGCACGGTGACCATCATCGCGCACCGGGCCGAGATGGGCACGGGCGTGCGTACCAGCCTGCCTATGGTGGTGGCCGACGAGCTGGAGGCGCGCTGGGACAAGGTCAAGATCGTTCAGGCCCAGGCCAATGAGGCCAGATATGGAAACCAGAACGTGGATGGCTCGCGCAGCGTGCGCCACTTCTTCGGCCCCATGCGCCGAGTAGGGGCTGCCGCCCGCCAGATGCTGGAAGCAGCGGCTGCGGCGCGCTGGGGCGTGCCCGTGGCGCAGGTCAAGGCCGTGCAGCATGAGGTGATTCACCCGGCCAGCGGCAAGCGCCTGGGCTATGGCGAGCTGGCTGCCGATGCGGCCAAGCAGCCCGTACCCAAGGGCGATGCTCTGCGGCTTAAAAAATCGGCGGAGTTTCGCTATATCGGCAAGGGCAAGATTGCCGTGGCCGATCTGGAGGACATTGGCCGCGGCAAGGCCGTCTATGGCCAGGACAAGCATCTGCCAGGCATGGTATTTGCCGTGGTGGCCCGCCCGGCGGTGCTGGGCGGCAAGCTGCGCAGCTATCAAAAAGACAAGGCACTGGCCGTGCCCGGCGTGAAGACGCTGGTGGAAATTCCGGTCTACAAGAAGGCCCCAGGATTTCAGCCGCTGGGCGGCGTGGCCGTGGTGGCGCGTAACACCTGGGCGGCCATGAAGGGGCGCGAAGCCCTGGTGCTGGACTGGGACGACGGCCTCAATGCCAGCTATGACTCGGCGGAGTACCGCAAGGTGCTGGAAAAGTCGGCCAACAGCCCCGGCAAGATCATGCGTAGCAACGGTGACCTGGATGCAGCCGTCAAGCAGGCGGGTGGCAAGAGCATGGTCAAGGCTGATTACTACGTGCCGCATCTGGCCCATGCCTCCATGGAGCCGCCAACCGCTACAGCTTTGCTGGCCGCAGACAAGAGCCACTGCGAAGTCTGGACTTCGGTGCAGGATGCAGAAACGGCCAAGAAGATGGTGGCCGGCGTTCTGGGTCTGACGCCCGATAAGGTGACGCTGAATGTGCTGCTGCTGGGCGGCGCTTTTGGCCGCAAGTCCAAACCGGACTTCGCGGTTGAGGCAGCGCTGATTGCCAAGACCATGCCGGGCACGCCCGTCAAAGTGGTGTGGACGCGTGACGATGATATTCAGCACGACTTCTTTCACGCAGTGGCAGCTGATCATCTGGAGGCCGCGCTGGATGCCAAGGGCATGCCCCAGACCTGGCTGCACCGCTCTGCAGCACCCACGATTAGCTCGTTGTTTCAGGAAGGTGCCAAGGGGCAGAGCAGCATGGAAATGGGGATGGGGGCTATCAACATGCCCTATCAAATTCCCAATGTACGCATTGAGACTGGCGAGGAGGAAGCCCATACCCGCATCGGCTGGTTCCGCGCTGTCTACAACATTCCTCATGCATTTGCGGCGCAAAGCTTTATTGCCGAACTGGCCCACCGAGCAGGCAAAGACCATAAGCAATATGCACTTGAGCTGATTGGCCCGCCGCGCAAGCTCAACCCTGAAAAGGACTTGAGTGATAGCTGGAACTACACCGAATCGCCCACGCTATACCCCTATGACACAGGCCGTCTGCGCGCGGTGATTGAAGCAGCGACACGTGGCGCGCGCTGGGGCCGAAAACTGCCCAAGGGCCATGGACTGGGGCTGGCTTTCTGCTACAGCTTTATGAGCTATTCCGCCGTGGTGGTGGAAGCGGCGGTGGACGATAAAGGTAATGTGAAAGTGATTGCGGTGGATACGGCGCTGGACTGCGGACCGCAGATCAACCCCGAGCGCATTCGCTCGCAGCTGGAAGGTGGCGTCATCATGGGCATGAGTCTGGCCATGAGCAGCGAAATCACCTTTGCCAAGGGCCGCGTGCAGCAAAGCAACTTCCATGACTATGAAGTGCTGCGCCATGCCGATCAGCCACAGACCATTCGCACCCATCTGGTGGGCGGTGGCATGGATGTCCCGCTGGGAGGCGTGGGCGAGCCGCCATTGCCTGCGGTTGCTCCGGCCTTGGCCAATGCCATTTTTGCGGCCACAGGCAAGCGAGTGAGATCGCTGCCGATTCGTCAGGTCATCTGATCGGAGTCTGAATGCTAAAGCCGGCGGGCAAATGGCCCGGCCGGCTTTTTTCATGGAGCGGTGATCAGTGCATCAACCGATCAACGGAGATCAACCCAGTAAGGCGGCCTTGATGGTTTTGACGCCGCTTGCGTTGTCCCACATACCTTCTTCCTGCGCGTCATGAATGGACTGGTTCAGCGCGGTGGCCAGTTGCTCGCGTACCTGAGCGGCATCGGGGCTGGCATTGAGAACGATGCGCAGCGCCGTACTCAGGGTGGTGATTTGGGCGGTCAGGTTGATGGTGTTGCTGGAGCTCATGAGGACAGTCCTTGAAAATACAAAAAACAAGGCAGCGGGCACCCGGTTGGCGGGTCTGTCAGCTGTCAACGGCCTTCAGTTTCTCTCGGGTTGATACTGATGTTCACGTGTCAACAATGCGCAAAGATGCGCCCGCCCGGTGAAAATTAAGTATGAAAAAAGCCTCAAGCGCTTTCTCATCAAGCGCGAGATGCTCTTGTTTTGAGAGTCTTTGCTGCGCCCGGATAAAACATAAAACTGAGATATGGAGATGAATTTGACCAAGGTATGCATTTTTGGCGCGGGTGCCATTGGCGGCTGGCTGGGTGTGGCACTAGCCAAGGCTGGGTGTGAACTCAGCGCTGTGGCGCGGGGGCAGACGCTGGCTGCCTTGCAGCAAAACGGCTTGACGCTGGTGCATGGCGATACGCGAGAGACCGTGGCCGTCAATGCCCAGCAAGACCCTGCCGCGCTGGGTGTGCAGGATGTGGTGGTGATTGCTGTCAAAGCCCCGGCCATGCCGGATGTGGCACGCCAGATTGCGCCGCTGATAGGCCCGCAAACGCTGGTGCTGACCGCTATGAATGGCGTGCCATGGTGGTTTCTGGCTGGCGGGGTGGATGCCAGCCTGCGCGGCCTGCAGCTCAAGACCGTGGACCCGCAGGGCGAGATTGCGCAGGCCATTCCCACCACGCAGGTGATTGGCTCGGTCGTGCATGCCAGTTGCTCGCTGGATGCGCCCGGCGTGGTGCGCCGCCATTTTGGTAACAGCATCATCGTGGGTGAGCCCATGACGCTGCCCGGCGACGAACCTACGCCGCGCCTGCTGGCGCTGGCCGAGCTGCTGCGCGTGGGAGGGCTGGAGGTCAAGGTCTCCAGCAACATCCAGCGCGACGCCTGGTACAAGCTCTGGGGCAATATGACCATGAACCCCGTCAGTGCCATCACCGGAGCTACGACGGACAAGATTCTGGGTGATGAGCTGGTACGCAACTTCATCACCGCTGTGATGCTGGAGGCCAAGGAGATTGGCGATCGCATCGGACTGCCGATCAGTGATTCGCCGCAAGACCGCCATCAGGTCACGCTCAAGCTGGGTGGCTTCAAGACATCGATGCTGCAGGATGTGGAAGGTGGCAAGCCGGTGGAGCTGGATGCGCTGGTCGGCGCAGTGCGCGAGATGGGCGTCATGTGCGGCATTGCCACGCCATTTACCGATGCGCTGCTGGGGCTCACCCGGCTGCGGGCGCAGCAGCTGGGTTTGTATCCGTTGTAACGCTTGGCGGGTTGGAATGGTCTTGGGCCTAGACTAGGCTGCATGAGCACCCTATCGACCAAGACCGCGTCTTCACCCGAAAGCCATTGGGCCACGCTCTGCGTGGTGACCACCACCGTGGGCCATTCTGGCGAGGCCGAAGACATGGCGCGCGCGCTGGTGGCTGCCAAGGCGGCGGCCTGTGTACAGACCGAGCGCATTACCTCGTACTACGAATGGGATGGAGTGCTGCAGTCATCGCCAGAGTGGCGACTGGTCTGCAAGACCTTGCCAGAGGCATTGCAGCGGCTAACCAAGCTGATGCGCGACCAGCACAGCTACGAGGTGCCGCAAATTACGATGCGTACCGAGCGCTGCCTGAGCGACTACGCTAAGTGGCTCAAGCAGCAGGTGCAGGCCTAGCAGAGTAATTGCGACTGGCCTCAGTCTCTGCATCGCTGACACCATAAAAAAGCCCAGCAATTTGACGCTGGGCTTATGTGAGATCGAACAGAACTAAGTAGGCGGCTTGGGTCAGCCAGCGACGGTCTCTGATCGACCCATTGCCGTCAACCACTAACGCTCTAGCCCAGCGGATGCCGAAGGCGGTCCACTGGAGCGACCTGTTAGGCGGAACCCTCGCCAGTAAAGATATGTCCAATGCAAACCAACCAAAATACAAAGTAGTTCTGGTCTGTATGTCAATAAGCCAGGGGGAGCCGAGCAGGAGGCGCATGGAGGCGTTCCTGTGAACACCGGCCACAGCAAGGCAATGACGGTCACTGAGCCTGCAGTTATTCCGAGCCAAGTAGCGCCGCCGGGCACAGGCGACCCTTTTAGGAAGTTCAGAAAGACTCGAGTTAGAGCACCTAGCGCCCACCAACCAATCATGTAAGCGAGCCACAGAGTCGGCGTTGCAGCGATGAGCATGATGGTGGTCATTAGATGACCAAGTGCGGCGGGAAAAACTGCGAGCAAAAGACCAAACCAAACGAGGAGTCTGTGAATTTGGTAAGCCACGCCTTTCGTTCCGAACATCATCGTGCCGCCTAATTAGATATAGACGACCAAATAAACTTGGTTGTCGTTCCAATAAAACTTTAAGTGAAGCAATGATAGTGGACAGGCAGGCGATAGATTTTTAGGCAAACCTAGAAAGATCAAGATCGCAGTCTGTGATCAGCACAGAAGAGCAAAGATCAAGTGACTGCTTTTTGCCGTTCAGAGGCATTCGACAGCCCGTCTGCTTAAGTCGCCGTAACTGTGTCACATCCTGGGCCAGTCGCATCAACTTTGTCGAATCATGTGGTGGGGTCGTGGCGCAGCCACACAGCGCCGCTGAGAAGGCAGTCGCATTATTTGTGGCGACTTACGGCAGGCCTGAAACCCTCGTATCCATAAAAAAGGAGCGCCTTGCGCGCTCCTTTCATAGGTTTGACTGCTGAAGGGGCCTGAAATTCATAGGAATCAGGTGCTGCCAGCTATCAAATAGGCATCAATTGCTTGTAGATCAGGACAGCAGAGCCTGCGAGAACTCGCGGGCGCTGAAGGTTTCCAAGTCTTCGATTTTCTCGCCCACACCGATGAAGTAGACGGGAATAGGGCGCTCCTGCGCAATCGCGGCCAGCACGCCGCCCTTGGCGGTGCCGTCCAGCTTGGTCACGATCAGGCCGGTCAGCTGCAGGGCATCGTCAAAGGCGCGTACCTGAGTCAGAGCGTTCTGGCCGGTGTTGCCGTCAATGACCAGCAGCACTTCGTGCGGTGCAGTGCCGTCGGCCTTGTTGACCACACGCTTGATCTTGCGCAGCTCTTCCATCAGGTGCAGCTGCGTGGGCAGGCGACCGGCGGTATCGACCAGCACCACATCTTTTTTGCGGGCCTTGCCGGCGGAAACGGCATCAAAGCTCACGGCGGCGGGGTCGCCACCTTCCTGGCTGATGATTTCCACGGTGTTGCGGTTGGCCCATACGCCCAGCTGCTCACGCGCAGCGGCGCGGAAGGTGTCTGCGGCGGCCAGCAGTACGGTCTGATCGTTGTCGGCCAGGTGCTTGGTCAGCTTGCCAATCGACGTGGTCTTGCCCGCGCCGTTGACGCCGGCAACCATGACCACGGTGGGCTGATGCTCGCCAATGGTCAGCTGCTTCTCAAGGGGCTTGAGCAGGTCGGTCAGGGCATCGGCCAGCAGCGCCTTGACGGCGGCGGGCTCAGTAGTCTTGGTGTCCTTGACGCGGCGCTTCAAGTCTTCCAGCAGGTGCTGGGTGGCTTTGACGCCAGTGTCTGCCATCAGCAGCGCATCTTCGAGCTCTTCATAAAGCGCGTCGTTGATCTGCGTGCCAGTAAAGACGGTGGCGATGCTGGAGCCGGTCTTGCGCAGGCCGGCCTTCAGGCGTTCCATCCAGCTTTGGCGGGAGTTATCCGCTTGCGGCTTTGCGGTAGGCTCGGGGGCTGCTACAAAATCCTGAGTGGCTGGCGCTGCTTCGGTATGCTTGTCATCGCCGCCACCAAAGGGCTTGCGCCACCACGAGGCGCTGGCGCTCTCGGCAGGCACCGCAGGCGTATCCTGTGGGTTGGGCTTGGACTCGATCACAGGAGCGGGCGCAGCAGCTGCCGGGGCAGCTGGCGTGGGCTCCACCGCATTGGGCGGGCTGGGCTTTTTCTTGAAAAAACTGAACATTGGCTGGTTTTTAGAATCGCATCATTCTATGAAACATGTACTCGTACTCCCTGCACTGGGCTTAATGGCCTGTTTGAGCGCTGGGGCAGCTTTGGCTGCACCGGGCGCATCGTCAAAACCTGTGCCTGCCACGGCCGCTGAAGTTGCACCGCTGGTGCAGCAGTTCACGCTGAAAAACGGCATGCAGCTGATTGTGCAGCCAGACCGGCGCGCGCCTACGGCGGTGCACATGGTCTGGGTGCGCGTGGGCTCCATGGATGAGGTAGATGGCACGACGGGCGTGGCTCATGCGCTGGAGCACATGATGTTCAAGGGCTCCAAAACCGTCAAGCCGGGTGATTTTTCGCGCCGCGTGGCAGCTCTGGGCGGTCAGGACAATGCCTTTACCTGGCGCGACTACACCGGCTACTACCAGCAGATTCCATCCAATCGTCTTGAAGACGTGATGAAACTGGAGTCTGACCGCTTTACCAACAACCTGTGGCCCGATTCTGAGTTCAAGAAGGAAATCGAGGTTATCAAGGAAGAGCGCCGCATGCGCACCGATGACCAGCCGCGTGCCATGCTCATGGAGCAGTTGATGGCAGCCACCTTCATGGCGTCGCCCTACCGCCGCCCCGTGGTGGGCTGGATGAGCGATCTGGACTCCATGACTCCCGCTGATGTACGCGACTTCCACAAGCGCTGGTATGTGCCCGCCAATGCGGCCGTGGTCGTCGTGGGCGATGTGAATGTGAACCAGGTGCGCGCCTGGGCCGAGAAATACTACGGCAGCATGCCTGCCCGTGCCGTGCCGCAGCGCAAGCCGCAGACCGAACCCACGCAGATTGGTGTACGCCGCATTGAGGTCAAGCAGCCCGCAGAACAGGCCTTTATCGCCATGGCTTACCGCGCGCCCACCTTGAAGAGCGTGGAAAAAATGGGTGTCGATGACAGAGAGGCGCTGGCGCTGCTGGTGCTGTCTGCCGTGCTGGATGGCTATGACGGCGCCCGCCTGGAGCGCGCACTGGTGCAGGGCGAAGGCCAGGCCAATGGCCGCGTGGCCGATAGCGCTGGTAGCTCGGCCAGCATCATGGGCCGTGGCCCCAGTCTGTTCATGCTGACGGGCGTGCCCGCCAAGGGCAAGACCGTGGCTGATGTGGAAGCCGCACTGCGTGCCCAGATCAAGAAAATTGCCGACGAGGGTGTGCAAGAAGACGAACTCAAGCGCGTCAAGATTCAGTGGATGGCCTCCAACGTCTACGAGCGCGATTCGGTCATGGGTCAGGCCCAGAACCTGGGTAGCTACTGGATTCAGGGCATGCCGCTGGATGCTGAAGACAAGCTGCTGGCGGAGTTGCAAAAAGTGACTTCAGACGAAGTCAAGGCCGTGGCGGCCAAGTATTTTGGCGATGACCAGCTCACCGTTGGTACCTTGAACCCCCAGCCCCTGCCTGCAGGTGGCAAGCCCCAGCGCCCCATGTCGGGTAAGGCTGACATGGGCGGATCGGTGCATTGATGAAACACCCCCTGAGCCGCTGCGCATCTTCCCTCGAAGGGGGACGCAGCCTTTGCTGCAGGGCAGCCCTTGCTTGGCTGCTCGCGCATGGGGCGCGCCTATGCTTACGCAGCGTTGTGGAACACAGAGGTTGAACACATGAAAACTATGAAAAAGATAGCTGCTGGCGCTTTGGTTGTAAGCGCTGGAATGGGTTTTTTAACTCAATCTGCCTGGGCGATATTGCCTATTGAGCACTGGACCCAGCCCAGCGGTGCGCAGGTCTGGCTGGTGCAAAGCCCCGGCATCCCCATGGTGGATGTGCAGATGGACTTTGACGCCGGCAGCCGCCGCGATCCGCAAGGCCAGGCCGGTCTGGCTGCTGCCGTGGCCATGATGACATCCAAGGGCATCAAGGCGGCTGGCGATGCGCCTGCGCTGGATGAAAACGCGCTGGGCCAGGCCTGGGCCGATCTGGGTGCCAGCTTTGGTGCCAATGCAGGTCGCGACAGCTTTACCTTTGGTCTGCGTAGCTTGACCGTGCCCAATCTGCAGCAAAAAGCCGTGGCCCTGGCCGCACGCCAGATGGCTGCCCCCAGCTGGCCCGATGCCGTGTGGCAGCGCGACCGCGAGCGCTGGAGCGCATCGATCAAAGAATCCGATACACGCCCCGGCACCATTGCTTCCAAGGCCTTTCGCAAGGATGTGTTTGGCAACTCGCCCTATGGTTACCAGACCACGGTCGATAGCCTGAGCAAGATCGATGTCTCGGCCATGCAAGCCTTTCACAAGGAGCTGATTAAGGCCTGCCGTGCCAAGGTCAGTGTGGTGGGGGCGGTCAGCCGCGAGCAGGCCGATGCCATGGTCAAGCAGTTGCTGGGCCCACTGCAAGCGACCAACGGCAATGACTGCGCGCCTTTGCCAGCAGTCGCCAAGGTGCAGGACTTGAAGGAGGCCAAGGTGGAGAGCATTCCGTTTGAGTCTGCTCAGGCGCAGGTGCTGATCGGCCAGCCCGGCATTGCACGCAGCAATCCGGACTTTCTGGCGGTGATGGTGGGTAACCATATTCTGGGCGGCGGCGGTTTCACCTCGCGCCTGATGGAAGAGGTGCGTGAAAAGCGTGGCCTGACCTATGGTGTCTCCAGCGACTTCTCGCCCGGCCTTGATCGTGGCGCGTTTGTGATCAGCCTGCAGACCCGCCCTGATCAGGCGGCCGAGGCGCTCAAGGTCTCGCAGGATGTGCTGCGCAAGTTCATCGCAGAAGGCCCGACAGAGAAAGAGTTGAAGGCAGCCAAGGATAATCTGGTCGGCGGCTTCGCGCTGCGCATAGACAGCAACCGCAAGCTGCTGGGCAATGTCTCGAACATCGCCTGGAACGGCTTGCCACTTGATTATCTGGAGCATTGGACGGACCGCGTCCAGGCTCTTACCACCAAAGACGTGAAGGACGCCATGCAGCGCATGGTGCAACCCGATCGCATGGTGACCATTACCCTCGGATCCAAGCCATGAGCCGCAGCGCCATCAAACTACACACCCCCGCAGGCCGCAAGGCACTGGACAAGATGATTACCGAGGCCGAGCGCAAGGCTCAGGAGCTGGCTGCGACCAAGCCTGGTCGCCCCGGCGCAGCCAAGGGTGCCGCATCTTCCGGCAAGAGTACGGGTGCGGGTGAAATTCGTATCGTTGGCGGCCAATGGCGCCGCACGCGCCTGGCCGTGGCGCAAAAGCCCGGCCTGCGCCCCACGCCTGATCGCGTGCGCGAGACTCTGTTTAACTGGCTGGGTCAGGACCTGACGAACTGGAAATGTCTGGATGCCTTCGCTGGCACAGGCGCTCTGGGCTTTGAAGCCGCATCGCGCGGCGCCACCAGCGTCATCATGAACGAGCAAGACCCGGCGCTGGTGCAGCAACTGCAGCGTCTGCAGCAAAAGCTGGATGCCAAGATGGTGCGCGTGCAGCGTGGCGATGGCCTGAGCTGCCTGAAAACGGCTACCGGCCAGGACCTGATCTTGCTTGACCCGCCTTTTGAGAGCGTTGACCTGTTCGAGCCCTCCGTAAAGGCGGCCATGGCTGCGCTGAATGACGGCGGCTTCATCTATCTGGAGGCTCCCGAGGCCTGGTCTGAAGAGCGCTTGCTGGAGATGGGGCTGGAGCTGTACCGCTATCTGAAAGCGGGAGCGGTGCACGCCCACCTGCTGAAAAAGCAATAAGCATCAAAGCATTAATTTGCTATTGATATAAGAGCTGCTAGCGCTGATAAATAAGGCGCTAGCAGCTCTTTTTTATGCAAAAACAGCGCGCTTTGGGGCTGCATGCATAATGCTTTTGTGCTGCACTGCAGCAGCATCTAAACCCATAAAAAGCCGCAGGAGAGATAAGCCATGAGCCAGAACGTGATTGCCGTTTACCCCGGCACCTTCGACCCGATTACGCTGGGCCATGAGGATGTGGTGCGCCGGGCCACGCAGTTGTTTGGCAAGGTGATCGTGGCGGTGGCGGCCGGTCATCACAAGAAAACACTGTTCACGCTGGACGAGCGCATTGCCATGGTGCGCGAGGCTTGCTCCAACTATCCGCAGGTTCAGGTTGAAAGCTTTGATGGCCTGCTGGCGCACTTTGTGCTGGCCCGCGGAGCCAAAGCCATGGTGCGCGGTCTGCGTGCGGTGACGGATTTTGACTATGAATTCCAGCTCGCAGGCATGAATCGCACGCTGATGCCCGAGGTGGAAACCGTGTTCCTCACGCCCAGCGACCGCTACCAGTTCATCAGCTCCACCTTTGTGCGTGAGATTGCAACGCTCAATGGCGAGGTGGACAAGTTCGTCTCCAAGGGCGTGCACGAAAAGCTGATGACCAAGGTGGGCCGTAGCAGCTAAGGGCGGTGAATCACAGGGCTGGCACTGCAAAGCCAGATTTCTGGCGGTAGTCGCCGATCAGGTCGTGCACAAAGCGTAGCTTGTCCCATGCCATGGCGGAGATGGAGAACGGGTAGGCATCCTCAAGCCCCAGGCTGCGGTTGAGGCTGTTGTGCAGCAGCGTCAGGGGCACCCACTGGGCCTGCATCACAGAAAAGTCCAAAGGCTCGTTCCCCAGCGGGTTACAGATCAGCTGTGGTCCCGAGCTGGGAATATCCGGCACGGTGATGCTGGTGCTGTAATTGGCCGCTGTTTCCATCAAATCCACCATGTGCAGGTAGTGCGCCCAGGTCTCGGCCCAGTCTTCCCATGGGTGGGATGTGGCATAGGCGCTGATGGCACTCTGGCGCCAGCGGGTGTCCAGAGGGTCCTTGTTGTAGTGCTGTTGCAGGGCTTGCGCGTAGTCCAGATTTTCATGGCCAAACAGGGCTCTGAATGGCTCCAGCCAAGCGCTATGCGCTATCAATTGATCCCAGTAAAAATGTCCTGATTCGTGGCGCAGATGGCCAATCAGCGTGCGCAATGGCTCACGCAGCGCAAGGCGGCGTCTGGCGCGCTCATCATCGTCAGCTTCGACCACGTTGAGGGTAATCATGCCGCTGGCGTGGCCCGTCATCACCGGGGTGGAACCGGGAATATCCGCAAGCAGTGAGAACCGGGGCTCGGGCACCCGGTGCCCATGAGGGTCAAGCAGGCCAAGCTTGGCCAAGGTGTAGAACAGGCGCCGCTTGGCGACTTCAATCTTGGCCCAGCGCAGCTCGTTGGCAGGGTTGCTGGAGTCTGGCAGCCATTCGGTCTGGCGGCAGGAAACGCAGAGTGGATTCGGGTCGGACGCCTCTATCGCAAAATTGCACAGGCTGATGTTGTGCCGGTGCGCACAGGGCCGGTAGCGCGCTGTCAGGTAGTTGGGTGACGCATCCGAAGTAGTACTGGAGGGCGGAAGAATCCCGACCCTTAACTGATCGGGCAGAAATGCCTGAGCCGCACCGCAATGCACGCATTGCAGGCTGTCAAAGTAGATCAGATGGCCGCAGGCCTCGCAGTTGAAAACTCGCATGCAATCACTTTAGCGGCGAACTGTGGTGCCGTGGTGTAGGCGCAAAAAACAAAGCCAGCTCGAAGTTGGCTTTGGCTGAGGAAAGCAGAGCCTGTCAGGCCCCGCTTCCAGGTGATGTGAAGATCAGGGCTTGACTACGATGCTGTTGCGCACTTCGCGCACATTCTTTGTTGTGCGGGCAATTTCAGCAGCGCGGGCTTTTTCCGCATCAGACTTGGCAAAGCCTGACAGCTGTACAACGCCCTTCAATGTTTCCACGCTGATAGCGGTAGCAGACACGCTCTTGTCTTCAGCCATCTTGGCCTTTACCGCAGCGGTGATGGCTGCGTCATCAACGTAGGAACCGACGGTTTGCTGGTCACGGGCGACCGAGCAAGCGGTAGTGCCCAGAACGGCTGTGACGGCAACGAGGCTGAACGTCAAAGCACGAGCCATGTTCTTCATAGGTTTCCCCCTTGGTGTTGAAAACGGCGCCAAAACGTTTTGCTAAGGCGCCTGCAGAAAAAGAGCTGAAAGCTTATTTCTTGCGCGAGCGACCGAGGAAGAAGGCCGTAGCCAGAGCTGCGCCCGTGGCGGCAGCAATCAGTACCGATTTGCCGGGCTGCTCGCTCACATACTTGGTGGTGGCGTCTGTAGCCGTATTGATCTGGCGGCGGGCGCGGTGAGAGTTATCGGCCCAGAAGTTGATGCTGCGCTCGGCCAGATCTTGCGCGCGGTTGGCGAGGTTGTCGATCAGCGGGTTGACTTCATCATCAGCATTGCGCAGGTGACGACCTGTTGAGTCAATGGCTTCAGAAGCCGTGCGGCGCGCGCTGCGCGCGGTGTCTTTGGCTTTGTCTGCCAGGTCGTCAGCCATGTCTTCGGCGGCATCAACAACCTTGTGAGCCGTGTTCTTGGCGGAGCTCACTGCACCATTCACAGCCTCTTTTGCATCGCCAGCCAGTTCTTTGGCTGTGCTCTTGAGGTCTTCGATTGTGTCTTTGGTGTCTTTTGCAGCTTGGCTCATTGTCTGAAACTCCCAGAAATTTAAAAATTCTTACGAAAGTGTGCGGTCATGCAGCTCATGAACATCGCAACTTCTGAAATGCAGAAGCTGAGAGGAATCATGGCCAATACTCCCTGTTTGCGCAATGCATACGAACAAAGTTCTACACATTTGCAAAGCAAAGTTTATTTCTTCGCCAGTCCAACCAAGAAGGTGATGACGGCCATCACGAGGAAGACGAAGAATAAAATTTTTGCGATGCCTACAGCGCTGGCTGCAATGCCGCCGAAGCCAAAGACGGCGGCAATCAAGGCGATGATAATAAAGACGATAGCGTAGTGCAGCATGGTTCTCTCCTCGCGAATACAGGCCCGGCAGAAGTTGCTGCCAAGGGCCATCTATTGACTGTAGAGGTTCGATGCCAAAGGTGCTGACGGTGAGCATCTTCCTACTGCGTAGGGGCAATTTCGGACACTTGCGTAGGATAAATTCCTACGAAGTACTTACTATCAGGCATTCGCCATGGCCAGTGGAATGACGGCTGAAATAGTCGTTCCTTTACTGGGTTGCGAGGCTACGGTGAGTCGGCCACCCACGGCTTCAACGCGGTGCTTCATACCTGCCAGCCCGTGGGAGTTGGGGCGCATGCTGGCCATCTCAAAGCCCTGACCGTCATCCTGAATCTGCACAGCTACATAGGTCGGGTAGTTGTGAACGGTCACTATTACATGGCTGGCTTTGGCGTATTTGCCAATATTGGTCAGCGATTCCTGAACGACGCGGTACACCGTTAGCTGGGTTGACTCCGTCAAATCGACAGGTTCCAGACTGCATTCCACCTCGATGCTGCTGCGCTCACCAAACTCGCGGGTCAAAATTTCTAGAGCGGTGGTCAGGCCCAGATTGGAGAGGGACGAGGGGCGGAGGTCTTCAATGATGCGGCGCTTGAGCGCAATCCCGCTGTTGAGCGTTTCGATCAAGTGAGCGACTCGCTCTGAGACTTCGGGCGTTGAGGTATCAATCTTTGATTTGAGTCTTGCCACATCGAGCTTGGCGGCGGTCAGCAGTGATCCCAGCTCATCATGCAGTTCACGAGCCAGATGTCCGCGCTCATCTTCGCGCACCTGCTGCAGGTGGGTTGCCAGTTCCGTCAGTGTGGCAGTTCGTTCACTCACCACTTCTTCGAGTCGATTGCGCTCTTCGCGCTGAATTTCTTGCTCGCGCTGGTGCGAATGCTGCAGGGCGTTCGCCTGGCGCAAGTACATGAAGAAGCCAAGAATTCCCAGCGCAGTCACGGTGGCAATGCCGATGCGGGACAAGCTCAGTGTTTGTTCGATATCAGCGAGGTTGGCTTTAGCACGCTGGTCGATGCTGTCCACCAGGGTTTTGATGTGCCCGCGGATGGCATCCATGTTTTCTACGCCGACATCGGTAAACATCACAAACCGCCATGCCTCGTTGTTGCCTTGGCGATACAGGCGCAGGCTCAGCTCCATCTCACTGGTCTTGCGCTCGACCTGGCGGGCCAGTGGAGTGAAGATTGCCAGATCCTTGGGGTCCATGATGAAGATGCGGCGCAGCTCATCCATGCTGCCGCTGATGGCTGTATTTGCGGAGTTATAAGGCTCTAGATAGCGCTCTTCTCCTGTAAGTAGATAGCCACGCAGACCCGTCTCTGCATCCAGCATTTGCTGCATCAGCAAATTGAGCTTGGCCCTGGTGCTTTGTGTCTGGGTGAGTGCATCCAGTGCCTGCAAGGATCGTTTATAGCCAGCTTCATTAATACTCACCATTAAGACAGCCGCAATGATCGCGATCGTCAGGCTGACTGCAATTTTGCGGATATTGGTCCAGCGCATCTACATCCTCTCACCTACAAGGCAATTACCTGATATTCTGCATAATCGTATCGTCAATGACTGACATCATAGTGCGGGTCTTAAAAATGTTATGCGCCGGGGAAGACGAGCGCAACTTCATGAAAAAGAGGTGTTCATGATAAAAGTAGGCATAGTGGATGACCACGCGATTGTTCGTTCGGGATTACGCCAATTCCTGTCTGAGCATGTAGACCTGAGGGTAGTTGGAGAAGCAGGCAATGGACGAGAGGCCATTGACTTGGTACGAGAGCAAGAGATCGATGTGCTGCTGATGGATTTGTCCATGCCGGGGCAAAGTGGCATTGATGCACTGGCAATGCTCCGGGCTAAAGCGCCGGACATGGGGATTTTGATTCTCAGTGGATACCCTGAGGAGCACTACGCAATCAACTTGATTCGCCAAGGTGCCAGCGGTTATCTAAACAAGGAATGTGACCCCCAGGATATTGCCGAGGCGATTCGAACTGTTGCACTGGGCCGACGTTATCTGACGCCTGCTGTGGCTGACCTGCTGGCACAGCAACTCAATCGCAAAGATGATGTGCCTGCACACGAGCAATTGTCTGAACGCGAGTTTCAGGTGTTTCTGAAACTGGCTCGCGGTGAGACGGCTGGTGATATTGCTAAATCACTTTCTTTAAGTGTCAAGACGGTAAGTACCTACCGGACAAGACTGATGGAGAAAATGGGGCTTTCTTCCAATAGTGATTTGACATATTACGCGTTAAAGAATCGTTTGATCGATTAACGAAAAGAGGCTTGGAAAATCCAAGCCTCTTTTTATTTGCGGCAGCGATCAGGCTTTTGCCGTGTTTAGATCAATGCAGAAGTCGATGAGAGCATCGATTTCATTGGATTTGTCAAACACAGCATCGGCATTCAGTTCTAGGCAGCGCTCGCGAACATCTGTGGTTGCATAGTTGCTGAGCACCAGCAGCTTTTGCGATGGAAGGCGATGCTGGAAGCTAGTGACAATGCCAAGGCCACTACCTTCGCGCAAAAACAGATCCACGATGACGAGATCCCATGCGCCTGGGTTGCTGCTCAGCCACTCCGATGCATCAGCCTCAGTCTCGGCGAGACCTACCGCTTCGACGTCCGCAAGCTCTGCCAGCGTCGCAATCAGGTTCTCGCGAATCGTAGGGTTGTCTTCAACGAAAAAGGTGCGCAATTTCACGGCGGCAGGTGGGGTAGTGAGGATGACTGTTTTTTGCGGAAACTAAGTGAGAGCTACCAAGCTCCCGCATAGTGAAACAAATTATGTTTTATACAATTTGATTGTAATGTTGATTTACGTAAAGCGCATTTCAGCTTCCGCAAACAACACAGGTTTTAACCCTAGCAATTTTCATCGTACTCCACTCCAAAGTGCGTGCATCAAGCATTTGGAGTCGTCCGACAGAAGATTGGCCAAAACCGACGATCAGCTTCATTGCCTCTGCCGCCTGCTGGGTGCCGATGAGCCCCACTAGTGGTGCAAAAACGCCCATGGTCGAGCACTGAATTTCTTCAAACTCAGCCTCAGGCGGGAAGACGCAGGCATAGCAAGGGCTGTCAGAAGCTCGAGGATCGATGACCATGAGTTGTCCGTCCAGCCGAATAGCCGCGCCTTCTATCAACGGAATGCTGTGGCGCACACAGGCGGCGTTGATGGAATGGCGGGTCTTGTAGTTATCGGTGCAGTCCAGAACGACAGTTGCCTCTGGAAGTAGCTCATCGAGCAAGGCATCCGTTGCGCGCTCCTGAATGCAGCGAATATCAACCTCTGGGTTGATGGCGTGTACTGCTGTGCGAATGGATTCGACTTTGGGCATGCCGATGCGCTCGGTGGTGTGGGCAATCTGGCGCTGCAGATTGGTCATGTCCACAGTGTCGTTGTCGACAATGGTCATGCGACCTACGCCGGCAGAGCCCAGATACAGCGCAGCAGGGGAGCCCAGGCCACCTGCGCCAATGATCACGACATGTGCGGCAAGAATTCGCTCCTGACCTTCGATGCCGATTTCGTCGAGCATGATGTGGCGGGAGTAGCGCAGCAATTGATCATCGTTCATCGGTTGGCTTCCATGGGTCCAAGAAAAAAGCCGGGCAAGCCCGGCTGGTTGGGAGGGTTCTACAACCCTGAGCTTATTTTTTGCTCTTGTCGGATTCGCTCTTTTCAGGCGATTTCTTCACGGCAGGCTTTTTATCTGTAGCGGTCGCATCGTCGGACTTGTCTTCAACTTTGCGCTCTGTCAGCGTTTTGCTGACCTGCACGGGCTGGCCCTTGAGCTTGTTCAGCGCTTGCTGCAGCTGGAAGTCCTTGTCAGAGCCGAACTCTGGCAGGCGGCGTTCAGAAACGGGCTTTTTCGCTTCTTCTTCCAGGCGCTTACGGGCTTCTTCGCGAGCTTTTTCCAGTGCGTCGTTCTTGACTTCAGCGCCTTGCCCACTGGAGAGGTGCTTTTCCAGATCCGCTTCACGCATGCCAAGAGCAGCGAAGAGGTTGCCTTCTGGGGTTTCATCCACCATCAGATCGGGGACGATGCCCTTGGCCTGAATGGACTTGCCGCTAGGCGTGTAGTAGCGCGCAGTGGTCAGCTTGAGTGCGGTCTCTGGGCCCAGAGGACGAACCGTTTGCACGGAGCCCTTGCCGAAAGACTGGCTGCCCATTACGGTAGCGCGCTTGTGATCTTGCAAGGCGCCGGCCACGATTTCGCTGGCAGAGGCCGAGCCTTCGTTGACCAGTACAACCAGAGGCAGCTTTTTCAGCGCAGCAGGCAGGCGTTGCAGCGGGTCACCAAAGCCCCGCTGGGCGTAAAACTCGGGAGATGCCTTGTAGACCGCCTTGCTCTCGGCCAACTGGCCGTTGGTGGAAACCACGGGCACATCGGGCGGCAAGAAGGCTGCAGAGATGGCGACGGCTGCATCTAGCAGGCCGCCCGGATCGTTGCGCAGGTCCAGCACCAGACCCTTGAGGTTAGGGTCCTGCTTGTAGATTTCTTCGACCTTGCGGACGAAGTCATCGACCGTGCGTTCCTGGAACTGGCTCAGGCGAATCCAGGCGTAGCCGGGCTCGATGACCTTGCCCTTGACCGACTGGGTCTTGATCTCTTCACGCGTGATGGAGACAGGGAAGCTACGGCTTTCATCCTTGCGCAGGATGTTCAGGCGCACCTTGGTATTGGGTTCGCCACGCATGCGCTTGACGGCGTCATTGAGCGTCAGGCCCTTGACGGCAGTGTCATCAATCTTGGTGATCAGGTCGCCGGTCTTGAGGCCTGCGCGGAAGGCTGGCGAGCCTTCGATGGGGGAGACGATCTTGATCAGGCCATCTTCCATGGTGATCTCAATGCCTACGCCAACGAACTTGCCGGTAGTGCCTTCTTTGAATTCTTTGTATGTCTTCTTGTCGAAGTACTGGGAGTGGGGATCAAGACTGGAGACCATGCCGGAGATGGCATCGGTGATCAGCTTCTTGTCACTGACCGGCTCCACATAATCTGTTTTGATCAGACCAAAAACGGCCGACAGTTGCTGGATTTCTTCAAGTGGCAGAGGCGTTACGCCGCCACGAGCCAGCGTCTGCAGCGATACGGTGGTCAGCGCACCAGCGACCACGCCTACAGAGATCCAGCCTGCAATTTTGATTTTTTGACCCATAGCACCCCTTTAACCATTCGCAATATACACCTTGGACGACAGAAGGCCTATGAGGTTCCATAGGCCTTCTGCTGCGTCAGCCCATGTTCAGACTAGCTAAGCAGTCTGGGCAATGGGCGGCGAAAAGGAATCTCAGGCCTTGCCCTGAGCTGCGACTGCAGCGGCTGCCTTGGCTGCCGCTTCGGCATTGCCCAGGTAGTAGTGGCGAATTGGCTTGAGATCGGCATCCAGCTCATAAACGAGAGGGATGCCGTTGGGAACGTTCACACCCACGATGGCGTCGTCGGCGATGTTGTCCAGATACTTGATCAGCGCGCGGATGGAGTTGCCGTGCGCTGTGATGACGATGCGCTTGCCAGCCTTGATGGCGGGGGCAATGGACTCGTTCCAGAAAGGAACCACGCGCTCAACGGTGTTCTTGAGGCACTCGGTCAGCGGGATCTGCTCGGGCTGCAGCTTGGCGTAGCGCAGATCGCCACGCTCGCTGCGGGGGTCCGAGGCTTCGAGGGCCGGAGGCGGCACATCGTAGCTGCGGCGCCAGACCAGAACCTGATCATCGCCGTACTTCCTGGCGGTGTCAGCCTTGTTCAGGCCTTGCAGACCGCCGTAGTGGCGTTCGTTGAGGCGCCAGCTATGCACCACGGGCAGCCAGGTGCGGTCCATTTCATCTTGCACATGCCAGAGGGTGCGGATGGCACGCTTGAGCATGCTGGTATAGGCCACATCGAAGTCGAAGCCTTCTGCCTTGAGCAGTTGGCCGGCCTTCTTGGCCTGTTCGACGCCGGTGGCAGTCAGATCCACATCGGTCCAGCCGGTGAAGCGGTTTTCTAGGTTCCAGGTGGATTCACCGTGGCGGATCAGAACGAGCTTGTACATGGATTCTCTCAAAGTAGCAAAGCAGTAATGACACAAAGTCAAAACCGTGCATTCTAGAGGCTGGGCCTTTGCCCGGGAGCGAGCCCAGGAAAGCCACTTCAGGCAAATAGCCGCTCTGCTGCCTATTCCTGGGAGACTTTTCGGGATTTTTGGAGAGCGTGCACTTTCGGTTGAGGCCTTGTAAACAGAACATATGGGCTTGTGGGGTACGGGTCTGTGCAGGGCCGCCCGGGCTGAATGGCGGACCAGCCTCTAAAATCAGCAGGTTTGCCATCCCAAGGAATGACGTGAAATTCATCATCGATAACTGGTATTTGATCCTGATTGCTGTGGCTTCGGGTGTGATGCTGCTCTTGCCCGCCCTGCGCGGTGCTGCTGGCGGTTCCCTTTCGGCTGCTGCTGCCGTGCACCTGATCAACCGTGAAAAAGCTGTGGTGCTGGATATCTGCGAGCCCGAAGAGTTTGCGGCAGGCCATGTCAACGGAGCCAAGAATCTGCCTCTGAGCCAGTTCGAAGAAAAGCTGGCTACGACCGTGAAGAACAAGCAACTGCCCTTGGTGCTGGTCTGCGCATCGGGCGCACGTGCTGTGCGCGCTGAAGCCATTGCCAAGAAGCTGGGCTACGAAAAGGCCCAGGCACTGGCCGGCGGCATGAAGGCCTGGCGCGATGCCGGTCTGCCTGTTGAGAAAAAGACCGCCTGAGGCGTTGAGCGCCTTCCGTAAAGGGACGACAGCCTTTGTTGCGGGGCGGCCTTTGCTGGCTGCCTCTGATCAGGGGCCAGGTCATCGTGTGGCTGGCGCCCTCTGTGAAATACTGAAAAGAAAGTGACCCCATGCAAGCCGTGAAGATGTACACCACCGCCGTCTGCCCTTATTGCACACGTGCCAAGCAGATTCTCAAGTCCAAGGGCGTTGAGGAGATTGAAGAAATCCGCATTGATTTCGATGCCGCTGCACGCAATCACATGATGGAGATCACCGGCCGCCGCACCGTGCCGCAGATCTTTATTGGCGAGACCCATGTGGGTGGCTGCGACGATCTGATGGCGCTGGATGCCAATGGCGGCCTGCTGCCCCTGCTGCAGGGCTAAGGTCTACTGAGATTGCTCGGAGTCACAACGCGATCTTCGAGTAATTCTCAAAGGCCCCCTCATTACATACCCTGTAAAAATGCCAAGAAATGGCATGAATTCCCGCTTTACACAAGTAGCGACCATAGGCCGGTTGGCAGTCGCTGCATAATGCAAAGCGCTATTTCATGGAAATGCCTGCTGTGAGACTAGCCCCGTGCTGACACTCATCGCAGGCATTTGCATTTCTCCCGCAAGAATTTTTCTGAAAGACCAAGCTCATCATGGCCGAACAAGACAACAGCCCCGTGTTCCAGATCCAACGCGTGTACCTGAAGGATCTGTCCCTGGAGCAGCCTAACTCTCCCGCCATCTTGCTGGAGCAAGAGCAGCCTAGCGTGGACATTCAGCTGGGCGTGGAAGCCACTCCCGTGGCTGAAGGCGTGTACGAAGTGGCCGTGACCGCTACGGTTCAGACCAAGATTCAGGACAAGACCGTGTTCCTGGTCGAAGCCAAGCAAGCTGGCATCTTCGAAATCCGCAACGTGCCTGAAGACCAGATGGGTGGCGTGATCGGCATTGCCTGCCCCCAGATCATTTACCCCTACCTGCGCGGCAACGTGGCTGACGTGGTGACCCGCGCTGGCTTCCCTCCTGTGCACCTGGCCGAAATCAACTTCCAGGCCATGTACGAGCAGCAGCAAGCTGCTGCCGCAGCACAGGCTGAAGGCCAGCTGCCCCAGTAAGGTGCGCCGCTTTTTGATCTGATGCCCCTGTGGGACAATCAGATCAAGGCACCCAGCAAAGAGGCCCTAGCGGCCTCTTTCGCATATCTGGCGTGCGTTACCTGCTATGAATTCCAAAGCTATGAAAATTCTTGTCATCGGCGCTGGCGCCTGGGGTACAGCCATGGCCATCAGCGCGGCCACCCATCCGGACAAGCGCGTCGTCAGCCTCTGGGCGCGTGACCCGGCGCAGGCGCAACAAATGCAGGCTGAGCGTGCCAACAGCCGCTATTTGCCCGGCATCACCTTTCCTGAGCCGCTGGCCGTGGTCAGCGGCGATGTGATGGCGCATGCGGCTGCTGCAGATCTGATTGTGCTGGGCACGCCCATGGCGGCGCTGCGCCAGTGGCTGGGCTTGCTCAAGGATTGCCGCGTGCCCGTGGTCTGGTTGTGCAAAGGCTTTGAAGCCGTGCCCGCCGATGCCGCCGCTGGCAGCTATGGCCTGATGGCACACGAGGTTTGCCAGCAAGTGGCACCGCAGCTTCAAAGCGGAGCCCTCAGCGGCCCCAGCTTTGCGGCCGAAGTGGCGCGCCAGCAACCCACAGCACTGGTCGCGGCCAGCGCGCATGAGGGCGTGAGCGAGCTGCTGGTGTCGGCCTTTCACGGCGATGCCATGCGCGTTTATGCCAACCACGACATCGTGGGTGTAGAGGTAGGCGGCGCCGTCAAGAATGTGCTGGCCATTGCCACCGGCCTGTGTGACGGGCTGGAGCTGGGTCTGAATGCCCGTGCAGCGCTGGTCACCCGCGGCCTGGCCGAGATGACGCGCCTGGGCGTGGCACTGGGCGCGCAGGCAGAGACTTTCATGGGCTTGTCGGGTCTGGGCGATCTGGTGCTGACGGCCACGGGTGATTTGTCACGCAACCGCAAAGTGGGTTTGCTGCTGGCGCAGGGCAAGACGCTGGAGCAGGCCGTGACATCGCTGGGCCATGTGGCCGAGGGTGTTTACAGCGCCCGCACCGTGCTGGCCCGCGCCCGCCAGGTTGGAGTGGAGATGCCGATTACCGAAACCGTGGTGGCCTTGCTGGATGGGACCTTGCCAGTGACCGAGGCTGTGCAGTCTTTGATGGCACGTGATCCGCGTGGCGAGTAAAGCCTCATAAAATAATAGCTGCATGCGCCTGATATTTCTATGTTTCAAATGCTTTTTGCATTGAAAGCTAATGAATAAAGGCGCAAGCAGCTATTCTTTTTAGGGTGGCTAACACGAACCAGCAAACCGAAGGTTTGCGTTTGAGACGAGGCGCGAAGCCGCAGGCAGTACAGAAGAGAAGTACGACAAGGCGAAGCAACGACGTATCAAGGGTTGTGTTGGCAGCTCTTAATGCGGGCTAGCGACTTTCTCGCATGCTCAGCCATGCACTGGCTGCCCCGCACAGCGCAATCACGGCCATGCCCAGCACGGCCCACTGGTCGGGGATATGGCCATAGACCAGCCAGCCGGCCAATAAGGCACAGGGAATCTGGCTGTAGAGAAACGGTGTGATGGTGGCGGGCTCGGCCTTTTCATAGGCTTTGAGCAGCATCAGGTGTCCCACGGCGCTGCCCACACCCATGGCAATAGCCGCCAGCCACAGCGCTGCGGTATTGGGCAGTTGCCAAATCCAGGGCAGGGCCATGCTGGCAAGGCCTAGCGCCAGCAGGCTGGTGTAGATCTGTGTGGTCAGCGGGCGCTCTTTGCCTGCCATGCGGCTGCTCAGCACTTGATAGGCCGTATTGGTGACGAGTTGCAGCGCAGGCCAGACCAGCGCCCAGCCGCTGAACTGCGCACCGCCCGGGCGGATGATGACCAGCGTGCCCGCAAAGCCCAGTGCCACCAGCACCCAGCGAAGCGGGCTGACCTGCTGGCGCAGCCATACAGCAGCAACCAGTGTGAGAGCTAATGGCGTCAGCGCCACGATGGCGGTGAACTCAGCCAGCGGCAGGTAGCGCAGGCTGAGCATGGCCAGTGCATTGGTCATGCAAAACAAAATAGCGCGCAACAACTGAAACCCGGGGCGTTGCGTGCGAAAAATGTCCAGCCCATGACGCGCCACGCCAAAACCGACCGTCAAGGCCGACTGCAGCACATAGCGCAGCCACAGTGCCATCAGCAGCGGCAGCAAGGCGCCCGCATATTTGGAGCCGGTATCCAGTATGGAAAAGCAGGCGCAGGCCAGTACCGTAAAACCAATGCCCGTCAGTGTGTGGCGATGGACTGAAGGGGCAGGGTGCTGTGACATGGACGAACTGGCTGGGCACTGTACGGTGCCGAGAGAAGCAGATTTCAGGCGATTTCGGCCTGAAGCCCTTGATGAATAAGCGTTAGCTGCTATCGAATCAGCTAGCCATGGTGCAGCATGACGCCTGTATCGCATCAAGCTGGCGCAGAACAAACCAGTGCCGCAGGGCAAGGGCAGATCCGCAGCGAGGGCTGTGCGTCCCCTCCCTTAGCGCGCAGAGCGTAAAGAGAGGGGGGAGGCAACAAGGCCAAATGTTGTGCGCCTCAGGGGGCGCTTTAATTACAAGCCCAGTTCCAGCGCCAGCAGCTCATCCACCGTCTGGCGGCGGCGAATCAGCTGCACTTTGTCGCCATCAACAAGCACTTCGGCTGCCAGAGGACGGGTGTTGTAGTTGCTGGACATTGAGCTGCCGTAGGCGCCTGTGTCATGAATCACCAGCAGATCGCCCACGGAGGCACCGGCCAGACTGCGCGGTAGCACCACGCCGCCGTCGCCCTGGGTAAACACGTCACCCGATTCGCACAGAGGGCCAGCCACCACGCTATCTTGCGCGGGCAGTTGTTGGCCGTCGCGGCGCAGCACTTCCATGCCGTGATAGCTGCCGTACATGCTGGGGCGCATCAGTTCGTTGAAGCCGGTATCGACCAGCACAAAGTGGTTGCTGCCCGCATTCTTGGTGGCACGCACGGTGCCCAGCAGCACGCCAGATTCGGCGACCAGGAAGCGACCGGGTTCCAGTTCCAGGCCAAGGCTGTGGCCCACAACGGCTTCGGCTTGCTTGCGCGCGGCATCCCACAGGCCGTGGTAGTGAGCGGTGTCGATGGTGGCGTCGCCCTTTTTGTAGGGGATGGACAGGCCGCCGCCAGCGCTGATAGCGTGCAGATCCACACCCGCCGCCTTGGCGCGCTCTACCAGCTTGACCATGGCGCCGCAGACTTCCTGCAGATGGCCGTAGTCCACGCCAGAGCCGATGTGCATGTGCAGACCAGCCAGTACCAGGCCGCCAGCCTTGATGGCTTCAAGCGCCTCTTCCAGCTCGCTGTGCCAGATGCCGTGCTTGCTGTGCTCGCCGCCGGTATTGGTCTTGTTGCTGTGGCCGTGGCCAAAGCCGGGGTTGATGCGCAGCCACACATGGTGGCCCTTCGATACTGCCGCCAGTTGGCCCAGCATGTCGATGGAGCCTGCGTTCACGGGCACTTTGTGCTCGACCACGGTGGCCAGAGTCGCCTCATCCATCACATCGGCGGTGAAGACGATCTCGGCGGGCTCGCCAAAGCCGGGTTGAAAGCCCGCAGCCAGCGCACGCAGAATTTCGCCGCGCGAGACCGCATCCACCTTCACGCCTTGCTCGCGCATCAGCTTCAGGATGTGGATGTTGGAGCAGGCCTTCTGGGCAAAACGCACAGTGTCAAACGCCTTGAGCTGGGCAATGCGCTCGCGGATGGTGGCGGCGTCGTACACCCACAGCGGGGTGCCGAATTCGTCGGCCAGGTTCCAGAGCAGGGCGGGAGTGAAGGGGTTTGACATGGTGGCTGTCTCTTGAAAATAGAAAAATCCTGCGCATCATGCCAAGCGCCATCTATTCAGTCCAATAGCTTGTTTTTTGAAGAGTATTCAAACTGGATATGCTTTTGGCATGACCGATTCAGATTCTTCGCTGCGCATCACTCACCGGCATATCGAGGTGTTTCGCGCCGTCATGACGGCGGGAAGCGTCACCGGCGCGGCGCAGTTGCTCTATACCTCGCAGCCCACCGTGAGCCGCGAATTGGCGCGTATCGAGCAACTGCTGGGTTACACCCTGTTTGAGCGGGTGCAGGGCCGCCTGCGTGCCAATGCACGGGCCTTGTTGCTGTGGGATGAAGTGCAGCGCAGCTGGCAGGGGCTTGAACGGGTGATTGACCGCGCGGTAGAGCTGGGCCGCCCGCAGGGCGCGCGCATCAGCGTGCTGTGTCTGCCTGCACTCAGCCACGCTCTGCTGCCTGGCGCGTTGGCCCGGCTGCATGCCAGTCATGGCACGGTGGCCGTGAGCGTGGCCACGCAAGAAGCACCGCTGCTGCAGGAATGGATGGCGGCGCAGCGCTTTGATCTGGGTCTGTCTGAACTGGCCGATGCCCCGCCCGGCACGCGCAGCCAGCCGCTGCCCGCCATGGATGAGGTGGCCGTGCTGCCAGCCAGCCACCGGCTGGCGCAAAAAATGCAGCTCACGGCGCAGGACTTTGAGGGCGAATCTTTTATCAGCCTAGCGCGAGACGATCCTTACCGCACGCAGATTGATGCCGTTTTTGCCAAAGCCGGTGTGCAGCGCCAGCTGAGTCTGGAGACGGCCAGCGCCGTGGCAGTGTGCGCCATGGTGCAGCATGGGCTGGGCGTGGCCGTCGTCAACCCGCTTACAGCGCGGGCCTGCGCCGGGCCGCAACTGGTGGTGCGGCCACTGGCGTTTTCCATTCCGTTTCAGGTGCACATGCTGCTGCCACTGCACCGCCCCGGCGATGTCGGCGTGCCTTGGCTGATGGAGGCGCTGCTCCAAGAAGCCCACGGGCAGACCTTGGCGGATAGTGGTTTATAAAGTGAGTGCATGCACTCATTTATGTTGCGGTGCACAATAAGTTGTTTTTTGAGTTGCGCTTTGAGCAAAAAACCTGCATGACCGAATCCGCCATTCCCCACCGTACCGCCAGCGAACTGCTGGAACTCAGCATGGCTGTGCCCCAGGTCATCAGCCACAGGCTTGCGCGCATGGCGCTCAGCGGCCCCGTGCTGTCCCAGCGCGATCAGCGTGAGTTCACGCGCATGGTGGTGGAAAAGCAGGAGGCCTTCAACCAGTCCTGGCTGACCATGGGAGCTGAGATGTTCAAGGTGCAGCAGCAACTGTGCCAGGCATGGCTGCAAAACCCCTGGACGCTGGGGCAGAAGCTGCCCGCCGTGGCAGACAAAGTGGCTGCCAAAAGTCTGGCCCCCATCCGCCGCAAGGCCGTGGCCAATGCCAAGCGCCTGTCTAAAACCAGCTTGAAATAAGGCCAGACCTTTGAGGTCAGACCTTCAGTCTTTCAATCAACCGCAGGCTGCTGTCATCCAGCCCGATCAGCTCCACGCTGCAGCCATGCTGGCGCAGGCGCTCCATCACCTTGTCCAGCGCACCGACGGCGGTGATGTCCCAGAAGTGCGCCGCGCTCACATCAATGCGCACAGGTTTGCCAGCGGCAGCGAGCACATCAAACGCCTCTATCAGCGCATCGGCTGAGGCAAAGAACACCTGGCCTGTCACTGTCCAGATATAGGTATCCTGCTGGAAATGGCCCTGCACCTTCAGCATATTGGCCACCTTGAAGGTAAAGAGCACGCCCGACAGCAGCACACCCGCAATCACGCCCATGGCCAGGTTGTGGGTGGCGATGGTTATGACCACGGTGACCAGCATGACCGAGCTGGACAGATGCGGGTAGCGCACCAGATTGCCCAGCGACTTCCAGTCAAACGTCGATACCGACACCATGACCATGATGGCCACCAGTGCAATCACCGGCACCTGCGACACCCAGGGCTTGAGGGCGACCATCAAAATCAGCAAAAACACCCCGGCAAACAGCGTGGACAGGCGACCCCGGCCGCCGTATTTCACATTGCCCACGGCCTGACCGATCATGCCGCAGCCCGCGATGCCGCCAAACAGGCTGGCCGCGACATTGGCCACGCCAAGGCCTGTGCATTCACGGCTCTTGTTGCTGGGCGTTCCCGTCAGATCATCGACTACGGCGGCGGTGAGCACGGACTCCAGCAGGCCCACCATGGCAATCGCCAGCGCGGGCAACGCGATGATGCGCAGGGTCTCAAGGCTGGCAGGGATTTCAGGCAGAGCAAAGAACGGCAGGCTGTCAGGCAGCTGGCCCAGATCAGCCACGGTCTTGAGCGGCAGACCCATGAAGCTGCTGAGCAGCGTCAGCAGCAGCACGCAGATCAGCGGTGAGGGAATGGCCGTCAGCGCTTTGAGCTGCAATCTCTGCCCCAGCCAGGGCAGGCCGTAGATCAGCGCCAGACCCAGGGCCAGCATGGCCCAAGTTGCCGTGTTGCCCCCTTGCAGGTGTGGCAACTGGGCTGAAAAGATCAGAATGGCAAGCGCATTGACAAAGCCCGTGCGCACGGAACTGGAGACAAAGCGCACCAGGCTGCCCATCTTGCACAGGCCAAAAGCGATCTGCATGGCCCCGGCCAGCAAGCCTGCCGCCAGCAAATATTGCAGCCCGTGTGATGCGACAAGAGGCGCAGCCACCAGTGCCACCGAGCCCGCAGCGGCTGAGATCATGGCCGGGCGTGCGCCAAACACTGCAATCACGATGCTGATGATGAAGGATGCGTACAGCCCCACAGCCGGGTCTACCCCCGCCACAAAGGAAAAGGCAATCACTTCGGGAATCAGCGCAAACGTGGCAACGGCACCGGCCAGCAGTTCACGCGGCACGCTGGGCGCCCATTCAGCGCGCAGACGGGTCAGCAGGGGGGATGGATTCATATCGCAGCAGCAAGTGATGCGCTGCCTCTGCAGAGGAGGCAACGCCAGTGGGCGATGTTACGCAGTGCCCTTGACTTTTGCTGCGCGAGGGTCAGGTCGGGCGTTTGAAGCAGACCATCTTGGGCCTGAAGCGCTGCAGCACCTCGCCGCGCTGGTTTTTGGTGTGGGCCAGAACGCGCACCAGAGCGCGATTGGGTTTGGACTGGGAGGGAATGATTTCCACAATCTCGGACTCCACCTGCAGCACATCGCCGGGGCGCGTGGGCTGGGGCCAGGCCAGCTCCTCCATGCCGCCGCCAATCACACCATCGGCCAGCGGAATGCTTTGCGTCACCAGCCGCATGCTGATCGCGGCCGTATGCCAGCCGCTGGCAGCAAGGCCTTGAAAGAAGGTGTTCTTCGCAGCCTCTGGATCGAGGTGAAAGACCTGGGGGTCGAACTGCTGAGCGAAGGCGATGATCTGCGCTTCATCCAGCGGGTAGCCCTCGCTCACAAACTTCTGACCTACATACAGATCGTCCAGATACAGCTTTTCGCTCATGCTCGCTTCCCCTTTTGTCTTTGCATTAGAGACGAAGCAGTATGCGCGGGCCTTTGCCAAGCAGGTGTTGCGCAGGTGCCAGCCAGCTCCCGTTCTTGCATCCCGTTATGCTTGGCTGCATGATTTTTGAGTTTGAAGATTCCGAGGTCGCCGAGGTCACGCAGCAGGGCGATGCGCTGCATATTCGCTTCTCGGCCGCCCGCTTATATGACGCAGGCCGCACCGGTGCAGGTCAGGGATTGTGGCAGCCTTTGCTATTGATTTGCAAGCAGGTAGCGCATGCCAATAAAGCGCCAGAGCCTCATTTTTCTGAAATATTGACCGCCATAGGCCGTGTGCATCGGGCGGAACTGTTACTGGGCAGCCAGCGCCTGCGCAGCCTGCCCATGCCGTTTGAAAGCGATGCGGCCTTTGCGCTGGAGCTGGAATTTGCCAGTGGCCTGTTTTGCGAGCTAAAGGGCAAAGGGCTGGAGTTGCGCTCGCTGCTCAGCCAGTGCTCCGTGGATTCATATCAGTGCTGACCAAGGCCGGGCGAGGGCCCTCTCGCGGCCGTAAGCCGCGACAGTTGGCGCGGCTAGCTACGGGTGTCTTTCAGTATCAAATATCCGAGGAAGGCGAAGCCTGAGCCAATCAAGATATCCAAACTCCTTTCAATGAAGTTTCCCATGATGGGATTAAAGACTTCGGAGATAAGAAGTCCAATTCCGCATATGGCTTTGCAGCTAGTCTGATTCGCTTGAAAGTCACCGCCAGCCCAAATGATGCAACTAATTGCAATGCTGGTGATACCAAGAATCAGCAGAAACCAGCCAACAAATTTTGCTTCACGGCGCATTTCTCAACCTACCCGGTTTATCGAATTTTCATTCTCCACCATGGCCTCTAAAAGAAGCAATGAGTGCCCGTCGCTGGCACAGTGATGCTTAAATATGGAGTCGATCTCATCAATCCGAACTTTGAAATGAAAATACTGCTTCTTGCAATCTCAGCGATTGCCTACTGTGGCGTTGCGCATGCTATGTCCTATTCAGAAGCAGTCCAAAAAATCCTGTATTTTGAGGTTGCTAGGCACAGCGCTGTGTATTGCGAGAAGCAAGGGGTATCTACGAAAAAGTCCTATGACAACTGGGCTAAAAAGAATAGCGGGGGCGCTTTTTCTGGAGCGCTGTTAGCGATTCAGAAGGATGCGAGCAAACACGCAGCATCAGAAGACGATCAGATAGTTGCCAGTGCGCTCATCGTTAAGGAAATATCTAATAGAGCGCAGGAGTACGTATCAAAGAGTGGAATTGCCTGCGCCAATTTCGATTCAATCTTGCTGGAGTATTCGCGCCTCTTGAAGTAAAGGTTTGGTTAGATCGTTGGATGCGTCAGCATCTACATAAAAGTACGCAGTGCTTGGGTGGCTTCTTCTGGCTGGCTCAGGCTGTCGCAGTTCGACCCTGAATAGACAGTCGCCAATAGACTAGCTGGGTTAGTTCTTCCTGAAGGCGCTTGGACTTTTTTCATGAACCCAAACCCGCCACGTGAACCCACAAGCGAAAATAAAGCCGATAGCGACTGATAGACAAGCACCAATGACTGATACCCATCCCAAGCCAATATCCCAAGCCGCGACCCAAAACACCGGGAAGGTTGAGTATAGGTAGTTGGCGAACAGGGTCACCGCCAGCCAAATTGGGAGCACTGATACAGCAAGGGCCAGCCAATAGATTGCGATGACCCCGAATGCGTTAACGCGTTGGGCCACTATCGTGGCAAGTAAACCGCGAAACAAGGCCAAAGCCAGCGCTGTAAATGCCAGTAGTCCAAAAATCAATGCACCCCAAGCAACCATAGATTCCTAAACAGATTTAGATACGACACTGCCGCTCGGATCACCGTCTACGACTAGCATACAGATCAATAGTTGAGTGACGGCTACTGGCAGATAGCAGGCTGCAGGCAATTTTTCATGGGTGCAGAGAGTCGTTCTATTTAAGGCAGTGCACCTACTTTGGTGCACTACGGCAGCGAAGATGTCGCCCCTCCCGCGAAGCGAGAGAGGGGAAAGGCGCAAAGCACCTCAAGGGGGGCCTGAAGTCTAGAACTCCAGGTTGTCGATTAGGCGAGTGCTACCCAATCGTGCCGCGCCCAGTGCGACCAAGTCGTCGCGGGTTGCGTCCGCTGGCGTCAGCAGGTTGCTGCGCTGGCGTACTGTCAGGTAGTCTGGCTCCCAGCCTTTGGCGCGCAGGTCGGCCATGGCTTGGGCTTCAAGCTCGGCCAGATTGCCGCCTTGGCGTGCGGCATCGGCCAGCGCCTTGAGTGCTTGCGACAGCGCCATGGCCTGCACGCGCTGCTCGTCGCTGAGGTAGCCGTTGCGTGAGCTGAGCGCCAGACCGCTACCCGCGCGGGTGGTGGGGCAGCCAATGACTTCAATGGGCAGCGCAAACTGCTGCACCATGCGGCGAATGACCATGAGTTGCTGATAGTCCTTTTGCCCGAACACGGCCACGCCGCCGCCGGTGGTGGCAAACACGACCTGAAACAGCTTCATGACCACGGTGCACACACCGGTGAAGAAGCCGGGGCGAAAGTGCCCTTCCAGAATGTCGGCCAGCTGGGCGTCGGGCTGAATCTTGAAGGTTTGCGGCTCGGGGTACAGGTCTTTTTCCTTGGGGGCGAAGACGATGTCGCAGCCTTGGGCTTCCAGCTTGGCGCAGTCCGCGTCAAACGTGCGTGGGTAGCTATCAAAATCTTCGTGCGGCAGAAACTGCAGACGGTTCACAAAGATGCTGGCTACGACCACATCGCCATGCAGGCGGGCTTGCTGAACCAGAGAGAGGTGGCCTTCATGCAGATTGCCCATGGTGGGCACAAAAGCAGGGCGGCCGCGGCCCGCAAGGGCTGCGCGCAGGTCGGCGATGGTGTGAACGATTTGCATGACTGAAACAGAAGTCGGGGAACAGAAGTCTAAAAGCAGAAAAAGTGAGCGCAATGCCCTTGAGTGGTGCCCTTGATTTACCAGGCGTGCAGCGCGTTGTCGGGGAAGCTGCCGTTTTTCACAGCCTGTACATAAGCTTCCATCGCGCCCTTGACGCTGCCAGCGTCGGCCATGAAGTTGTGGACGAACTTGGCCATCTTGCCCAGGTTCACGCCCAGCATGTCGTGCAGCACCAGAACCTGACCGGCCGTGCCGTTGCCCGCGCCAATGCCTATGGTGTGGCAGTCTTTCAGCTCTTCGGTGAGTTTGGCAGACAGGGCGGCGGGCACCATCTCCAGCACCAGCATGGATGCGCCAGCATCTTGCAGCTCCAATGCGTGCTGGCGCAGGGTGGCTGCGGCTTGTTCGTCCTTGCCCTGAACGCGGTAGCCGCCCAATGCGTGCACGGTTTGCGGTGTCAGTCCCAGGTGGGCGCAGACGGGCACGCCACGGTCGACCAGAAAACGAACGATGGGCGCAGTCCAGCCGCCGCCTTCCAACTTGACCATGTGGGCACCGGCCTGCATCAGCTCGCAGGCGTTGCGCATGGCTTGCTCGGGGCTTTCGGCATAGCTGCCAAAGGGCATGTCGGCAATCACCCATGCGGTGGCCTGAGCACGGTGCAGGCCGCGGGTCACGCTAGCGGTGTGATAGGCCATGTCGGCCAGTGTCACGCCCACGGTGCTGTGCAGGCCCTGGCAGACCATGCCCAGTGAGTCACCGACCAGAATGCACTCCACACCGGCGGCATCGGCCACGGCGGCAAATGTGGCGTCGTAGGCGGTGAGCATGGTGATCTTCTCGCCCGCAGCACGCATCTGCGCCAGGCGCGGCAGGCTGATGGGGCGGCGCTGGGGCTGGGGCGAAGAGGGAGGGATGGTGCCGTAAGGTGTTCCGGTGGCGGTCATGGTCTTGTCTCCTGATGATCTGTTTATGGTTCAGCGCGACAGACAAGTCTGTGTGCCAATTTGCCCGCGAGTCTATGCCATGCTGCGGTGCAGCGCCAAGTGCAAACTGGGTATGGCAGCCGTCAGCGCCCGTACTATGCTGGTCTGCTTGTGCATGGCGTAGCCGTGCGCGTTCTGCTGTTCCTATTTCATCCGCGCAAGGTAGTTCATGTCCATGGCCGAGTCCCCGTTTCCGTTCGCTTCTGCGCCTGCACCATCGGTGGCCTGGCAGGGGCTGCGCGGCGTCAGCTGGCTGGATTCGTTGTCTGACGAGAAACTGGCGGTGCTGGCCGGGCAATGTCGCTGGCACAGGCTGGAGGCAGGGCAGGTGTTGCAGGGGGCCTATACCGACCGGCGCATTTACATGTTGATCAACGGGCAGTTGAGTGTGGCAGGGCACAGCGTCAGCGGACGGGCCATGATTGTGGGGTATCTGGGGCCGGGCTTTTTCTTTGGCTCCTTTTCCGCGCAGCCGCCCCGCAATGTGGCGGTAGAGGTGCAGGCCACAGAGGCCAGTCTGGTCGCTTCGCTATCCAATGCAGAGCTAGAAGCGCTGATCATGAGCGACGTGCAGGTCATGCGCGCGGTGATTCAGCGGCTGAACGAGCTGACGGGCGTGCTGGCCCGGCGCGTGGTCAGTCTGGGGACTTTGTCGGTGCGTGGCCGTCTGCAGGCACAGTTGCTGGAGCGGGCCGAAACCGTGGGCGTTGATGACGATGAGGCGCTGCTGTCCCCAGCACCCCGGCAAAACGATCTGGCACTGATGCTGGGCACCAGCCGCGAGGAGGTGGCGCGCGAGATGTCGCGCCTGACACGCCTGGGCTTGCTGCAGCGCGAGGGGCGCAATCTGCGTATCTGCCGTGTTGATGGCTTGCGTGTTTTACTCGAAGAAACACGCTGACTTTCATATTGTGAAATTACCTTTTGCGTGAGAAAACGCACAGACGGCTCCTGGGGGTAGCACGCATAGTTCAGTGATACCGCTGCGAAGCCATCAAGCCTTGCAGCTCTTACGACTGAAAGGATTGATATGCGCTCCGCTACCCGTTTGTTGACTGCCCTTGTTCTGACCGCCAGCGCCGTTGCTGCCATGGCTCAGGGCATGCCCCAGACTGCTGCTGCCTCCAGCAAAAGCCGTGCCGAAGTGAAGGCTGATCTGGAGATGTACCAGCGTTCCGGCCTGGGCTACCTGCCCTCACCTGCGGCTTATATCGAAGTCGAGTCCAGCGCCGAATACCGCAAGGCTTATGCCGAATATCAGCGCCTGCTGGCAAGCCCTGCCTACAAAGAAGCGGTGGCCAAGTACCAGTCGGGCACCAAATAAGCCTGAGGCGATAGAGATCGTTACCTTGGTGGATGCGCGCTGAAGGCTTGATGTCTGCAGCGCGCTTTTTTATGGCGGCAATATCGCCCCAATGGATATAGCAAGTTTGATAGCATTCAGCGCATATTGATACTGCGCTTGCAGGCGATTTGACTTGAAAACCGTTCTTGACTTCACTGCACCCAGACAGGCCGATGCAGCCCGCCTGCAGCATGGCTTTGGTGCGCCTGAAAAAGTCCTGCAGGCGCACAGGCCTGAGGACGTACTCGCCGTGCTGGAGGCCGTGCAGCAAGCCGCCGAACAAGGCCAGTGGTGCGTGGGCTGGCTGGCGTATGAAGCTGCCAGCGCCTTTGATGGTGCCTATGCCCAGACTGTGCACAGCGCAGTGCCCGGTCAGCCACTGGCCTGGTTTGGTGTACATGCCGCCCCGCAGGCGGTGCAAGCCGCGTCAAAGCCCCTGCCCACCCCGCCCGTGCAGTGGCAAACCGCCCTGAGCCGCGAGCAGTTTGATGCGCATATTGCGCGTATTCATGCCGCCATTGCTGCCGGTGAGTGCTATCAAATTAATTACACCGCCCCCGTGTCTGCACAGCTTGCGGGGGGCGAGTCGCTCAATTCATCCGCGCTGGCGCAGGCCCTGTTTGCACGCTTGCAGCAGGCCCAGCCCGGCGGCTATGCCGCGCTGGTGGATAGTGGCGATATGCAGGTGCTGTCCGTATCGCCCGAGCTGTTTTTTGACTGGGACGGCGAGCAAATTCTGACCCGCCCCATGAAGGGCACAGCTGCCCGTGGCAAGACACCCGAGGCCGATGCGCTGGCTGCGCAGACCATGCGCGAGTCTGTCAAAGAGCGGGCCGAGAACGTGATGATTGTGGATTTGCTGCGCAACGACCTCTCGCGCATCGCAGAGCCGCATAGCGTGAAAGTACCGCAGCTGTTTCAGGTGCAAGCCCTGCCAGCGGTCTGGCAGATGACGTCTGACGTCGTGGCGCGCACCCGTGCAGGCGTGCGGCTGGTCGATGTGTTTGGCGCGCTGTTCCCCTGCGGCTCTATCACCGGTGCGCCCAAGCGCCAGGCCATGCGGCTGATCCGCGAGCTGGAGCCCCAGCCGCGCGGAGTGTACTGTGGGGCGCTGGGCGTGGTTCGACCAGGCTCTGCGCCTGGGCGCATTCATGCGACTTTCAATGTGCCCATTCGCACCGTGGTGCTGAAAGCCGGGCAGTTGAGCTGCGGTATTGGCAGCGGAATTACGGCCAGCGCCAACGCGGCTGATGAATGGATGGAGTGGCAGCACAAGCAGGTTTTTCTGCGCGGGCTGGAAGAGGCAGGCCAGGGGTAAAGCATGAATACGCATTTTGAAATTCTCGAAACTCTGGCCCTCAAAGATGGTCGCTGGCAGAACTGGCCGCTGCACTGGGCGCGGCTGCAGATTACGGCCCATCACTTTCGCTACCCGCTGATGCAAATGCAGCTGGAAAGCGATATGGCCCAGCTGGCACAAAAGCATGCTGAGGGGCACTGGCGTGTGCGGCTGGCGCTGTCAGTCACCGGTGCGGTGCAGTTCACGGTGGCGCAACTCTTGCCCAGCGCCGAGCCAGTGAAGCTGCAACTGGCACGCCAGCCCATCTTGAATGCAGTGGCGCAAAGTGATGTGGTGCGCTTCAAGACTTCCGTGCGCCACCATTACGAGGTGTTTGAGCCCAAAAGCGCAGAGGTGTTTGACACCGTACTGTTCAACGAAGACGGCCAGATCACCGAGGGCACACGCGGCAACATCGCCATGCAGCTGGATGGTCAGTGGGTGACCCCGGCTCTGCAATGCGGTCTGCTGCCGGGCGTGGGCCGCGCGCTTGCGCTGTCGCAGGGGCGGCTGGTTGAAAAAGTGGTGGTGATTGATGACCTGCGCCGCATTACAGGCTGGGCGTTTGTCAATAGCCTGCGTGGCTGGCTGGATGCACGTTTGATTGCATAGCCGGTGTTTGTTATCGTGGGTGCATCTGCCAACTGGGAGGAGTCTGAACCATGGAAGACGACGACTTTGATGCGCTCTATCTGGACTTGATGAAAGAGTTCCTGTCCACCGCCACTCCCATGCAGTGGCTGGCCGTAGTCACCACCATGAACTACGACAACGGCAGCGCGCTGCCGGACTGGATCAGCAAGTACCCCAAGCTGGAGCCCGCAGTGGCCAAGGCGCTGTACTGGTACCAGCAGCCTGGCTACTTTCAGCACTACGCATCGCAGGACAAGGTGCCCAGCATCAATCGCAAAGGCTGGGCGCGGGTGCAGGCCCTGAGCCAGCGCTTTGCCGACGGCAATCTGGCCCCTGCCACCATTGGCTGGGACCCGGCCAATGACCTGGCATCCCCCACCGGCAAAGAAAAGCATCCCGGCTATGACTGGACCAGCGAGGCCGTCAAGGGCGGCGATGCCATGTGGGCCATTCCCGCCATCATGTTTGAAGCCGTGCCCGGTACGCAGCCCGATATTTACGCATATGTCGACGAGCAAGGCTGGGAAGACGGCATGCCACCCCATGTGCAGGATGAGCTCAATGCCGCCATGGATGGGGAAGAGGAAGATCCTGAAGACTAGGCTGAAACTGTGCCTTTGGTATCTTTAAGCGATACTCATTAAGAAATATGGCTGGCTGATCGTTTGATTTTCATACTATCCATTCACCGCAACTTTTGAGGCAAGACCATGAACTCCCAAGCCGTTTCAAGCCACAAGCCTTCTTCTGCCTTTATCGGCGCTTCCTGGGCTGCGCTGCTGCTGGGCATCGCTGCCTTCATGGCCGGGTTGTGGAATGCCAATATGCAGCTCAATGAAAAAGGCTTCTATTTCGCCGTGCTGGTGCTGGGCTTGTACTCGGCCATCTCTTTGCAAAAGGTGGTGCGTGACCGGCTGGAAGGCGTCGCCGTGACTGGCATTTACTACGGCATCAGCTGGGTGGCGCTGCTGATTGCGGTGCTGCTGCTGGGCACGGGCTTGTTCAACGCCACGCTGCAGCTGAGCGAAAAAGGCTTTTACGGCATGGCTTTTGCGCTGGCCTTGTTTGGTGCCATTGCCGTGCAGAAGAACACACGTGACAACCTGGGTGCAGAGGATGAAACCTCAGGCTTCAAGCGCAGCAAGGGTGAACGCAACGGCCCTACGCTGGTGACCACAGACCCTGCCAAGCCTGCGGATGCGCAAGAGATAGCGGCCAACAACCGCTAAGCCGCTTCAGCCCTCCGCTTACCTCACCTTATCAGGCGCCGTAGTTGGCGCCTGATTTGCGTTTTGCTGCAGTATTTGACGGGCCACAAACTGCTCAAAGACTTGGGTGAGCGTTGAAGGGGCTGCCGAACCCGGCAGCCAGTTTTGCAGCTGTGCAAGGCCCAGCACAGCCGCCTCAAAGCTGGAGAGTTGGCCGGGCAGGTGGGCCTTGCGAATTGCGTAGCCAGAATCACCCACATCCTGCAGCGCCACACGTGGCAAGGTTTGCAGGGCAGGGTTGAGGTAGAGCATTTTTCGACTTTTGCGCCAGGTGCCGTCAATGATGACCAGTCGCAATTGCTTGGGCGGCAGCGGCCAGGGTTGGGGCAGGGCGCTGGCCTGCGCAAGGCCTAGCGTCGCATCTTGCTCGTGCGTGTCTGGGTAGAGCAGCAGGCTCTGGCGCGGGGCCTGTCCATCCCAGCTGCCTTGCAGGGCTTGCTGTAGCGCTTGCGTATCAAACTGCTCGCCCACCAAGACCCGGCTATGGGGCAGGCACAGGTGCAGCAAATGACCTGTGCCTTTGGCCTCATGGACTTCCATGGGGTGCATGAGGATGAGCACTTCGACCTGATGCTCTACGGGCCGTGCCAGCGCGCAAATGCAGGTGTGCAGCGCACGGTGGCAGTTGGGACAGCGAGGGCGTTGGTCAGTTTTGCTCATAATTTGAGAGCGTCTTGCGCTTGATAGATATGCGGTAGAGGCCGTTTTTACCTTAAATTAATGCCCCTGAAACAACAACGCCCGCAAGCGCAGGCTGCGGGCGTTGGCTTGAAGCGGGCAGGGCTTGGAGCTTTACAGGCGGCCCTTGAAGTAGGTGGCCTTGTCCATGTCGGCCACGTCCACGCTCAGCTGCACATCCAGGCCAGCAGGCTGGGGCACGAGGCGGCGCAGCACTTCGGCGATGCCGTCGGACATCTGCTTTTTGGCTTCTGTACTGCGGCCGGCCATCAGTTGCAGATGCACGTGCACAAAGCCGCGGTTATCGGGCTGGTTGCCGATGTAGACGTTGTTCATGTTCAGGCGCGCAATGCGGGACTTCACATCAGCTTCGTCGGTCACGGTGGGGTGAGCACAGACCACGGCGTTGACTTCGCGCATCAGCTCGCGCTCGTTCAGGCCGGTCAGGTTGTCGGTGTATTCAATATGCAGATGAGGCATGGTGTTCTTTCACTCAAAAACGGGTGCCGTGTTTACAGCATCTGGGTCGGTACTTTATGGCGCAGCTCGACTTGCTTGTTGCTGTCGTCCACAAACACCAGCTGGGGCTGGTGCTCGGCCACGTCTGTTTCATGTACCTGGGCGAAGGCGGCAATGATGAGCAAGTCGCCCACGCTGGCGCGGCGCGCTGCGGAGCCGTTGACAGAGATCATGCCGGTACCGCGCTCGCCCTTGATAGCGTAGGTCACAAAGCGCTCGCCGTTGTCGATATTCCAGATATGGACTTGTTCGTTTTCGACAATATTGGCGGCGTCCAGCAAGTCTTCATCAATCGCGCAGGAGCCTTCGTAGTGCAGCTCGCATTGCGTAGTCTTGACGCGGTGGATCTTGGATTTGAGCAGGGTGCGGAACATGGGTTTGTCTCTCTGGGTCGCTTTGCGCGTTTTGAATGGTGCAGGCCTGTGCTTGCAAAAAACCACGCAAGTCTAAATGCGATCGGGAAAACCCATGTAGTCCTCTGAGGTCATTGACAGAGAAATGTCGCCTAACTGCATTCCCGTTGTCGATAGCGGTGGCAACGGTCTGCGAAGACCGGTGCAACAACTGCTCATGAAATTGTTGTTTTGTTGCAAACCTCAGGGTTGTAACTAATGTTTCATCTTCGCTTTGTTTAATGACTTCAGTCCCGGACGGGGTCGAGCTTTGAAGCCTGACATTTCCCGCACTGCAAGGACTTTCTCATTTTCATAAACACAGTAAACAGCATGAAACGAACATTCCTCGCCCTTGCCGCTTTGACCGCCTCTGCCGGTGCCATGGCCCAATCTAGCGTCACCGTCTTCGGCGTGGCCGATGTTTCGGTGGCTCATATCTCCACCTCCACCAAAAGCGTGTCCGGTCTGGCCAATGGCGGCAACTCCAGCAGTCGTCTGGGCTTTCGCGGTGTGGAAGATCTGGGTGGCGGCCTGAAGGCTGGCTTCTGGCTCGAGGGCAGCTTGAGCGTGGATGACGGTACGGCTTCCGGCTTCAAGTTTGACCGCCGCTCTACCGTCAGCCTGCTGGGCAACTTCGGTGAGCTGCGTCTGGGTCGCGACAAGACGCCGGCCTACCAGAACCTGGAAACCTTTCACGCTTTTGGCGACACCGGCATGGGTGCCATCAACGGCCACAACCTGATCACCAGCACTGGCGGTACCGCCGAAGGCTCCAACCCCAAGCGTGTCTCCAACGGCATCAGCTATCTGCTGCCCAAGCTGGGCGGCGTTTACGGCCAAGTGACGCACAGCTTCGGCGAGCAGTCTGGTAGCAGCAGCCTGGCCAGCAACACCGGCCTGCGCCTGGGCTATGCCAACGGCCCCGTGAATGTGGCCGCAGCCTACGAAATTTCCCGAGGTGGTAGCGCCGCAGCTGGCGTGGACTACAAGACCTTCAATATCGGCGCCTCCTACGACTTTGGCGTAGTCACTCCCATGCTGCTGCTGGCATCTGATCGCGGCAACGACAAGCGTGTGGATCTGTACAGCGTGGGCGTGAAGATGCCTCTGGGCGCTGGCGAGTTGCGTGCCGCCTACACCTGGTACAAGGACAAGAAGCAAAGCGATGTCGACTCTCAGCGTCTGGCGCTGGGCTATGGCTACAAGCTGTCCAAGCGCACTGAAATCTATGCGGCAGTGGCACGCATGAGCAATGACGACAAGGCCAGCCGCAAGCTGGGTTCTTCGCTGAGCCCCACGCCAGTGGTTGGCAAGAGCCTGACAGGCTACGAAATCGGCCTGCGCCACAACTTCTAAGCGCGTCAGCGTTGCTGAGGTTGCTGCAATCGATGCAGCGGCCTCTCATGCACGCAGAGCTTGCAGAGCTTGCAGAGCTTGCAGGGTTTGGCCTCCGGGTGGGGAAGCCTTCAGACTCAAGCAAGCGGCCCCGCATCAGCGGGGCCTTTTTTTATGGAGACGATGCCGCGCTTGGCTGCGTCGCTCTCTCAATCCGCGCGCAGATCCAGCACACAGCCGTCGCCAATGCTGTCGCGCCAGACGCGGATTCTGCTGGGGGCGGGTTGCAGATCAGACAGGGCGTTGGCGATGAAGAGGCAGAGGTTCTCCAGCGTGGGCTTGCCCAGACCGGGAATTTCGTCGAGAAAGTGATGGTCGAGCTGGTCGCGCAGCAGCTCAAGGCGCGCGCGCAGGTGGCCGAGGTCGATGACCATGCCGTTGTCGGCATTGCGGGGCCCCGTCACGCTGACTTCGGCGTGATAGGTGTGGCCGTGAATGCGGCGGCTGCTCTCGGTCTCGATAGCGCGCTCCAGCGTATGGGCCGCATCAAAGAAAAAACGCTGGTGAACGGTAAATTGCATTTCAGCGAATTCCAGTGAGCTTGTGAGTCTGAAGACTCAGACGCCATTTGGGACGCTGCATGCTTTGCTCAATACATGTGGCGATATTGCTGGCCTGCTGGACGTTGTCCATGGGCTGCAGAAAGTAATGGTTGAATTGGGTGCTGGCCTCAATGGCTTCCAGATCAAACGTGGGCTGGGGCCAGACCAGTTTCAGCTCCTGACCGCTGCGCTGAATCCAGTCGGCACCGGCCTTGGGGCTGATGCACAGCCAGTCAATGCCTTGCGGTGCAGCCACCGTGCCATTGCTTTCAACAGAGATGCGAAAGCCGCGTGCGTGCAGAGCGGCAATCAGCGCTTCATCGACTTGCAGCAAAGGCTCGCCGCCGGTCAGTACCACCATGCGGTGCTGGCTGTCGCTGGCGGGCCACTGGGCCAGAATGCGCTCGGCCAGCTCATCGGCTGTCGTGAACTTACCGCCCAGCGTGCCGTCGGTGCCGACAAAGTCGGTATCGCAGAACTGGCAGATGGCGCTGGTGCGATCTTGCTCACGGCCAGTCCACAGATTGCAGCCTGCAAAACGGCAGAACACGGCAGGCGTGCCAGCCTGGCCGCCTTCGCCTTGCAGGGTATAGAAAATTTCTTTGACGCTGTATGTCATCGTTGGATCCAAAATTCGCACACCCCAAGTCAGAAACGCCAGGCAAGAGCCGCTTTGCGGCAATGGCGTTGTCTCCCTTGGGGGAAGCGGCACAGCCGCTCAAGGTATCAATTACACCGGGGTATAGGCCAGACGCACGTAAATAGGGGCATAGGCCTCGGCCTGGGTGATCTCGATCAGCGTTTCCTTGGCCAGCTCCAGCATGGCGATAAAGGTCACGACCAGCACGGTCGAGCCTTTTTCGGGGTTGAAGATGCGCTCGAACTCCACAAAGCGCTGGCCTTGCAGCTGCTTGAGGATCTGGCTCATGTACTCGCGTACGGATAGCTCTTCACGCGTGATCTTGTGGGTCTGCACCAGCTTGGCACGCTTCAAAATGTCGCGCCAGGCTGCTTGCAGCTCTCCGATCTCCACATCCGGAAAGCGCGGCTGCAGGCTTTGCTCAATATGAACCGTGGCCTTGAGAAAGTCGCGTCCATACGTGGGGACTTGGCCCAGTTGCTGGGCGGCGAGCTTGATCTGCTCGTACTCCAGCAGGCGGCGCACCAGCTCGGCGCGGGGGTCTTCGGCTTCTTCGCCGCCTTCCTGCTTCTTGGGCGGCAGCAGCATGCGAGATTTGATCTCGATGAGCATGGCGGCCATCAGCAGGTATTCAGCGGCCAGCTCCAGATTGCGACCGCGCACCTCATCGACATAAGCCATGTACTGGCGCGTGACGTCCAGCATGGGAATGTCGAGGATGTTGAAGTTCTGCTTGCGGATCAGGTAGAGCAGCAAGTCCAGCGGGCCTTCAAAGGCTTCGAGAAAGACTTCCAGCGCTTCCGGCGGGATATACAAATCCTGCGGCAGCGCAAACAGTGGCTCGCCATACAGGCGTGCCAAAGCCACCTGGTCGATCACCGAAGGTGTCGAGTCAAGTGTGTCCGGGCCTTGGCCCGGCAACAGTGCCTGGTCTTCAGCCTCGCTCATTGCTTGCTATGAAATATAGAGCTGAGAGCGCTTGATGTATAAGCGCAAGAGGCTGGTTTCATTGAAGAAGAATCAGGAGTGGTTGGTCTGGTAGACGTAGGGGTTTTGCTCCACGCGGCCAGCGCGCAGATCATCCCAGACCTCGGCGCTGATGTTCTTGTCCCACAGCAGGGCGCGGCCAGCCAGCTGTTGCTGCTCCAGCTCGGGCTTTTGCTTCTTCAGGTCGTTGATGAAGTTGGTGGTGTCGGAACGGTAGTCGGGGCGACGGAAGAAAGACATATTCGTAAAACCTCTCAGATCCTTGGATTTTAGCCGGTCGCGGGCGAAAGCCGCTTGAGCGGCTATTTCAGATCGTTGAGGCAGACCTGTGCGAACTCCTTGCAGTCGTCGGAAGCCAGCGGCGAAGCGATTATTTTCTTCAGCACGGCGGAAAATTCGCCCGGTCCGACGGGGCTGGGGTCGCCGCGCTGAAAGTCTTCGTCCACGCCCATGGTGCGGTCCAGCCAGCCGATCACCTGGACGCTTGGCTGGCGCTCCAACGATGCCAGCAAGGCTGGGGTGTAAGCCGCCATGGGATGCTCCTCGATCAGGCTGCCGAACGGACCCGGACCGCCGTAGTCCAGCTCGGGATAGGTTTCAATCAGCGCCAGGATATGGGGCAGAACCTGCTCCAGCGCAGCGGCCTGCAGGGTCTCCAGATGCTCATAGACGGGGTCGATGATCAGCCACTTGTCTTGTTGCTCATGGGCGGCCTGGGCGGCGCGGGTGAATTGAGAAAACAGTTGCTCGATGGTTGTGCTCACGAGGGATGGCTCCGTTTTTGACAAGCGTTTACGAAAGCGTGTGCAGCACGGCTGCGCATGCTGTCAGAATTCGCATTCTGTCTGGCAATCGTGAATGATTCATGCCCATGAAACTATTTTCCCGTGTGACTGCTGCGCTAGCTGCTGCTGCGATCAGCGCTCTGGCCCTGGTCGGCTGCGATGAGCAAAAGATCAAAGAGCTGGAAGAAGGCCTCTCCACCGAAGCCGATGTGCGCGCCCAGTTTGGCGAGCCCGAGCGCGTCTGGAGAGAAGAGGATGGCTCGCGCACCTTTGAGTACAACCGCCAGCCAGCCGGTGCCAAGAACTACATGATCACAATTGGCACTGACGGCAAGATGAGCGCTCTGCGTCAAGTGCTGGCCCCGCATGTCTTTGCCAAAATTGTGCCGGGCATGGATGAAAACGCGGTGCGCCGCATGCTGGGCAAGCCCGCCAAGATGATGACCTTCAAGCTCAAGCAGGAAACGGACTGGGACTGGAACTACATCGATCCGCCCACCCGTGAGATGCAGTTCACCGTCACCTTCGGCCCCGATGGCCGGGTGTTGCGCAAGCTGAACCGTGAGCGCCTGCCTGACGAGCCGCGGGGCTGATCAACGCTGGCCGTTTGCCGTGGCTGTCCCAGCCATTGCCCAAGCCATGTCTGCGTGATTGCAGCCATGGCTTTTTTCATGGTCTCGCCATGCGCGATGCTTTGATTTTGATAGCTGCTAGCGCTTTATGCGTAAGCACCAGACAGCTAAAAAGCTTGAAAAAACCATAAGAAAGTCAGTCGAGAAAGTCCTTAAAGAATTGTTGCGTTGCAGCAAATGATGAGCGCAGAGCATGGCTTCATTCGTAAAATTAAGGGGTTACCCGGTGTTATCCGCGCCGGTTGGCCTCTGGTCTTTATCGAGACTCTGGGCGCTTATTTGCTGTCTTATCTGACATGTCCACACCGCTATCTTCCCCCGCCCGCTCAGGCCTGGTCAGCAGCGTCGATGCTGCTGCTGCTGCTGCTGCCGCCGCCTCAGGCCCAACTTTGCGCCATGGCCGCTTTGAGGATGCGCAGGCACTCTTCACAGGCTCGCTGTTTGTCTCCATCACCATGATGCTGTTTGCCCAGGCGGGACTGCTGACGGGCAGCACGGCGGGCATTGCGTTCTTGCTGCATTACGTGACGGGGCTGCCGTTTGGTGCGACTTTCTTCGTCATCAATATTCCGTTTTACTGGTTCGCGTGGAAGCGCATGGGGGCAGAGTTCACGATCAAGACCTTTATCTCGGTCGCCATGCTGGCGCTGATGGCTGACGTGGGGCCGCGCTTTATCCATATCGACTACCTGAACCCGCTGTATGCCGCCGTGGCCGGTGGCCTGCTCATGGGCTCGGGCTGCCTGTTTCTGGCGCGCCACCATTCCAGTCTGGGCGGAGCGACCATCGTGTCGCTCTATCTGCAAGACCGCTACGGCATTCGCGCCGGCAAGGTGCAGATGATGATTGACTGCACCGTGGTGTTGCTGGCGCTGGCCGTGGTGCCCTTAGAGCGCGTGGCGTACTCGGTGCTGGCGGCAGTCATCATGAGTATGTTTCTGTGGATCAGCCACCGCCCCGGTCGTTATCAGGGCAATTGAGCTTGCAGGCTCTCAAACAAAAGCCCCGCCACGGTGCCAACCGGGCGGGGCTTTTTTGTGACCGGCGGATATCAGGCGACGGTAATCGTCTTCTGTGCGCTCAGCGTCTGACCTTGCTCATCTTTCCAGAACATGTTCAGCTCGCCGCTTTCACGGGCGAGAAAGGTGAACTCGATATAGGGGTTCTGAGCAATCGAAATACCGGGCTCCCAGCTGAACAGCAAGGTGTTGCCCAGCTTGGCTTCAAAGCGGTTGACGATATTGCGGGGACGTACTTTGCCAGTGGCAGGGTCGGTGCGCAGGCCGCTTTCCATCACATGTTCCATCTGTGCGCGCACGCGCAGCACTTCGCCCTTCTTGGGGTTGGCGTTGCTGACCCAGACGCGAGGGGGTTTGCTCATCTAAATTCCTTTTCGTTCGTGCATCCGTTGTGATTCGGGTGTCGCTATACCTGAAACCATAGTGGGCCTGAAGCCAGCAAGCGCCGCGCAAAGGCCGCCCTGCTGCGCTGGCGCTGTCCCCCTCTGGGGGAAGGCGCGAAGCGACTCAGGGGGAGTCGTTGGTTTACATGCCGCAGCCGCTGGCGGCTACGGTAATTGCCTGCTTGGCGACCAGTACTTTGCCGCTCTTCATGCGTGCCATGGCGTGCACGGTTTGCGACTGCGACAGGCGAATGCGGATCGCCGCCTCAGCCGTGCCTGCCGCTGCCGTGAACTGCATGCGGCAGGACAGGGGCGAGGGGTTCAGCTCGGCTAGCACTACGATTTCTTCGCACCAGTCCTGCTCTGTGATGGGCAGTGTCACCTTGACCTTGACGGGCACGGCGCTGGGGTTGTCGGCCAGCACGGGGACATCCAGCAGCAGGCCTTCGGATTGCGGCGTGGCCTTGCCGGTGAACTGGGCGATCTGTTTTTGAAACTCGACTGGGTTAGGGGCCAGAGGCCCGACCAGCGGCGCCTTTGCCTGCGCCAGAGCCGTCGCAGGCAGGGCCAGAGTGGCTCCTGCGGCCGCTGCGCCCAGAACCAGACTTCTACGGGTGGTGTGGTTGAACATGTCTCTTCTTTTATCGAATGCCGCTTGCAAGCAAACAGCGGTTAAAACTGGCGCTCGTACTTAAGAGGCGTTAACTCCACCCAGTAAACCGAAGGTTTACGGTTCAGACGAGGCGTGAAGCCGCAGGCAGTACAAGCGTACGACAAGGCGAAACAACGACGTCTCAAGGGTGGTGTTAGCGTCTCCAAGAGGAGCGAGCCAGAGCCGCGTAGCGGCTCAGCAGATCAAGTGCCTAAGAAGTCACTGAACTTGCTATTGATCCAGGCAAAGTCTTCCTTGACCAGATCAGGCGTGCGTACATCCATGTCGATCTGGGTCTGGTTGACCTGACCGTTGGTGTCCACCTCGTATTCAAACTTGACCGAGATTTCTTCCTGCGGGTCGCCGTTGACCATCATGTAGCAGAGGTTGTCGGGCAGGCGGGCCACGACTTCCTTGCCGGACACGCGCTCGGCAATGTTCTGGGCAACGATCTTGCCGATGAAGTTGGCCACATGGCCGCTTTTGGGGTAGTGGCCGAACTGGGGTGAGATGGCACCCATCAGGTCACCGACAAAGTACACGCGGTCATCGCTCTTGGCGTGGAACAGGCGGTTGTGCATGTCGGCCCAGCCTGTGGGCTTGCCGGTGGTGGCGTCTTTGCCAATCAGGTCGGCCTTCCAGACCATGTCCGCCGCCTGGTGCGGTGGCATGAGGATGGCGTCGTCAAACTTGAAGTCACCGGCAGCCGTCTTAATCTGCTTGTTGAAGGGGTCGACTTCCTTGACGCCTGCATTGGGCACGTGGGTGATGATGTCCGGGTACAGCTCTTCAAAGGCCTGCTTGTAGCCCACGCCGATGGGCGCTAGCTTGGGCTTGGGGTCGAGGATGACGATCTTGCCGGGGATCTTGTTTTTCTTGATGTGCCAGGCGATCAGACAGGCGCGCTCATAGGGCGAGGGCGGGCAGCGCTGGGGTGGTGGTGGCAGCGTCATCACCAGTGTGCCGCCCTTGAAGTTCTTGACCTTCTGTTTGAGCGACAGCATCTCCTGATTGGGGATGTAGGCGTTGGGGAAGTGCGTGCGCGTGTACTCAATGGCGCGCTGGTCGTTGCCAAACCAGGCCTCGTAGTCATTGCGAATGCCGCCCGACAGAATCAGAAAGTCGTACTCGATCAGGCCGTGGCCGGTGCGCACCAGCTTCTTGTCGCGCTCAAAGCCCATCACCTCGGTCTGCAGCAAGGTGTAGCCGTACTGGTTGGCAGGGTGCAGCATGTCGCGGTTCACAAAATCGGTGCCCACGATATCGACCAGCCATTTGTTGCTCATGGGGCCGGACCAGAATGTGGCATTGCGCTCCAGCAGCACCACATCAGAGTTCGGGATCAGCTCGCGCAGATAGCGCGCAGCCGTCATGCCGCCCCAGCCACCGCCGCAGATGACGATGCGCGGGCCTTTGCCTTTGCGCGGCAGTATAGGCGACTGGCTGCTGATGATGCCTGGCGCGGCCATGGCAGAACTGGTCAGAGTGCCCAAGGCACCGGCTGCGGTACCCAGTGTCAGCGCGGAAGGGGTTATCAAAAAGTGGCGACGTTGCATGTCGTAAGACTCCTTATGGATGAGCACCTGCAGGCGACGAGGTAGTGCTGATGGCACGGCATAGCCTCGCTTGGGGCGATGGTTAATGAAGACAAACGCATGCCTGCGGGCAGCTGGCGCAGAGCTTGCGGCAGCCAGGATGTGCAAGAAAAAAGAGTCTTTCTGAGCCGTCACGCGGCATCAGCAACAGCGGGTGTCTTACAAATTGTAGGGGGCAATGTTATGGGGCAGACAAGGCATAACCCAGTGCTGCACTGCAGTGAAGTTGCAAAAAGCTAGCGTTCAGCGCTTTATCTGCATGAAAAATCAGGCCAAAGCATTACGAAATCAATGCATGAATAGCGCATGCAGCTCATGTTTTTGATGGATCGAACGATCCGGGACCGCCTCTACCGAGCAGAAGTAGTGGCCAATTAACAGTGCGCTCAGGCCCGGCGGCCCAAGGTCAGCATCAGGACGGCACCCAGCACAATGCCTGCGATGGCTGGAAAACTGGCCCATGCCAGTGTGCTAAGTCCCGTCAGGCCCTGACCAATCGAGCAACCGGCTGCCAGCACGCCGCCAAAGCCCATCAGCAAACCGCCACCCGCGCTGGCTCCCAGGCGGCCGGTGGATTCAAAACCTTCCCAGCGAGTGGTCCGGCTCACCAGGGCTGCGATAAAAGCACCGGCCAGTACGCCTGCCGTGAGCGCCAGGCCAATACCGGCCTCGCGGCCCACCGACAGTTGCAGGTACAGCATGCTCTCGGCAATCGGGCCGATAAAGCTCAGCGATGTGAGCTTGGCCGGCTCGAACTCGTCCACACCGATATGCGCGGTAATCCACCACCCAGCAGCCACCAGCAGGCCGATGAGTACTGCGCTGATGAGTTGTACCGGGCTTTGGCGCAGTGCTGGCCGCAGCAGTGCAAAGATCGTCAGCAGCACGGCGGGCGCAAGCGCCAGCAGCAATCCATTCACAGAAGAAAGATAGGCGGGCAAGGTGGAGTGAACCAGCGTGATGGGCGCAAGCGCCTGCAGCCACAGGCGCACAGGCGTCAGCACACCCGTCATCGCCAGCTGCGCGCCCAGCGCCAGAAACACGAGGGTGACCAGAGAACGCAGGTTGCCGCCCGCCAGCAGTACCAGTGAACGTGCACCGCAGGCACGGGCCAGTACCATGCCCGCGCCAAACAACAGGCCGCCGACCAGCACCGCAATCACGGAAAATCCGGGGCGTGCAATGGCCGCTAGGCCCAGGTCCACCATGCCCAGCGCCTGCAGCCCTTGCGATGCGAGCAAGGCCACGGCCAGTGCGAGCGCAAAAGCCTGCAGGGCGGGCGCTGTGCCGGCGGCAACCTCAGAGTCTTGCCTCAGTTGCTGGCGCAGCCCGCGCAGCAAACAAAACCGCCCCAGCCGCGCAGCCACGCCAAACGCCATGCCCAGAAAAAAGATAGACCACAACAACATATGAGTTGAAATTTAGTTGCACAAAGCATCGGCAGATGCTTGCAATGGGCGTGCTACATGTAAGGGCCAACAAGCAAGGGCCGCCCCGCAGCGATGTTGGCGTCCCCCTCCCGCGAAGCGAGAGAGGGGGGAAGGCGCGTCAGCGCCTCAGGGGGAGCCTCAGTCACCCACCCCAGATATCCGCACTGATCGCCTTGTACCAGGCCGATCCGTAATCGGCCTCGGCCTTGCGGAAGGCGGCATTGCCATCGATGGGGCTGACGCCGCCAGAGTCGGGCACTTCGATCAACTTGCCTTCTTGCGACCTGTAAACACCGGCGACCGAGATGCCGTAGTCATTGCCAATCAGGCTGTAGCAGGTGTTGGCATAGGCCGCAATGGGCAGGGGCTGGCCCGTCAGCTCGGCAGCGATGGCGGCAGCTGCCACCTTGCCTTGTGTGTTGGCGGCAAAGCCGGACTTGGGCATGGGTGCAGCAATGGTGGCATCGCCCAGCACATAGACATCCTTGACCAGAGTGGACTCAAACGACTCGGGCTTGATGGGCACCCAGCCGCTGGCATTGGTCACGCCTGCACGGTCGGCAATAAAACCGGCCTTTTGCGGTGGGATGACGTTGAGCACATCGGCCTTGTGCTTGGTGCCAAAGGCGGTTTCCACTTCCAGATTCTTGGCGTCCACACGCGTGACTTTACCGTCATCGGCCTGCTTGACCCACTCGATCATGTCGCCGTACAGCGCCTTCCAGCCCTGAATGAACAGGCCTTGTTTGGAGAACGCGTCCTTGTCGTCCAGCAGCAAAATTTTGCTCTTGGGCTTATGGGCCTTCAGGTAATGCGCCACCATGGCTGCCCGCTCATACGGGCCGGGTGGGCAGCGGAAGGGATTGGCGGGGATCACCATCACAAACTTGCCGCCGTCTGGCATGGCTTCCAGCTGCTTCTTCAGCAACTGGGTCTGCGGGCCGGCCTTCCACGCGTGGGGTGCCAGTTGTGATACAGCCTCGTCATAGCCTTCGATCGCATTCCAGCGCATATCGATACCGGGCGACAGCACCAGCTTGTCATAGCTCAGCACCTGGCCGTTCGACAGCAGCACGCGGCGAGAATCCGTCAGCACATTGTCGGCACGCGCATGCACCACGTTCACGCCCGCTTTGCGCAGGCCGTCATAGCCGTGACCGATGCTTTCCCAGCTGCGCAGGCCAGCCAGATACAGGTTGGAGAAGGGGCAGGTGTAGAAACGCTCGGCAGGCTCAACCAGCGTGACTTGAACATGGGGCGCAAACTGGCGCAGATAGCGCGCGGCGGTGGCGCCACCAAAGCCGCCCCCGACGATGACTACATGGGCCGAGGCAGCCTTGGCCTGAACGAAGGAAGGCAGAGCCAGGCTGGCAGCACCCGCAGCCGCGCCACCGATGATTTGACGACGATTGATCTGCATTTAGCGGCCCTTCTTGCTGAACCACTGGGCCAGCGCTTTGAGTTGTTCATCGTCATAGCCCTTGGCCAGACGGGTCATCACGGTGGCATCCTTGGCGGTGCCGGCCTTGAAAGCCTGCAGTCGCTGCAGCAGGTGTGCTTCAGGCAAGCCACGCAGCGTGGGAATGCCGCCGGTAGATCGGCCATCAGGCCCGTGGCAGTTGGCGCAGCTGGCTGCCAGCACAGCGACATCCTGCGCACGCAAAGTGGTTGTGGGCGTGGCAGAACTTGCCAGTGCTGGCAGTGGTGCAGCCATGGCTAGCGCCAGCCAGAGCACGGGGCGTGCAGAGGTAAGCAAAGATTTCGATCGCATGGGGCCTCCCTGTTTTCTGCGCAGGTGGCGCAGGATTATTTAGAACCGCTGATACGACCCGGTAAACCCTGAAGGCGTGCGCGTGAGACACGACCTATCAAGAGTCGTTTCAGCGGTTCTTGTGAGCTCGATGCTTGTGTGTGGCCATTGTTGTATGTAGTGAATGCAGGGCATTCTTTGGGCCAGGGTGCGGCAAGCACAGTGAGTTGAGCTGGATTCTAGAAAGCTCAGCGGTTTTGAACAGCGCTATATCCCACTGGTGTAACAGGAAGTTGTTGGTTATTTAGTTATGCCAGCCGCTTGTGCTTGTGTATGCCTCGTCTATGCGTACAGCAGGCATGAAAAAACCGCATAATGCTATTAAATAAGTAGCTTAATGCGGTTATTTTGAATGGGCTACAGCCTGTTTTGTCAAAATTCAGGCTGAATGACAGAAGGCGGAGCAACCGGCGTTACTGTGGCCGCTGGTGCCGGTGTTTCCGCAGGCATTGCAGAAGAATTGGCCGAGTCGCGGTAGCGAATATTCACGCCGCTGCTGTCACTGATACCGGGCTTGTCGTCATCCATCAGCGCATCTGCCGCTTTGCCAACGCCCTTGCCCACTATTTTGGCCGTGCCAATGGCGGCATCGGCTGCCAAACCCACGGCGCCCGCCGTCACGCTGACGGCCGCACTGGTGACGGCCACGACAGCACAGCCCGACAGCGACATGCACAAAAAAGCGCCTGCAAACAAGGTGCCAATGGAGCTTGGTAAGGCGCGAACCAACGCCGGGACGGCACGCAAGGGCCGCCCCGCAGCGAGGCTGTCGTCCCCCTCCCGCGCAGCGAGAGAGGGGGAAGGCGCAAAGCGCCTCAGGGTGTGTCGCATCAATGAATCCGCATGCCGGGCTGCGCGCCGGGGAAGGGTTCCAGCACATAAATGCCGGGGTGGGCCTTCTCATCCGCGTGGCTGGCAGCCAGCACCATGCCTTCAGACATGCCGAACTTCATCTTGCGCGGGGCCAGATTGGCCACGGTCACAGTCAGCTTGCCCACCAGTTGCTCGGGGCTGTACATGCTGCTGATGCCGCTGAACACATTGCGGGTCTTGGGCTGGCCGTTTTCGTCCTTTTCGCCCACGTCCAGCGTCAGCTGCAGCAGTTTGGTCGAGCCTTCGACGGCCTTGCATTCCAGAATCTTGGCAATGCGCAGGTCGATCTTCATGAAGTCGTCAATGCCAATGGTTTCAGCCAGTGGCTCGCCACCAGGGGCGTTGGGGTCGATCACGGGCTCGGCCTTCTTGGCGGCTTTTTTCTCGGCCTTGACGGGCTCGGCTGCGGGAGCGGCTTGGCCTGCCGGTGGCTCAAACAGTGATTCCAGCTGCTTGGGGTCCACGCGCTGCATCAGGTGCTGGTACACGCCGATCTGGTGGCCTTGGCCCAGGGGCTTGACCACATCGGCAAAGCTCTCGGGCGGCACGATGAGGAAGTTGGCCACTTCGGCGGCCACGGCAGGCAGGATGGGCGACAGGTAGATGGTCAGAATGCGGAAGGCTTCGATGCAGGTCGTGCACACATCGTGCAGGCGTGCGTCCATGCCTTCCTTCTTGGCCAGTTCCCAGGGCTTGTTGGCGTCCACATAGCTGTTGACCTTGTCGCACAGCGACATGATGTCGCGCGCAGCACGGGCGGTGTCGCGGGCTTCGTACGAAGAGACGATGGAGGCTTGCTGCTCGCGCAGCGCGGCCAGCAAGGTCTGGCCGTCTTCGGAAACCTGGCCCAGCTTGCCTTCAAAGCGCTTGCTGATAAAGCCTGCGGCGCGGCTGGCGATGTTGACGTACTTGCCGATCAGGTCGGAGTTCACGCGCAGCATGAAGTCTTCGGCCGTGAAGTCGATGTCTTCGTTCTTGCCGTTGAGCTTGGCGCCCAGGTAGTAGCGCAGCCACTCGGGGTTCATTTGCAGCGACAGATACTTGAGCGGATCCAGGCCGGTGCCGCGGCTCTTGCTCATCTTCTCGCCGTTGTTGACGGTCATGAAGCCGTGCACGCAGATCTTGGTCGGCGTCTTGCGGCCGCTGAACTTCAGCATCGCAGGCCAGAACAGCGTGTGGAAGGTGATGATGTCTTTGCCGATGAAGTGGTACTGCTCCAGATCGGGGTCGGCCATATAGGCGTCAAAGTTCTCGCCACGCCGGGTCAGCAATTCCTTGAGCGATGCCAGATAGCCCACGGGCGCATCCAGCCAGACATAGAAGTACTTGCCCGGCGCATCGGGAATCTCGATGCCGAAATAGGGCGCATCACGGCTGATGTCCCAGTCGTCCAGGCCTTCGCTGGTCGATCCATCGGGGTTGGTGCGCACGCCAAACCATTCCTTGATCTTGGCGGCGACTTCGGGTTGCACATGCTTGCCGTCTTGCGTCCACTCGGTCAGGAACTCCACAGCGCGTGGGTCGGACAGCTTGAAGAAGAAGTGCTCGGACGACTTCATCACCGGCGTGGCACCTGACAGGGCCGAGAACGGGTTGATGAGGTCGGTGGGCGCGTAGACCGAGCTGCAGACTTCGCAGTTGTCGCCGTACTGGTCTTTGGCGTGGCAACGGGGGCACTCGCCCTTGATGAAACGGTCGGGCAGGAACATGTTCTTCTCGGGGTCGAAGAACTGCTCGATGGTGCGGGTTTCGATGAAACCGGCCTTTTTCAGGTCCAGATAAATCTGCTTGGACAGCTCGTGGTTAGCCGGGCTGTCGGTGTTGCTCCAGTTGTCGAAGGCGATGTGAAAGCCGTCGAGGTAGGGCTTGCGGCCAGCCGCAATGTCGGCCACAAACTGCTGGGGCGTTTTGCCGGCTTTTTCAGCGGCAATCATGATGGGGGCGCCGTGGGCATCATCAGCACCCACGAAGTTGACCGCGTTGCCCTGCATTCGCTGCGCACGCACCCAGGTGTCGGCCTGGATGTATTCCATGATGTGGCCGATGTGGAAATTGCCGTTGGCGTACGGCAGGGCGGTGGTAACGAAGAGTTTGCGTGCGGTCATGAGGGAACAGCTTTCACAGAGAACCTGCCATTCTAAAAGGGCTTGGCTCCAAGCTGCGGGAATGGGGTTTGCGGATGGGCTGGATGCCAATGGCTGGCACCCCGAATACTTTTATTTTGATAGCTTCTAGCACTTGATTTCATTGGGTTTCAGGCTGAAATCAATCTGATTTCTATGAATATCAGGCGCTAGCCGCTTTTATTGAGATAGCGCCGGCATCAACGTACCGATGGCCCTTTGTTGCGGTACATGTCTTGATCGGCCATTTTGAGCAGGCTCTGGGCATCCTGCGCATCGCGCGGGTAGATGGCCTGACCAATGGATGCGCCGACGGTGACGGCTTCGCCTTCGGGAAGGTCTTGCAGCGTGGTCAGCGGCTCTTGCAGCGCCAGGTCAATCTTCAGGCGCACAGCCTGTACCTGCTCTTCATCAGAGACTCCGCGCAGGATGATGACGAATTCATCACCCCCCAGGCGCGCGACCACATCGTCGGGGCGCAGCAGGTTGCGCATGCGCAGTGTGACTTCGGCCAGGGCCAGGTCGCCGTTGTCATGGCCCCAGCGGTCGTTGAGGGGCTTGAAGCGGTTCAAGTCCACAAACAGCAGGGTGAACGGGGCGGCGTGTTCCTGGCCCGGCAGGGGGCGGGTGAGGGTGCTCAGAATATGCTGCAAAGCGCTGCGGTTGCTGGCGCCGGTCAGCGGATCGGTGAACAGGCTGTGGCGCATGCGGTGGAAGTTGTGGGCCAGCTCTCCAATCTCATCGCGGCGCTGCACTTCAATGGGGGTGTCGATTTCGCCCTGGCCCACGCGGCGCACGGCGCGGGTCAGCGAGCGCATATCGTTGGCCACGGCGCCAAAGATGCGGGTGCCGATGAAGGCCGCCACGATCAGCGCCAAAAGGCCCAGACCGCCCACCAGCATCATGTGGCGGTATACGCCGGCCAGCATGTCTTTGTGCGGCACGGCGACCACGGCTATCCAGTCCTGACCGGGCCCATTGCTCAGGCGGCGGTAGGCGATGCGGATTTTGTGGTTGTCGGCATCTTCCAGCAGGGCCGTGCGGGGGACATCGTCAGGGGTGCTGGTGTGAAAGACGTCCTGAATTTTTTCATAAACGGCCTGAATCAGCGGGTCCTGGCTGTTGGCGGCGCTCATGCGCTCCATCTTGCCGTCGGGGCGACGGTGGATGTTGGGCATGCCGGTGGCGGCGATCAGGGCGCCATCGGCTTCAATGATGAAGGCTCGGCCGTGCTTGCTCAGGTGCAGCTGGTCTACAAAGTCATTGAGGGCTTTGAGTGAGATGTCAGCGGCCACCACGCCTTCGAGCTTGCCGTGGGGCGAGAGAATGCGGCGGGCGCGGGTCAGCACCAGGTCTTGAGCGCTGAAGTCGATGTAAACCGGCGTCCAGATGGAGCCGGCAGATTCGGCGGCGAGCTTGAACCAGAGGCGCTGGCGGGGGTCGAAGAGTGTGCTTTCGGTGTATTCGTAGACGGGCTTGGCGTGGCTGCCGGTCACCTTGAAATAGCTGCGGTGGTCGTTGGCCAATGTTTTGAGACGCAGCTGCCCCAGCGCTGGCTGCAGGCGCTTGAGGGCGATGCCCTGACCTGCCACGTTGCCGTAGTAGACATAGTCATTGGGCTGGGTGTGCAGCGAAGTGGCCATCCACAAGCGTGAGACCAGCGGCTGAACATGCTCGCTGATGTCTGAGTACACCGGCTGGCCGCTGGGGAAAGCCGCCTCAAGCACGGCGCTTGAGCTGTGCAGGTGCCTGTCCACAATGAGGGCGATGCGCTCAGCTTTTTCCTCCATCACCTGCTCGGACAACGCGGACACCGTGTTGCTGCCCGTCCAGTACCAGAGCATGCCCAGCGCCGAGGTCAACAGCGCAATCAGAGCAATAAAAGGCAGGATGAGCGAGAGCTTGAGCGATGAGGAGCCGCGAATGGGCTGAGGTGGCGTGGTCACTGGGAAGGTGGGGTGTATGTCATAAAAGTGAAACAAAGTGTCTCACACATAATTTGCAGGCTACAAGACGGGTTCTCACGCGGTTGGCTGCGCTTGCGCCCAGCCAAAGAATCGGGCGATATCTTCCCTGCGGGCCATGGCATCTTTGCGGCCCAGTGCCATCAGTTCACGGGTGTAGCCCTGCTCAAATAGCAGGTAGCTGGCCAGCGCGCCATCGCGCAAAGGGGCTTCAGGGCTTGATCCTGCGCTCATGCGTACGCCCAGCGTGGCCAGCAAGGTGCGCACGGGAAGGGGCAGTTTGTCGATGTGGCGGGTGGCAATGTCGTCAATGCGCTCGCTGGGGGTGATGGCCAGCACCTCAACGGGGCGCAGGCGGCTGTGGATGCGCTCGGCTGGTGAGATCAGGCTCAAGGTGTGGTTGATGCGCTCGGCACGTTCAATATCTACTGCCAGGGTGTCCAGAAAAATGCTGGACAGGGCATGCCCGGCCACCTGGGCCAGCGTGGGGTAGCTGGCATCGGCCTGCGGCGGGCTGGTGGTGGGCTCATGCCGACGGCCCGCACCGACGACCAGCAGTTTGTTGGCCCCCAGATGAATCACGGGCGCGAGGGGCGCGGTCTGGCGCATGGATCCGTCGCCAAAGTATTCAAGATGCCCATCCATGGGCAGCGGCATGGCCGGAAAGATAAAGGGCAGGGCCGATGAGGCCAGCAGGTGATCGCCGGTGAGCAGGGTCTGCACGGCCTTGCGCTGGTCGCGAATCCAGGGGCTCAGGCACTCGCGGGTCTGAAAAAAGGTGATGTGCTGGCCGCTGCTGTAGCTTGATGCCGTGATGGCCAAGGCATGCAGATGGCCGCTTTCTATCAGTTGGGGAATGCGCTCGAAAGGCATGAGATCGCCGCTCATCAGCGCTTTGAGCGGGCTGTTGTCCAGCAGCGAGCGGGGGCGCATGCGGCTCCAGCGGGCCAAAGCCCAGCCCAGCGACAGCAGCGTCAACCAGTGTGCGCCGCTGCGCAGCACGCTCAGCGAGTCGGCTTTGTAGATCTGTTCGGTGTGCATGTGGCCCCAGACATGGGTCATGCGCCGCACGGCGGTGTCAAAGGCATCGGCATGGCAAGCGAGTGCTGCAACATTGATAGCGCCTGCCGATGTTCCCGCAAGCACGGGGAAGGGATTGGGGCCATGTTGCAGGCCCTGTTCACGGCGCAGGGCGGCAATGGCTTGCAGCACGCCCACCTGATAGGCGGCGCGGGCCCCGCCACCGCTGAGCAACAGCCCGGTCGGCCCGATGCTGGACGCCGGGCCTGTGGAGTTTTGCCGATCGACGTCGGCAAGACTGGGAGGGAAGGTGGGTGAGAACTGCTCTGCCGCCATGCCTGCAGTGTGCCCGGATTGGGCTGCAGGCGGTAGACCGGGGTGGCAGAGCCAAGTGCGGTGTTAGCTCTTCTTGCGGTTTTTGGCGATCAAGGTTGCCATGGATTTACCGTTCAGCACCACCACCTGGTTCTGCGCAGCCCAGCTGGATGCTTTGTCGCCCAGCGGCTGCAGCGCCACATAAATGGCCAGATCGGCCTGTTGCTTGGCTTGTGCCGCCTGCAACTCGCGCAGCGGCTCCACGCCATGGGTGGCGGCCTTCCAGCGGCGGGCGCTGACCACGCTGGTCTGGCCGTTGCGGCTCAGCAGCAAGTCTGCTCCGGGCAGGTTCAGGCGCTGCACTTCATATCCCTCGGCTTGCCATGCGGTTTGCAGCTGGGCGCTGAAGTCGGCCCAGCTCTGCGCGGCAATGACTTGCTGGATCTCTTCCATCTGCGCCGGGCTGGGCGCGTTGATCTGTCTGTAGAAGGCGATACAGCCCACGACAAAAAACGGAAATGCGCCCAGGGCGGCAAAGGGCGATATGTCCTTGGGGAATAGCGCTAGCGACGCCAGCACCACAGCGGCGCAGATCGCAAAGCTGATCCACCAGCGCGAGCGCATCAGGACTGCAAACAGGGAGTTTTCGGCCATCTTCAGTTTCACGGGCTGTCTCTCAAATTTTTGGCAAAGGGTTGCATTGTCTCTTGTGCGCAGGGGTTGGGCGGCTTCGCTAGACTATCCGGCATCGAAGAAACCTCTGGAAAACTGAAACCCATGGCTGTTACAGAACAAGCGCTGCTGAGCGCATTCGCTGGCGTGCTCGATCCGCACACAGGCAAGGACTTTGTGAGCACCCGTGCCCTGCGCAACCTGCAGATCGTCGGAGATGACGTCTCGTTTGACGTGGAAATGGGCTACCCCGCCCAAAGCTTGCACGCAGCCCTGCGCAGCGCGTTCATCGCCGCGGCCAAGTCCGTGGCCGGTGTGGGCAATGTTTCGGTCAACATCACCACCAAGGTGGCATCGCATGCCGTGCAGCGCGGTGTGCAGCTGCTGACGGGTGTGAAGAACATCATCGCCATCTCGTCCGGCAAGGGCGGCGTGGGCAAGAGCACGACCACCGCCAATCTGGCGCTGGCGCTGGCCGCCGAAGGCGCGCGCGTGGGCATTCTGGATGCCGACATCTACGGCCCCAGCCAGCCCATGATGATGGGCGTGTCGGGCAAGCCCGAGAGCCATGATGGCAAGACCATGGAGCCGCTGGAGAACTACGGCGTGCAGGTCATGTCCATCGGTCTGCTGGTCAACAACGACCAGGCCATGATCTGGCGCGGCCCCATGGCCACGCAGGCGCTGGAGCAGATGCTGCGCCAGACCAACTGGAAGGATCTGGACTATCTGTTCGTCGACATGCCACCCGGCACGGGCGACATCCAGCTGACCCTGGCCCAGCGCGTGCCCATGACCGGCGCCGTGGTGGTGACCACGCCCCAGGACATCGCGCTGATCGATGCCAAAAAAGGCGTGCAGATGTTCGAGAAGGTGGGCGTGCCCATCCTGGGTCTGGTCGAAAACATGGCCGCTCACGTTTGCACCAACTGCGGCCACGTGGAGCACATTTTTGGCGCCGACGGCGGCAAGAAGATGGCTGGCGAGCAGAACATCGACTATCTGGGCGCGCTGCCTTTGTCGCTGCAGATTCGCCTGCAGGCCGACAGCGGTAAGCCCACCGTGGTCGCCGAGCCCGAGAGCGAAGCTGCGCTGGTCTACAAAAAGGTCGCCCGCGATCTGGCGGTGAAGGTGGCGCTCAAGGCCAAGGACTTCTCCAGCAAGTTCCCCACGATCACGGTGAGCAGCAACACCTGATGAACCTGCTGACCTCCCTGCGTTATCTGGTGGCACTCAATGAGCACCGCCATTTCGCAAGGGCGGCGCAGGCTTGCCATATCACGCAGCCTGCACTGTCCAACGCGCTCAGGGCGCTGGAGGCCGAGTTTGGCGCGGTCATCGTCCGACGTGGCCGCGTGTTTGGCGGGCTGACGCCTGAAGGCGAGCAGGTGCTGGCCACCGCGCTGTCCATGCTCAAGGCCGAAGAGGCTTTGCGCCAGGACCTGAGCGTGGGGGCCGGTCAGCTCAAAGGCAAGCTGCGCATGGCCGCCGTGCCTACGGCCATGCCCATGCTGACGCGCTTTGCCGCGCTGCTGCGTGCCCAGCATCCGGGCATCACGCCCATGGTGCTGTCCATGAGTTCGCTGGAAATTGAAACCGGGCTGGAAGACCTATCGCTTGATTTGGCGCTTGGGTACAGCGACCGTTTGCTTGCGCGGGAGAGTGCCCGAATTACCGTCTGGCCACAGTACCAGGAGCATTATTTTCTGCTCAGCCTTGCGACTGAAAAATCAAGCCAAAAAGCCGTCAAGTGGGCGCAGGCCGCCAAGCTGCCGCTATGCCTTTTGACGCCTGATATGCACAACCGCCTGATCGTGGACCAGAGTTTCAAGGTGGCAGGCTGCGAGGTCAGCGCCGCCATGGAAACCAATTCCGTGCTCAGCCTGATGATGGCCGTCAGCGATGGCGGCCTGCACAGCGTGCTTCCCGGGGCACTGGTCGCAACCTTGCCAGAGGCCGCTGCACTGCAGGTGCGGCCATTGATAGCGCCCCAGGTGCATACGGCGATTGCCTTTTTGACGCAGCCCAAAGAAACCGCCACCCGCGCCCTGTTGGCGGCCATGGCCCTGCTGGAAACCACGCAGTGGCATGAGCAATGTACGCGCTTTGCCGGGGCTGTGCGGGACCGCGCTTGATTCACAGAATGAATCAGCGCATAGCGCTAATGAATTTGACGGGGTAAGCGCTGGGGGCTGAAATAGGGCCAGAGACAAAGGCGCTGCAGCGCCTGCATAAAAAGGCCACCCCATGCCCCATGAAAAAACCGTGCCGCTGGCCCAGCTTGCGCCGCAAAAGCTAAGCACCCAACAAGCTGAAGCTCTGAACCACGCGCTGGCGCGTTATGCCAGCGAACCCGGTGGCCTGCTGCCCTTGCTGCATGCCGTGCAGCACTCGCTGGGCTTTATTCCGCGCGCCGCCGTGCCGCTGATTGCCGACGCCTTCAAGCTCTCGCGGGCCGAGGTGCATGGCGTCATCAGTTACTACCCCCATCTGCGTGAGCAGCCCCATGGGCAGACCCTGATTCAGATCTGCCGCGCAGAATCCTGCCAGTCACGCGGCGCTGATGCCTTGCTGGCCTATGCCGAAGCCGCGCTGGGCTGCAAGGCTCATGAAACCACCGCCGATGGCTGTGTGACGCTGGAGCCCGTGTACTGCCTGGGTCTGTGCGCCCAGTCGCCCGCACTCATGGTCAATGAGGTGGAGGTTCATGCCCACCTCACGCCGTTTAAGCTGGATGCATTGCTGCAGGATTTAAAGTCAAAATCGGATGTAGCGCTTATGGATAAAGCGCATGCAGCTATTGAATCAGGAGTGGAAGCCGTACGCATCTATGTCCCGCGCGATGCCGCTGCGCTGGCCGTAGGCGCTGACGAGGTAGCCCGCGTGCTGGCCGAGGAATGCGCGGCGCGCGGCCTGCCTGTCGAGCTGGTGCGCAATGGCTCGCGCGGCCTGTTGTGGCTGGAGACGCTGATCGAAGTGGAAACCGCGCAAGGCCGCGTGGCCTATGGGCCGGTGACGGCCGCCGATGTGCCGGGCTTACTGGATGCCGGCCTGCTGCAAGGCGGTGCGCATGCGCTATGCCATGGCTTGACCGAGAAAATCCCCTATCTGGCGAATCAGGAACGCCTCACTTTTGCCCGCGTGGGAGTGATTGATCCGCTGAGCCTGGCGGACTATGCGGCCCATGGTGGCTGGCAAGGTCTGAAGGCCGCCGCAGCCATGGCGCCCGAAGCCGTGGTGCAGCAGGTGCTGGACTCGGGCCTGCGCGGGCGCGGTGGCGCGGCGTTTCCCGCTGGCATCAAGTGGAAGACCGTGGCCGCTGCCAGCGGTGCGCAGAAATACATTGCCTGCAATGCCGATGAAGGCGATTCCGGTACTTTTGCCGACCGCCTGCTGATGGAGGGCGACCCGTTCTGCCTGATCGAAGGCATGGCGATTGCTGCGCTGGCCGTGGGTGCGACTCAGGGCTATATCTATGTGCGCAGCGAGTATCCGCATGCCATTGCCACGCTGAAAGAAGCCATTGCCCGCGCCAGCGCTGCGGGCTGGCTGGGTGGCAATGTGGCGGGCAGCGGGCGGGCGTTTTATCTGCAGGTTCGCAAAGGTGCGGGCAGCTATGTCTGCGGTGAAGAAACCGCGATGCTGGAGAGCATCGAAGGTAAGCGCGGCATTGTGCGGGCCAAGCCGCCGCTGCCGGCCATCGAAGGTCTGTTTGGCCAACCCACGGTGATCAACAACGTGATCACGCTGGCCACCGTTCCCGTCATTCTGGCCAAGGGCGCGGTTTTCTACCAGGGCTATGGCATGGGCCGCTCGCGCGGCACGCTGCCGTTCCAGATCGCGGGCAATATTGCGCGCGGCGGACTGGTGGAAAAAGCTTTTGGCCTGAGCTTGCGCGCGCTGGTCGAAGATTTTGGCGGAGGCACGGCCACGGGCAGACTGGTCAAGGCAATACAGGTGGGTGGGCCGCTGGGCAGCTATGTGGCACCCGGTGACTGGGACGATTCGCTGGACTACGAAGCCTATGCTGCCAAAGGCAATGTGGTAGGCCATGGCGGCCTGGTGGTGCATGACGATGCGGCCAATATGGCCCGGCTGGCGCGCTATGCCATGGAGTTCTGCGCTATCGAATCTTGCGGCAAATGCACGCCTTGCCGCATAGGCTCCACACGTGGGGTGGAGGTGATCGATCGCATCACCACCAACACCGGCGCCGTGCATGCCGCCAATGTCGCCTTGCTGGAAAGCCTTTGCGACACCATGGTTAACGGCAGCATGTGCGCCATGGGCGGGATGACGCCTTATCCGGTGCGCTCGGCGCTCACCCACTATCCGCAGGACTTCGGCATCGAGTCCGCGCCAGCAGTCATGCCCGTCTGAGGAGAGAACACCATGTTGGAACATCTGAAAAATACCGATTTTGGGACTCCTGCCAGCCTGTCTGAAGAGCTGGTCACGCTGCAGATTGACGGACGGGAAGTCACTGTGCCCAAGGGCACGTCGCTGATGCGTGCCGCCGTGGATGGCGGCATCAAAGTGCCCAAGCTCTGCGCCACGGATTCGCTGGAGCCCTTTGGCTCCTGCCGCCTGTGTCTGGTGCAGATCGAGGGGCGCAAAGGCTATCCGGCTTCCTGCACCACGCCGGCCGAAGCCGGCATGAAGGTGAAAACGCAAAGCCCGCAACTGCAGGAGCTGCGCAAGGGCGTGATGGAGCTGTATATCTCCGACCATCCACTGGACTGCCTGACCTGTTCGTCCAATGGCGACTGCGAGCTGCAGGACATGGCGGGCGTGGTGGGCCTGCGCGAGGTGCGCTATGGCATGGACGGTGACAATCACTTCAAGGGCGAAGCCAAGGCGGAGGTTGATACTTCCAACCCCTATTTCAATTACGACCCCAGCAAATGCATTGTCTGCAACCGCTGCGTGCGCGCTTGCGAAGAGACGCAGGGTACGTTTGCGCTGACGATCACGGGGCGCGGCTTTGAATCACGCATTACGGCAGGACAGGGCGATGGCTTTATGGCCAGCGACTGCGTGAGCTGCGGTGCCTGCGTGCAGGCCTGCCCCACAGCCACGCTGCAGGAAAAGACCGTGGTGGAACTGGGGCAGAGCGAGCACAGCGAGATCACTACCTGTGCCTATTGCGGCGTGGGCTGCGGCTTCAAAGCCGAGATGAAGGGCGAGCAGGTCGTGCGCATGGTGCCGTGGAAGGATGGCAAGGCCAATGAAGGCCATGCCTGCGTCAAGGGACGCTTTGCCTGGGGCTATGCCACGCACAAGGACCGCATCACAAAGCCCATGATTCGCGCCAAGATCAGCGACCCTTGGCGTGAAGTGAGCTGGGAAGAGGCCATTGGCCATGCGGCCAGCGAGTTCCGCCGCATACAGGCAAAGCACGGCAAGGATTCGATTGGCGGCATCACCTCATCGCGCTGCACCAATGAAGAAACCTATCTGGTGCAAAAGCTGATCCGTGCGGCCTTTGGCAACAACAACGTTGACACCTGTGCACGTGTCTGCCACTCGCCCACGGGCTATGGGCTGGGTCAGACATATGGCACATCGGCGGGCACGCAGACCTTCAAGTCCGTGGATCAGTCCGATGTGATCATGGTCATTGGCGCCAACCCTACGGCGGCCCATCCGGTTTTTGGTTCGCGCATGAAAAAGCGCCTGCGCGCAGGTGCCAAACTCATCGTGATCGACCCACGCGAGATTGAACTGGTCAGCTCGCCCCACATCAAGGCCGACTATCACCTGCAGCTCAGGCCCGGAACCAATGTGGCCATGATTACCGCGCTGGCCCATGTGATCGTGTCCGAGGGACTGTTGGCTGATTCATACATTGGCGAGCGTTGCGATGCCAAGTCATTCGTGCAGTGGAAAGAGTTTGTGGCCAGACCCGAAAACTCCCCAGAAGCCACGGCAGAAATTACCGGCGTCGCCCCCGATCTGGTGCGTGGTGCAGCCCGCCTGTATGCGCTGGGCGCACACGATCATCCAGCAGGTAAGCCAGTTAATGCCGCCATCTATTACGGCCTGGGTGTGACCGAGCATGCACAGGGCTCGACAATGGTCATGGGCATTGCCAATCTGGCCATGGCCACCGGCAATGTGGGGCGTGAAGGTGTGGGCGTGAACCCGCTGCGCGGCCAGAACAATGTGCAGGGCTCTTGCGATATGGGCAGCTTTCCGCATGAGCTGCCCGGCTACCGCCATATCTCGGATAGCACGACGCGCGCCGAGTTTGAAGCAGCATGGGGTGTGCAGTTGAACCCTGAGCCCGGTCTGCGCATACCCAATATGTTTGAAGCGGCACTGGGTGGCAGCTTTCTGGGTCTGTACTGCGAGGGCGAAGACATTGTTCAGTCCGACCCCAACACCCAGCATGTGACGGCCGCGCTGGCTGCCATGGAATGCGTGGTGGTGCAGGACATCTTCTTGAACGAAACCGCCAAGTACGCCCATGTGTTTTTGCCCGGCTCGTCCTTCATGGAAAAAGACGGCACCTTTACCAATGCCGAGCGCCGCATTTCGCGCGTGACCCAACTCATGCAGCCGCTGGCCGGCTATGCCGACTGGGAAGTGACGCAGCTGCTATCGAATGCGCTGGGCTACCCCATGAACTACGGTCACCCCCAAGAAATCATGGCCGAGATTGCCGCACTCACGCCCACGTTTGCAGGCGTGAGCTATGAAAAGATCGAGCGACTGGGCAGTGTGCAATGGCCGTGCAACGAGGCCACCGAAGAGGCCGGTACGGACATCATGCACAAGGATCAATTTGTGCGTGGCAAGGGCCGCTTCATCATCACCCAGTATGTGGCGACGGAAGAGAAGGTCACTCAGCGCTTTCCGCTGCTGCTGACCACTGGGCGCATCCTTTCGCAGTACAACGTGGGGGCGCAGACGCGGCGCACGGCCAACAGCCAGTGGCATAGCGAAGACAGGTTGGAGATTCATCCGCATGATGCCGAAGATCGCGGTGTGCGTGACGGCGATTGGGTGGGTATCGAAAGCCGTGCCGGTCATACGGTGCTGCGCGCCACGGTGACCGAGCGCATTCAGCCCGGCGTGGTCTACACCACCTTCCACTTCCCCGAATCGGGTGCCAACGTGATTACCACCGACAGCTCTGACTGGGCCACCAACTGCCCCGAATACAAGGTGACGGCGGTGCAGGTTCTGCCTGTGGCTCAGCCATCGAGCTGGCAGCGTGGCTATGCGCAGTTCAATGATGAGCAACTAAGCCATTTGGCGGCCGCTCAGGTCGAGGCAGGAGCGCTGTAATGGATGTGAGCAACCTGATCCGCATGGCGAACCGTATTGGCGAATTTTTTGTCTCCATCCCTGATCGTGAGGAGGCGCTTGAGGGCATTGCACTGCATATCCAGAAGTTCTGGGACCCGCGCATGCGGCTGCGTCTTCTGGATGCGCTGAGCGATGAGCAGCAGGCGCAGCAGTTGTTGCCCTTGGTCCGAGAGTCCTTGCAGCTGCACGACCAGCAACTCCGGCCAAAACCTTAGTCACGCGGGTGCCTGCCCGGGCAGATCGCTGCAGGTATATTGCCCGCTATCTCCCTTTCAAAGCCGCTGACTGGCTCTGCCCAGTGCTGCGGCTTTTGTGTTCTTACGTTCTCGCATGACTTCCAAAACTCCCGCTAACGCCCAGATGGGCTCGCACTTACGTCTGCTGGGCATGGCTTTGCTCTGGGGGGCTTCATGGCCTGCGGGGCGCATTCTGGCGCTCAATATGTCGCCGCTGGCGGCGTCCGGTTTGCGCTTTGTGCTGGCCGCGAGTTTGCTGCTGCCATGGCTTTACTGGTCGGGTGGTTTTCCGGCGATCAAAAAATGGCCACTCAAGACCTGGCTGGGCATGTTTGCCGCTGGTGCTACCGGCGTCTTTGGCTACGCCGCATTTTTCCTGAGCGGGTTGCAGCATCTGCCTGCGGGCAAGGCGGCGCTGGTGATTACGCTTAACCCTGTGGTGACCTTGCTGCTGGCCGTGTGGCTGTTCAAGGAGCGGATCAACGGTGTGATTGCCCTGGGTATGGCATTGGCTGCCTGCGGTGCGGTTATGGTGATTACGCATGGCAAGCCGCTGGAGCTGCTCAATGGCACGGTAGGCATTGGTGAGATGCTGATTCTGGGCTGCGTCGCCTGCTGGGTTTGCTACACGCTCATCGGGCGCGCCATGCTGGCAGGGGTGGATGCACTGGCTGCCACCACGGTTACCGCCATCTTTGGTGCCGTTCTGCTGCTGGCCACCAGTCTGTTGGTTGAAGGGCCGCAGGCTCTGGTCTCAGCCTTTCATGCCAGCAATCAGGCGTGGGTGGCCATGATCTTCATGGCCTATGGCTCCACCGCCATTGCTTACGCCTGGTACTTTGCGGGCGTCAAAACACTGGGGGCGGGAGCCGCATCGGGCTACATCACACTGGTGCCGGTGATTGGCGTGATGCTGTCAGCCCTGTTGCTGGGTGAGAGCGTGGATGGCTCCATGCTGCTGGGCGGTGCCATGGCGATTGCAGGCACGGCCGTGATGAACTGGGGGCGCAGGCAGGTGGTTGCTTAGAGATCGTAAACACGCTCTTAGTGCTATAGGTTCGCGTCATGTGAGTCTGAGGGCTGGGCGGCCGGTGCAGACCTTCAGCCCTGAAAATCCCACCGCAGCGGGCTGGTGTTTTGATACATTGGGCCCATGAAACATGCACTAGGTATCGCTGGGGCTGTCATTGCAGCCGCAACCATGGTCAGCGGCTGCGCTCAGTCGGTCTCCATCAATATGGGGAGCCCTGCAGCAGCTCAATGCAGCAAGTTTGGCGGCAAGTTACGCATAGAAAAGACTCCGGAAGTCGATCGCAGTATCTGCGTATTGCCGGACGGCTCGACCTTTGAAGAGAGCGTGCAGCGCCACAAGACGTCAGCCAGCCAATGAGCGTTGAAGGGCTGTAATTCACAAGCTTTTTGAAAGTTCCAGTGCGGTTGGGCTGGGAAATGAGTCAGTTCTCTTGCTTACACATTGAATACCAGTAAGTATTTGAATAAATTAGACTTATTGCTATGAAAAAGATACTTGGAGTTTCTGTCTTCGCGCTATTCCTGTCAGGGTGCTATGCGCACCATGGTCATGGGCATCGCCCTCATGGCGGTTATTACGGCGGCGGGTATTACGGGCAAGGCCATGGTCATCAGCACGGTCACAAGCACCAGGGTCATCGGCCCGGAGGGCATGGTGGTCATAAGGACCATGGTGGGCGGGGGCACGGCAGACGCTGAGACCGGCTCTCAGCCAGCAGCCTTTCCCATCAGTCAAAACAAACAAGCCACCTCATCGGGTGGCTTGTTTGTTTGGGGCTCAGTGGCTGGCTTGGAGATGAATAAAGCGGGGCGTTTCAGACCCTAGCCTTTTGTTTATGCATTCTTCGATGCCGCTTGATGTTCTGCCAGCTTGGTTTCCAGCCCGCTGATCTGAATTTTGAGCTGGCGCATGCTGCTTTGCATGGTCACGCCCAGCAGGCGGCGCATGGCTTCAAAAAACAGCGCCATGAAGAGCACGCTGGGCAGTACGCCCCAGCGCAGCCAGCCCGAAGCATGATTGACCCACGAGACTGCGCAGACCACCACGGCCATGGCGATGGCAAAGTAGTTCCACTTTCTGGAGCTTTGCATCTTCTTGGCGTACTTTTCAGCGGTGGCTTCGAGCTGCTGCTCTGTGATTTTGAGCTTGGCGATAGATGCCTGAATTTCTTCAAGGCTGGTGGGCTGGTCTGAGGGCATGAGGCAGAAACGAAGAATGAGAGGTCACGCAAGCGCTGAGCTTTTGTGATTGAAAATTGATAGCTTTAAGCGTTTGGTGCGTAAGCGCTATAGCCATTTTTTACTTAAATATTGATTGAGCTGCGCAGCGCATCAAACTCTGCGCTCCACTGCTGGCGCAGCGCTCGTTTTTCGCCGTCATCAATCCACGCCGCATCAATGCCGTTAAGCATGAATCCTTTGAGATCTGCGATGGAAAAGCCAAATTCGCTGACCATCTTGGTCCACGCGCCCGTGGGGTCGATATGGTGCAGCGTGGGGTCGTCGGTGTTGGGATGGACGCGAAGGCCCAAGGCGGGCATCTGGCGGATGGGGTGGTCCAGTGCCCAGCGCTCTGGCGCAAGTGTGCGCAGGTAGTAGGAATTGCTGGGAACGACGGTGAACACAATGCCCAGATCGGCACAGCGCTGGGCCAGCTCGGGGTTGTCGATGACGGTGTAGCCGTGGTCCACGCGGTCTACCTTGAGCAGCTCCACAGCGGTTTGCAGATTGTTCCAGGGCAGACCAAACTCGCTGGCATGGGCCGTGGTCTTGAGTCCGTTTTTGCGGGCCAGTGCATAGGCCTCCAGAAACAGCTCGGGCGGGCGTTCGTTTTCGCGGTAATCGATGCCGATGCCGGGCACGTCATCGTGGCGGTTCTCCAGCATCCATTGCACCATCTGCACAGCGGCTTCGGGCGGGGCTTCGCGGTCAATCGATGGAACCAGTCGTCCACGGATGCCGCAGTCTTTTTGTGCTGCCGCAGCGCCTGCAAGAATTGCTTGCTGGGCTGTGGCGTAGCTCATGCCAGAGCATTCAACGGTGCCCGTGGGGTTCCAGAAAAATTCGGCGTAGCGCACGTTGTGTGCGGCGGCATCTTGCAGGTATTCGTAGGTAATGCGCTCCAGATCGGCGGGCGTCTGCAGCAGCCACTGGTCAAGGGCGCGCAGCACACGCAGCACGCCCACGGGCTTTTCGCCCCGGGTGTAGAAGGCTTCGATCTCTTCCAGCGTCAGCGGTGCTTTGGAGCGCTGTGTCAGCTCGATAAACGTGTTTTTTCGAACGGTGCCCAGCAGGTGGCAGTGCAGCTCCATCTTGGGGATGGCATGGGCAAAGGCGGTCAGTTCAGGGGTAGGGGCAGTCGGCGCGGCATTCATGGCGCCGATGGTAGTGATTTGCCATCATCCCTGCGCTCAAGTGGTTTGCACGGGTCTTGTCTGGGCGCTTTTGTTGTGCCTTTGGCAGCTGCGCTATTGTTCTGACCATGCAAGCATCATCTGTCTGGATTCTGGGGCTGCGCAACCTCTGGCGCGATTTGCGTGCGGGAGAGTTGCGCCTGATTATTGTGGCTGTGCTGCTGGCGGTGGCAGCATTGACTTCGGTGGGTTTTTTTGCGGATCGTCTGCAGGCCGGCTTGCAGCGCGATGCACGCCAGTTGCTGGGCGGCGATGTGGTGGTGGTCAGCGACAACCCCACGCCTGCGGCTTTTGTCGATCAGGCGCAGCAGCAGGGTTTGCAGACGGTGGCCACGGCCAGCTTTCCGACTATGGCTCGCGCTGATCAGGCCCAGGGCGGTGCTAGCCGCCTGGTGGCGCTGAAAAGCGTAGAGCCCGGCTATCCGCTGCGCGGCGTGATTCAGCTCAATCAAGGCGCTGGCCAGCCTGTGCAGGAAGTGAGGGCGATTCCTGAGAGCGGTAACGTCTGGGTCGATGCGCCGCTGCTGGAGGCGCTAGGTTTGAAACTTGGCGATGCGCTGCTGCTGGGGGATTCCAGCTTTCACATCTCTCACATCATCGTGGTTGAGCCAGACCGCGGCGCAGGCTTTATGAGCTTTGCGCCGCGCGTGATGATTAATAGCGCTGATCTGCCCGCGACAAGACTGGTACAGCCTGCAAGCCGCATTACTTATCGCCTGGCGGTCGCTGGAGCCAGCGATGCGGGGCGCAGCGGTGAGCAAGCCGCGCAGCGCTACCTGACCTGGGCGCAGGAGCAGGCCAAGACCGAACATGGCGTGCGTATTGAGTCGCTGGAAAGTGGCCGCCCCGAGATGCGGCAGACGCTGGATCGGGCCGAGAAATTTCTGAGCCTGGTGGCGCTGCTGTCTGCATTGCTGTCTGCCGTGGCCGTGGCGCTGGCTGCGCGTGCGTTTGCCAACAGTCATCTCGATGCATCGGCCATGCTGCGCGTGCTGGGCCAGAGCCAGCGGCGCATTGCATGGGCCTATGTGGTGGAGTTTGTCTGTATCGGTCTGGCCTCCAGCCTGGCAGGCGTGTTGCTGGGCTGGGGCGTGCACCATGTCTTTGTCTGGTTGCTTGCCGGGCTGGTGGATGCGGCCTTGCCCGCCGCCAGCATCTGGCCGGCCTTGCTGGGCATGGGCATGGGTTTGACCTTGCTACTGGCCTTTGGGTTACCGCCTGTGCTGCAACTGGCACAGGTGCCGCCGCTGCGCGTAATGCGTCGTGATCTGGGGGCGCTCAAGCCTGCTTCATGGCTGGTGCTGGCTGTCGGTGTGGCAGGCTTTGCGGCTTTGCTGCTGGCGGCCAGTCGCGACATTAAGCTGGGGCTGATTGCGGTGGGCGGCTTTGCGGCTGCTGCGCTGCTGTTTGCGGGGCTGGCCTGGCTTGCGGTCAAACTGCTGCGCCGCGTGGTCAATGAAGCCACGGCACCGCGCTGGATGGTGATGGCTACGCGCCAAATATCAGCCAAGCCGGTGTATGCGGTGGTGCAGGTCAGCTCGCTGGCCGTGGGCTTGCTGGCGCTGGTGTTGCTGGTGTTGCTGCGCACTGACTTGATCGCCAGCTGGCGCAAGGCCACGCCGGTCAATGCGCCCGATCGTTTTGTCATCAATGTGCAACCCGATCAGGCACAGGACTTTCAGGCCGCGCTCAAAAAAGCGGGCGTGCAAAGCTATGACTGGTACCCCATGATTCGCGGCCGCCTGATTGCCATCAATGGCAAGGAAGTGCGCCCCGATGACTACGCCGAAGACCGAGCCAAGCGGATGGTGGACAGAGAGTTCAATATCTCCGCCGCTGAAGCCATGCCCGAGCACAACCAGATTACAGGCGGCCGCTGGACTGCGGGCGAGCAGGGCGCCATCAGCATGGAAGAAGGCATTGCCAAGACGCTGGGCCTGAAGCTGGGCGACACGCTGCGCTTTGATGTGGGCGGCGAAGAAAACGAGGCCCGCATTACCAGTCTGCGCAAGGTGGACTGGAGTTCTATGCGCGCGAACTTCTTTGTCATCTACCCGGTGCAGCATCTGGACAACGTGGCCGTCACCTATCTGGCCGCCTACCGTGCGCCTGCGGTGCAGGGCTTTGACAATGCGCTGGTCAATCAGTTTCCCAACATCACCAATGTGGATCTGAGCAGCACGCTGGCGCAGGTGCAGAAGGTGATGGATCAGGTCATCCGCGCGGTGGAGTTTTTGTTTGGCTTCACCTTGGTGGCCGGGTTGGTGGTGCTGTTTGCATCTGTCACCGGCACGCGTGAGGAGCGGGCGCGTGAATACGCCATCATGCGCGCCGTAGGCGCAAGGTCTGGGCTGCTGCAGCAGGTGCAAAGTGCAGAGCTGGCGGGTGTGGGGCTGATGGCCGGTTTTCTGGCCAGCTGCGTGGCGCTGGCTGTGGGCTGGGCGCTGGCACGCTGGGTATTTGACTTTGAATGGAGCGTGCTGTGGTGGGTGCCGCTGGTGGGGGCGGTGGCCGGAGCGGTGCTGGCCTGGCTGGCCGGCTGGTGGGCACTGCGCGAGGTGGTGAACCGCCCGGTGATGCAGACGCTGCGGCAGGCTCAAGAATGAGTGCTATCAAAATTGATGGCTGCTTGCGCTTGTACTGATTGGGCTTGATGCCTTTTGAATCGATAAATTGCCTTGCGTCAGCGCAGGTGAAACCGCGCCAAGGACAATTGAGTCATTACGCCGCAACCGACTCACACCATGCAGATTGAAGAAAAGCCACCGTTTGATACGCCCTATGAATGGATGGGTGGAGAAGAAAAAGTCCAGCAACTGGCTGCCCGCTTTTATGACCTGATGGACCTGGAGCCGGGCTACAAGGAACTGCGCGCGGCGCATGGCAGCACGCTGGACGATGCACGCCAAAAATTGTTCTGGTTTCTCAGCGGCTGGCTGGGCGGCCCCGACTATTACCAGGAGCGCTTTGGTCACCCGCGTCTGCGCATGCGCCATATGCCGTTTTCCATCGGTATTCAGGAGCGCGACCAGTGGGTGGCCTGCATGGATCAGGCCATGGGCGAAACCGGTGTACCTGAAGCCCTGCGCACCCGCCTTAAAGCCAGCTTCATGAATACCGCCGACTGGATGCGCAACCGCGGCGCCTAGTTTTTTGCCGCTTGTTTCAAAACGTCAAATTACCTTCATGACGCTGTAAAAAGAGCTGCCGACACTGCTTGCACTTCAACAAGCAGGGTCAACCATGCAGGATTTCGATTTGTCTGGCGCAAAGCTGTGCGCAGACGGTTTCTTTTCGACATTGAGGCATCGTCGCCATGTGCTGACGGCCGTGGGCTGTGCCGCATTGCTGGCCGCCTGTGGCGGCAGCGATGACAGCAGCGCGCCCGTCGCCTCCCAGCCCGCGACCGCCATGCTGGCCGTGCTGGAGACCACGGATCTGCACTTCAATGTGCGCAGCTATGACTATTTCAAGCTGGCCGAAGACAAGAGCTATGGCTTTGAGCGCACAGCTACGCTGATTCGTCAGGCGCGCAAGGAGTTCGCCAATACGCTGCTGGTGGACAACGGCGACACCATCCAGGGCACGGCCTTGGCCGATTACGAAGCCGAGATCAAGCCCATCGCCTGCACACAGCAGCTTTCCATGTACAAGGCCATGGGCGCGCTGAGCTTTGACGCGGGCACGCTGGGCAATCATGAGTTCAACTACGGCCTGCCTTTCCTGAATCAGGTGCTGGGTGGTGGTTTGGATGTGGAAGGCGTGAACGCCAGCCAGAAATGTGTGGGCAATGGCTATCCGGCTGTGCTGGCCAATGTTTACAGCAGCAAGACTAAAAAGCCGCTGGTTCAGCCCTATGCCGTGCTGGAGCGCACCATGGTGGCCAAAGGCAGCGACGGCAAGGAAGTCAAGCTGCCCATCAAGATTGGCGTGATCGGTTTCACCACGCCGGGCATCATGAACTGGGACAAGCGCTATCTGGAAGGCAAGGTCTACACCGAGGGCGCGGTGGAAGCGGCCAGCAAATATGTGCCCGAGCTGCGTGCCAAGGGTGCGGATGTGGTGGTGGCTCTGCTGCATGGCGGGTTGGATGGATCGGCCTATGCAGCCTCCATGGAAAACCCGGGTCTCTACCTGTCCAAGGTGGCTGGCATTGATGCCATGGTCATGGGTCACCAGCACAGCGTCTTCCCCGATCTATCGGCCAAGTCTGCTTTCAGCCAGAGCGGCGTGGATAACAAGGCCGGCACCATCAACGGCGTGCCTGCTGTCATGGCTAATTCCTGGGGCAAGGCGCTGGGCGTGATTCAGCTGCCGCTGCAGTGGGATGGCAAGAAATGGAGTGTGGCAAAGGCCGGTAGCAAGAGCGAGCTGCGCAATATCCAGAACAAGGATGCGGCAGGCAGCGCAGTGGTTGTCGATGCTGACCCTGCGATCGCACCGCTGATTGAAACCCAGCACCAAGCGGCCATCAGTTATGTGAAGACGCCGATTGGCAGCACGGACTTCCGCATGAGCACGCTGTTTGCCGATGTGGGTGACCCCGGTGCGATACAAATCGTCAACCAGGCGCAGCAGGCCTACGTGGGCAACTACATCAAGGCCAATCTGCCGCAATACGCCAGCCTGCCCGTGCTGTCGGTGAGCGCGCCGTTCAAATCGGGCTTTCAGGGTGGCAAGGACTTCACCGATGTGGCTGCTGGCCCGCTGGCTATTTACAACGCTGCCGACCTGTATCTCTATCCCAACACCGTGTATGCGGTAAAGGTCAATGGTGCGGACATCAAGAGCTGGCTGGAGGCGGCGGCCAAGCGCTTCAACCAGATTGATGTGAACAAGATGGCCGAGCAGCCGCTGATCAGCAGCTTCCCGGGCTACAACTTCGACATGTTCACCACGGCGGACATGCAGTATGAGATCGACGTAACCCAGCCCGTGGGCAGTCGTATCAAGAACCTGAACTATCTGGGCAAGCCCATCGATACAGCGCAGGAGTTTGTGATCGCCACCAACAACTACCGCGCCACCAGCGGTGCCAGCTTTATTCCCAAACTCGACGGTTCGTCCACTATCTGGGCCTCGCCTGATGCGAACCGCGATGTGGTGATTGAGTATGTGCGCAAGAATCCGCAGATCACCAGAGCGATCAACGGTGCGGCCAAGAGCTGGCGCTTTACCAAGGTGACGACGGCTGGCCCGGTGGTGTTCAACTCGGGTATCGGGGCGTTGAGCGTGGCCCAGGCAGCCGGTCTGAACGGGGTGACGGTGTTGATGGCCGATGATGGATCGGGCAAGGACACGAGCAAGTATCAACTCGACCTGTCCAAATAAATTTCGGACTTAACCCAGGCCGCCGTGGCAGCAATGACCACGGCGGCTTTTTTGATGTCTGGCTATGATGCGACAAATTATTCAGGGAGAAGAGGGTATGACGGCATATATCGCCTTGGCTGCAGTTGTGGTGATCGTTATCTGGGCGGTAGCCATCTATAACCGTCTGCGCACGCACAAAAATCAGGTGGAGAACGCCTTTGCGCAAATTGATGTGCAGCTCAAGCGTCGCCATGACCTGATCCCTAATCTGGTGGAAGTGGCGCGCGGCTATATGCAGCACGAGGCTCAGACGCTGGAGGCGGTGATTCGTGCACGCAGCACCGCCGTCAGCGCGGCAGACAAGGCGCGCCAGTCACCTGGGCAGGCGCAGGCCATGGGCGCGCTGATGGTGGCTGAACAAGCGCTGGGTGGCCAGATGGGGCGACTGATGGCGCTGGCCGAGGCCTATCCCACGCTCAAGGCGGATGCGCGCATGCAGCAGCTCAGCGAAGAGATCACCAGCACTGAAAACCGCATTGGCTTTGCGCGGCAGGCCTATAACGATCAGGTGCTGGATTTCAACAATGAAGCAGGTCAGTTCCCTGATCTGATCGTGGCGCGTCTGGCGGGTTTTGCGCATATGGAAATGCTGCAATCCACCCAGAACGAGCAAGAGCGCGCAGTCCCTCAAGTCAAGTTCTAAACCATGCGTTTCTGGGAGAGACAGCGCGAGGCACGGCGCAGCACGCGCTGGCTGCTGCTGGTGTTTGGGCTGTGTGTGCTGGCCGTGGTGGCATCGGTGCATCTCGGGCTGATGCTGGCCTGGTGGCTGGGAACTATGCTTTTTGGCGGCTGGGACTACCCCACGGGATTTGCCGCCGTGAATATCGGCGTGACCTTGCTGCTGGTGCTGGGCGGCAGCTGGATTGAGCTTGATCAGTTACGCCACGGCGGGCGCAAGCTGGCAGTACGCGTAGGGGCGAGAGAAGCCCGGCCCGGCGGATCGCTGGCCGAGCAGCAGTTGTGCAATATCGTCGATGAAATGTGCATTGCTGCGCACTGGCCTGCGCCGCAGGTCACGGTGCTGGCGCGGACCGAAGCCATCAATGCTTTTGCGGCTGGCTGGGATGCGGAGGACGCCATCATCGCTGTCACGCAAGGCGCGCTGGATCAGCTCAATCGCGAAGAAATGCAGGGGCTGGTGGCGCATGAGCTGTCTCATCTGCGCGAAGGCGATACGCGACTGAACATGCAGCTGGCCGGCATGGTTTATGGGCTGGAGCTGATTCACAACTTTGGCCAGAGCCTGCGTGAGCGCGACAGCATTTTTACGCAGTGGTTTGGCATGTTCATTCAGGCCTCGGGCTTTGTCGGCTGGCTGTGTGGCCAGTTGCTCAAGGCGGCGGTATCGCGCCAGCGTGAATATCTGGCCGATGCCCGTGCCGTGCAGTGGACGCGCAGCAAAGATGGCTTGGGTGGCGTGCTGCGCAAGGTGCTGACCCAGCGTGCGCTGGCGCAGCAGCAATACGGCAGCTGGCAGGCCGATGCGCGCAGCCACGTGGGGCTGGACCACCGCACCGTGCAACACATGCTGCTGACGGAGACCCCGCATGCCAGCCGCCTTGAAGACTGGCTGGAGTCACACCCCACCGTGCCTGAGCGCATACGCCGCATCTATGGGCGCGATATGCAGCCCCTGCCTTTGCCGTCTAACACCGTGCCTCAGGCACTTTAGTGGTCTTTTAAGACTGAGCCTTAATGTGGATAAGCGCAGGTAGCTATCAAAACAGAAGTTTTGACGGCTAAAAAAGCTTGCGCTTTCCCGGCTGCAGCAGCACGACCAGTGCACCTGCGCCGCCCTCTGCAGGGCGAGCTTGAACGAAGGCCAGTACTTCCTTCTTTTGCACCAGCCAGCTATGGACCTTGCCCTTGAGAACGGGCGTGCGACCCGGTGATCCAAGCCCTTTGCCATGCACGACACGCACGCAGCGCACGCCTGTGCGGTGCGAGAGTCGAATGAACTGGCCCAGCGCCTCGCGGGCTTCGTCAGAGCGCAGGCCGTGCAGATCCAGCTGGCGCTGAATGCTCCAGTGGCCGCCGCGTAGCTTGCGTGTCACATCAAGGCCGATGCCAGTGCGGCGAAAGCTCAGCTGGTCATCCACATCCAGCAAGGTGCTGACGTCAAACTCGTCACTCATGGCTTCGCGCAGCACGTTTTGTTCGTCAAGAACCAGTTGCAGCGGTAAGGGGGAGGGCGGAGGCTCCTGAAAGCTGACCTCGTTGCGTGCGCGCAGCGGTGTGACTTTGCCGATGCTGAGTGCGAACAGATTGCGCTCGCGTTCGCGCGCGGCGCGTGCTTCGGCCTGCGCGCGGGCCAGGGCTTCGGCTTGCTCACGGGCTAGCTTGAGGTGGCGCGACACGCCCGCCAGATCTTGCAAAGAGCGGTGGGCGTGGTTCATAACTGCCCCTCTTCGGCCATGGAGTGGGCCACGCCCGGGGCCACGATGATGTGATCAAGCACGTGGACATCGATCAGTGCCAATGCGGCTTTGAGCGTTGCGGTCAGTGATCGGTCGGCATGGCTGGGCTGCACGCTGCCACTGGGGTGGTTGTGAGCCAAGATGACCGCGCCGGCCTGATGGTGAAGGGCGCGCAGCACGACTTCACGAGGGTAAACGGAGGTTTGCGTCAAAGTACCGCGAAACATTTCTTCCAGAGCCAGCAGGCGGTTCTGACTATCTAAAAACAGCACGGCAAACACTTCATGGCGTTTGGCTGCAAGGTGCAGCTGCAGATAATGTTTGACGGCTTCGGGCGATGAAAACACTTCTCGCGCGCGCAACTGCTGCGCGGTGGCGCGGCGAGCCAGCTCCAGCACGGGCATCAGCTCGGCGCGCTTGGCGGGGCCAAGCCCCTTGACGCTGCTCAGCGCCTTGTAATCGGCGGCCAGCAGACCCGCCAGACCACCGGTGCCGGGAAGCTCCAGCAGCTCTTGTGCCATTTGCAGCACGGATTTTCCGGCCATGCCCGTGCGCAGGATGATGGCCAGCAGCTCGGCATCTGAGAGCGCAGCCGCACCCCGCTGAGCGAGCTTTTCGCGCGGCTGGGCGTCCAGTGGCAGGTCTTTGATGGGCATGGGTGTTGTGGCAGCTAGCGAAAAGCGAGGAATCTTAGGGGCGAGCCGGCAATCTCAACGCAGCAGCGAAGAGGTTATCGGTGCGCTCTTACAATGAAGCCCAGTTTATCGGGACTTTCATGACCACAAGCGCAACCCCCACCGTCGCTGCCGCGGACCTGCCCGTCGTGCAGGCAGGCTCATTTCTCACGCTGCATTACCGTCTGGCCGGCCCGGCGGGCGATGTGATCAACACCTTCAATGAAAAGCCAGCAACCCTGTCGCTGGGCGCGGGTGAGCTGTCTCCTGCCATGGAAGACAAGCTGATTGGCGTGGTTGAAGGCACGCACACCACTTTCGAGCTGGCTGCTGGCGAGGCTTTTGGCGAGCGCAATCCGGAAATGATGCAGTGGGTGGCACGCAAGCTCATGAATGAGCTGGGTGACCCCTATGAGAAGTACACCGCTGGCGATGTGGTGCAGTTCCCCACGCCTGATGGCCTGGGCAGTTACGCCGGTGCAGTGGTGCAGGTGCGCGAAGATGGCGCCGTGCTGTTTGACTTCAACCACCCGCTGGCTGGCCAGCCCGTGACGTTTGAAGTGAAGCTGATCGGGGTACTCTGAAGTGCTGGGCGGCAAAGAAGTTCTGCTGGCCGAGCCGCGCGGCTTTTGCGCCGGCGTGGACCGCGCTATCGAAATCGTCGAGCGTGCGCTGACCAAGTTCGGCGCGCCCATCTATGTGCGCCACGAGATCGTGCACAACACCTTTGTGGTCAACGACCTCAAGGCCAAGGGTGCTATCTTTATTGAAGAGCTGGACGACGTACCTGAAGGCGCTACGCTGATTTTTTCGGCTCACGGCGTCTCTAAGGCTGTCCAGCAAGAGGCAGTGCGCCGCGGCTTTTCCATCTTTGATGCGACTTGTCCGCTGGTCACCAAGGTGCACGTCGAAGTCGCCAAGCTGGCCAAGGAAGGCTACGAATTTCTGATGATTGGCCACAAGGGCCACCCGGAAGTCGAAGGCACCATGGGGCAGCTGTCCGAAGGCATTCATCTGGTTGAGGATGAAGCGGATGTTGCCAAGGTTGCGCCGCGCCAGACAGAAAAGCTGGCCGTGGTCACGCAGACCACCTTGTCGGTGGATGATGCAGCAGGCATCAAGGCTGCGATTCGCGCCCGCTTCCCTAGCGTGCGTGAACCCAAGCAGCAAGATATTTGCTACGCTACCCAAAACCGCCAGGACGCCGTGAAGATTCTCGCGCCCCAGGTGGATTTGGTCATCGTCGTCGGCAGTCCCACCAGCTCCAACAGCAACCGCTTGCGCGAACTAGCGGCCCGTCTGGGCACGCCCGCCTATATGGTGGACAACGCGGGCGAGCTCAAAGAAGAGTGGTTTACCGATACTGCTCGCGTGGGCTTGACTGCGGGTGCCTCGGCGCCAGAAGTGCTGGTCAATGACGTTATTGCCCGCATCAAGCAACTGGGTGCCGTGGCCGTGCGCAAGATGGACGGTATTGAAGAAACCGTCAAATTCCCTCTGCCCAAGGGCCTGAAAATCGACGAGGCCACAGGCCTTGAGATCGAAGTGCGCAAGGCACCGGAGACCGGACGCTAAGCCTTCAGCACACTGATTGCTTTTTATTTCATAGCGCCTTGCGCTGGCTATCTGAAGGTTTGAGGTGATATTCATCCAGAACTCTATGAATAGCTAGCGCAAGGCGCTTTGCTTTTAATAGCGAACCTTCGCAAGCCCCTGAGCGCAAGCCGGAGGCGGCCAGTCGCTCTAAAATCTCAATCTATGCTCGACATTCAACTTCTCCGCAAAGATCTGGACTCGGTCGTCGCCCGACTGCAGACCCGCAAGAACCCCCAAGCCTTCCTGAACGTGGAAGCCTTCAAGGCACTGGAATCCGAACGCAAGTCCATCCAGACGCGCACGGAGGAGCTGCAGTCCAAGCGCAACCAGCTCTCCAAGCAGATCGGCATGCTGATGGGCAAGGGTGAAAAAGACGCTGCTGAAGCCGCCAAGGCCGAAGTTGCCGCCATGAAGAGCGAGCTGGAGCAATCCGCTACGCGCCTCGATCAAATCCAGACCGAGCTGCAAGCCATGCTGGTGGCTGTGCCCAACCTGCCGCATGAATCCGTGCCGGTGGGCGCAGACGAAGAAGGCAATGTGGAAGTGCGCCGCTTTGGCACGCCCAGTACCTTTGACTTCGAAATCAAGGACCACGTGGACCTGGGCGCACCCATCGGTCTGGACTTTGAAGCCGGTATCAAGCTGACAGGCTCGCGCTTCACCGTCATGCAAGGCCAGATCGCCCGCCTGCACCGCGCGCTGGCCCAGTTCATGCTGGACCTGCAGACCGAGGAGCACGGCTACACCGAATGCTACGTGCCCTATATCGTCAACAGCGATTCGCTCAAAGGCACAGGCCAGCTGCCCAAGTTTGAAGGCGACCTGTTCGCTGCCAACAAGGGTGGTCAAGACGCCGAACCAGTGCCTGACACTGCAGCGCTGTACCTGATCCCCACAGCCGAAGTGCCGCTGACCAATCTGGTGCGCGATGAAGTGCTGGCTGAAGATCGCCTGCCCATCAAGCTCACAGCGCACAGCCCCTGCTTCCGCTCCGAAGCCGGCTCCGGCGGCCGCGACACGCGCGGCCTGATCCGCCAGCACCAGTTCGACAAGGTCGAGATGGTGCAAATCGTTCATCCCGAAAAGAGCTACGAAGCGCTGGAAGAAATGACCGGCCACGCTGAGGCCGTGCTGCAAAAGCTGGGCCTTCCTTACCGTGTGATGAGCCTGTGCACCGGCGACATGGGCTTTGGCGCGGCCAAGACCTATGACCTGGAAGTCTGGGTGCCTGCGCAGGGCACCTACCGTGAAATCAGCTCGGTCTCCAACTGCGAAGCCTTCCAGTCCCGCCGTATGCAAGCCCGCTTCAAGAACGCACAAGGCAAGAACGAACTGGTTCACACCTTGAACGGTTCCGGCCTGGCCGTGGGCCGCACACTGGTTGCTGTTCTGGAGAATTATCAGAACGCAGATGGCTCGATTTCTGTGCCTGAAGCACTGATTTCGTACATGAGCGGAAAAACTTTGCTGAAGGCCTGATTTTTCAGGTTAGAATAGATGCTTCGACACAGGAGAGGTGGCAGAGTGGTCGAATGTACCTGACTCGAAATCAGGCGTACGTGCAAACGTACCGTGGGTTCGAATCCCACCCTCTCCGCCAAATGCGGCTGTAGCTCAGCTGGATAGAGTACTTGGCTACGAACCAAGGGGTCGTGGGTTCGATTCCTGCCAGCCGCACCA
>NZ_JAVXSJ010000013.1:2230-130809 GCF_036643215.1 Comamonas sp. | reverse complement strand
AGCACGTGCAGCAACTGGTGGAAGAAAACCACCTGCGCTGGGATTCGCTGGGCGAATTCCTGGCCCTGGCCGTCTCGTTCGAAGACCTGGGCATCAAGGAAGGCAACGCCCGCGCCAAGCTGCTGGCCAAGACTCTGGATGAAGCCACTGGCAAGCTGCTGGATGAAGACAAGTCGCCTTCGCGCCGCACTGGTGAGCTGGATAACCGTGGCTCGCAGTTCTACATCGCTCTGTACTGGGCCCAGGCTCTGGCCGCTCAGACCGAAGACGCAGAACTGGCTGCCAAGTTCGCCACTCTGGCCAAGACACTGACCGAAAACGAAGCCAAGATCGTGGCCGAGATGAAGGAAGTGCAAGGCAAGGCTGTCGATATCGGCGGCTACTACATGCCCGACGTGGCCAAGCTGGACGCCGTGATGCGCCCCAGCGCCACCTTCAACGCCGCTATCGCAGCAGCGTAAGTGTGAGTTTTGCAGTGCGGGGCCTCAGGCCTCGCCTGCAAGCAAGCTACAAAAAGCCGGTGAGTCTGAAAAGGCCACCGGTTTTTTTGCATTTTTGCTATTGAATATATAGCTGTTAGCGCTTTATTTGTAAGTGATACAGGCGTATTTGATGCATAAAAACTGGCAAAGCTGGTAGGTCCAAACGGATGGATCATCCGTGGATGCGGCTGTTGGCCTGCTTGGTCGTTTTGTTGATTGTTTTGTTGTTTGATTTGGAAGGCAGTAGGCGACCCACAAGAGACGTTCGCCCTCAACGCAAGGCGTCCTGCCAAGATCCAAACCACCCCAAAACGAGCTCCTTTGACCTTTAAACTCGTCGCATGAATCGACGAAATTTGGTGTTATCCGCCCTGGCCGCAGGGTTTGCTCAAGTCACAGTGGCTGGCCCGCAGTTTCAAGAAATGGCCGAGTGGTCTCGGTTTTTTACAAAAGCCGATGCACAGGGCGGTATCGTTGTGCTCGACGCCCGAGACAAGTCTGAAACGACCCTGGTCTACAACGTATCGCGTGCCGAGCAGCGCTACTCGCCAGCCTCTACCTTCAAGATCCCACACAGTCTATTCGCGCTAGATGCGGGGCTGCTGCGTGACGAATTTCAAGTCATCCCGTGGGATGGTGTGAAGCGACCCACGGCGGCTTGGAACGCGGACCAGAACCTGCGTTCAGCGATGCGAAATTCCACCGTCTGGGTGTATGAGCGTTTCGCCAAGGAACTCGGCGATGCACGCGAGACCGCCTATATGCGCAAGATCGGGTACGGCAATGCGCTTGCCACAGGCGACAAGCCCTTTTGGGTGGAGGGCGACCTTGCCATCTCATCCTTTGAGCAGATTGCGTTCCTACAGCGGCTTTACCGCAACCAACTGCCTTTCCAAGTCGAACACCAGAGGCTGGTCAAGGATGTGATGATCAATGAAGCGGGCCCTGACTGGATACTGCGCGCCAAAACGGGATGGACCGGAAAAATCGGCTGGTGGGTGGGCTGGGTCGAGTGGCCCAGCGGCCCCGTGTTCTTTGCCTTGAATATGGACACTCCAAACCGGCTCGGCGACCTTGCCAAGCGCCAGAGCATCACGCGCGACGTTCTGCGCTCCATTAACGCGCTACCTACTGCGCCATAGATTCTGGCTCGGGGCGCGCAGGCCTGGGCTGCGTCTTGAAGCGCCCTTGAGTGCGGTTCTAGCCTCTCCGCTCGCAAGCTCCAAAGCGACGCTCTAGCGAGCATGAGAGGGGGCATTAGGAAGGTCAGCTTACGGCCGAGCGCTGTCAATCCACGCCAGGTGGCATAGCGTTTACATATCACCGCGACGACTGATTCTTTCAAGCCGAATCAGCACAAGTCTGTCCGCTTTGATGCTTGACGCGCTGAGGCGAGGCGGATTTCGAATGAAATCAGCCCCAAGCCCAATCGAAAAAAGCGCTGGCAGCTATCAAATCAGGAGTTACTGGCGATTGAACGGTGCGCCGCTGAGCTTGGCGCCGGCCTGTATGCCGCGCTTGGCAAACCAGCCCTGATTCATTTCCAGCACATAGCGCACGGGCTTGGCCGAGCAGTGGGAGTCGTCGCTCATGGGCTTCATGTCGGCCAGGTTGACGATGGTGCCGTCGTCGGCCACAAAGGCGGCGGTGAGTGGCAGCAGGGTGTTGCGCATCCAGAAGCATTGCACGCCGGGCACGTCGAAGATGAAGAGCATGCCTTCTTGCTGGGGCATCTCTTTGCGGAACATGAGGCCTATCTCTCGCTGCTGGGGCGTCTGGGCAAGTTGTGTATCGATACGGTACATGCCTGCGGTCAGGTCCACACGGCGCAGGTTCATTTGTGGCTGGCCTTCATCGCGGGCCATGGCGGGCGTCATGCTGCTCACACTGGCAAGGGCGATCAGGGCAGTCGATGCCAAAGCGAGCCAGCGGGCGCGGGCGCTTTTTTGAGTGCGTTGGGGAGAGGTCTTGTCGAGAGAGTTCTTCATAAGCCTTGCATGCCAGACAGGGGATCGAAAACCAGAGGCAGAAACATGTTCTCACGCGCCATGCACGGAAAGCCTGCATCGCTTTCTATTTTGCAGGCTTTGTGGCCGTGGGCTGCTGGGTTCAAGCGGGTTTGAGCAATTTTTTGCAGCGGTGCGATGACCGGTTTTTATACGGTTATTCTTAAGATTGACTGAGTGGGGCGGGTAAGTGATGCCTGCTCTTTGCTCTCAAAACGTGATTCCTGCACCAATCTGGGTGGAGGCTGGCGCAGAGATGCCAAAATCGAGGTCAAGACAAGCACCAGCAAGGTGCGCCGCCGCACAGTATTCAAGATCAGGAGATTTCACAGCATGAGCCAGACCCAGCACATTCAGGTTCCGCCCCAGGGCGAGAAGATCACCGTCAATGCGGACAAGACGTTGAACGTTCCTGACCAGCCCATCATTCCTTTTATTGAGGGTGATGGCGTCGGTGTCGATGTGACGCCGGTGATGCGCAAGGTGGTCGATGCTGCCGTGGCCAAGGTCTATGGCAGCCAGCGCAAGATTGCGTGGATGGAAGTGTTCGCGGGCGAGAAGGCTGTGCGCACCTATGGCCCCGATGTGTGGCTGCCTGAAGAGACGGTCGCCGCCGTGCGCGACTACGCCGTGTCCATCAAAGGCCCGTTGACCACGCCTGTGGGCGGTGGCATTCGTTCGCTGAACGTGGCGCTGCGCCAGGAGCTGGACCTTTATGTCTGTCTGCGCCCCGTGCAGTATTTCAAGGGTGTGCCTTCGCCGCTGAAGGAGCCTGAGAAGACGAATATGGTGATCTTCCGCGAGAACTCGGAAGACATTTACGCGGGCATCGAGTACGCGGCGGGCAGCGAGAAGGTGAAAAAGCTCATCGACTTTCTGGCCAAGGAGCTGGGCTCCAGCAAGATTCGCTTTCCCGAGACTTCGGGCATTGGCATCAAGCCCGTGTCGCGCGAGGGCACGGAGCGACTGGTGCGCAAGGCGATTCAGTACGCGATTGACCACAACCGTCCCAGCGTGACTCTGGTTCACAAGGGCAACATCATGAAGTACACGGAAGGCGCTTTCCGTGACTGGGGCTACGCGCTGGCGCAGCGCGAATTCGGTGCTGAGCTGATGGATGGCGGCCCCATGTGCCGCATCAAGAATCCGAAGACGGGCAAAGACATCATCATCAAGGATTCGATCACCGACGCCTTCTTGCAGCAGATTCTGATGCGCCCGGCCGAGTACTCGGTGGTGGCTACGCTGAACCTGAACGGTGACTACATCTCGGATGCGCTGGCCGCGCAGGTGGGCGGCATCGGCATTGCGCCTGGCGCCAATATGTCGGAGACGATTGCCTGCTTTGAAGCCACGCACGGCACAGCGCCGCGCTATGCGGGCAAGGACTATGTGAACCCCGGCTCCATGATTTTGTGCGCCGAGATGATGCTGCGCCACATGGGCTGGCGCGAGGCGGCGGATCTGATCGTGCAATCGCTGGAAAAAGCGATTTTGAGCAAGCATGTGACCTATGACTTCGCCCGCCTGATGGATGGCGCGACGCAGGTGTCGTGCTCGAAATTTGGGGATGTGGTCATAAGCATGATGGACTGACCCCCTGAGGCGCTGCGCGCCGGTTTTAAGCGGTGTGTATCAAAAACAAAAACAGCCCTTTTGAGGGCTGTTTTTGTTTCTGGGACTTGGTGCTTTAGAGCCGTGAACACGACCCAGTAAACCGACGGTTTACGGTTGAGACGAGGCGCGAAGCCGCAGGCGGTACAACAGGTACGACAAGGCGAAGCAACGACGTATCAAGGCTTGTGTTGGTGGATCTTAGCGCTGGGCAGCTCGCAGCCGTCAGGGCCGCAGCTGGGGTCAGCATCACCGGCTTGCTGCGGGTTGAGGGCGGCGATTTGCTCGACCCATTCGGCCAGTTGTTGCTTCCAGCCCGCGACATCGCCCAGCCATTCGCCCAGTTCAAGGCGCTGCACGGCGCGCTGGCCAGGTTGTTCGGGGTGATCAAACTCCAGCGCCAGAGTGGGGAAGCCCTGACCCTGAACCATGCCCAGCCACTGGCGGCTGTCGGCAATGTGTTCATGGGTGGCTGCGCCGCTTTGTTCGGCGTAGGCGGCGTCATAGGCAGCGCTGTCCAGACCGATGCTGGCGGCCAGTTCGCGCAGTACGGCGGGGTCGCTGATGCGGCGGCCGTCCACGTAATGGGCTTTTTGCTGGGCAGACAACATTTCCAGACCTTTACCTGCGAGCGCTTCAGCAGCCAGCAGGGCAGTGGTGGGCGGCTCGGAGTCGAGTGGTGCGCCGATGTCGTTCAGCAGACCGTTGAAGTAGGCATCGCCAAAGGGCTGGCCGGTCATTTCGGCAATGCGTTGGTCGCTGGCCATGACTTTTTCGCGCCAGTCGGCGGTGATGGTGCGGGTGTGGTCGCCCGTCAGCATGCCGCCTGCGTGCCATTGCACCTGAATGCCGGGCACTTCGCGCGCGGCTTTGACCAGCGGGGCGGCGGCGTAGCACCAGCCGCACAGCGGATCAAAAATATAGTGCAACACCAAGGCGGCAGGGGTGGATGTAGTCATGGGTGGGGCAGCCTTCACAGGCCTGCAAAAGTACGAACAGTCTTCAATGTAAAGGCTGTGCCAAAGGCATTGCTGTCATCTGCATGATGACCCTGACTGTGAACTTGGCAAAATGGGCGCATCGTCACCTGCCTGATCTGTATCTATGCGCATGAATGTCACGCCACCACCGCGTTCGCCCCAGAAGCCTGAGCCCACGCCGCAGTCCGTTGCCCGGCGCAGCACTGTTCTGTTTTTGCTGTTCTGGCTGGTGGTGATGGGGGGCATGTACCTGGCCATGCAGCATTTTTTGAAGCCCGCGCAGGCCAAAGTCATGGCCGATGGGGCGGTGCGCATTGAGCGCGGTATGGATGGGCACTTTCGTGTCAGAGGCTATGTGAACGATCAGGCCGTGACCTTTCTGGTCGATACCGGCGCATCTTCAGTCAGCGTGACCGATGTACTGGCGGCCCGTGCTGGGCTGGAGGGTGGCGAGAAGGTGCGCTTTCGCACCGCCAACGGCGAGCGCGACGGCCGAATTGTGGTGGCGGACGAGGTACGCATTGCCAGCCTGCGTGTGCGCGATGTGCGCGTGGGAACGGGCTACACCGGTGACGATAGCGACGATGCGCTGCTGGGCCAGAACTTTCTACGTTTTTTTGATGTGCAGATGAGCGGCGATGAAATGCTGCTGCGCCCGCGCAAGTCGGCTCGCTAACTGGGCGCAGAGCCATTGACACCGCAATCAACGCAGTTCACGTTTGTACGGTGGCCGGCCGTTTTTGCCTGTAAGCCCTGTCTTACTGCATTAAAGTAGGCCGTTTTGCCAACCGGCAAACAGAACAGGTGCGCTACGCCGCAGACTTACACGGTTTGCGGTGGCTGGTGTGCCCGCCATGCTCATGAGTGAAAGACATGTTCCGGGACTGTTGCCATTTAATGGACTGCGCGCCAGATGGCGTGCGGCGGACGACACTCAATGGACTGGTTAACCCAACTCTTCAAGACCCTCAACGACGTTGTCTGGGGCGTTCCCATGATCGTGCTGATTCTCGGCACGGGCTTTTATCTTCAGATTCGACTGGGCTTCATGCCGCTGCGCAATATCGTGCGTGGCTTTCGCATGATCTGGCGCAGCCGCCGCCCCGGCGACAAGGCTGACGGCGACATCACTCCCTATGCCGCGCTGATGACGGCGCTGTCTGCCACGGTGGGCACGGGCAATATTGCCGGCGTGGCCACGGCGATTGCCGTGGGCGGTCCCGGCGCCTTGTTCTGGATGTGGATGACTGCACTGCTTGGCATGGCCACCAAGTACGGTGAAGTTGTGCTGGCAGTGAAGTATCGCGAGAAAAACGACCACGGCCAGTGGGTTGGCGGCCCCATGTACGCCATCAAGAATGGTCTGGGCCGCAAATGGAAGTGGCTGGGCACGCTGTTTGCATTGTTCGGCGGCCTGGCTGGTTTTGGCATTGGTTCCATGGTGCAGTCCAACGGCATTGCATCGGCCATGCATACCGCTTTTGGTCTGGAAAACTGGGTGACCGGTGTGGCGCTGGCCGTGATGACCGGCGCGGTGGTGCTGGGCGGCATCACCCGCATTGGTGCGGTGGCTGAAAAGCTGGTGCCCGCCATGTGCGTGGCCTATGTGATTTGCGTGCTGTATGTGCTGGGCGTGTATGTGGACCGCATTCCTGCGGCCTTTGCGCTGATCTTTGAGCAGGCCTTCAACCCCACGGCGGCGACAGGCGGCTTTTTGGGATCGACGGTGCTGATGGCCATCCGCATGGGTGTGGCACGCGGCATTTTCTCGAATGAAGCGGGCTTGGGCACCGCCGGTATTGCACAGGCCGCAGGTGCCACGCGCGACCCGGTGTTCTCGGGTCTGGTCGGCATGATGGGCACGTTCATCGACACCATCATCGTCTGCACCATGACCGGTCTGGCCATTGTGGTCAGCGGCGTCTGGCACTCGGGTGCCACGGGTGCGGTGCTGTCTACTCAGAGCTTTGAGGCCGCCATGCCGGGCATTGGCAAATATGTGCTGGCCGTTTGCCTGTCTGTGTTTGCCTTCACCACCATTCTGGGTTGGGCCTATTACGGTGAAAAGTGCTGGACTTATCTGGTTGGCACCGTCTGCGAAAAGCCTTTCCGCATCTTCTGGACTATCAGCGCTTTTGTGGGCGCCGTGGCGACGCTGGACTTTGCATGGCTGGTGGCCGATACGCTGAATGCGTTGATGGCGATTCCGAATCTGATCTCTTTGCTGCTGCTCTCGCCTGTGATTGTTCAGCTCACCCGAGAATATTTTGCGCGCAAAGAAAATCAATAATCACTTTTGATAGCTGCTCGCGCTTGATGGATAAGCGCTAGCGGCCATTTATCTGTAAAAACTCTTTTCACAGGGCGCTGGTGTGCAAGCATCAGCGCCCTGTGCGGTTTTGGGCGCTGCTGGCTGATGGCGGCGGCTGCATCTGCGAAAATGCATGTTTTCAGGGAATGGCTGCAGCTCACAAGGTGCTTGCGGCTGTGGTGCGTATCGAGGCTCGATCCACGCCCTGGCTTCGTGGCCTGCCGCTCTGTCGTGTGACAGTCGCCGCAGGTTTTTCATGTTGCCGAGCATCGAGTCAGATCGCCCGCGATCACTGCCTTCATCAGCCTGACCTCTGCCCGACCACACGCCATTGCCCCGCGGCCTGCAGGCCGCATGGGCGCAGCCATGGATAGTCTGCCGTGTCCCATCGCCAGCCCGTTCGCGTTCCCGAACGCAACCAGTACGCAGCCCTGATTGACGCCCGTTCGCCCGGCGAGTTTGCGCTGGATCACATTCCCGGTGCCATCAACTGCCCTGTGCTCAGCGATGCAGAGCGCGCCGAGATTGGCACCATCTACAAGCAAGTCAGCCCGTTTGAGGCCAAACGCCTGGGCGCAGCCTATGTCGCGGCCAATCTGGCGCGCCACCTGCGCGAAACCTTTGCCGACAAGCCTGCCAACTGGAAGCCGCTGGTTTATTGCTGGCGCGGCGGCCTGCGCAGTGGTTCCATGGTGACCTGGCTGCGTCTGGTGGGCTGGGATGCGCAGCAACTCGCCGGCGGCTACAAGTCTTTTCGCGGCCATGTGATCGAGCAGCTTGAAACGCTGGTGCCCCAGTTGCAGATGCGCGTGCTGTGCGGCGCAACGGGCTCTGCCAAGACCCGTGTGTTGCATGCGCTGGCCGAAAGCGGTGAGCAGGTGCTTGACCTGGAAGGCTTTGCCAGCCACAAGGGATCGCTACTGGGCAACTTGCCCGGCATTGAGCAGCCCAGCCAGAAGCGCTTTGAGACCCTGATTGCCGAAAAGCTTGAGCAGTTTGACCTGTCCCGCCCCGTCTATCTGGAAGGCGAGAGCGCCAAGATTGGCCGTGTTGGCCTGCCGCTGGTGCTGGTGTCGCACCTGCACAAGGCACCCGTCATCGAGGTGCGTGCCACTGAGTCTGCACGCCTGTCCTTTCTGCTGCGCGACTATGCGTATCTGGGCGATGAGCCCGATGCGCTGGCCGACAAGCTGGGCTGGCTCAAAGAGCTGCATGGCAATGTCGTGATCAACCGCTGGCAGGAATGGGCGCGTACCAAAGAGCTATCGCCCTTGTTTGAGGAGCTGATGCTGCGCCACTACGACCCGCATTACGAGCGTTCCCAGTCCAATCATTTTGACCAGTGGCCCGTGCGCAAAGTGCTGGAGACCGATGACCTGTCTGACGCCGCCATTCAACAGCTGGCGCAGCAAGTCGTGGCGCTGGAGTCTTGATCAGGCCGGTTCCATAAAAATCGGCACCAGTGACAGCAGCAGCAGGCCTGCCATCACGCCGTTAAAGGTTCGCAGCGCCTGCGGTGTGCGTAGTGCGCGGCCTACGGTGCTGCCAAACAGAGTCCAGACGCTGATGCTGGGGAAGTTGATGACCCCCATGACCAGTGCTGACAGCATAAGGTTGCTAAAGAAACCATCGCGGGGCGTATAGGTGGCAACAATGCCAATGGCCATGATCCAGGCCTTGGGGTTGACCCACTGAAACGCCGCCGCCTGCCAGAAGCTGAAGGGGTGCTTGCCAGACTGCCCCTGATCCACGCCGCCAGCGCGTGCAATCTTCCAGGCCAGCCACACAAGATAGGCCGCACCCACATATTTGAGCAGGGTGTAGATGCGCGGCTCGGCCTCGAACAGCTTGCCCAGGCCTGCGCCAATCAGCAGCACCATGATGACCACGCCCATACAGATGCCCAGCATGTGGGGCATGCTGCGGCGGTAGCCAAAGGTGGCACCGGAGGCGGTGAGCATTACATTGTTGGGGCCGGGCGTGACGGAACTGACAAAGGCAAACATGGCCAGTGGCAGTACAAACGACAGGGATTCGGGCAGCATTGGCATGGTGGTGGCTTTGCGTTGAAGCGGTGAGTGTGTTCAATGCTAAGCGGTGAAATCAGTACAGTAGCGGTACACTTTGCCATGCCAGTTGTTGAGCTGGCCTGCTTGTGCAACCCTGACAGTTGAAGGCTTCATCCATGCTTGATTCCAAATCAGAACCTGCGGCAACGGCTTTAGCCACCACAGCCTTATCCGCCTCCGTCAGTCTGGGCTGGCAGCCCATGCGCGCAAGCTCCATAGGGCTGGCCGAGCAACTGGTTGAGCATTTCGGGGCGCTGGTGCGCAATCACGGCTTGCGGGCCGGTGTGCGTCTTCCCTCCGTACGGGCGCTGGCAGAGAGCGCAGGCGTAAGCCGCGATACCGTCGTGCAGGCCTATGACAGGCTGGCTGCGCAGGGCTTGATTGTGTCGCGCCGAGGCAGCGGCTTTTATGTGGCGGCCCAGCGCTCGGTGACGGCACCTGCAGTGCCAGAGAAATCCGCATCGCCGCAGGTGGTTGAGTTTGATACCGCCTATCTGCTCAGAGGCATTTTTCGCGAGAGCGGAGATGGCACGACCAATGCCGGTTGCCTGCCGGGCAGCTGGATGGATCAGGGACTGATTACCGGCGCAATGCGCGCCATTACGCGCCAGGGCTCGCGGGCCGAGCAAAGCCTGCTCAGCTATGGCGTGCCGCAGGGCTTTGTGCCGCTGCGCCAGCATATTGCGTCTTACCTGCAGGCCCAGGAAGTGCCAGCCCACCCTGAGACTCATCTGATGACCGTGGGCGGCGTCACGCAGGGGCTGGATCTGATCGTGCGCTGCTTTCTGCGCCCCGGCGATACCGTGCTGGTGGAAGACCCGGCGTGGTTTTTGATCTTCGGGCGGCTGAAATACATGGGCGTCAACGTCGTTGGCGTGCCGCGCCTGCCCGGTGGCCCCGATGTGGTAGCGCTGGAGTCGCTGGCGCAGGCCCACAAACCCAGGCTTTTCATCCTCAACACGGCCGTGCACAACCCCACGGGCTTGAGCCTGTCTGCCGGTGTGGCCCATGAGGTGCTGCGCATTGCTGAGCGCCATGATTTTCTGTTGGTCGAAGACGATACCTACGCCGATTTTCTGGGTGCCATGCCGCTGCGGCTGGCGGCCATGGACAGGCTACAGCGCGTGATCTTGGTGGGCGGGTATTCCAAGACCTTGTCGGGAGGCCTGCGCGTGGGCTATATCGCAGCCAAGCCCGACTATGTGCATCGCCTCACGGACATGAAGCTGCTGTCGGGCCTGACCTCATCGCTGCCCGCCGAGCAAATCGTTCACCATATTCTTGCCGACGGTTCGTACCGCAAGCATGTTGACCGCCTGCGCGAGCGTGTGGACCGAGCGCGCATTCGCTGCCTGCGCAAGCTGGAAGCCATTGGCTGCTATGCCGAGCATGAGCCCGTGGCCGGCACGTTTGCATGGGTGGATTGCGGTGTGGACACCGAGGTGCTGGCGCGGCAGGCGGCGCTGAGCAACCTGCTGCTGGCGCCGGGCGTGCTGTTTTCACCCCAGCAAGCCACCAGCCGCATGCTGCGCGTGCCCGTGGCCATGGCTGACCATGTGGCGCCGTGGAAGATGTTGGAGCAAATCCTCAAACAGTTGCGCCGATAGCCGTTAAAGCTATCGCAAAGTGCTTGTCGTGCATTCACGATTGATAACAATCACAGGGTTGTGGCGTGATTGATTGAGCGGCATCTGCTGTTATGTTTGTAGCATGACTTCAGTCCCCGCTGTACCCCGCAACGCCGCTAGCCTTAGTGCTTGTCGCATGCTGCGGGTGAGCGTGTTGCCGGGTCTGCTGGCCTTGGGTTTGGTCGCATGCTCCAGCGCCCCCACCAATCACGGCGAGGTGGAGGGCGAGAGCTTTCACTCCCGCGAGCTGCTGCAGTCAGACAGCAACCGAATGGCCACGCTGTCCATGAAGCAGAACCTGGAGAGCCTGTTCGTCATCATGGACAAGCTCTACCGCCGCAACCCATCCGAATGGAAAAAGACCGCCACCAGCCGTGAGGCGGCCATGACCTATGTGCGCATCGCCATCATGGAGCGCCAGCCCTGGCATGAGCTGCAAGACAAGCGCGATGTGGCGGCACTGTCGCTGGCTTTACAGCCTGAATTCAAGGGTGACAGAGTTGCCGCTTTTATCTACGCGGCGGCTGACATGATGATTACCTCGCATGGCGGGCGCACCAGTTTTACGCTGATCGACGGGCTGGACCCGCAGCATGTCTTCAACGCCGCGCGCAATCTGGAGATTGCCAACTGGATTCTCAACTCGCGCAAAGCGCCTACGGGTCAGCCCTTGCTGCTATCGAATCAGATGAGCGAAGACTCTCGCAACCTGAGCTTTGAGCGCGAAATGGGCAAGATTATTGGCCGCCTGGATTTGATTGCCAACTACACCACAGAGCGCTACCGGCGCTCCGTTATCGGTTATGCGCAGGGGCTGGTGGCGGGCCCATTCATGCAATTCTTACCGGTGCGTTGAGAGAGTTTCAGACGCTGCAGAGAACGATGGTGGCAATGGCCGACGAATCTTCCAGCGCACGCACCGCATGGGGCATGTTTGCGGGCAGATGAATAAGCTGCTTGGCTGATAGCTCATGAACTGTCTGCCCGATCATCACTTCAAGCCTGCCTTCAAGGCATTGCAGACTGACGCTGCCTGGAACGCGATGTGGCGGCAGGGTCTGGCCGTGGCGGAGCACGACACGAATCACTTCCAGATCTTCCGCCTTGAAGAGCACGCTGGAGTGAGCGGCTGAAAGCCTTGCTCCAAACGGAGCGACATCCAGAGCTTGGTGGGTGGGCGTGGAGTGTTTGTGGTCCATGACAGCACCTGAGGCGAAAGCGGTAATAAGACATTCTCCACTGCCCGGCGCGCAAGTTCAATCACAGTTTGGTGACAAAGCTGTAGGGAATTAGGCCTTATCTTCGCTCTTCATCGCTTATCACTTCAATTAACGTCTGAGAGTGGAGTGCAATCGGATTCTTCGTCCAAATGAGCCTGCATGGCGGCATGGGCGCTCAGAAAGAACTGTCTGGGGCTTTGAATGTGCCAGCTGCCGGGTAGATAAAAGCAGTCGTTATCGTCATCTTCCAGAAGGCTTGCAAAGTCGTACTGCGGGTTTTGCAAGGCGGAATGCAGAGCATGGATCAGTGCGACTTTATGAGCTGCAGTCCATGCGCCCTGATTCCAGAGCGGGAAGAAGTGAATATCTAGCAACTGCAGCAGCTGCTCTGGGTCATTGGGGTCATAGGCCGCCAGCTCAAGGCCAAGAGACTCTTCCCGGTCGTAGATGTTGAAAGGTGCCAGCAGGAATGCTGGGCTGGCGATGAATTTAATATGACTGCCGAGGTGCAGGAGTGGCACGACCATGGTGCGTTGGATGTTGCTGTGGTGGATTTCGGAAAGGCGGTGAGCTGGCATTGTCTGGTAAGTAGCCAACTGTGCTGGCCTGGTATCGCTCACTCAAACTGAATGCCCTGGGCCAGTGGCAGCTCACGTGAATAGTTGATGGTGTTGGTGGTGCGGCGCATGTATTGCTTCCATGCATCCGAGCCGCTTTCGCGGTCGCCGCCGGTTTCTTTCTCGCCACCAAAAGCTCCGCCAATTTCGGCACCGCTGGGGCCGATGTTGACGTTTGCCATGCCGCAGTCAGAACCTGCGGCACTCAAAAATGTCTCCACCTCGCGCAGATCGTTGGAAAAGATGCAGGACGACAGGCCCTGCGGTACATCGTTGTTCAGCGCAATGGCCTGCGCCAGCTCGCCATAGCTCAGTACATAGAGCAAAGGCGCAAAGGTTTCGTGCTGGACGATGGCGGTTTGCGCGGGCATGTCCACAATGGCGGGCGCGGCGTAAAAGCCTTGGGGAAAGGTTTGCTCCAGCTGGCGCTGGCCGCCGACGAGCAACTGCCCGCCTTGCTGCTGGGCTTGCTCAATGGAATGCTGCATGGCTTCAAACGAAGCCCGGTCAATCAGCGGGCCGACCAGCGTGCCCGCCTGCAGCGGGTTGCCAATGCGCAGGCTGCGGTAGGCGGGCAGCAGTTTATCCAGTAGTGCCTGTTTGATATCACGGTGCACGATGAGCCGGCGCAGCGTCGTACAGCGCTGACCTGCCGTGCCCACGGCGCTGAAGACGATGGCGCGCACGGCCAGATCGAGATCAGCGGCGGGCGTGACCACCATGGCGTTGTTGCCGCCCAGCTCCAGAATGCGCTTGCCAAAGCGTGCCGCCACCTTGGGGCCAACGGTGCGGCCCATGCGGCTGGAGCCCGTGGCGGAAACCAGTGCGATTTGCGGACTGTCTACCAGAGCCTCGGCCACATCGCTGCCGCCTAGCACAATTTGAGCCAGCCCGTTGGGTGCGCGGTCGCCAAATTGCGCAATGGCACGCTCCAGCGCCTTGAAGGTGGAAAGGCCAGCCAGCGGCGCCTTTTCAGATGGCTTGAAGATCACCGGGTTGCCGCAGACCAGCGCAATGGCGGCATTCCAGGCAAACACGGCGCTGGGGAAGTTGAAGGCCGTGATGACCGCCACCGGCCCCAGCGGGTGGTACTGCTCCATGATGCGGTGGCCGGGCCGCTCTGAAACAATGGTCTTGCCATGCAGCTGGCGCGACAGGCCAACGGCGAATTCGCAGATGTCCACGCCTTCCTGTACCTCGCCCAGACCTTCCTGCACGATCTTGCCGACCTCGCAGGAGATCACATGGCCGATATCTGCCTTGGCGCGGCGCAGCTCCTCGCCCCACAGCCGCACCAGCTCGCCACGCACGGGCGCGGGCACCAGCCGCCATTGCTGAAAGGCCTGCGTGGCACGGTCAATCACCTGCGGCATTTGCGCCGTGGGCAAGGCAGCCAGTCTGGCAATCTCTGTGCCATCAATGGGCGAATGCACGGTGATGTCATTGCCGCTGTAGCGGGGCAGATCAATGCCGCAGCGGCTTAGTGCAGTCTGAAGGTCGGCGGTGGTGGTCATGGCTTTGAGATGTGAATGGTTTAACTGAGCAGGCTTTGAAAGTACGCGCCTGAGCGGGTGGCCAGCAGGGCGGGCAGCGTGCATTGCTCTTGCCGCACAAAGCCTTGCTGCGGCAGCTGGCCGGTGGCAAATAGCTCAACTGTGCCCAGCATTCCGGCGGCGGTGGTCAACTCAATCGCGGTGCGCTGCTTGCCGCGCAGCAGGCCGCCGAAGATGCGGGCGGTGTGGGTCAGCTGCTCCAGCCGACCGGCGCGCATGCCGTTGGCCATGGCGGCGATGATCACCATGTCGTCGCGGCTGTGGGGCACGGCACCCTCCAGCACTTCACGCAGCAGGTCGCGCCGCTCAATCAGGCGCAGGCCGTGCAGCAGCAGGTGCATGGCGTCGCGGTGGCCGGGGTGGCGTATGGTTTTGTAGTTGAGGTTGCGCACGCGGCCTTGCAGCGTCTCGCACAGCGTGCCAAGGCCGCCCGAGGTGTTGAAGGCCTCAAAGCTTTCTCCATCCAAAATCAGCGTTTCCACATTTTCAAGCGGCGGCACGGTGACCTGCTGGCCGTTGGCGATGGTGTTGCAGGGCTTGCAGTACTCGTTGATGACGCCATCCACACTCCAGGTGAAGTGGTAGCGCAGCGCATTGGTAGCGTGACGGGTGAGAGCGCCCACGCGCAGGTGCAGGTCGTACAGCTCATCAAACTGCTGGGCCAGATGGCCGCCCAGAATGCCGATCAGCCCCGGGGCCAGCCCGCACTGCGGCATCAGCACGGACGATGCCTGCGGCACCAGTGCCTGAATGGTGCGCATGGCGGCCACGTCTTCGGTCAGGTCAAAGTAGTGCACGCCTTGCTGCGCTGCAGCTTGAGCCACGCGCGCGGCGCAGAAAAAGGGCAGGGCGTTGATGACCAGAGTGTGTTTTTGCAGGGCAGCGGCCAGCGCTGCGTCATCTTGAATATCCAGCTGCAAGGGCTGAATCTGCGCATCACCGCTGGCAGGCGGGGGGCGCATATCCGCCAATGTGACGGTGGCGCCATGCAGCTCGGCGGCCATATCGGCAATGGTGGAGCCAATCTTGCCGGCGCCGAGGATGAGAATGTTCTGTTCGGTCAGCTTCATCATGGATAACTCCTTGAGAGCAACGCAACTGTCATTTCCTCTGCGACCATCTTAAACACAGGGCAGCGTTTTGCACCATGGAGACAAGCGTCAGCAGCAGCCGATTTGCAGGGGCGGACGAGAAGCCTGATGGCGACCGATATCTTCAAAAAGAATAGCTTTCAGCGCTTTATGAATAAGGGCTGGAAGCTGAAAAGACTGAAAATCAGAGAGTTGAGTCGTGCAGTGCTGCTAGTGACCGTGCAAAGCGATGGTGAGCAAGGCTGAGGAATCGAGCTCAGCCTCGACCTCATGCATAGTCCTGGCCGGCAGAAACAGCAACTGCCCTGCCGAAAGCGTCTGGCGCTTGTCGCCCACGCTGACAATGAGTCGGCCCTCCAGGCATTGAATCGTCATCTCGCCAGGGGTTTGATGCGCAGGCAGGCGCTTGCCTGCCATGAGCACCAGACGAATCACTTCCAGGGCTTCGGACTTGAAAAGCGCACAGGTCTTCTGGCTCCCCAGCAAAACGCCATGGGGTTGCACTTCGACAGGAACACCGGGTTGAGCGTGGGGCAGGGCCATGATTTCAGCCCTTTTTTTGCAGCATCTTGATGACGCTGGAGAAGTCTTCACCGCCATGACCGGCCAGACTGTGCGCAGCGTAGATGGAGCGGGCCATGCCGCCCAGCGGTGTGCTGGCGCGGTTGGCCGTGGCGTTGTCCTGTGCCAGGCCCAGGTCCTTGAGCATCAAATCCGTGCCAAAGCCGCCTGCATAGCCTTTGCTGGCCGGTGCATTCTCATGCACGCCGGGGTAGGGGTTGTATTTTTCCAGCGCCCAGTTGCCGCCAGAGCTGCGGCGCATGATTTCGCTCAGCACCTTGGGGTCCAGCCCGTTGGCCACGCCCAGCGCAATCGCTTCGCTGGTGCCCACCATCAAAATGCCCAGCAGCATGTTGTTGCAGATCTTGGCCGTCTGGCCTGCACCCACGCCGCCGGCGTGAAAGATGTTGGCCCCCATTTTCTCCAGCAGCGGCTGGGCACGTGCCAGTTGTGCGTCGCTGCCGCCGACCATAAAGGTCAACGTGCCCGCAATCGCGCCGCCTGTGCCGCCGGAGACGGGGGCGTCCATAAAGTCAATGCCCAAGGCCGTAGCCGCCTTGGCCACCTTCTGGCTGGTGGCTGCGGCGATGGTGGAGCTGTCTATCACCAGCGTGCCCTTGGTGATATGTGCCAGCAGACCTTGCTGATCGGCATTGCCCAGAAACAGCGATTCCACATGCTGGCTGGCGGGCAGCATGGTGATGACGACCTCTGCCCCCTGCACCGCAGTGGCTGCGCAGGATGCCGCCTGGCCGCCCGCTGCGACCACTTTGGCAATGGCGTCATGGCTCAGGTCAAAAGCTTTGACGCTGTGGCCGGCCTTGGCCAGATTGATGGCCATGGGCGCGCCCATATTGCCCAGACCGATAAAAGCGATTTGCATACTCTGTCTCCTTGTCGTTATGAATTTGATAGCTGCTTACGTTTGATCTGTATGCGTTTGCGGTGGTTTATCCTTGATTTTTCAGGCTGGCACCTTTGTCCACCAGCAGGCTGCGCAGAATGCTGCGATGGCATTGCGATTCGGCCTCGCAATAGCAGCCTATGGAAAACGCGCTGCTGTGCGACAGGGCCGCCAGCAGACCCAGTGTGCGGTCCGTTGCAGGTTCGGCCAGTTGCTTGCGAAACTGCTTTTCAAACAGCTTCCAGAGCTTGTCGGCCTCGGTCGTCTGGCCTGCGGCGCGCAGCTTGACGGATTCTTGCGCCTGCGCCATCAGCTCTGCTTCGGGCGAGAGTTCTGGCAACCAGCAGTCGTAATAGTTGCGGCTGGCAAATTCGGTCTTGGGCACGCCACGCGGCGGGCGGCGCACGGTGCCTATGCGCAGGCCTTCGTCGGGGGCGCGGTCGCTGCCTAGCTGAACAATGCGGATGGCCATGGCGTGCTTCCTTCAGGGCTTAGTCGCTGTCAAAAATGGGATGCTTCTTCGGGGTCTCGGCTGCATCTGCTACTTCAAGCGTTTTAGTGCTCTTGCGATTGCTGGATGTGCGCTGGCTGCTATCTTTTTCAGTAGCAGAAGCCTTTTTTCTGCGTGGTGATGCCTTGGCCTGCGGGTTGTAGGCCAGCGCTTCACGGAGCCAGAAATTCCAGTGTTCGCGGCTGGCATAGCCGTCGCTGCTGATCCAGAAGTAGCCCTGCATGCCGCCGCCCGGCGACAGCTCGCGCAGGCCTTGCATCTCCAGAAATTCGCTGTGCCGTACAGGTGGCAGCCGCACCAGCAGTTCTTCGTGCTTGACGCCGAGGCACAGCTTGCCATCCACAAAAAAGCAGTAGCTGCCAAACAGCGTGCGCTCTTCAAGCTGTTCAATGCCGCCCAGCGCCTGCTCCAGACTTTCACGCAGGGCGTGAATCAGCTGCAGGCTTTGGTCGGAGAGCGGGCGGGCGGGCATGGTGCGTTGTCTGGGTTAATTTTGTGGCTTAGCGAATCACATCAGGCGCATCGCCATCCAGCATGCGGCGGGCGATGATGACGCGCATGATCTCGTTCGTGCCTTCCAGAATCTGGTGCACGCGCGCGTCGCGCACCAGTCGCTCCAGCGGAAAGTCGCGCAGATAGCCGTAGCCGCCGTGCAGTTGCAGCGCCTCATTGCAGACCATAAAGCCAGCGTCTGTGGCAAAGCGCTTGGCCATGGCGCAATAGGTGGATGCATCGCGGGCCCCTGCGTCCAGCTTGGCTGCAGCCAGCCGCACCATTTGCCGCGCGGCCACCAGTTCGGTGGCCATATCGGCTAGCTTGAACTGCAGGGCCTGAAAGCTGGCGATGGGCTTGCCGAACTGTTTGCGCTCTTGCATATAGCTTTGCGCCTGGGTCAACGCGCCTTGCGCTGCGCCGACCGAGCAGGTAGCGATGTTGATGCGCCCGCCGTCCAGTCCCTTCATGGCGATCTTGAAGCCTTCGCCTTCCCGGCCCAGCAGATGATTGGCGGAAATGCGCACCTTGTCGAAGTTGATGACGCGCGTGGGTTGGCTGTTCCAGCCCATTTTTTCTTCTTTTTTGCCGTAGCTCACGCCTTCGGCATTGGCGGGCACGACAAAGGCAGAAATCCCGGACGCGCCAGAGCTTGCATCCCCGGTTCTGGCCATCAGCACCAGCACGTCGGTGCTGCCTGCGCCGCTGATAAAGGCTTTGCTGCCGTTGAGGATGTATTCGTTACCGACCAGCTCGGCCCGGGTCTTGAGCGATGCGGCGTCTGAGCCTGCTCCGGGCTCCGTCAAGGCGTAGCTGGCCAGTTTCTGACCGCTGGTGAGTGCCTCGCCCCATTGTTCGCGCACGGCATCTGTGGCCCAGGTGCCCAGCATCCAGGTCGCCATGTTGTGGATGGTGATGAAGGCGGTGGTGGATGGGTCAACGGCGGCCATTTCTTCAAACACTAGCGTCGCATCGAGCCGGGGCAGGGCCAGACCCCCCGCATTTTCAGGCGCATACAGGCCGCAAAAGCCCAGTTCGCCCGCCTTGGCAATGGCTTCGCGGGGGAAGATGCCTTCGGCATCCCACTGAGCGGCGTGCGGGGCCAGTTCAGCCTGCGCAAAGGCGCGGGCGGTATCGGCAAAGGCGCGCTGGTCTTGGCTGAGTTCAAAGTCCATGGAATGTCTCCTTTATTGTTTTATGTGTCTCTGGCGCTTGCTGGATATGCGCTGGCAGCTATCAAATTTGCATTCTTCAGTCAGGTGGCCCCAGATGCAGCCAGCGCTTGAGCACCGCATCGCGGGCCTTGATCTGCTGCACCAGACAGCCGTGATAGCGGCTGGGCCAGTCGGCCTGTGCTTCAAACGCCTTGGTGCTTTGCTTGCACTGGGTCACGCGCTGGCGGCTCCATTCGTTTTGTTCTTTGCGTAGGGCGGGGCGTTCATGGGCGGACAGGGATCGCATCACATCACCGTAGAGAATCTGACTGTCGGTATCGGCTTCTTGGAAATTTTTGATGGCGCAGGCATTGGTCTGCTGCACGGTTCCGCCTACCACGCAGTCACCGCCCGCCTGAGCGTTGGAGGTGCTTGGCAGCAGCAAAAAAGCGAGCGCGAGAGCATTAAACTGTATTGGTATCCATAGGTTTCTCATGCGCTCACTATGACATACGCAAAATGTGTTGCTCGCTTGGTTTAAGAGGCTGAAAACCGGCGCTCCCCCTCTCCCGCGAAGCGAGAGAGGGGGGAAGGCGTGCAACGCCTCAGGGGGTCACTTCAAGCTAATGGTGGTGTTCACACCGTGGCTGGTAGTCGAGTCATCAAACCAGCGCGCTGTAATCGTCTTGGTCTGCGTATAGAACATCACCACCTGCTTGCCGTAGGGGCCCAGATCGCCGAGCTTGGAAGCGCGGCTGCCGGTGAAGGAGAACAGGGGCACGGGCACAGGAATCGGCACATTGATGCCGACCTGGCCCACGTCGATATCTTCCTGGAAGCGGCGCGCAGCTGCGCCTGACTGCGTGAAGATGGCTGTGCCGTTGCCGTTAGGGTTGGCGTTGATGAACTCAATGGCCTGATCGATATCGTCTGCGGCTACAAGGCAGAGCACGGGGCCGAAGATTTCCTGCTCGTAGATGCTCATGCCGGGTTTGACGCCGCTGAAAACGGTGGGGCCGACAAAGTTGCCCTTGTCGTAACCGGTCACCTGGGGCTTGCGGCCATCCAGCTCCAGCACCGCGCCATCGGCAATGCCGCGCTCGATCAGGCTTTCTACACGCGACAGGGCTGCGCAGGAAACGACCGGGCCCACATCGGTGCCCGCCTCGGTGCCGCCGCTGACCTTGAGGGTCTTGGACTTGGCCACCAGATCGGGAATCCACTTCTGCGCATCGCCTACCAGCACGGCCACTGAAACTGCCATGCAGCGCTGGCCTGCCGCGCCAAACGCCGCGCCCAGCAGGGCGTTGAGCGACTGCTCTTTGTTCGCATCAGGCATGACGATTGCGTGGTTCTTGGCGCCCATCATGCATTGCACGCGCTTGCCGTTGAGCGAGGCGCGGTTGTAGACATGGGTGCCGACCTTGGTCGAACCCACAAAGCTGATGGCCTTGATATCAGGGTGATCGCAGATGGCGTTGACCACATCCTCGCCACCATGAATGACGTTGAGCACGCCGGGGGGCACGCCGGCCTCCAGCGCCAGCTCGCACAGGCGCATGGTGACCATGGGGTCTTGCTCGGAGGGCTTGAGCACAAAGGTGTTGCCCGTGGCGATGGCCATGGGGAACATCCACAGCGGAATCATCGCCGGGAAGTTGAAGGGGGTGATGCCCGCGCACACGCCCAGCGGCTGGTTCAGCGTATAGGTGTCGACGCCATTGGCCACGTTGTTGGCCAGCTCGCCCAGTTGCAGGTTGCCTATGCTGGCGGCGTGCTCCACCACTTCCAGGCCGCGGAAGACATCGCCCTCTGCATCGGGCAGGGTCTTGCCTTGCTCGGCAGTCAGGATGGCGGCCAGTTCCTTCATGTTTTCACGAATCAGCTGCTGCAGCTTCAAGAAGACGCGGGCACGTGCACCGATAGGTGTCTTGCGCCAGGTTTTGAAGGCCTGCTTGGCATTGGCTACAGCAGCGTTGACTTCATCGGGCGTGGCAAACGGCACACGCGCCAGCACTTCCTGCGTTGCAGGGTTGACCACATCGCGCCACTGGGTGGTTTTGGATTCGACCATCTGCCCATTGATGAGCAGCTTGACCGTAGGCGCCAATACCTTGGCGGAAGTGGGTGCGTTCATGAAATGTCTCCGTTGGTGGTGAATTTGCTCCCCATGGTATGTGTGCGGTTTTGCTCAGGCAATAGGATTTGGTGCACATAGGGTGTGCAAATGTGCACAATCATCCGCTACGTTCGCCAGCCCGCTCCAGCCCGCTCCAGCCCGCTCCAGCCCGCTCCAGCCCGCTCCAGTCGGCCTGCGGCATACTGCCTGCGTCACGGTTTCAAGGATTGAACATGGGTCTGATGAACTGGATTCGGCAAAAGCTGGGTACTGTTGCTCCGCAATCCACAAGCGCCGGTGCATTGGTGGCTACGCCCCTCACACAGCTGGCAGAAGCTCCTATGCCTGCACGGCCAGGCGACTGGAAGGCGCTCAGCGATGCTTTGGCCCAGATCCTCATGCCCGAGCAAATGGACAGGCTTGGTGCCGAGGTACAACTGGCGCTGATTCAGTCCGACCAGTATTTCTCGCGCTTTGCCAACGATTTGACGCAGCGGGGCATCGATTCGCCGCAGGAAGTCAGCGCTTGGCTGGCGCTGGTCGATGGTCTGCAGCGGCGTGAACAGAATGTTGAGCTGGACTGGCGCCTAGACCTGGATGAGCTGATTTCCAGTCTGTCACAGCTGCGCACCGTCAAGGAGCTGGGCCTGGTCTTTGACGACCTGATGGCAGATGACGCCGCCAGCGAGATGGCAGGTGAGGATGCGCTGGGCAAAGCAGCTATCTGGCTGCGCAGCAAGGGACTCGCCTTGGTGTGCATGGACATCGATAGTGACAGCTACCCGCTAATGCTGCTACCGCTGGAGCGAGTGGATGCCATCAAGGTGCTGGCTGAGCGCGTGGGTCAGAAACTGATGCAGTTTGATGTCGCGTAAAACACCAAAACGACAAGGCCAGCAGACTCACAGCAGCCCCCAGCTGGCACACGCCTTGCCAGCCCGCGCGGGCGTAAGCCATGGTGCTGGCGATGGCCCCCAGACCGCTGCCTGCAGCGTAAAACAGCATATAGAGGCCGATCAGGCGGCCACTGGCCTCGGGCCGGGCTCGCAAAATCATGCTCTGGTTGGTCACATGCAAGGCTTGGCCGCCCAGGTCCAGCAAAACAATGCCCAGCATCAAGGCACCCAGCGAGGTGTGCAGCAGCGATAGCGGCCCCCAGGCCAGCAGCAACAAAATCAGTGCGGCGCAACTGGTGCGCTGGGCATGACCGCGATCAGCCCAGTGCCCGGCGCGCGCAGCCATCAGTGCGCCGATCACGCCCACCAGCCCGAATGCACCGACGGCCGTGCGCGAAAAGTGAAACGGCGCGGCACTCAGCGGTAGTACCAGGGCGCTCCAGAAGATGTTGAAGGCCGCAAACATCAGCAGAGCCAGCAGACCACGTATCTGCAGCAGGCGCTCCTGGCGCAGCAGCGTGAACATGGATGCGATCAAGTCGCGATAACGCAGCCCGCTGGCGGCGGTGGGCGAGGGTGGTAGTACTGGCAAACGCTTCCATAACAATAGCGCCATGCACAGCATCAGAAAGGCGGAGCACTGATAAACACCGCGCCATCCAGCCATGTCGCTCACGGCCCCGGCAAAGACCCGCGCCAGCAGCAGGCCGACAAAGACGCCGCTTTGCGCAGCCCCCACAACGCGGCCTTGTTCATGGGGCGCTGCGGCGCTGGCGGCATAGGCAATCAGCCCTTGTGTCATGGCTGTGCCCAGCAGGCCGACCAGCAGCATGCCCGTCAGCAGTGCAGAAGGCGCTGCAGCCTCCGACACCAGTAGCAGCGCTGCCACCAGCGCTAGCAGTTGCAGCTGCATCAGACGTCGCCGCTCCAGCAGATCACCCAGAGGCACCAGCAGCAACAGCGCCAGTGCACAGCCGATTTGTGCGGCGCTGACCACGCCGCCCACGGTGGCCAGCGGTATCTGAAAGTCGCTGGCCAGCGCCTCCAGCAAAGGCTGGGCGTAATAGACATTGGCCACGCTCAGCCCGCTGGCGGTGGCAAACAGCAGCATCAGGCCAGAAGGCAGCTCGGGGGCGGGGCTTGCTGAAGCAGAGCAAGTGTTGGCGGGCATGGCGTGGTCTTTCTGGTTTTAAAACAAAACCAGATAAATGTTAATTTATTTGGTTTTGAAATGAAACTAGAATGACTTGCCAGCGCTTTCAAGGAGAACCATGACCACTGCTGAACCCGTGAATGACCAGCCTTGTCCTGTGGCACGGTCGGTCGATCTGATTGGCGACCGCTGGTCTCTGCTCATCGTGCGCGATGCTTTTGACGGCATGCGCCGCTTCAGTGACTTTCAGCGCAGCCTGGGCGTGGCGCGCAACATCCTCTCGGACCGCCTGAAAAAGCTGGTGGATGCTGGCGTTCTGCAAACCGAAGCCGCTGCCGAAGGCTCGGCCTATCAGGCCTATGTGCTCACGCCGCGCGGCGAAAGCCTGTTCCCCGTGGTGCTGGCATTGCGCCAGTGGGGCGAAGGAAATCTGTTCAAACCGGGCGAGGCGCATTCGCTGCTGCTGGACAAAGCCACCGGCCAGCCCGTGCCGCCCCTGCGCGTGCTGGATACGCAAGGCCATGAGTTACGTCCCGCTCAGACGTGGGTGCGCAAGCTGGATTCAGCCGATGAAACCTGACTTGAGGGCTGACTCGGGCGCTGTCGCTAGCAATGTTTCCCTCGTTATGCGCGTGGTGGTCATCGGCACCAGTGGCGCGGGCAAAACCACGTTTGCGTCGGATCTGGCTGAGGTTTTGGGGCTGAACCATACCGAGCTGGATCAACTGCACTGGGGGCCTGGCTGGAAGCCTGCGCCGACCGAACAGTTTGTCCGTGGCGCTGCACAGGCTGCAGCAGGCCAGCGCTGGGTGATGGATGGCAATTACAGCGTGGTGCGCGATCAGCTGTGGCCGCGTGCCACGCATGTCGTGTGGCTTAACTACGGGCGCTGGACGGTATTTTCACGCGTGCTGTGGCGCACCATTCGCCGCGCCGTGCTGGGCACGCAGCTGTTTCACGGCAACCGCGAGAGCTGGCGCAGCGCGTTTTTCTCCAGAGACTCCATCTTGCTGTGGTCGTGCCAGACCTTTGCCAAAAACCAGCGCAAATACCGCGACTTGCGCGCCAGTGGGCAGTTTGCGCAGGCGCAGTGGCTGGAGTTCCGCACGCCGCAGCAGACCCGGCAATGGCTGGAATCACAGAGGCCCGCAGCAGGTGCGAAGAACAAGCCCGAATGCTGATCGGGGCAGGGCGGACTGCGTATGGCTGTGTCGCCTTGGGTTGTCTCTTTAAAATGCGGCAATGCACTATCAAAAGTGATAGCTGTTAACGCTTTTCAGATAGCGGGTTGAGCGCTGTTGAGTGCATAAACAAGAAAGGCGATGCCAGTGGATTGGGACCACCTGCGTTTTTTTGGGGAACTGGCCCGCAGCGGCAGCATGGCAGCGGCTGCGCGCAAGCTGGGGGTGGAGCACACTACGGTGTCGCGCCGCATTCAGGCGCTGGAAAAGCAGCTGGGAGCCGTGCTGTTTGCCCGCGAAGCCGGGCAATGGCGGCTGACAGAAGCCGGGCGCCAGTTGCTGGCCGTGAGCAACGCCATGCAAAGCGCTGTGGATGGGCTGGAGCACGGGCCGCTGGCGCAGGCTGCGACCAGCGAAGGCCCGGCGGGCCTGGTACGCGTGGGCGCGACCGAAGGCTTTGGCACGCAGATGCTGGCGTCTGAGCTGGCCAAGCTCACGCTGCGCTATCCGCTGCTCAGTGTGGATTTGCTGGCGCTGCCGCGCATGCTGCATCTCTCAAGCCGCGAGGCTGATATCGTTATCTCGCTAGAGCGGCCCAAACGGGGCTCAGTCATCGTCACCAAACTCACGGACTACCGGCTCTACCTTTATGGCCAGCGCGAATACCTGGCGCGCAAGCCGCTGGTGGCGCGCACCGAAGACCTGCGTCACCACAGCTTTGTGCACTACGTGGACGATTTGCTGTTTACGCGAGAGCTGCAGTTGCTGGACACTTTGCATAGGCCCGAGCGCTTTGCGCTGCGCAGCACCAGCATCACCGCCCAGTACGAAGCGGTGCGCGCCGGTGCGGGTCTGGCCGTGCTACCGGCCTTTGTGGCAGACAAAGATCCCATTTTGAGCCGAGTGCTGCCTGATCAGGCCTGCTTTACCCGGACCTTCTGGATGAGCATGCCCGTTGAGTCTCGCCAGATTCCGCGTATCTCAACCACCTGGAGCTTTTTGCGCGATGCAGTGCAGGGCATGCAGCCCTTGCTGTGCCCGCCGCAATAGTCGGGTGCTGCGGTATTGATAGCTGTAAGCGCATGTTTAATAAGCGCTGGAGCCTGTTTTTTACGAAGTTCACCTGCGCGCTTGGCCTACCATGGCAGCTTGTTGAACTCAGAGGACTGCCATGATTGTGACAACGACTCCCAACATCGAAGGCAAGCGCATCATCCGCTACTGCGGCGTGGTGGCGGGCGAGGCGATTCTGGGCGCCAATGTGTTCAAAGACTTCTTTGCGGGCATTCGCGACATCGTCGGCGGCCGTTCGGGCACCTATGAGCGAGAGCTGCAAAAGGCCCGCGAAATAGCGCTCAAGGAGTTAGAGCAGCGCGCAGCAGAAGCCGGGGCCAATGCCGTGGTGGGTGTGGACCTGGACTTTGAAGTGCTGGGGCAGGGCAATGGCATGCTGATGGTGTCAGCCAGCGGGACCGCCGTAGTGGTCGAATGAACGACTGAACCCTGAGTACCTTTGTGCAAATGCACATTTTTAGCCAACTTCGAAATTGGGCATAAAAAGTCGTTGTACAATTCGATCCATCGTAGGGGAGTCGCCAAGTTGGTTAAGGCACTGGATTTTGATTCCAGCATGCGAAGGTTCGAGTCCTTCTTCCCCTGCCACGATTTAAAGCCCTGATCATGAAAATGATCAGGGCTTTTCTATGTTTGCGCTTTTTCTGACTCAATCACGGGCAAGATGAGTGAGCCATGTTTGCTGAAACTAAGCCCCTTCCCCTTTTTGCAGAAACTTGAGCCAAACGCGGCGACATGCCTGATGGTTCAACATCCATGCAAGCGATCCTGAGGATCGGAGTTGCCCTTTCGAGTCAATCAGGCTTGCTGGCTTGACTTAGCCAGAATTACGGGGTCTTTGGTCGTTTCGTCAGCAATGGTTTATGGCGCAAGAGAGCTGGGTCGGTTATTGTGCAAGGCGCTGGTTTTGCCGAAATTCTCGGTGACCTCCCTGCATTGAAGACGTTGCAGAGGCCCCGCGAGAGGGCAGCATGCAGAGCATGACAAGATTTGGATAGACAAGGTATGGAATATCGACTGGATGAAACGGACCGCCAACTGCTGCGCTTGCTGCAGACCAACGCGCGTGCCTCTACTGCGCATTTGGCCCGTCAGATGAATCTGGCGCGCACGACCGTGGTCGCGCGAATCGCCAAGCTGGAGCAAGAAGGTGTGATCGCCGGTTATGGCGTCCGTTTGGGCTCGCGTATGGAGCAGTCAGCGGTACGTGCCTATTGCGGTATTCGTGTACTTCCCAAGACAGCGACTTCGGTCATGCAGGCGCTCAACCGTTTTACCGAGGTGGAAGAGGTTTCTGCCGTCAGCGGCCAGTACGACTACATGGTGTTTGTGCGCTGTGAGAGCAATGAAAAGCTGGATGCGCTGCTCGACCGTATTGGTTTGATTGATGGCATTCAGCAAACCTACACCTCGGTGGTGCTGAGCCGCAAGATTGATCGCCGGACCACGGCCGAAGTGGTGGGCGAGACCCCTGCTTCCTGAATTCAGTGAATTGGCTGCCTGTAAAGGTAAAACGCCCGGTCTGTGTCGGGCGTTTTGCATTGTGGGATTGTAAAAACGGGAGCCAATGATCCCGTTTTGATAGCTGGATGCGATTAATCTACAAAGACTTTCGCTTCTCCAGATTCCATATGGCCAATCACTGCAGCGTCGGCAAAGCCGCTGTCTGCAAAGACTTGCAGCACTTGCTCCACGGAGTCGAGGGAGCAGGAGACCAGCAGGCCTCCCGAAGTTTGAGGGTCGGTCAGCAACGCTTGCTGAGCGCTACTCACGGAAGAAGCCAGCTGAATATGCTCGCCATAAGAGGCCCAGTTGCGGCCCGATGCGCCAGTGATAACGCCTTGGTCGGCAAAAGCCTGTACGCCGGGCAAGACAGGTAGCTTGCTGCTATCAATATGCGCGCTGAGCTGGGCACCGCGTGCCAGCTCCAGTCCGTGGCCAAGCAGGCCAAAACCGGTCACATCGGTCAGTGCATGCACGCCTTCCAGCTTGGCAAGCTCAGCGCCAGGGCGGTTGAGCTTGGTGGTGGCATCGACCATGGCGCGATAGCCCGCATCGTCGAGCAGATTTTTCTTGAGTGCAGCAGAGAGAATGCCCACGCCAAGGGGTTTGCCCAGAACCAGCACGTCACCTGCCTTGGCATCGGCGTTGCGTTTCATCTGCTTGGGGTTGACGATGCCAATGCCCACTAGGCCGTAGATGGGTTCGACCGAGTCAATCGAGTGGCCGCCTGCCAGCGGAATACCGGCATCGCGGCAGACGGACTCTCCGCCTTCCAGAATCTTGGCAATCACATCGTGGGATAGCACATTGATAGGCATACCCACAATGGCCAGCGCCATCAGCGGTGTGCCTCCCATGGCGTAAATGTCAGACAGAGCGTTGGTTGCTGCGATGCGGCCAAAGTCATACGGGTCATCAACGATGGGCATGAAAAAGTCCGTCGTCGCCACAATTGCCTGCTCGTCATTGATCTTGTAGACGGCAGCATCGTCAGCAGTTTCGGTACCGACCAGCAGATCAGGAAAGAACTGCTTGGGCAGATTGCTCTTGGCCAGCAACTCAGACAGTACACCTGGCGCAATCTTGCAGCCGCAACCGCCGCCGTGGGAGAGAGAGGTCAGGCGGGGCGTTGCCGCTGCGGTGATGTTGGAGTTAGAGGTCATGGAGTTTCTATTATCCGTATTCAAGGTGCATGCCTTTGATGACTTCTGTGTGGCATGCAAGGCCTTCTATTATCGATCTACAGGGTGCTGTCAATACGGTGATATGAAGAGATAGCCTTCACTTTTTTGCTATTTTATTGATTTCTTAGTTAATTTGTTAATTATTAAAAATTAATATTTGATAGATTCCGTCAATTAAAATGTAATAAATTGTGCTGTATAGTCTAAGGTCTTCATCTGTGAATTCCATAATTTATGGATGCTAGCCAACCTATAATTGGCAGCAGAAAGTTGGATTTCAGTGTGTTGAGTCCAAAATTTTTTAGGATTGATTTTGGGCTCAGAATCCTCTTTAAGCGAACCAGCAGGGCCTCGTGGATCGCTCTCTGTGACATTGGCGGTCTGGAATGCCTTGTTTCTGCGCGAGGCGGTGGCTCGTCTGAGCTCGGCTCGTGGGGCTTGGGTGCTGATCGTTCTGGAGCCCGTTCTGCATGCGTGCTTCATGCTACTGCTTTACACGGTGTTACGTACGCGTTCAGTTGCTGGAGCTGATGTGGCCGTGTGGCTGGTGCTAGGGCTTACTGGCTATTTCACGGTTCAGAATATTTTTCAGCGCGCGATGGGGGCTGTGGGCGCGAATAAAGCCCTTTTTGCATACCGGCAGGTGCGCCCCATAGATACGGTTATTGTGCGGGCCGGCCTTGAAGCGTTACTTGGGACTGTCATTCTCATTGTACTTCTGGCTATTTTGGCCTTCTTTGGCCGTTCGGTTATTCCCGACGCTCCTATGGAGACAATGCTTTCCTTTATTGGGCTCATGCTTTGCGCCTTGGGAATCGGACTAATTCTTTCAGTAGTTGGCGATTTGGTTCCTGAAGCGGGGAATTTGGCTAATTTTTTATTTAGGCCACTCTATTTTTTATCAGGGGCTATTTTTCCATTGGCCGCAATCCCTGTGAAATACAGGGACTGGGTATTTCTTAACCCCTTTGCACATGGCCTGGAGTTACTGAGAAGCAGTTTTTTTCCTGTGTATCACGCTGCTCCTGAAGCTAATTTCAAATATCTTTTCGGATTTTCAGTCGTGTCAATATTCATTGGGCTGGCATTGCAGATTCGTTTTGCACGGAAATTGAGGGCGCAATGATTATTGTTAATGACGTGCATAAACGCTATCAAACCCCAAATGGTGCAGGGCGCTGGATTCTGAAAGGTGTCAGCTTGACGATACCGAGCAAAGTCAGTGTTGGACTGGTCGGGCGTAATGGTGCGGGCAAATCGACATTGCTGAATCTTATCGGAGGCATTGACGCTCCTACCCGTGGCAGTGTGGAGCGCCGCTGCCGTGTGTCCTGGCCTATGGGTTACGGCGGTGGGTTACAAGGCTCTCTCACAGGTAGGCAAAATGCCAAATTTGTCTCTCGATTGCACGGTTTTGATTCACCGGATGCGATGTCAGAAAAAATTGCCTTTATTGAAGAATTTGCGGAGCTAGGAGCATCATTTGATCAGCCGGTTCGCACCTATTCATCGGGTATGAAGTCACGGCTCCAATTCGGCCTTTCTTTGGCATTTGATTTTGATGTTTATATTTCGGATGAAGCCACTTCTGCGGGAGATGCATCATTCAAAAAGAAAGCATCGGATGCCTTCAAACGCATTGCAGACCGCTCGGGACTGATTATGGTATCGCACAGCGATGGAACGCTACGTCAGTTTTGTCAGGCTGGAATATGGCTGCATGATGGGCAGGCACATTGGTTTGATGACATTGAAGATGCCTTGAAAAATTATAAAGATAGTATCCCCAAATGAATGATTCCAGCAAAAAAGAAGAATTTAGCAGTTTATGTCGAAAAATATGGCGTATGAAGATATTCGCCATTGCAATTTTTGCATCTTTGTTTGCTATTTTATATTGGGGATTTGTTGCCTCCGATCGTTATGTCTCTGAGGCCCGTGTCATTATTCAGCGCACTGATATGGCAGCATCTCAGGCGATGGATTTTGGCTCATTGCTGGCGGGTGGGGATGGAGCGTCACGTACCGATCAAATGCTTTTGCGAGATCGCCTGCTTTCCCTGGATATGCTGCAAAAGCTCAATCAAGAGCTTCATCTGAGAGAGCATTACAGCAGTCACGATCACGATATTCTGACTCGCATGTTCTTCAAAGATGCCTCGCTGGAGTTCTTTCATAGGCACTTTCTTTCGCGTGTCAGTGTTGAATACGATGAATATGCAGGCGTTTTAGTCATTCAGGCCCAAGCCTACGATGCAGAAATGGCGCAAAAAATTGCGCAGGCGCTGGTGCGCGAAGGCGAGCACTATATGAACGTCTTAGGTCATCAACTGGCACAGGAGCAGGTTGGCTTTCTGGAAAAGCAGATTAAAGAGCGTAGTGTGCTGGCGCTGGATGCACGGCAGCGTGTGTTGGCCTTTCAGAATGCCAAAGGCTTGATCTCTCCACAGTCTGCTGCTGAAAACCTGGCTGGCGTTGTTAACAAGCTGGAAGAGCAGATGACGGAGCTCAGCGCCCGCAAGACGGCATTGCTGGGTTACCTGGCTGCAACGGCTCCAGCTGTTGTTGAAGTTGACCTGCAGATTCAGGCCGTCGAAAAGCAGATCAAAACAGAAAAGGCACGCCTGACCAGCGCCAAAGGGCAGTCTTTAAATAAAACAGTTGAGGAATATCAGCGCCTGGAGTTGGAAGCCCAGTTTCTGCAGGATGCTTACAAGAGCGCTTTGGTGGCTCTGGAAAAAGGTCGTATTGAAGCGACCCGAACGCTGAAAAAAGTACAGGTACTGCAGAGTGCTCCACTGCCTGAATACCCCATGCGCCCCCGGCGCCTTTACAACATCGCGACCTTCATTCTTGGGGCGTTCTTGCTGGCTGGCTTGGCGCAATTGCTGGCATCCATCGTGCGCGACCATCGCGATTGATCTTTTCAGAATTTTTCCCATTCATCATGCAACGTTTTTTTGCCCCATCCTGGGCGGCCTCTGCGGTCGCGCTTTTTTTAATGAGTCTTGTGCCTGCTCAGGCCCAGGTCAACAAGACCAGCTTGCAGTCTCAGCAGCCGGCCCAGGCCTCCTCTGGTAATTGGAGTAATACCGATCCGCTTCAGATTAATCAGGCGTTGGGACTTTCGGCGACCAGCGATGCATTGAGTGCTTCAGGAAACCGAGTCAATGCAGGAGCGGCATCTGTACCCATGCAGACACCGCTGCTGCCACAGGCTCCGCAAACGGCAGACTACACCGCCAACCTGAATAGTGACGTTTTTGGAGCCAACCTTTTCACAGGCAACTTTGCAAGAGCCGGAGCGACCCAGTTCAACCCGGACTACCTCGTTGCAGTGGGGGACCGTATCCATCTGCGTCTGTGGGGGGGCTTCACTTTTGAAAATGTCGTAACAGTAGATCCTCAGGGCAATATCTTTTTGCCCCAGGTCGGGCCTGTAAAGGTCATGGGCGCTGCCAATAAAAACCTGCAGGAGCAGGTGGAGGCTGCAGTCCGCCGTGTATTCCGTGCCAATGTTTATAGCTATGCCAGCCTCGCGGCAGCGCAGCCGGTGCGTATTTTTGTGGGTGGCAATGTCATGCGTCCGGGCCTGTACAACGGCACCAGCATGGACAGCCTGCTCAACTACCTGGATCAAGCCGGAGGCATCGACCCAGAGCGTGGCAGCTTTTTGACCGTGCAGGTCAAGCGCGGAAGCACCGTGCGCGCCAGCTTCAACCTGTATGACTTTCTGCTCAAAGGCCAGTTGCCACTGCTGCAACTCAGTGATGGCGATGTGATCTTTGTGCCAGCAATCGCTAACCGGGTGAGTGTCAAGGGGTTGGTTAATAACGCCAAACGGTTTGAGTTCAAGAGCGACAAAGCTACGGTGGCCAAGCTCATGCAACTGGCTAAACCCCAGGCGCAGGCAACCCATGTGCGTATTGCGCGTAATACAGGTACCGTCAAAAATACCGAGTACTACCCGCTGGAGCAGGCGAATGCGCTGATGCTCCAAAACGGGGATGAACTGGAATTCACCGCCGATAAAAAGCCCGGCACCATTAGCGTGCGCGTGGAAGGCGAGCACATGAATCCGCAGGAATATGTGGTGCCCTATGGCACTCGCCTGGGCTCATTGATGCAGACGATTGAAACCTTGCCGGACTCCGAGCCTGAAAGCATTCAGCTGTTTCGCCAAAGCGTGAAGCAGCGCCAAAAAGAAATGCTGGTTACCAGTTTGCGCAGTCTGGAAACGGCCTTGCTGACAGCACGTAGTGGTAGCAGCGAAGAAGCACGTTTGCGCAAGGAAGAGGCTGACTTGACCCTGCAATGGGTAGAGAGGGCCAAGCAAATTGAGCCTACTGGCCAGGTTCAGATTGCCCAGGCGCAGCAGCGCAACAGCATGCTGCTGGAAAACGGAGACGTCATTCGAATTCCTCGTAAGGATGGCTTGGTCCTGGTCAGTGGCGAAGTGCTGTTTCCGAATGCCGTGGCATTCGATGGACAGCTCAGCCTCAAGGACTATATCGATCGCGCGGGCGGATTTACCCAGACTGCGGATGCTGCTCGCGTTGTCGTAGCACGTCGCGATGGCGCATTTGAGCAGGTCGATACAAGCAAGCTCTTTGACGCAACCCGCATCAAGGCGGGAGACCAAGTGCTGGTATTGCCTAAGGTTGATGAGAAAAAGCGCCAGTTCTGGAAAGACATAACACAAATCATGTACCAAATCGCTATTGGTGCGAAGGTGGTGTTTGGCCTGTGAGTGAAGTAACTCTTACGGAAAATGCCGAACTACAGAAAATAACGCTGCTCTCATTGGTCGATTTTTCAAGGCGACCCCAGCAAATTTTGACGAGGGCAATGAATTGGGCAGAATTTTCTGTCCAGCATCAATTACCTTTGGTCATCGGTCACAGTCATAGAAAATCAAAGGCAGATCAGAAGTTTTTGCAGAAGATTCAAGAGTATCAGCCTTTGGTCAGAGTGGTTAGTGTAGAGGCTGAGAGTCCTCTTCCCAACTTGGCGGGATTGAGAAATGCAGGCTTCAGTTTGGTGAATACACCACTGCTAGCTTTGATGGATATTGATATCTATCCTGATTTGGCACTTGTGCAAGGACTGCTCTTTCTGATGAAAAGGCAAGGCGCACGATGCGCAATGGCGCCTTGCCTCTACCTTTCGGAGAAAGGCAGCAAGGAAATCAGAAAATATGCAGACAGCAAAGTGCTGTGGAAAAAATATTTGAATTTTCACAGCGCTCAATTTATGCATTTGGCGATGCCATCTTCTGTCATTCTCTTGCATGCAGAAGATTATTCAAAAATTGGCGGGTTTGATGAAGAGTATCAAGGTCATGGCTTTGAGGACTTTGATTTCATGGTGCGTTTGTGGAGCGGGAGCATTGAATTGAGTAAGTCGGATATTTCAACGAATGACCCATACAGGGCACCTATGTTGGGATATGGATTTAGAGGAAGGCTGGCACGTTTGTGCTATCAGTCTCTTATCAATGATGTGATTGCCATGCATATTTATCACCCATCAGAGAAAAAAGAAAAATATTATCAGGCTCGAATAAATAATTTTGACCTGTTCAAAAAAAAGGTGGATGAGTTTTCTGAAGTTTGCGGTACTTTGGCATTTCATCAGATACCTGAGAATCTGAAAAACTTCATACAATGTTGTGATGAAAATAAGGTAAATCCAGAAAAATTTCAAAAGCTTTTTGATGCAACACCTGCGCATATGCGCGATAAATACAGCTTTCATAGAATTTTAAAAAAGCTGAAGAATAAATTTTCTATCTGAGGTTGATGATGAATCCCAAAAAAATGAGAAAACTGCTGCGTGATCCTAAGCTTTTTTTCAAGGATATGTTGCATAAGAGGCTGCCTAAAAAATCTAATACTGTCCCAACCTTGGTGAAGAAAAAAGGTAATTACAGCTATTCTGTGGTTGCTGCGGTGTATGGGGTGGAAAAATATCTAGATGATTTTTTTAAATCGCTGGTTAATCAGTCGTTAGACTTTAAATCTCATATTCAACTAATTATGGTGGATGACGGATCTCTCGATGGATCTGCTGAGATTGTAAAAAAGTGGCAAAAAAAATATCCAGATAATATTGTTTATCTAAAAAAAGAAAATGGGGGGCAGGCATCTGCTAGAAATTTAGGAATGAACTATGCTTCGGGAGAATGGATATCATTCATTGACCCGGATGACTTCGTTGATGCTGAATATTTTTTCGAAGTTGATAAGCACATTTCCCGCCAAAAGAAAGAATTGCTTTTTGTAAGTTGTAATTTTATTTTTTTCCACGAAGATAAAAATCAATTTTCTGATTCTCATCCGCTGAATTATAGGTTCAAGAAAGAAGAGTTGGTTGAGGTAAATGATGGAAATGTTTTTCATCAGTTAACGGTTAATTCTGTATTTTTTAATGCAATTACATTGCAGGAGTCAGGCGTTAGGTTTCATGAAGATATAAAGCCGAATTTTGAGGATGGAGATTTTGTATCCAGAATTCTGTTGAAGAGTAAGCACAGTTGGATTTCTTTTCTTCCATCTGCAAAGTATTTTTACCGAAAGAGGTCGGATGGAACTTCTACATTAGATAATTCATTTTTTGATGAGCGCCGTTATACACAGCTCATTGAGAATGGATACTTGCGATTGTTGTTGATCTTCAATGAAAATAACGGATCTATTCCGAAATGGTTGCAAAGTACTATTCTTTATGATTTGGTTTGGATGGTTAAATCGGTATTGAATAATGGTCATAATTTGGTTTTCATGGATGAAAACCTCAAGGCTTTATATATAAATAACCTAAGAAAAATAGCTTCATTTATTGATGATCAGACTATTTTGGAATTCTCATTGGCTGGATGTTGGCTTTTTCATAAAGTTGGTATTCTTGGGTTTCTTAAAAATTCTAAGCCTGATTTTTCAATGGTATATGCTGATTCTTGGGATGAATCAAAAAAATTACTTTGTATAAAATATTTTTGGCATAGCGAGTTACCTAGTGAGGATATTTTTATCGGGGGTAATAAGATTTTTCCTATTTTTGAAAAAAATAGGAAACATGATTTTTTGGGGCGTGAATTTGTTTGTGAGCGAATTATTTGGGTATCTGTGCCGCAAGCAGAAGATAATTTCATTGTGGAAATAGATGGAAAATTGTCACGAATCTCATTAAGGGGTAAACAGTTTAAATCGGGGGTTTCATGCAATAAACTTCTGGAAATATTGGCGTTGCCGGTTTTTGATCCAAAAAAAGTTAGTGCTTTGGCAAAGCCATTGCGCGATAAAGCGTTAAATTTTCAAACTCGTAAGATCTATAAAAATGCATGGATTTTTATGGATAGAGATACCATGGCTGATGATAATGCAGAGCATTTATATCGGTATGTGAGAAATAATCATCCGGAAATTAATGCATTTTTTGTACTAAGAAAGGCATCGCCTCACTGGAAGCGTCTTGCGAAGGAAGGATTTAATATGCTGGATTTCGATTCAGAAGAGCATCGCTTAGCTACAGTGAATGCAAAGCTTATTATATCTAGTCATGCTGATGGGTATGTAATGAATCCGCTGCCTATAAAGGATTATGGCGATATTATTGACTTCAAGCATGTTTTTTTACAACATGGTGTGACCAAAGATAATCTTTCAAAGTGGCTTAATAGTAAGCCAATAGATTTTTTTGTGACGGCAACACATGATGAGTATGAAAGCATTGTTTCTGATTTTAATCAGTATAAATTTTCTGGTAAAGAAGTTGTGCTGACAGGATTTCCTCGACATGATAGTTTGTTGAAGCTTAATGAAATTCGTCCAGAGTGTAAAAGAAGGAACATTGTTATTATGCCTACTTGGCGTAATAATTTAATGGGTGAGCAACTAGGGACACCGAATCAAAGGGCAATAAATAAAGATTTTTTTGATTCGTTATATGCTGTTTCTTGGAAATCTCTGTTGCATTCTGAAAAATTAAAAAATATTTCTGAGAGATTAAATGCTAATATAATATTTTATCCTCATGCGAATATAGATTTGTATATTGAAGGGTTTGATGTTCCTAAATATATTGAGGTAAAGAGGGGCTCTGACGCTGAGAGCATGCAAGGAACCTTTGTTGAGACAGATGTATTGATTACAGATTATTCTTCTGTTGCATTTGAGGTCGCTTATCTGAAGAAGCCTGTTATATATTATCAGTTTGATCGAGATGAGTTTTTTTCCGGTGCTCATACTTATCAAAAAGGATATTTTGACTATGATCTGAATGGTTTTGGGCCGGTTTGCCTGGAGCTCGAAGAAGTCGTTTCAAATTTGGAAAAATATCTGCTTCAACCTGACTGTGAAATTTGGAAAAATTATCAGAGGATTGCGGATGAAACCTTTGCATTCCGCGATGGAAAATGCTGCGAACGGACTTATGAAGCAATCAAGCGTCTGCAAGAGCCTGTGGTTATGTCAAAAGAGGAGCAAGTAAATCGTCTGCGCTTAGCCGCAACCGAGGCCGAACAAAAGAACTTTATACAGACTGCGATAAAATATTACCAGCAATGCTTTGAACTGACAGATGAAGAGGAGTATGTTAGGCCACTTATTGTGCTTCTTTCAAAGGATAAGCAGTACGACAGAGTTTTAGAGCTCTATGAAGCATATGGTCAACAGTGGAGCGTAGATACGATTACACAATGCTTGGATACTTTTGTGGCATTGGGATGTTATAGATATGTCAAGGAAGTGCTTGACCGCAACCCTGATGACGAGGCTCTGCTCGATTACTCTGAAAGCTTGCTGAAGTATGCTGCCAGTAACAAGAATACTCAGATGTTTGATGAGATTAAGAAGAGTCTCAAGCCCGTTAGAAAGCAGTCCATGGATATCCTGAGTCACTATCTCCAGCGAGACTGGGATGGACTGCGTGCAAGTATGCAGTTTGCTTCTTGTGAGTCATCTTTGGATCATTTCGATCTGTTTCTGCAGGCCTGCTTTAGAACCCACTGTGTGGCATATGCTGAGCAGGTATTTGAAGCTATCTCAGGCCGACTGCAACCAGCGGTAGCAAAAAATTTTGCAACGCGTATTAAAATCGGACTTGGTGATTTCGATGGGGCTATCGTAGATTATGAATCGATTGCTCAGTCATCAGTCGAATCTTTGTGCGGGGAGGATATTGATAACTGGATGAAACTTCGCCAATATAAGAAAATAAAGGCACTGATTTCTCCTGTGATTGGCATAAAACTTCTGAATAGATTTTTAGATGACCCAGAAATTTCAGATTTGATCGTTAAACATACTGATTTTAAGGAGTCAGAAAGCTTTAATTCTCTTGTTGATATTTTCTCAGATTCTCCGGATAGTGCGTCTCCTGCAATTTCATTGTTTATTTTCAAGAGCCTGATTTCTCAGAATAGATTTGATAGAGCAAATGATTTTGTTTTGCATGCTGAATCTGCCGCATCTGATGTGAGTGATTTTGCACTGATTGCAGATTTCAAAAAAATTAATGTAAGATAATATAGGGAGTATATAAACTATTAGTACTGAATAATAGCTCAATAATTTTATTGGGCTATGATATTGAAAATATGGTTTAAAAATTTTCGCGTAAGCTAAGTCGCTATTTTTGAGAAAGAAATCAATGTTGAAATTATCCGAAAAAATAGAAAAATAGAAAAATAGAAAAATAGAAAAATAGAAAAATATTAAATTAATATTTAGTTTATTTTGAAAATCGAATCGGAGCTTTTTATAAATAGATGGTATTTGTGAACCATCATCTACATAAGAAAAAAATGCGTAAAAATATATTTTTTATCGTCGAAGGCCTATATTCAAAGGCTGGTGGATTAACTAGCTCTATATATAAGAAAGCTAGCTTTCTTGCGGAGTTTCACTGCGTAACCATATTGGTAATAAATTACCAATTACATTTGGAACAAATCCTCGAGGAGCTAATTTTAGTAGGTAAAATTAGTAAAAAAGTTAACGTAATAAATATATTTTCAGATGTTGGTGAAAAAAATATTAAAAAAAATAAAAAACCTTTTGTCCTCGAGTATCAATATTTGTTGGACAATATTGATTACTTTAATTTTCAAAAGAAAGATAATTCATTAAGAGTTTTTGATGAAAATGGGGTTTATAATAAATTTATTTCATATAGGGGAAATGGAAATATCGGTTTTATAGACTGTATGAATAGTCTAGATCATTCAATCCTTGAAAAAAGGTATGGTTTTTATAAAAATTCATTAATCTCTCTAGAATGTTTTAACAATGGAGAGAAAAAGCAGCAAGTTATTTTCAATAAAAATAAATGCCCTATTTTAAATTTTTGGTTCAAAGATAATAAAATAACTAGAATATTTGATATGCAAACCGAGGAGGTAATCGACTCCAATGAAATGCATTTTAAAAAACAATGGATTTCCTCTGTAATAAGCACAGATGATATTGTATTTGTTGATAGCCACTTTTCTAGAACTGCCGAACTCTTGAAGAATATTGAATGCAAGAAGATTGCATTTATTCATAGCCATCAAAATTATTGCAATGACACAAAGCATTTAATAAAAAATAGTGATTTTGAAAAATATGTATTTTTAACAAATCTCCAGCGAGAAGATTTTAAAACTTTTAATTTGGATATTTATAGCAAAAGTATTATAATTCCTCATCCTTATGTGGATAGTAAATCCAATCTAGGTAGAATAAAAAAAATAGTTACCGTAACTCGACTCGTTCACAATAAGCCGGTAATTCCAGTAATTTATGCTTTTTCTAAAATAATTAATAATTTTCCAGATTATATTTATGAAATTTATGGAGTTGGGCCAGAAAAAGATAATATTGAAAAAATTATTATAGATCTAAATCTAAAAGATAAAGTAATTCTTCGTGGGTATACTAATGAGGCATTGAAAATATTTGAAGAAGCAGAATTAAGTATTAGTTTGACAAAGTTTGAAGGTTTTGGTCTTTCAATTCTCGAGTCTTTGAGTATGGGTTGTCCTGTCATTACATCAAATGTAAACTATGGGCCAAATGAAATGGTTAAAAACCAGATCAATGGACATTTGGTGAATAATGATGATGTGGATGGAATTTCAGATGCTATTTCAAAAATTCTATCTTCTCCAAAAGAATATCAAGATAATTGTCTGCCTAGTATAAAAGACCATGAAATAAATTCATGGAAAGAAAGAATAATCTCTCTGATTAATTAATGTGGAAATAAATTTATTTAGTCAAGGGTTTGATTAATTGACGTGTCCTCTAGAAAAAAAAGCCAAATCCTCTTTAAATTAAATTTTTTGATTAACCTAATAAGATAAATGGCTATGGTTCCATGCGATGGGGTTTTTAGAGTTTCCAAGAATTAATAATTATGTATGGAGTTATTATTGGGCTCAGATTGGTTGTCTCTGGTCACGAAAGTCCCAGCATTTCAAGTTGAGTCTGAGAAGAATAAAGATTTTTTGATTTTTAACGTAAGATTGTTTCAGTTTTATTGAAATTTAAAGATGAAAGTTACAAAAGCAGTATTTCCTGTAGCAGGAATGGGGACCCGTTTTTTACCTGCCACCAAAGCTAGCCCGAAAGAGATGTTGCCAGTGGTGGATAAGCCGCTTATTCAGTATGCGGTGGAAGAGGCTCTGGCAGCAGGCATCAAGGAAATGGTGTTTGTGACGGGACGCAGCAAGCGCAGTATTGAAGACCACTTTGACAAGGCATACGAACTCGAAAACGAGCTGGAGTTGCGTGGCAAGACCGAGATGCTCAGTTATGTGCGGAGCCTGATGCCTGCGGATATGAAGTGTGTCTATATCCGCCAACCTGAAGCTTTGGGGCTGGGCCATGCAGTGTTGTGTGCCCAGCCTGTGGTGGGTAATGAGCCTTTTGCCGTGTTGCTGGCTGACGATCTGCTGGATGGTGAGCCCGCAGTGATGCGTCAGATGGTGGATGTTTACGATTACTACAAATGCTCGGTATTGGGTGTGCAGCAGGTGCCGCGGGAGGATACGCGCAGCTACGGCATTGTGGATAGCAAGCCGATCAAAGATGACTTGGAAGCGGTGCATGCCATTGTGGAGAAGCCTAAGCCTGAAGAAGCCCCCTCGACATTGGCTGTGGTTGGTCGTTATGTGCTGACGCCGCGCATCTTCCACCACTTGGCTCGTTTGGGTAAAGGGGCCGGCGGGGAAATTCAGCTGACGGATGGTATTGCGGCTTTGATGGCGGAGGAGCAGGTGCTGGCTTATCGCTTCCAGGGAACGCGCTATGACTGTGGCTCCAAGATTGGCTATCTGGAAGCGACCTTGGCCATGGCGCGTAAGCATCCCGAGGTAGGTGGACAGTTCGAGGCATTGCTCCAGTCGATGTCCTCATAAAACAATAGCTGCTAGCGCTTGTCTGGCTTGATTTTTCAATAAAAAATACTTGAATTCAATGCTTGTAAAGCGCTGGCAGCTCTTGTTTCAGGAGTGAGTGTGCTACAGGTGCAGGCGGGGCCTGCAGAGTGTGAGTTGTCGAGGATGATGTTTTGAGTGTGGATACACCTATTTGGCGGGCACTGGCGTCTAAGGCTGCTGCCTGTAGGCAGACGTTGAATTTGTCTGAGGCTTTGAGTAGCCCAGATCGGTTTGAGAATTTGAGCCTGCATGCACCCCATGTTTTGCTGGATTGCTCCAAATCTCTGTGGGATGAAGCAGTGCTGCAGGACTTGCTTCAATTGGCGCGACAGGCTGGTGTTGAGCAAAGGCGGGATGCGCTGTATGCAGGCACTGTGGTGAATGAGACAGAACAGCGCCCTGCTTTGCATGTGCGCTTGCGCGCACCTTTTTCGGCTCAGGGCGGTTTCCAGAACGATGAAGAATGCCATGCAGGCCTGAGCGCCATGTTGACCATGGCGCAGCAGGTGCGTGAGCAAGCACGTTTCACCGATGTAGTTCACATCGGTATTGGTGGGTCGGGCTTGGGGCCGGAGTTGGTGCTGCAGGCGCTGCATCCTTGGTGCTTGGGGGGACCGCGTGTTCACGTTGTGTCCAATATGGATGGCCATGATCTGCATCAGGCGCTGCAGGGGCTGGAGCCAGCTCGGACTTTGTTCATTGTGGCTTCCAAGTCTTGGTCTACGGCAGAAACGCAGCGCAACATGGCTTCTGCCCAGGTTTGGGTGTCCGCAGCGGCTGGTCTGCATTGGCCAGATCACTTTGTTGCAGTTTCTTCGCGCGAAGATATTGCCCGTCAGAATGGTTTTACGCAGACGCTACATATCCCAGAGGGGATTGGCGGACGCTTTTCCATTTGGTCTGCGGTGGGGCTACCGGTTGCGTTAGCTGTCGGTGCAGAAGTTTTTGAGCGCTTGCTGGCTGGCGCTGCGCAGATGGATATTCATTTTGCTCAGCAGCCACTGGAGCGCAATGCACCGGTTTGGCTTGGTTTGCTGGATGTGTGGTACGGCAGCTTTTTGGAGATGCCGGGACGCTGCGTGGCTCCATACCACCATGGCCTGCGCAGGTTGCCTGCCTATCTGCAACAACTGGAGATGGAAAGTAATGGAAAGCAGGTGATGGCGAACGGCAAGCCAGTCGGTTGTTTGACGACGGGCATGGTGTGGGGTGAGCCAGGCAGTAACGGTCAGCATGCTTTCTTTCAGTGGCTGCATCAAGGCACGCAACGTATTCCTGTTGAGTTTATTGCCGCCCGAGAGGCGGATCATGACTTGCCGGAGCATCAGGAAGCGTTGCTAGCCAATGCGTTGGCGCAGGCGCAGGCGTTAATGCAGGGAAGTAAGGCCGGGCCGGAGCAATTGCTTGGACATCAAGACTTTCCAGGAAACAGGCCCAGCACCTTCATGCTGTTGGATGCTTTGACACCTGAATCTTTGGGGGCGTTGCTTGCGTTACAAGAACACCGCGTGTTTGTGGCTGGAACGGTGTGGGGTATTAACAGCTTTGACCAATGGGGGGTCGAACTTGGCAAGACTTTGGCTAAGGATTTACGCAAGCGCCTGGACTCGGGCGATGTCTCAGGGCTGGATGCTTCAACGGCAGGGCTGCTGGCATGCTGTGCGTTGGCATAGTCGTGAGCGCGCTTTACTGCGACATCTGGTGTATTGATGAGCGGCAAGTCGGGACGTAATGCCTTGACCTTGAGATATTTGGAGTTGTGTGATTCATAGCGTAGGTATTTTTTCGCGTGGCATTTGGCGTTTGCCGCTGCTGGTGCAGTGCTTGGAAGCTAAACCCGTACGCATGGGCTTTGGCACACGCGTGGATGCGGTAGCCGGCTGGGGACAGCGACCTAGTACACGTAAGCCCATGGCGTATGCAAGCAAGCATGGGTTGCCTTATGTGGCACTGGAGGATGGCTTTCTACGCTCCTTCGGCACAGGCGAGCATTTCCCGCCGCTGTCGCTGGTGGTCGATGACGCAGGCATTTACTACGACTGCACCCGCTCCAGCGCGTTGGAGCTATTGCTGTGCAGCGGCGCTGATGTGCTCGCGCCTGATGCAGCGCTGGTGCAGCAGGCACGCAAACAATTATTGTCCGCAGACTTGAGCAAGTACAACCACGCTCCTGACCTGCCTGATGGCATGCTGCGCAGCGGTGATGTTCTGCGGGTGCTGGTGGTGGACCAGACTGCGGGCGATATGAGTGTGGCCAAGGGTGGGGCGGATGCCGCTACTTTTGACGCCATGCTTGCCGCTGCGCTGGCAGAGAATCCTCAGGCCACGGTTTATGTCAAGACCCATCCCGAGGTGACTTCGGGCCGCAAGGGCGGCTATCTGACGGGGGTGCAGCCCGATGCCCGCACGGTGGTGCTGCGCGATGCGGTCAATCCCATTAGCCTGATTGCTCAAATGGACAAGGTCTATGTGGTCAGCTCGACCATGGGGTTCGAGGCCTTGCTTGCCGACAAGTCGGTCATCTGCTTTGGAGTGCCCTGGTATGCGGGCTGGGGTGTGACGGATGATCGCCAGCCGCAGCATCCGGCCATGTTGCGCCGTGCCGGTCGCCGACGCTCGGTGGATGAGTTGTTTGCGGCTGGGTATATGCATTACAGCCGATACCTCAATCCGGAAACCAGACAGCGCGGTAATGTCATGGATGTCATTCATTGGCTGGAGCGTCAGAGAGAGATTGCCAAGCGTTTTCCCGGTCGAATGATTGTGGTGGGCTTTCGTCGATGGAAAGCGGCCAATGTCAAGTCCATGCTTTCTTTGCATGCTGATAAGGTTGTCTTCGTCAAAGATGCCAAGGCTGCAGCTGCATTGAAACCTGTGGATCAAGATTGCCTGGTTTGCTGGGGGCGCGTGCCGCCAACGGGCCTGCAGGAGCTGGCGCTTTCAGCTGGCGTGCGCCTGTTGCATATGGAGGATGGCTTTGTCCGCTCTGTAGGGCTGGGCTCAGATTTGATCCCGCCGCAGTCCTTTGTGCTAGATGCCAAGGGCATTTACTTTGATCCCGCTCGACCTTCTGAGCTGGAGGACTTGCTCAATACGCAAAACTTCAGTGAGCAGGATCTGGGGCGTGCGCAAAACGTCCGTAGCTTTATCGTTGAGCATGGCATCACCAAATACAACTTGGAACCTAATCAGGCAGTCCGCTGGCCTGTGGATGGGTGCAAAGTCATTTTGGTGCCAGGTCAAGTGGAGGATGACGCTTCCATTCGGTTTGGTTGCGACACGAATGGCGTGTGCACCAATTTGGGCTTGCTACAAGCTGCGCGCGAAGCTTTTCCTCAGGCGTTCATTGTTTTCAAGCCCCATCCGGATGTGAGCAGTGGCAATCGCAAAGGACGTTTGGATTCTGCGGCTGCTCTGAAGTATGCGAATCACATAGAGCAAGGTGCGTCGGTGGTGAGTTGTATCGACGCTTGTGATGTCGTGGTGACGATGACCTCATTGACTGGCTTTGATGCGTTGCTACGCAACAAGCAGGTCGTTGTGCATGGCCGACCTTTTTATGCGGGTTGGGGCCTGACAACGGATTTATTGCCTGTTCCTCGCCGAAACCGCTTGCTTTCATTGGATGAGCTGGTTGCCGGAGCATTGCTCCACTATCCGCTGTACTGGGACCCCGTATTGAAAGGGTATACCACCTGTGAGGCGGTGCTGAGGCGCTTGTTGGAGCAGCGTTCTTCGCTTGAGAAGAACGGTGGTTTGATTACTTTGAGGCTTGGATGGCTGAGGCGGCAATTGCGTAAATGCCATGTTTTGCTTCGTTCCTGGGTGCTTTCCCGTTGACTCGCTGTGTGTCGAGGCGTTTCTTTTGCCATTGCCTAGCTCTGGCATAAATAGTGGCTTGTACGACCTTAAGATGCGAGGCTGGTTATTGTGTTTTTATTAATTGAATCAATGAATTTATTTTGTTGATTGTTTCTTTATATGGGGTGGCGAGGGCATCAATTGAGCGGGTTCGAATCATTTTTATCCATCAAATGAGTTGGCGTGAGAGCCATTCTGAGAATGTAGAGCTGCTAAGCAGTCGTTAAATTTTTCCACATGAATAAAAAAAATGGATTTTCATCCAAGCGTGTACTTTTATTGCAAGGGCCTGTAGGGCCATTTTTCTGGAATCTGGCCAAGGACTTGCGCGCGGTAGGAGCAACCGTTTTCAAGTTCAATTTTAATGCGGGTGACTGGATTTTTTATCCGTCAAGGGCACATTCATTTCGTGGAGAACTGTCTCAGTGGCCAGACATACTGGAGCAGTTTATTGTCAGGCATCAAATTGATGCGGTTATTTTGTTTGGAGACTGTCGCCCAGTGCATGCTTGCGTTCGTTCCTTGACAGAGCGATATGGCTGTGCCTTGGGTGTGTTCGAAGAAGGCTATTTAAGGCCTGATCACATTACTTTTGAGCCATTGGGCGTCAATGGGCATTCAAATTTTGATGAGAAACTTGCATTTTGGTTAAAGCAACGTAGCAAACCTCCTGTTGATGTATTCAATAATTCTGAATTTCTTCATGTCTCGAAAGAAGTGAAGAGAGTGGGTAACTCCTATTGGCATGCAGCCATGTGGGGAATGATATATTTTTTTATTGCTTGGCTGGGGCAGTTATTCTGGAATAACGCATTGCATCACAGAAAAATGACGGTGAGGGATTCACCTTGGTGGTGGTTGAGCTATTTGAGAAAATTTTGGTATAGGCGTTCTGAGAAAGGCGTGGAAAGCCTTTTGCACGGTGCAAAGCGGAAAAAATTTTTTCTGGCACCTTTGCAAGTTTATAACGATGCTCAAATACTGGTTCATTCTGATTATGAATTTGTGACAGATTTCATCAATCATGTGCTTCATTCATTTTCAAGAGCACTGCGCGCAGAGAAGATAAATGGTGTTCCAGATGATGGCGAATCTATTTTTGAAGACATTATTGTCTTCAAGCATCACCCAATGGATAGAGGGCATAGAGATTACTCAAACATAATTAACCTCCTTGCCAAAAGACATGGATTGCAAGGCCGCGTTTTATACATTCATGATCAGCATTTACCCACTTTGTTGAAAGATGCTAAAGGGGTGGTACTCGTCAACAGCACAACTGGGTTGTCTGCATTGAGCCATGGAGCACCGGTTCGGGTTTGTGGTAACGCTCTTTATGATATGGAGGGGCTGACTTTTCAGGGGCGTATGAGAGATTTTTGGTTTTATGCTAACAAATCAAATCCCGACCCCGCTATGCTTTCTCGGTTTCGCAAGGCTCTGATTGAGTTGACCCAGATTAATGGGAGCTTCTATAGAAAGCTTCCAGATGTTTCCTGGAAGTGTGGTGTTGCGCTGGATGGTCAAATGGCGCAACGGTTATGGGGTGGAGGGGCTTCAGTGGATCCATTCCAGTGGCCTGAAGATATAGATCATATTGATGGAGAAGAGCCTCTGCATTTTAAGTCAAGTTCGGCGCGTTCAAGCAAGAGCGTTGAAGATGTATTTTGAAAAAATCGATATTTGAACTTTTTAAATAATTTCAATGAATTCAAGTATTGAAAATAATTTTTTTGCAACCGAAGATGAACTAAATCGATTGGTGGTTTTTATTGGTGGTTTCGATCCCCGCGGAGCGCGGTATTATCATCAGTTGATGCGATCAGAGTCTGATAAGCAGAGTGGATTTTTGGAAAAAATATTCTACAAGGTCGGGAAAAGAAACAAAATCGCAAAGACTGAAGGTATGGGTGGGGGGCATTCTCAATGGATTATTGAAAGCTCATCATCGCTAAAAAAATCCAGCTCAGATTTTATTTTTTTTGATTGGCATGATGAAGTCCAGAAGAACTGGACTGAAAAACGATGGTCTGTATTTTTTCAGGCAATTTATACCTACGCTGCCATTTTTAAATTGAAAGAGTGGCTGGCTCCTATTCGCCTGCAAGCACGGTATACCTTGTGGGCTTTGATGTATCCGCTGGCGTATGTATTACTGGTAATTTTGCTGGGATTGGGGCTTGGTTTGCTCTTTTCCACCAATACAGAAAGTGCTTCGGGTGCAGTGGCCGTCGCTCTGTGTTTTTTAGGACTGGCCTTGTGGGGTGGGCTGGCTCTGGATCGCTATATCCATGTGAGCTGGCTTTTGAGAATTTTGAATTTTGCCCATTCCTCATCCCTCAAAAAATCTCCTGTGCTTGATGAGCGCATTGATGCAATGGCTCAAGAACTGGCACAAGGCATGCAGCAGGCTCGGTGGCGCGAGGTGGTGATTGTGGGCTTTAGCGTGGGTAGTGTGCAGGCCGTGAAACTGACCGCCGCACTGCGAGGCAAATTGGCGGAGGTCCAATCATCGCCCCATTCCAGTGGTCTAGGCTCACAAGGAGAGGTGAATCTCCTGACTCTGGGTAACTGCATTCCGCTTTTTGCTCTTTTTCCCGGAGCAGGTGATTTCCGTCGCAGCTTGCGGGATGTTGCGCAGGATCGGCAGGTCTATTGGGCGGATATTTCCTCGCCCAGCGACAGCGTTTGCTTTGGCATGTGTGATGTGGTGGGGCTTTCACTGCGGGAAGATGGTGTTAAGTTGGCCAGCGAACCCTCTGGGCCTGAATCAGCTGCCTCAGGAGTGGGTAAGAAAGTAGGGCAATGGGGCTTGAACCCCCAGGTCATGTGCTCGCCACGCTTTCACAAGCTATTTTTGCCTGAAACTTACCGCTGGTTGCGCAGAAACAAGATGCGCATGCATTTCCAGTATTTGATGGCTGGTGAAGTTGCCGGTGCCTACGATTATTTTGAGCTGCTCACCTGCCCGGGTTCGCTGCGAGATTACATAGAAAAGAAATTAGTGCGATGAGTCGTTTCTGTCCTGCTTATCCCAAGCCGCATCCTGAGAAGGCATCGAAGTTGCGCATGTTCTGGCATGCGCGGCGCTCCTGGATGGATGCTTTGTTTGAGCGCAGCTACACCATGCAAATGGGTGAGGTGCACCTGCCTGGCGTGGATCTCTACATGCTCAATGACATCAAAGAGGTCAAGCGAGTGATGCAGACTGAGGCGCAGCAATTTCCCAAGAGCCATTTGTTGCATGAGTCGCTTGAGCCCCTGCTGGGTGAAAGCATTTTTACGACCAATGGAGAGCAATGGCAGCGCCAACGCACGATGATGAACCCCGCGTTTGCCCAGGCGAGGGTGAACGTCGCTTTTCCGCGCATGCTGGGTGCGGCGCAATCCATGCTGGAGCGCCTGGATGCCGTCGATGAGGCGCAGCCCTACGATATTGAGATAGAGATGACCCATGTCACTGCGGACATCATCTTTCGCACGATTTTTTCCACGCCCATGCAGGGCCCTGATGCGCATCGTATTTTCGAGGCGTTTGCCCGCTACCAGGCTCTTGCCCCCAAGCTCATGCTGCCAGCATTGTTTGGCGCTCGCTGGCTGACCATGCCTTGGTATCGCTGGCAGAGCAACAAGGCGTCCAAGGAGATTCGCGGCTTGCTGCAAGCCATGATCAAGCCGCGCTATGAAGCGCATCTGAAAGGGGAGGCCGAGGAGCAGGAAGATATTCTGGCGGCCTTCATGCAGGCCAAGGATCCGCGCACGGGTGAGCCTTTCAACGAAGAAGAGCTGGTCAATCAGGTCGCCATGCTTTTCCTGGCCGGCCATGAAACCTCCGCGAGTGCACTGACTTGGGCCAGCTATCTGCTGGCGCAATCGCCGGACATACAGCTGCGTGCCTACGCCCAGGTGGCGGAAGTGGCTGGCGATCGCTTGCCACAGCAGGAAGATATGAAAAGCTTTTCGCAGGTCTGGAATATTTTTCGGGAAACCTTGCGTCTGTTTCCACCCGTGGGCTTTTTCGCCCGTGAGAACGAGAAGTCCTGTCCCATCCGAGGCAAGCAATTGAAGGAGAGAAGCACGGTGGTAGTGGCCCCATGGCTGCTGCAGCGCCACCGCAAATGGTGGAAGAACCCCGATGCGTTTGACCCTGATCGCTTTGATCGTGAAGAAGACAAAGAGGCCATCAAGCATGCCTATATGCCTTTCAGCATGGGGCCGCGCGTTTGCCTTGGGGCCGCGTTTGCCTTGCAGGAGGCGGTGCTGATCCTGAGCTGTCTGCTGCAGCGCTATGAGATCCTTCCGGTAGACGGGCATGTGCCGCAGCCGGTCGGGCGACTGACGATTCGCTCCGAAAACGGTGTTCGCATCAAGCTGCGCAGGAGAGCGGCTGCATGAAGGAGCGTTTTGCCGGTTTTTTGCTGATGTGCGCAGTGGTGCCACTGGCCGTGCTGGGTTACCTGATTTTGTGGTGGGTTGGTTTGTTTGGGCGAGTGGACAGAGGGCGTGCAGGGGTGCGAGCGCTGGATCATTTTGTGAATGCCACTGTTCTCAATGGCTATGCTTGGGAGAGCGTTTCATCGCATGCATGGCGCGAGCGTGACCACAAGCGTTGGGCTCGTCTGGTGATCAAGGTCACAGACTGGTTTCAGCTCGATCACTGCAAGCGCGCCAACAAGCGTGAACAGCCGGTAGTGGATTTGATCCTGAAGAAGGGCTTGCACAGTCAAACGATTAAATGAGTGGTGCGTTCGTGCATGGGGCCTCTCCGCTTCAATTACGCCTCATTACGCTTGAAGCCGCTCGCAGGTCAGCCAAACCGGTGCGTCATGCGTTGACTGTGCAAGCGTTTCCGAGTTGAGGCGCGATGAAGCTTCGCTCTGGCGATCTGTATAAAGTTGGGAGACACATGTTCAATCGCACTTCACTCACCCGTGGACTGGCGGCTCTGGCGCTGGTTTGCGCTGCTGGCGCGGCCCAGGCGCAGGCCTATATCAGCAGCACTATCTCCGGGCAGTTGGCGCCCGGTGTTTACGGGCAGGTCAATATTGGCAATGCTGCACCGCCGCCGCTTGTGTATGCGCAGCCCATGTGGGGCAACCAGGGCGCGGTGATGCAGCAGGCGCAGCCGATGTATATGTGGGTGCCGCCCGACCACTCGCGTAACTGGCGTCGTTATTGCTATCAGTACCAGGCCTGCGGCCGACCTGTGTACTTCCTGCGGAGCGCGCCACCCCGCTGGCGTGCGGAGGCGCCTCATCATCACCATGACAGGGACTGGAATGATGATCGCCGGGATGAGCGTCGCTGGCACCGTGACGAGCGACGAGATGAGCGCCGCTATGGCCGGGATGATCGCCATGACCGACGCGACTGGGACCGACACGATCATGATGACCGAGGGCGTGGTCATGGGCGCGGCCACGGACGTCACGATGACTGATTAGGGGTTAACCACTAATTATCCTGTTGCTTATGCACATCTGTTAAGGCTGGATGCTATTGAAAAAATAGCGTCTAGCCTTTTCTGTTTATGGGTTTATTTGTGTTTTTATAGGTATTTATTTTCAGAATAAGCGAGTACTTTGCTATGTTGTTTTGGCATAGCTGCTAGCGGGGTGTCTGGCTGGTGGGGGTGGGAAAGCTTGCCGACAATAGTCTCATTCATTTTGACTGGATGGTTGCTGCCGCAGATGCAGGCGATCTCCCTGAGACAAGGGGCGCGAGATGCACGCAGCGAGACTGGCCTCGATAGCGCACAAGTCGTGCAGAGCGCGGGCAGGGCAACCATGCAAAGACACCCCAGGAGACATCAGGCATGAGCGCAGCTCTCAAAGGCATTTCGTCCATGGCTACACGCCAGGTTCTGGCAGACCTGTCCGAAGCATGGCAGGCGCAGGGCGGCGAGCCGGTACAGATCGAGTCTGTGGGCGGTGTCGATGCCGCGCAGCGCGTGCAAAGCGGCGGTGAAGCTTTTGACGTGGTGTTTCTGGCCTCAGATGCTATCGATAAGTTGCAGGCGGCTGGCCGTGTGCTGCCCGGTAGCAAGGTGGATCTGATGCTCTCCAGCACCGCCGTGGCCGTGCCTGCCGCAGCGCAGTTGCCCGATATCAGCACGGAAGACGCTGTGCGCGCAGCCGTGCTGGCTGCGCCCAGCATTGGTTACTCCACCGGCCCTAGCGGCGTTGTGCTGCAAAAGCTTTTTGAGCGCTGGGGTATTGCTGATGAAATCAAACCCCGCATTGTTCAGGCCCGCCCCGGTGTGCCTGTGGGCTCTCTGGTCGCTTCGGGGGAAGTGGCGCTGGGCTTTCAGCAACTGAGCGAGCTGATTCATGTGGCAGGCATTCAGATTGTGGGCACTTTGCCTTCAGCGATTGCGATTGACACGGTTTTTTCCGCAGGCGTGGTGACTGGATCGGCGAATGCCGAGGCGGTGCAGCGTCTGCTGGCCTTCATGGCTTCGCCCGAAGCGGCAGCGGCCAAGCGCCGCCAAGGCATGGAGCCCGCGTGAATGAAAGAAATGATCAGGGCAGCGCCAGGCAAAGGCCTGGATGCTGACCTGAATCAGGAAAAGGGCAGCCATAGCCCTTTCGTGACAGACGTACAGGAGCCGCAAGGCTTTGGCGTCAGCCGCGAGACCGGAATGAGACCGGAGATAGAGGCGACAAAGAGAGGCAACTGAGATACCAATATGACTTCGCAAACAACCAAGCAGAACACTGACCCCAAGGTCGTCAACGTACAGACTGTGCTGAACGAGAATCCGTTTTCGGGCTATCAATGGGTGATTTTCGCCCTGTGCTTTCTGATCGTTTTGCTCGATGGCTTTGATACCGCCGCCATCGGCTTTATTGCTCCTTCGCTGCTCAACGAGTGGAGCCTGGATAAATCCCATCTGGGCCCGGTGCTGAGCGCGGCCTTGTTTGGTCTGGCGTTTGGCGCGCTGTCCGCAGGCCCGCTGGCTGACCGCATCGGTCGCAAGACGGTGCTGATCATTGCTGCGGTGGTGATGGGCGGCGCATCCATTACCTCCGGTCTGGTGCATGACCTGCAGGGTCTGACCATCTGGCGCTTTATCACCGGTCTGGGACTTGGCGCTGCCATGCCCAATGCCATCACGCTGATGAACGAGTACTGCCCTGATAAAAAGCGCTCCTTCATCACCAACTGCATGTTTTGCGGCTTTCCCATTGGCTCGGCTTTGGGTGGCTTTATCGCCGCGTGGATGATTCCCCATTTCGGCTGGCGCAGCCTGCTGATTGTGGGTGGTGTGGTGCCCTTGATTCTGGCCGTCATCATGGTGGTGATGCTGCCTGAGTCGGTGCGCTTCATGGTGCTCAAGAACTACTCGGCCGATCGCGTGCGCAAGATCATGGTGCGCATTGCCGCCAGCACACGCAACGCTACGAGCTTTGTGCTGGACGATAACGCCCAGCGCGCTGCGCAAGTGCAGCAGGGCCCGCAGGGTCTGCGTCTGGTGTTCTCGCAGAAGTATCTGGTGGGTACGCTGTCGCTGTGGGTGACGTACTTCATGGGCCTGGTCATTGTGTATGGCCTGGTCAACTGGATGCCTGTGCTGTTCAAAGAAGCGGGCGTGCCTGCTGGCCAGGCAGCCGTGATCGCAGCGCTGTTCCAGCTCGGCGGTGTGGGCGCGATTTTTGTCGGCTTGCTGATGGACCGCTGGAATGCCAATCTGATCATTGCGGCAGGCTACTTTTTGACGAGCCTGGGCGTGGCCTTTATCGGTCAGGTTTTGGGTGGTGGTGTGGGCATGCTGGTGGCCTCGGTCTTTGTGGCCGGTCTGCTGATGAATGCTGCACAGTCCTCCATGCAGGCATTGGCCGCTGAGTACTACCCCACCGAATGCCGCGCCAGTGGCGTGTCGTGGATGCTGGGTATTGGCCGTTTTGGCGGTATTGCGGGCTCCTTCCTGGTGGCAGAGCTGTCGCGTCGCCATCTGGAGCTGCCACAGGTCTTCATGGTCGTGGCCATTCCCGGCGTGATTGCGGCTTTGGCTTTGCTGGTCAAGAACCGTTATGCCGGCGGCGCGCCCAGCAAGTCCATGCTGGGTCTGGGCGGCGCCCACTGAGTCCCGTTTCAATCCTTTTGTTTTATTGACGCATTATTTTTAACGGAGCTTAAAGATGATCATTGACGTACACGGTCACTACACCACGGCCCCAGCCGCTTTAGGCGCATGGCGTGATCTGCAGATCGCCGGCCTCAAGGACCCAGGCCAGGCCCCTTCGGTGGCTTCCCTGAAGATCAGCGACGACGAAATCCGCGAGACCATCGAGACCAACCAGCTTCGCCTGATGAAGGAACGCGGCTCGGACCTGACCATCTTCAGCCCCCGCGCCTCCTTTATGGCGCACCACATCGGTGACTTCCAGACATCAAGCACTTGGGCTGCCATCTGCAACGAGCTGTGCTTCCGTGTCAGCGAGTTGTTCCCCGACTACTTCATCCCCGCAGCCATGCTGCCCCAGTCGCCCGGCGTGGACCCCGCGACCTGCATACCCGAGCTGGTCAAGTGCGTTGAGCAGTACGGCAACGTCGGCATCAACCTCAACCCCGATCCATCGGGTGGCCACTGGACTTCGCCCCCGCTGTCTGACAAGAGCTGGTACCCCATCTACGAAAAGATGGTGGAGTACGACATCCCCGCGATGATCCACGTGTCGACCAGCTGCAACAGCTGTTTCCACACCACCGGCTCGCACTATCTGAATGCGGACACCACCGCCTTCATGCAGTGCCTGACCAGCGATATCTTCAAGGACTTCCCCACACTGAAGTTCCTGATTCCCCATGGCGGCGGCGCTGTGCCTTACCACTGGGGCCGTTTCCGCGGTCTGGCGCAGGAGATGAAGAAGCCGCTGCTGGAAGAGCACCTGCTCAACAACATCTACTTCGACACCTGCGTCTACCATCAGCCCGGCATCAACTTGCTGACCGAAGTGATTCCGACCAAGAACATTCTGTTTGCCAGCGAGATGATTGGCGCCGTGCGCGGCATCGACCCGCAGACCGGCCATTACTACGACGACACCAAGCGCTACATCGAAGCCACGCAGAACCTGACCGCTGACGAAAAGCATGCCGTCTACGAAGGCAATGCGCGCCGCGTGTTCTCGCGTCTGGATTCGGCACTGAAGGCCAAGGGTCTGTAATTCTTAAAAAGAGGAGCGGCTAGCGCTGACTCGATAAGCTTTCAAGCGTTAAATCATTTTGGATTTTATGCAACGCAAGCGCTAGCAGCTCTCTTTTTTGATTCAATAACGTCTAAGCAAAGAGGTATTTCATGTACGAACTCGGCGTCGTTTACCGCAATATCCAGCGCGCTGATCGCGCGGCTGCCGATGGTCTGGCCGCTCTGGGCTCTGCCACCGTGCACGAAGCCATGGGCCGCGTCGGCCTGCTCAAGCCCTATATGCGCCCCATTTTTGCGGGCAAGCAAGTGTCTGGCACTGCCATCACCGTGCTGCTGCAGCCCGGCGACAACTGGATGATGCACGTCGCTGCCGAGCAGATTCAGCCCGGCGACATCGTTGTCGCTGCCGTCACAGCCGAGTGCACCGATGGCTACTTTGGCGACCTGCTGGCCACCAGCTTTCAGGCCCGTGGCGCGCGTGCGCTGATCATCGACGCCGGTGTGCGCGATGTGAAGACGCTGCAAGAGATGGACTTTCCCGTGTGGAGCAAAGCCATTTCCTCCAAGGGAACCATCAAGGCGACCCTGGGCTCGGTCAACATCCCCATCGTCTGCGCCGGCATGCTGGTCACGCCCGGTGATGTGATCGTGGCCGACGACGACGGCGTGGTCTGCGTGCCCGCTGCCCGTGCTGCACAAGTGCTGGAAGCCGCCCAGAAGCGCGAAAGCTTTGAAGGCGAAAAGCGCGCCAAGCTGGCCTCGGGCATTCTGGGCCTGGATATGTACAAGATGCGCGAGCCCTTGGCGGCTGCGGGCCTCAAGTACATCGACTAATCAGAACAAACGCACCCAAAAAACACTACAACAGGAGCCGCCGTATGTTCTCTTCCATCAAATCCTCTTCCTCTTCTTCCTCCAACGCCGATCAGTCGGTGAACGTCTCGCGCCGCCAATGCCTGGCCGCTGCGGCCAGTCTGGCTGGCGTCGGTGCACTGGGTCTGGGCGTTTCCAGCAATGCCCTGGCACAGGCCGTCAAGGCTGCTGCCGGGCAAAAGGGCACACAACTCATTTTGCTGGGCACCAAAGGTGGCCCGCGCGTGGGCGGTGAGCGCTCCAACCCGGCCAGCGTGCTGCTGATCGATGGCGAGCCCTTTGTTGTCGATTGCGCCTATGGCGTGGCGGCACAGCTGGTCAAGGCCGGTATTGCCCTGCCGCGACTGAGCAAGGTGTTCATCACCCACATGCACTCGGACCACAACCTCGAATACGGCCCCATGCTGTACTCGGCCTGGGCTGCTGGACTGCGCAACCAGGTCGATGTCTGGGGCCCGCCCACGCTGGAGGCGATGACCAAGGCCTTCATGGAGTCCATGAAGTTCGACATCGATATCCGCATGGGTGACGAAGGCAAGCCTGACCTGCGCAAGATGGTGAACACGCACGAGTTCTCCAAGCCCGGCGTGATTCTGGAAAACGACAAGGTCAAGGTCACGGCGGTGCGCAATATTCACCCGCCCATCACCGATTCGTTTGCGCTGCGCTTTGACACCAAGGATCGCTCCGTCGTCTTCTCGGGCGACACGACCTATTGCCCGGCTGTGGCCGAGCTGGCCAAGGGTGCCGACGTGCTGGTGCATGAGGTGATTTATGTGCCCGGCGTGGATGCCATGGTCAAGCGCGTGCCCAATGCGGCCTCGCTCAAGGAGCATCTGCTGGCCAGCCACACCATGACCGATGATGTGGGCCGCATTGCCGCCGCCGCAGGCGTCAAGAAACTGGTGCTCTCGCATATCGTGCCGGGCGACGACCCCAGCATCACCGATGCGATGCTGCTCGAAGGCGTACGCAAGCACTTCAAGGGCGATGCCGTGGTGGGCAAGGATTTGATGGTGATCTGATCACTCTTTGACGATAAAGACTGGACTGACATGAGCCAATTTGAAAAAACCCCCGGCTGGATGGACTGGTACGCCAACCCCAGCAAGCCCCGCTTCACGCTGCCTGCAGGCGCTGTGGATGCGCATTGCCATGTCTTCGGCCCGGGCCATGAATTCCCCTTTGCGCCCGAGCGCAAGTACACGCCCTGCGACGCCAGCAAGGCGCAGCTGTTTGCACTGCGTGACCACCTGGGCTTTGCCCGCAACGTGGTGGTGCAGGCCACTTGCCACGGTGCGGACAATCGGGCCATGGTCGATGCCTGCAAGGCTTCGGGCGGCATGGCCCGTGGTGTGGCCACCATCAAGCGCAGCATTTCTGATGCCGAGCTGCAAGAGCTGCACGACGCCGGTGTGCGCGGCGTGCGCTTTAACTTCGTCAAGCGTCTGGTGGACTTCACGCCCAAGGACGAACTGATGGAGATTGCCGCCCGCATCCACAAGCTGGGCTGGCATGTGGTCATCTACTTTGAAGCCGTGGACCTGCCCGAGCTGTGGGACTTTTTCACCGCGCTGCCCACCACCGTGGTGGTCGATCACATGGGTCGCCCCGATGTGGCTAAGGGCGTGGACAGCGAAGAGTTCGCTCTGTTCCTCAAGTTCATGCGCGAGCACAAGAATGTGTGGAGCAAAGTGTCTTGCCCCGAGCGTTTGTCCGTCTCCGGTCCCAAGGCGCTGGATGGTGAGCAGAACGCTTATCAGGATGTGGTGCCGTTTGCCCGCCGCGTGGTGGAAGAATTCCCCGATCGCGTGCTGTGGGGCACCGACTGGCCGCACCCCAATTTGAAGGACCATATGCCTGACGACGGCCTGCTGGTGGACTTCATTCCCCATATCGCACCGACCGCTGAGCTGCAGCAAAAGCTGCTGGTGGGCAACCCCATGCGTCTGTACTGGCCGGAACTGGCTTGACCCCCTGAGGCGCTTTGCGCCTTCCCCCTCTCTGGCGCTTTGCGTTGGAGGGGGACGACAGCCTCGCTGCGGGGCGGCCCTTGCTGGCTGTCTCTGGCTTGGATTGCGTCAGTTTGTGCATCGCTGCAACTGACAAGAGATTGAGAGGAGAATTTATGGCATTGGAAAAACCCTATCTGGACGTGCCCGGCACCATCATTTTTGATGCCGAGCAGGCGCGTCGGGGCTACTGGCTCAACCAGTTTTGCATGTCGCTGATGAAGCCGGAAAACCGTGATCGTTTCCGTGCCAATGAGCGCGCTTATCTCGACGAGTGGGCCATGAGCGAAGAGCAAAAGCAGGCCGTGCTGGCCCGCGACCTGAACTGGTGCATGCGTACCGGCGGCAATATCTACTTTCTGGCCAAGATCGGCTCCACCGATGGCAAGAGCTTTCAGCAGATGGCGGGCTCCATGACGGGCATGACCGAAGACGAGTACCGCGCAATGATGGTCGCCGGCGGCCGCTCGGTTGAGGGCAACCGCTATGTGGGCGAAGAGGGCGATGCACAGGCTCACCGCCAGCCTCAGGGTAGCGCCGGTGGCACAGGTACAGCGAACAAGGAAAGCAACTAAGACATGGCACGCATTACCGCATCCGTTTTCACCTCGCACGTGCCTGCCATTGGTGCTGCCATGGACATGGGCAAGACGCAGGAAGCCTACTGGGCGCCTCTGTTCAAGGGCTATGACTTTTCCCGCCAGTGGATGAAGGACAACAAGCCCGACGTGATCTTCCTGGTCTACAACGACCACGCCACGGCTTTCAGCTCGGACATCATCCCGACCTTTGCCATTGGCACCTCGGCTGAGTACCAGCCCGCCGATGAAGGCTGGGGTCCACGCCCTGTGCCCGTCGTCAAGGGTCACCCCGAGCTGGCCGCGCACATCGCGCAGTCGGTCATTCAGCAGGACTTTGACCTGACCATCGTCAACAACATCGCAGTGGACCACGGCCTGACCGTGCCTCTGTCGCTGATGTGCGGCGAGCAGGACCCCGAGACCGGTTCCTGGCCCTGCCCGGTGATTCCCTTTGCCGTGAACGTGGTGCAGTACCCCGTGCCATCAGGCCAGCGCTGCTTCAACATCGGCCGCGCCATCCGCAAGGCCATCGAGAGCTACGATCAGGACATCAATGTCCACATCTGGGGCACAGGCGGCATGAGCCACCAGCTGCAAGGCGCGCGCGCCGGTCTGATCAATCAGGAATGGGACAACAAGTTCCTGGACCTGCTGATTGAGAACCCGCACGGTCTGGCTAAGACGCCTCACATCGACTACGTGCGCGAAGCCGGCTCCGAAGGCATCGAGCTGGTGATGTGGCTGATTGCGCGTGGCGCAATGTCCGACGTGGACGGCCCGGCACCGCTGCCCAAGGTGGCGCACCGCTTCTACCATGTGCCTGCATCCAACACGGCTGTGGGTCACCTCATCTTGGAGAATCAATAATGAGCAAGACCATCAAAGTTGCGCTGGCTGGCGCGGGTGCCTTCGGCATCAAGCACCTGGACGGCATCAAGAACATCGAAGGCGTGGAAGTTGTTTCGCTGGTCGGTCGTCGTCTGGATCAAACCCAGGAAGTGGCCGACAAATACGGCATCAAGCATGTCTGCACCGATCTGGCTGACGCGCTGGCGCTGCCTGAAGTCGATGCCGTCATTCTGTGCACGCCTACGCAAATGCACGCCGAGCAGTCCATTGCCTGCCTGAAGGCCGGCAAGCATGTGCAAGTGGAAATCCCTCTGGCGGACGCCCTGAAGGATGCGCAGGAAGTGGCCGAGCTGCAAAAGCAGACCGGTCTGGTCGCCATGGTTGGCCACACCCGCCGTTTCAACCCCAGCCACCAGTGGGTGCACAAGAAAATTGAAGCCGGTGAGTTCAACATCCAGCAGATGGATGTGCAAACCTACTTCTTCCGCCGCACCAACATGAACGCGCTGGGCCAGGCCCGTAGCTGGACCGACCACCTGCTGTGGCACCACGCTGCTCACACCGTGGACCTGTTTGCGTATCAAGCTGGCAGCCCCATCGTCAAGGCCAACGCCGTGCAAGGCCCGATCCACAAGGATCTGGGCATTGCCATGGATATGAGCATTCAGCTCAAGGCCGCCAACGGTGCCATCTGCACACTGAGCCTGTCGTTCAACAACGATGGCCCTCTGGGTACTTTCTTCCGCTACATCGGCGACACCGGCACCTATCTGGCCCGTTACGACGATCTGTACACCGGCAAGGAAGAGAAGATTGACGTCTCCAACGTCGACGTCTCCATGAATGGCATCGAGCTGCAGGACCGCGAATTCTTCGCCGCCATCCGCGAAGGCCGCGAGCCCAACTCCAGCGTGCAGCAAGTGTTCAACTGCTACAAGGTTCTGCATGACCTGGAGCAGCAACTGAACGCCGAGTAAGCTCTGGTGATGGATTGATGCAGACAAAGGCCGGGGCTCGCTCCGGCCTTTTTTGCTTCCATGTTGATAGCTGTCAGCGCTTTATCCCATTGGGCTATCGGCTATAAATGCTTTAAGTTTGTAATTTCCAAGGAGCATCCGTGCAAAACCGAGCACTAGGCCCATTCAGCGTGGCGAACGTCGCGCTGGGCTGCATGAATTTCTGCCACGCCTATGGCAGCCCTGTCTCCACTGAGCAGTCTCACTCTGTGCTGCACGCCGCCCTTGATGCGGGCGTGACGATGTTCGACACCGCTGCGCTTTATGGCTTTGGCGCCAGCGAATCGCTGATCGGGCCCGTGCTCAAGCCCCATCGCAATCACATCACCTTGGCCAGCAAATGCGGCATGGCCGGCGTGCGCGGTGAAGACGGCGTCATGCGCCGCGTCATCGACGGCCGCCCCAAAACCCTGCGCCAGAACTGCGAAGACAGTCTGCAGCGTCTGGGTACGGACGTCATCGACCTTTACTACCTGCATCGCTGGGACAAGAACGTGCCCATCGAGGAATCGGTGGGCGAGATGGCGCGCCTGAAGGACGAGGGGAAGATTCGTGCACTGGGCTTGTCCGAAGTCGGTGTCGATGCTTTGCGCCGCGCCCATAAGGAACACCCGATTGCGGCCCTGCAAAGCGAATATTCACTGTGGTCGCGCAATGCAGAGCTGGGCACGCTAGCCGCCTGCAAAGAGCTAGGCATTGCCTATGTGGCCTTCAGCCCCATGGGCCGCGCCTTTTTTGGTGGCAAGTTGCAGCAGGTCGATAACTTCGTCAAAGGCGATATCCGCGCCACCATGCCGCGTTTTGCGGCAGATGCCTATGCACAAAACCTGCGCCTGCTGGCCCCCATGCAGGCGGTGGCTGAAAAAGCTGATTGCACGCTGGCCGAGCTGGCCATTGCCTGGGTGCTGGCGCAGGGCGAGCATGTGATCGCGCTGCCCGGCACCACCAAGGTGGAGCACCTGCACGAAGATGTGCGTGGCGGCAGCGTGAAGCTGAGCGCTGAGTTGCTGGCCGAGCTGGATGACATCTTCAAGCCTGAAGCCATTGCCGGTGACCGCTATGCGCTGCAAGGCCAGGGCGAGGTGGATACTGAAAAGTATGCGTTTGAAAAACGCCCCAGCTGATTGTGCAGAGCGGGCCTGATGCAAGAGGCTAATGGGGCAGGGCGTGCAGCGGTATGTCCTTTTCCTGTGCCAGTTGCATCAGTTGGGCGCAGCGGAGCGGGGCTAGAAACTGCGCCACGCCCACATGGATTTCAGGTTTGCGCATATCGGTAGGGTGGCTGAAGGGTAGGCCAGCGGCTTCGCACAGGCGCTGCGAAAAGTGCGGCTCCAGCGCGGCCACGGCCACAATGCCGTCCGCGCAGGGGTAAATCTGGTAGCCCGCATGGGCGCCGCCTACGTCGCCGTCGGGCTGGGTCAGCCCCCAGTGCCAAGGCAGAGACAGCCATTGCGCGGCCTGCGCCAGGCCAATTTCCTGAAAAACGCCGCGTCCGCTGCGGCTACTGATCAGCATGGCTTTCAGCACCGCTTCGCTGGCCATGAGTGCACCTGCCATGTCGGCAAACAGGCTGGGTGGCAGCTGGGTGCTGTGTACCAGCCCGGCTTCGGCCTGATAGGTGAGGTCATGGCCGGGCACATCGGCCAGCTCGCCTGCGCTGCCGACTACGCGCACCAGCGAGAGTTGGGGGTAGCGCTGCTGCAAAGCTTCCCAGCCCAGACCCAGCTTGGTCAAAGCAGAGGGGCGAAACGAGGTCAGCAGCACATCGGTTTCTGCCAGTAGCGCATGCAGCGCACGCTGGCCCGCTTCGGTTTTGAGGTCGGCCTGCAGGGTCTGTACGCGCTCATGCATTTGCGCATAGGCGCTAGGGCAATACAGGCCCATGGGGTCGGCGCCACCGCCGCTGGGGGCCAGTGGCTCGAGCTTTTTGCAGTCAGCCCCCATATCGGCGCAGCGCCACAGGGCGGCGGGGCCGGGCAGGTTGAGGGCAAGGCTGAGAATGCGAACCCCTTGCAGGGGCTGAATGGCGGCAGTGGACATGGCTTGCAAATTTCCTTGTGTTTTGAGTCGCTTACATCGCCCCTGATACGTCGTTATTTAGCCTTGGCGTACGCTTGTACTGCCTGCGGCTTCACGCATCGTCTCAACCGAAATCTTCGATTTTCTGAATGGTGTTCGCGATTCTTGTTCCGTTGTAGTGCATGCGCGGCTCAAGCGCTGGCACTTTCAGGACAGTCTGTTGCGGAATTGGCGCTGTAAAAGGCTTTTGCGCTGTGGCAAGCTCGACTTATCTGTAAAAAAGCGCCGGTATTGGGCGCGATCGATTGACTGTGATGCGTAGACGTACGCTTTTGTCCCTAGGCGCTGCCGCTGCGGTGGTGACTGCCGGGAGCTGGAAGGCTTATTCCATGAATTCTGTTTCCTCTTCGGTGCTGCCAGAGCATTTGCTGCAGCAACTCAAACCTTCGCCCCGCATGCCGGTGATGTTCATCGGCCATGGGAGCCCCATGAATGTGATTGAGGACACGCACTGGCGTCAGAGCTGGAAGGCGCTGGGTCAAGAGCTGGGTGCCAAGGGCATTGCGCCGCAACTGATTCTTTGCGTATCGGCCCATTGGCTGACTGAGTCCGACTGGTCGTTGACCGGCATGGCTCAGCCGCGCACCATTCATGACTTTGGCGGCTTTCCGCAAGAGCTGTTTGACCAGCAATATCCAGCCCCCGGTGCACCCGAGGTGGCTAAGCAACTTGCGGCCGAGCTGCATTCGCCGCTCGATGGATCGGCCTTGCTGGTCGATCACAAATGGGGCTTTGACCATGGCACCTGGTCGGTGTTGCTGCCCATGTTCCCCGAGGCGAAGATTCCGGTGATGCAACTAAGCATGCCCTATGGCCTGCCGCCTGATAAGCACTTCGAGATGGGTCGCCAGCTGCGCGCGCTGCGCGAGCGCGGCGTGCTGATTGTGGGCAGTGGCAATGTGGTGCACAACCTGCGTGCCATGCAGCGCGGTGCGGCGGACAATCAGGCGTATGACTGGACGGTTCAGTTCGACACCGAGGTACAGCAGCGCTTTGACAGCGGTAATCTGGCGGACCTGAGTACGTTTCTGGACTGGGGCCCGCAGGCACTACTGGCCCATCCCACGCATGACCACTACCTGCCCTTGCTCTACGCCGCTGGTGCGGTGCAGGAAGGCGAGGTGCCGCGTATCTTTAACGATTCATACCAGTACGCAGCACTTTCTATGCGCTCTGCTATCTGGGGTTTGAATACCTGATGCTTAGAAATTGATAGCTGTTAGCGTATGAATCGATATGGTTTCATAGGCTTAATGGCTTGGAAGCAAGGCAGATAAGGCGCAAGCAGCTATCAAAATAAATAGCCTGAACATTGAGCAGAGCACAAAAAAAGAGCAGCGGGTTAAAAATCCGTTGCTCTTCGTTTTTCAGGGCTGCCGAAGCAGCCCTGGGGTGTGACTTTAGATCACAGCGGCAATGGCCTTGCAGACATAGTCGATGTTCTTGCTGTTCAGCGCAGCCACGCACATACGGCCGGTGTCAGTGCCGTACACGCCGAATTCGGAGCGCAGGCGAATCATCTGTTCCTTGGACAGGCCGGAGTACGAGAACATGCCGATCTGGGTGGTGATGAAAGACATGTCTTGCTGAACGCCAGCAGCCTTCAGGCCATCCACCAGCTTCTGGCGCATGGCCTTGATGCGCACGCGCATCTCGCCCAGTTCCTTTTCCCACAGAGCGTGCAGCTCGGGGTTGTTCAGAACTGCAGCCACCACAGCGCCACCGTGTGTAGGTGGGTTGGAGTAGTTGGTGCGGATGACGATCTTCAGCTGCGACAGCACGCGAGCCGCTTCGTCCTTGTCGGCAGCGACCACGGACAGGGCGCCCACGCGCTCGCCATACAGGCTGAAGCTCTTGGAGAAGGAGGTGGACACAAAAATGTCCAGACCAGCGGCCACGAACTTGCCGATCACGGCGCCGTCTTCGGCGATACCGTGGCCAAAGCCTTGGTAGGCCATGTCCAGGAAGGGAATCAGACCCTTGGCCTTGACGACCGCAATCACTTCATCCCACTGAGCGGCAGTGATGTCATAGCCGGTGGGGTTGTGGCAGCAGGCGTGCAGCACGACCACGGTGCCAGCAGGGGCAGCGTTCAGGTCGGCCAGCATGCCGGCGAAGTCGATGGAGCGAGTGGCTGCATCGTAGTAAGAATAAGTGCCGACTTCAAAACCAGCGTTGGTGAAGATGGCCTTGTGGTTTTCCCAGCTGGGGTTAGAGATCAGAACCTTGGCATTGGGGTTGAGCTTCTTGAGGAAGTCAGCACCAATCTTCAGGCCACCGGTGCCGCCAATGGCTTGCACGGTTGCCACGCGACCGGACTTGACCACGTCGGACTCAGCACCGAACACCAGCGCCTTGACGCCGTTGTCATAAGCAGCGATACCGTCGATGGGCAGGTAGCCGCGGGCGCTGGGCTTTTCCATCATGGCCTTTTCAGCGGCCTGCACGCACTGCAGCAAAGGCAGCTTGCCGTTGTCGTCAAAATACACGCCCACGCCCAGGTTCACTTTGCTGGGGTTGGTGTCAGCATTGAATTGCTCGTTCAGACCCAGGATGGGGTCGCGGGGGGCCATTTCGACGGCGGTAAACAGAGACATGAAAAAATCCTTGAGGGATAGAAATAAGTCAGGTTACCCCCAGCTACTGTCTGCGGTAGCGTGTTGACGAGTACGGCAAGCGCGAACCTCGAAAAACGCATCAGCCTAGGTTAGGCTTGAGGGTTGGTCTGCCATTCTACTCCGCGCTAACCCTATGCGCCATGGACATGACATCATGCAAGAAGAAAATATGACAGCTGAGCCACAAGGCCGTTTTGTGCAATATCCAGACTCGCCGTTTGAGCTGTTCCAGCCTTATCCGCCTGCGGGAGATCAGCCGACGGCGATTGAGCAATTGGTGGAAGGCGTCAATGACGGTGAAACCTACCAGACGCTGCTGGGGGTGACCGGCTCGGGCAAGACCTTCACCATGGCCAATGTGATTGCGCGGCTGGGCCGTCCGGCCATTGTGTTTGCGCCTAACAAGACGCTGGCCGCGCAGCTGTACTCTGAGTTCAGAGAGTTTTTCCCAAAAAATGCGGTCGAGTACTTTGTCAGCTACTACGACTACTACCAGCCCGAAGCCTATGTGCCCCAGCGCGATCTGTTCATTGAAAAGGACAGTGCGATCAATGAGCACATCGAGCAGATGCGCCTGTCATGCACAAAAAGCATCATGGAGCGGCGCGATGTGATCATCGTGGCCACGGTCTCGGCCATTTACGGCATTGGTGAGCCCGAGAGCTACCACCGCATGATCATGACGCTGCGCACCGGCGACACGCTGAACCAGCGCGATGCGATTGCGCAGCTGATTCGCATGCAATATCAGCGCAACGATCAGGATTTCTCGCGCGGCACCTTTCGGGTGCGTGGCGACACGATTGATGTCTTCCCGGCCGAGCATTCGGAGCTGGCCGTGCGCATTGAGCTGTTTGACGATGAGGTCGAAAGCCTGCAGCTGTTTGACCCTCTGACGGGCCGTGTGCGTCAGAGCATTCCGCGCTTTACCGTCTACCCCAGCAGCCATTACGTCACGCCGCGTGACAAGGTGCTAGCAGCGGTGGAAACCATCAAGGAAGAACTGTCTGAGCGCTTGAAGCAACTGGTGGGCATGGGCAAGCTGGTCGAAGCCCAGCGGCTTGAGCAGCGCACTCGGTTTGATCTGGAAATGCTCAGCGAAGTAGGGCATTGCAAGGGTATTGAGAACTACACCCGCCATCTCTCCGCATCCAACCCCGGTGATCCGCCCAGCACGCTGACGGACTACATGCCGCGTGACTCCATCATGTTTCTGGACGAAAGCCATCAGATGATTGGTCAGCTCAACGCCATGTACAACGGCGACCGGGCGCGCAAGACCACGCTGGTGGAGTATGGCTTTCGTCTGCCTTCGGCGCTGGATAACCGCCCGCTCAAGTTTGAAGAGTTTGAGCAGCGAATGCGCCAGGTGGTGTTTGTGTCCGCCACGCCGGCTGATTATGAAAAGACCCATGCCGGTCAGGTGGTAGAGCAAGTGGTGCGACCTACGGGCTTGCTGGATCCTCTGATCGAAGTGCGCCCAGCCACCCATCAGGTGGACGATGTGCTGCAGGAAATTCGCCTGCGCGTAGAAAAAGAAGAGCGCGTGCTCATCACCACGCTGACCAAACGCATGGCCGAGCAGTTGACGGAATATCTGACGGACAACGGCGTCAAAGTGCGTTATCTGCACTCCGATGTGGATACGGTGGAGCGCGTGGAAATCATTCGCGACCTGCGTCTGGGCACTTTTGATGTGCTGGTCGGCATCAATCTGCTGCGTGAGGGGCTGGATATTCCCGAAGTGTCACTGGTTGCGATTCTGGATGCTGATAAAGAAGGCTTTTTGCGGGCTGAGCGCAGCCTGATTCAGACCATAGGCCGTGCGGCGCGTAACGTGAATGGCAAGGCGATTTTGTATGGCGACCGCATTACGGAATCGATGAAAAAAGCCATTGGAGAGACGGAGCGGCGCCGGGAAAAGCAGAAGCTTTTCAATGAGGTGAACGGAATTGAGCCAAAACAGATTGTCAAGAGGGTAAAAGACCTGATTGATGGTGTTTACAGTGAAAAAAGTGGCAAAGAGGCTGAGCGTTTGCAGGATCAAGCTCTGCAAAAGGCACGTGTCGAGGACATGTCTGAAAAAGATATCGCCAAAGAAATCAAACACTTGGAGAAGCAAATGCTTGAACACGCCAAGAATCTGGAGTTCGAACAGGCGGCCCGGGTGCGAGATCAGTTATCACTGCTCAAACAGCAGTTGTTTGGGGCAACTCCGTAGGACGGAGTCTTCGGTTTTGTCAGGGTTATTACGTGAGTGCGCGCCGTTACCCGACAAAATTGATGGGGAATGTGATATACTTCGATCAAATACTCAACAACAAACTTCCCTCACAGAAGGGCTCTGAACCTAATTGCAGGACGGAGTAAGGGCGGAGACTGTGCTCGTCTAGGTAGCTGTGACCAGGCGGGCGTTTCTGTAGCTAACAATCCTGACTGAAGGAGTTCATATGCGTCTCACGACCAAAGGCCGCTTTGCGGTCACCGCGATGATCGACCTGGCCCTGCGCCAGAACAACGGCCCTGTCACGCTGGCCGCCATCAGCCAGCGTCAGCAGATTTCGCTGTCCTATCTGGAACAGTTGTTCGGCAAGCTGCGTCGTCACGAACTGGTGGAATCCACCCGTGGCCCCGGCGGCGGCTACACACTGGCCCGCAAGGCAACAGACATCACTGTGGCAGACATCATCGTTTCGGTGGATGAGCCTATTGATGCCACGCAATGCGGCGGCAAAGAAAACTGTCTGGGCGAAGCAGGTCGCTGCATGACCCATGAACTGTGGGCAGCACTGAACCAGCGCATGGTGGAGTTCCTTGATTCTGTCACGCTGCAAAAGCTGGTGGACGAGCAACTGGCCAAGGGCATCCAGATTGAGGATAAGCCCGTGGTTCGCCGTGCCATCTCCACTGCCCCAGTGGTCAAGCCTATCCGCGTGAATGCACCGAACTCGGTGTTTGCGCTGGGTAACGCCTTCGCTAAATCCTGATTCGGGCGCCGCACAAGCCAGGCTTGTGCGGCAACTTGATCGGCATGAAGCCTGATTCCGATTGTCAGGGCGGAGAGGCATGCATGGCTGTGCGGCATGTTCTCTCGCTCGGATGGCACCTTTGGGTGCATCGATTTCCTCACGATTTGTCAGCCAAAAACAAGACGAGCCAGTCATGGACATGACCCCGCACTTTCCCATTTATCTCGATTACGGCGCAACGACTCCCATGGACCCCCGCGTGGTAGACGCGATGATTCCTTGGTTGCGTGAGCATTTTGGTAATGCTGCCTCGCGTAGTCATGCCTGGGGTTGGGAAGCTGAAGAAGCTATCGAGAATGCCCGCAAGCAAGTGGCCGAGCTGATCAATGCTGACCCCCGTGAAATCGTGTGGACCAGCGGTGCGACCGAGTCCGACAACCTGGCGATCAAGGGTGCTGCGCACTTCTACCAGGGTAAGGGCAAGCACCTGATCACTGTGAAGACAGAGCACAAGGCTGTGCTGGATACCATGCGTGAGCTGGAGCGTCAGGGCTTTGAAGTCTCTTATCTGGACGTCAATGAAAACGGTCTGCTGGATCTGGAAGTGTTCAAGGCGGCAATTCGCCCTGACACCATCCTCGCCAGCGTGATGGCTGTGAACAATGAAATCGGTGTGGTTCAGGACCTGAACGCCATCGGTGCTCTGTGCCGTGAAAAGGGCATCATCTTCCACGTGGATGCCGCTCAGGCCTCTGGCAAGATGGTTCTGGACATGCAGAGCATGCCCATCGATCTGATGAGCCTGGCTTCGCACAAGACTTATGGCCCCAAGGGCATTGGTGCTCTGTACGTGCGCCGCAAGCCACGCGTGCGCCTTGAGGCGCAAATGCACGGCGGTGGCCACGAGCGTGGTATGCGCTCGGGCACGCTGGCTACCCACCAGATCGTGGGCATGGGCGAAGCCTTCCGCATTGCCAAAGAAGAGATGGCTAAGGACATGGACCACGCACGTGGCCTGCGTCAGCGCCTGCTCGACGGCCTCAAGGATCTGGAACAAGTTTTTGTGAACGGCGACATGGAAAATGGCGTCCCCCATTACCTGAACATGAGCTTCAACTACGTCGAAGGCGAGTCGTTGATCATGGGTATCAAGGGTCTTGCTGTGTCCTCTGGCTCTGCCTGCACGTCTGCCAGCCTAGAGCCCAGCTACGTGCTGCGCGCCCTGGGCCGTAGCGACGAGCTGGCTCACAGCTCGCTGCGCATGACTTTTGGTCGCTTTACGACCGAAGAAGAAATTGACTACGCGATCAAGACAATTCGTGAAAACGTATTGAAGCTGCGCGAGCTGAGCCCTCTGTGGGAGATGTACAAAGACGGCATCGACCTCAGCACTATTCAATGGGCTGCACACTAAGTACAGATTACAAAGAGTTCAAGAGGTAGACACCATGGCTTACTCCGAAAAAGTTGTTGATCACTATGAAAACCCCCGCAACGTAGGTTCGTTCGACAAGAGCGATGACTCCGTGGGCACGGGCATGGTGGGTGCGCCCGCTTGCGGCGACGTGATGAAATTGCAGATCAAGGTCAACCCCGCCACTGGCGTGATTGAAGATGCGCGTTTCAAGACCTATGGCTGTGGCTCTGCCATCGCTTCGTCTTCTCTGGTGACCGAATGGGTCAAGGGCAAGACGCTGGATGAGGCAGCGGCCCTGAAGAACAGCCAGATCGCTGAAGAGTTGGCACTGCCACCTGTCAAGGTTCACTGCTCCATCCTGGCTGAAGACGCCATCAAGGCTGCGGTGAACGACTACCGCGCAAAGCGCACCACGACGGAAGCTTGAGGCCATGGCTATTTCAATGACCGAGGCGGCCGCCCGTCATGTGAATCGCTACCTCTCGCGTCGAGGTAAGGGTGTTGGCGTTCGTCTGGGCGTCAAGACCACAGGCTGCTCCGGCTTGGCTTACAAGTTGGAATATGTGGACGAGATACTGCCCGATGACGTGGTGTTTGAAGACCACGGCATCAAGGTGCTGGTTGATCCCAAGAGCCTGGCTTATATCGACGGCACCGTGCTCGACTTTGTGCGTGAAGGCCTGAACGAAGGCTTTAAGTTCGGTAACCCCAACGAGCGTGATCGTTGCGGTTGCGGCGAGAGTTTTAGAATCTAAGCTCCCCCTGAGCCGCTTTGCGGCTTCTCCCCGAGGGGGATGACACCTTCGCCGCAAGGCGGCTTTTGTTTGGTGTTTCTGGCCTTGGTCCGCTCCCTGGTTTTGAGTAAAGGAAGCCGCCTCAGCCCTGCTGAAGGCGGTTTTTTAATGCCATGAATCTGCAATCTGACGACTTTGAATTGTTTGGTCTGCCGCGCAAGTTTGCCCAAGAGCGCAGCCAGATTGATGCACGCTGGAAAGAGCTTCAGCGCGAAGCGCATCCTGACCGCTTTGCTGCGCAGGGCGCCGCCGCGCAGCGCGTGGCCATGCAGTGGTCTGTGCGCATCAACGAGGCCTATCAACGCCTGAAGGACCCGCTCAAGCGCGCGGCGTACTTGTGCGAGTTGCTGGGTGCACCCGTGCGGGCTGAAGACAACACCGCCATGCCCACCGCATTTCTGATGCAGCAGATGGAGTGGCGCGAGTCTCTGGACGACGCTTCTTCTGAGTCAGCGCTTGATGCGCTGGATGACGAAGTGCTGAGTGCCCAAAAGCAGATGCTGGCTGAATGCGGCCGTTTGCTGGATGAGGCGAATGACCCTGCCGCAGCTGTTCAGCAGGTAAGAGCCCTCATGTTTGTTGCGCGATTTGCGCAGGATGTGGAGCGCCGCCGCGAGCAACTGGGACAATAAGACCCAGAGCACCGTTCGCGGCATTGTCCAGAGGACGTATCCATCTTGAAAAGGCCAGCCCTGCTGGCCTCTGACATTTCAAAAGAAGAATTTCATGGCGCTTTTGCAGATTTCCGAGCCCGGCCAATCACCCGATCCCCATCAGCGACGCATTGCCGTAGGTATCGACCTTGGCACCACGCATTCTCTGGTCGCTTCCGTGCGCAATGGCGTGGCCGAGTGCTTGCCCGACGATCAGGGCCGCGTGCTGCTGCCATCTGTGGTGCGCTACATGGAAATGGGCCGCCGCCAGATCGGTTTTGACGCCAAGGCCGCGCAGGCTGCGGATGCCGCCAACACGATCAGTTCTGCCAAGCGCTTCATGGGCCGCAGTCTGGCCGATATCGAATCGCCTGAAAACCTGCCCTACCACTTCAAGACGGATGGCGACGGCAGCGTTATCTCCATCGAGACGGTGGATGGCGCTAAGACGCCCATCGAAATCAGCGCTGAGATTCTGGCTACCTTGCGTTTCCGCGCCGAAGACACGTTTGATGACGAGCTCTACGGCGCTGTCATCACCGTGCCTGCGTACTTTGATGATGCCCAGCGTCAAGCCACAAAAGATGCGGCCAAGCTGGCCGGTATCAACCTGCTGCGCTTGATTAACGAGCCCACTGCGGCTGCCATTGCCTACGGTCTGGACAACGCCGCAGAGGGCGTTTACGCCGTGTACGACCTGGGTGGTGGGACGTTTGATATCTCCGTGCTGCGCCTGTCGCAGGGCGTGTTTGAAGTCATCGCCACTGGCGGTGACTCGGCGCTGGGCGGCGATGACTACGACGATGCCTTGGCCGTGTGGGTGGCCGAAAAAACCGGCACGCAACTGCAAAGCGCCGAAGACAAAACCATCTGGCGCATTGCTGCTCGTAACTGCAAGCAGGCTTTGACTGATGCAGAAATCGTAGCGTTTACCGCTGATCTATCCTCGGGTTCAGTCACTTTTGATGTTAAACGTGAGGAATTCAGTGCGCTGACTGCTCACTTAACCAATAAGAGCCTGTCTGCCGTTCGCCGTGCGCTCAAAGATGCAGAGCTGAGCCGCGACGAAGTGCAGGGCGTGGTTCTGGTCGGCGGCTCCACCCGCATGCCGCAGATCCGTCAGGCCGTGGCCGACTTCTTTGGCAGCGAGCCACTGACCAATCTCAACCCCGATGAAGTGGTGGCGCTGGGTGCTGCCATTCAGGCCAATCAGCTGGCTGGCAACAGCACCGCTGGTGATTTGCTGCTGTTGGACGTGATTCCGCTCTCGCTGGGCGTGGAAACCATGGGTGGCCTGGTCGAGCGCATCATTAGCCGCAACGAAACTATTCCCAGCGCACGTGCGCAGGACTTCACCACGTATAAAGACGGTCAGACCGCGCTGGCCATCCACGTGGTGCAGGGCGAGCGTGATCTGGTGGCAGACTGCCGCAGCTTGGCGCGCTTTGAGCTTCGCGGCATTCCCCCCATGGCCGCCGGTGCAGCGCGCATTCGCGTGACCTTCACGGTTGATGCCGATGGCCTGCTTGCTGTTAGCGCCAAGGAGCAGCTCAGCGGCGTGGAAGCGCATATCAACGTCAAGCCATCCTATGGCCTGTCTGACGATCAGGTCGCTCAGATGCTGCAAGATGGTTTTGCCACAGCCCAGCAAGACATGAAGGCCCGCGCACTGGTTGAGGCGCGTGTGGATGCCGACCGCATGATTCTGGCCACAAACAGCGCACTGGATGCCGATGGCGATGTGCTCAGCAGCGCAGAGCGCGAGCATATTGATGCGCTGATGGCTGCCTTGCATGCCGCCGCGTCCAGCGAAGACCCTGCGGTGGTGGAAGCTGCGACACAGGCGCTGGCCAAGGGTACAGAGGCGTTTGCCGCCGAGCGCATGAACCGCAGCATCCAGCGGGCGCTGGCGGGCAAAAACCTCAATTCCATTTAATTCACAAGCAGAACAATGCCTATCATCAAAATTCTTCCCCACGCTGAGTACTGCCCCAATGGCAAGGAAATCGATGCGCCCGTTGGTACATCGATCTGCGAAGCCATGCTGGACAACGGCGTCAATATCGAACACGCCTGCGATATGAGCTGTGCCTGCACGACTTGTCACGTCATCATCAAGGAAGGCTTCAACTCGCTGAATGAGGCGGAAGAAGAAGAAGAAGACTTGCTGGATCGTGCCTGGGGTCTGCAGCCTCAGTCGCGCCTGTCTTGCCAGGCAATTTTGTCGCGTGAGAATGTGACGGTGGAGATTCCTAAGTACTCCATCAATCACGCGAAAGAGAACCACTAACCCCCTGAGGCGCTTTGCGCCTTCCCCCTTTCTCGCTTCGCGGAAGGGAGACGCTGCCTTCGCTGCGGGGCGGCCCTTGCTCGGTCGCTCTGAATGGGGACGGTGCCAGTTGTTTGGCAATGAAGGCGATGTCAGCGTCGCGGGTCGCAGCTAACAGAGAGAAAACGAATGTCGCGCCAAATTTTCCTGGATACAGAAACTACGGGCCTGTCAGCCATCGACGGTGACCGCCTGATTGAGCTTGGCTGTGTGGAAATGGTCAACCGCAAGCTCACCGGCAACAATCTGCATCTGTATTTCAATGCTGGCCGCGACAGCCATCCTGATGCTTTGCGTGTGCACGGCATCACGACAGAGTTTCTGAAAGACAAGCCGCGTTTTGCCGACAAGATTGATGAAATCTGGGAGTACCTGCAAGGGGCCGAAGTCATCATTCACAACGCGCCGTTTGACTTGGGGTTTCTGAACAACGAACTCAAGCTCGCCAAGCGCCCGCCCATCAAGCAATGCATTGGCAGCGTTATCGACACCTTGGTCATGGCCAAGGAGATGTATCCCGGCAAGCGCAATTCGCTGGACTCTCTGTGCGACCGACTGGGCGTTGACAACTCCAACCGCACCTTGCACGGAGCTTTGCTGGACTCGGAGTTGCTGGCCGATGTCTACATCAATCTCACCCGTGGGCAAGAAGCCCTGCTGATGAGCGATGAGCCAACTGATGCCCCTGCTGCAGGCGCTATCGTCATGCCTTCGGTGGACCTGAGCACCTTCAAGCTGCCCGTGCTGCGCGCCAATGAGCAGGAGCTGCAGGCGCACGACGATGTGCTCAAGCAACTGGACAAATCCAGCGGCGGCAAGACAACTTGGCGCAGCTTTGAAAATGTGAGCGCCGAATCGTGAGAGAATAACGCTCTCGGGTGATTAGCTCAGCGGTAGAGCACTGCCTTCACACGGCAGGGGTCACAAGTTCGAACCTTGTATCACCCACCAGGCACGCAACCCTCCTAGGTCATTGATCTAAGAGGGTTTTTTTGTTTTTTGCATTCCTAGTCCATCCTGTTGGTGCATAGCTGGATGGTTATTTTTTGAGCTGCCCCCGTGCAGTCCACAAAGCTCAATGAACAACGGGTTTGACTGTAATTTTTCTCAGAAGGAGAAGAGTTATGCTGTGAGTCGTTGCACTATTGACAATGTTTGACGCATGAGGATGGCGCCATGACCCTAAATGTTACCTCTGTCGATTCGAATTTATTGAAGGGTAGTACAACTGAAAAGTTTGGAGCTACGCAAGATTACGCAATGTGGCCCAATTTTCTAGCGGGGCAACCTGAAAAGCCAGTCCGTGTCTTACTGGTGGATGACGATGTTCATATTCGCATGGTCGTGGCTCAGGAAATCATGAATGACCAGCGAACGATCGTGATCGGTCAGGCTGGAAGTGTGCGCGAAGGGCGTAAAGCGATTCGTCAATTTGAATTTGATGTAATGCTTGTCGACCTGAACTTGGGCGATGGTGAGGGATATGAATTACTTGATGTTATTAAAGATATTCGCCCTCAGGCAGAGGCAATTGTGTTGTCCGTAATGGAGACTGACGAAAAGGTACTTCGGGCGTTCGAGTTGGGGGCCGCCGGTTATCTAGTCAAGAACTCTTGGTTCGGCAACTATTCGCAGGCTGTATTGCAGGTTGCAAATGGAGGGGCTTCAGTAACCCCCACTTTGGCGCGCCGCTTGCTGCAACGTTTTGATAAGTCTTCAGATGACCCCTCTAAGCGAGGAGCGTTGAGTCAAGAAGAGAGCCTCTCCACGCGTGAGAAAGAAGTATTGCGTATGGTGGCGAGCGGATTGACTAGTATAGAAATCGGCAATCGACTGATGATCAGCAGCATGACTGTTAACACTCATGTTAAAAATATTTATCGCAAGCTCCAGGTGCGAACGCGCGCGCAAGCTGTGCGCTTTGCCTCACTTCGAGGCTGGTTTTAGAGGGGCTATCTCAGATCTCGCCCAGCAACGGGGTTGAGTTGTTGAAGCGACCATGATCACCGTTCTTAGACTAACGCCAAGAGGCAGGGATTAGGTCGTACAGTGGAGAAGGATCACGGCGATAGGGTGATGGACCGGCGGTGCTTGCTATCACCATCGTCTGAGTTATTGGGTCGATATTTGCTACTTCCTGCATCCAACCGATATTGATACTGCCGTTGGGATTAGGGCGTGAGTAAATCAGCTCCAACATACGGCGAGCACCCACATGACCATTGGCTGCGGCTTGTTGGTACAGGCGCAGGGCCTCCGTATAGTTGGCTGGAACACCTTGACCTTTGTGATAGCGTTGAGCCTGAATCCATTGCTGCTGGGCACTGAACGACTCGCTGCTATCTACCTTTTTTGACTCTGCGCTGGCGTGCATGCGTTCCTTGAGAAGTCGAGCATTGATAGCAGCACTCTGTGAGCGTGGTGCTGCTGCTTCAAATTGATGAAGGGCCGCTTGCGTTTTTCCTTGAGCTAGCAAAGCTAAGCCTAGCTCCAACTGGGCATTGGGGCTACCAGCTTGGGCCGCACGCTGCAGCAATGCCTGCTCAGGAATAGCGTTACTGTCTTGAGCTGCTTCACTAACCATGTCATCTTGACCTGCGTTAGACGGCTGGGCTAAAGCCAGCGGAGCCAATTGTTTGGCTAAAAGCCAATTGAAGTATTGAGCTCTTGGTGCGTCAACCTTGCTTAATTGCGCAATCCAGGGACGTGCTGCGGGTGGATTTGGTGGCTGGCCACAGCCGTCAATCGCACACCAGGCCAGGCCTGCGCTGGCCATGGGGTGACCGCTTCGCTGGGCTCTTGCAAACCATTGCAAGGCTTTGGCGCCGTCAGCAGGCATACCGATGCCATGTAATGCAAGCAACCCCAGTGTCCATTGGGCATTGCGACGAGTCACTGGGTTGCTGCTCTCATTGGCTGAATGAATAAGCTGGGCAATTCCTCGCTGTTGCGGAGAGTCTCTCAGGGAAGGAAGGTCATCACTGGCACCTGGTTTTCCACCTGTTTTACCGAACTCCTCTGTTTGGACAGCAGGATAACTCTGTTTATTACCTTGCAAGCTAACGGCTGCATGGGCGGATGGAATGAAGGCTGTGTTCAAGAGCAGAAAGCCAGCTATACAAAAATGAGTTTTTATTCCAAAGAACAAGCTCACCATAGACTTGGGTGTCACACCCAAGCATGGCTGGCAAGGTGAGGAGGCGTTGTACTCCCGCTGTAACGGTTTGAGAGTACTTGGTGACTGAGAGCATGACAGGTGCATGATGGGCTCCGAAGATCGTGAAGTATCAACGGGATGCGGTTGGCGCAGCAGGTGTCACGGCCTTGACTTGGGCGGGAACGACTTTCCAGCGACGAATTGTGCTGCTCAACTGATTCGAGCCTAGCGATTGAGTCATGATCTGTCGCACCTCTTCCAGAGTTTTGATGCCTGAGATTGCCTCAAAGGCTTTGCCGCGCAGTATTTCAGGAAGATGGGCAGTAGTGTTTTGCTCTGTAGCAAAACAAGCTACGCCTTCGTTGCCAGCAGGGCCAGCATTAATCACAAAGCCTGGATTTGGACTCATCCAGTCAGGGATTCGTACCGTTTGACTGGCGGAGATCCAGCCCGATGAATTGATATCGTTTGGCAGCAGCCGAATAACTTCGCCATCTGCACCACCCATATAACATGAAAGGTAGGAAGCGCGAGACACAGCGGCCGACAGGAAAATCTGCTCGCCAGATTCAAAAGCCGTGCGGTTTTGCATGACATTTTCTATCTGAATGTCAATAGTTCGCTCTGGCGCTGTTGCACCATAGCGTGCGGATTTGCTAGTGTCAGCACTCTTATCCGACGCAACGGTCACAGGAGCTGCGTTTTTGGATGACCATCCAATTCGTGTCATTTGTCCAGTCGCACTTACGGCAACGAAGTCCCGTAAAGCACGCTCATAAGTAGAAAAATCCACGATGCCGGTGACAACCATTCCGTTATCGGCTTGAAAGCGGCCCAGCGCATCACGCCACAAAGGATTTTCAGCGGTGAACATGGATGCATCAGGAGGTAGGTAGCCCTTGCTGATCAAGGACTGACGCACCAGCTCTTGGTGCACGCCACTTTCACCTTCCTCATACCAGTCGCGCAGTTGGCGCTGGAAGTCTGGATGAGTCTGATCCAGCGTCAGGCATTGCCAATAAGGAAGACGAGACCATTTACCTAACAATTCAATCATTCCAAGTTCAACTAACGTGCGCACCGCTGGACCAGAACCCTGCGCATAGTCACGCCCGACACTAAATTGAACCCCGTAACTTCCAATGCGCCCTGCCAGATCCAGACCTTGATTGCCATTGCCTATGACTACTTCGTTGGCGGAATCCAAGCCAGGAATGATGGTGCGGGTTCTGAAATCACCGAGATGCATTTCGAGGCCGAGAATGGTAGCGTTGCGTCCTTGGGTATAGCCCGCTTCAACCCGTGATCCGCTAATGCCTGCATTGATATCGCTGCGAATAACATTTTGATCTACAAAAGCAATAGCGCCTGACACATATAGCGCAGGGCGTTGTAATTGAATCTGATTATTGTTAAGAAGAATAGTTGTCAGGTTTTGTACTGTATCTTGGCGCGCAATATCCACTTCGTAGTCTACATAGCGGAAAGCATTGCTGACTCGGGACATTTGGGACAGTGCTGTGACCACCATATCTTTAGTTGCTACGGCTACACGGCCCGAGTAATCAGGCAACTGCTTGCTGGTAATCAATACGCTAGGCATGTTGCTGTTGCGAAACATTCGGTCCATGCACATCAAGGAGTCCGAGAAGCTCGATATGGAGCGAACCGGTCTCACACTGGGTCTGTCGGCTGCGTAGGCGTGATTTAAGTATTTGGCATCTTTGCGGACATCGAGTGGCGCGGCGCATCCTGCAAGCAGGGCGCAGGCTGTCAACACAGAGGTAGCGCATATGCTCCTGTATTTCGTAATCTTTGTGGGCTGTTGAAATGCATGGCTTACGCTGGCAGATCGGGGCAAAGTTGACAGTGCCGCTCCAATAGCTCGGCAACGCAAGTTAAAAGTGATAACTGCCGAAGTGCGAGCCAAGCCAGACAGAGTCATATGCATGATGTGCCTCAATAGAGAAGTAACCATCAGTTTGAGCAAAAAACGAGGCCGGCATGCTCAAGCTCTGGACGTGATGATTGCAGGGTTATACGAAGAATAGATTTACAACCGCTTCATTGGCAGACGTTGACTAGGTCGCCCTGTAAAACGACAACCTGATCTTTGGCTGTGCTTGGGCCAAAGCGGTTGAAGGCGGTATTGCCTGTCGTGGTATTACTGGCGATATCTTGAATGCAAGTCTTTTTTATGCCCGTGGGGCTGGAAGTCACGGTGGTAACCACATCCTTGTCGGTATAGATGTCTTCAGCACCAGCCATGGCTTTGGCTTGATAGCGAACTACCTTGGCTTTAATGCGCGCAGGCATGGAGTTGATTGTTTCCAAGCCTACTGATGTTGCTGCTTTGGTTGTGGGAAGTCGCAAATAATCTACAGGCTGAGTCAGAGTGACCGGGTCTTCGCCGGGAGCGGCTTGCGCTAAGCCCATGGCACTTGCCAGCCAGAGCAGCTGGATTGCTGAAAAGAGAGGGGCAAGGGGTTTCATAACGCAGGGCTCCTTAGACGCGGCACTAGAACTAAAAGAAGAAAGCCGCGTTACGAATTTGCTCCGTAGCGCGGCTTTCGGGCAACTTTTAAGAGATTAGTTGCAGGTTGTGCAGCCGTTGTTGCTGGAGATGTTCTGCACAGCGCGAGAGTTCGCGTAGGCCACGTTGCTGATGCCCGAGTTGAGGGCGGCAGCCACTTGGACAGAAAGTCCGTTTATGGTTACGTCGCCGTAATTGGAGGCCAGGTTGTTTACCGCGACTGCGTTATTGCCGTTGGCCTCATTCCAGATGCCCGTACTAGCTGCCGCGACTACTTGTACCGACGCACCATTGATTTCGACCTTGCCAGCATTGCTGGCTAGATTCTGGGTAGCTTTGCCACCGTTGTCAGCCTTGTTGCCTACACCGGAGTTTGCCAAGGCGGTTACTTGGACGCTAGCGCCGTTGATTACGACCTCCGAGGCCTGCGGGCCATTGTTGTTGTTGTTGTTGTTGTTGTTGTGGGATGCGCCAGCCATGGCAGCAGTTGCGATCAGGCTGAGAGTGAACAAAGCGATTGATTTCATGATCGACCCTTCAATATTAGGTTAACGCTACTGGTATGAAAGTCGTTGGAGCTTTCACGGTGCGACAGTTCGCTGATGGCTTCGGTTTTTCCGGTGGATTCAGCTCGTTGTCTGATTCGTACTCTGCCTAGCCGGTTTCGCTTTCACTATCCCCAGTAGGCGTTAGCTACGACTGATGATCGCGTTCTGCTCAGTCGCGCTGCAGATGCGAACATTTATGAGGGGTTTAATTGCAAACAATGATCAAAATGAACAAAAAAAATTGGCTAGTGTCAATTTGTTTCAATAGAAACATGTATGAATAAAAAGTAATTTCGATAGAACTTTCGAAATTTTTTTGCAACTCATGGCAAAAAAATCAATATTTGAAAAAAAACGTTAAGTGACAATGTGTCATGGTGTTGAGAATTTTTCAGAAGTGCAGGCACGCATGAGTGCTTCTTTTGTGAGCTGTCTTGTCACATCAGGCCAGTCCCAGCTACATGCTGCGGTGCATTTATCTGCCCCCAAAAATCAACAGGCCGCGCCACTGTGCTTAAGTGGGGCGGCCTGTTGTGTATGCGGTTAGCAGATCAACCAACCGGGGGCTGATGGTAGACAGCGCGGTATGTTGAATGGGTTTGCTGCGTCGATCAACGTGCTTCCATGGGTTCCAAGTTTGCATGTTGCACTGCAGAAAAGGTTGCTTCAATTTCTGCAAATATGGCTTTGCTACAGAAAATTCTTCTGTCTAATGATGATTAGCAGTAAATTCAAGGTTATGGATACCTTGGATAAAAAGATTCTTGCTGAACTGCAAGCCAACGCACGTGCCAGTTTGCAAGAAATTGGGGCGGCAGTGGGCCTGAGCGCATCACCTTGCTGGACACGCATTAAAAAGATGGAAGAGGCTGGAGTGATCGAGGGCTACACCGTACGGCTGAACCCGCAGGCGCTGGGGCTGGCTGATTCGGTGCTGGTCATGGTTACGCTCGACAGCCATTCCGACAACACGCTGGAGAAGTTTGGCGAGGTGCTGGCCACCATTCCCGAAGTGGTGGAGGCGCATCTTGTCTCGGGTGATTACGACTATTTGCTGCGAATTGTCGTTAAAGACACACGAGACTACGAGCGCCTGCTGCGCGAGAAGCTCTACAAGATCAAGGGCATACGCCACAGCCAGTCCAGCTTTGTGCTGCGTACGCTGAAGCGCGCTGATCTGCCTTTGGGTGTGTGAGTGATGCTCTGAGCACATCCAACGTGCTCAGAGTATTTTTTGCAGTATCAAGGCTCGTGCTGGCGGGTCTTAGCGCATGGCCCGGCGCAGGGCGGCACTGCTCCAGTCCACGGCAATGCTCAATAAAAGCATAGCAATAATCACTGTGCTGGCTTGCGCGTAATGGAATAAAGATAGCTCAAAGTACAGCAGCTGACCGAGCCCGCCAGCGCCCACAAAGCCCAGAATGGCGGCCATGCGGATGTTCATCTCCCAACGGTACAGCGTGTAGGCCAGCAACTGCGGTGCCGCGCCGGGGAAGGTGCCGTAGCAAAACGCCAGCAGGCGGCTGCTGCCAGACAGGCGCAGCGCATGGGCGGGCGCTGCGGGGGCATTTTGCAGCGACTCTGCATACAGCCGTCCCAGTACGCCGGTGGTGTGCAGGGCGAGGGCCAGCGCACCGGCAAACGGCCCCAGACCCACGGCCAGCGCGGTGATGGTGGCCCAGACCAGTTCGGGCACGGAGCGCAGTACGTTCAGCACCGCATTCCACGGTGCACGCCAGCGCGGCAGGGACAGCAGCAGGCCGGCCACGGCGGCCAGAAGCGTGCCGATGATGGAAATCGCCAGCGTCTCCCACACGCCTTTCAGCACTTTCAGCAGCCAGGGCTGGCTCAGGTCCGGCGGGAAGAAGCCGCGCACAAAGTCGCCCATGCTGCTGGCGGCGTCTTGCGTGAACAAGGCCGGTAAATCCATATCCAGCAGGCGCAGACTGCCCAGCAGGCCTGCGAAAGCTGCTATCAAAAATGCTGCAGTGCGCCAGCCAAAGGGCAGGGCGCGGGCGGCAGGTGCCGTATCCAGTGCACGGCGCAGCCACCACGACAGCAGATCGGCTGCTGCCACCAGCACCATGAAGGCCAGCAGGATGCTGGCCGCCTCACCACCGTTGAGCATCTTCATGGCCTGGTCCATGAGCTGGCCCAGACCGCCTGCACCCACAAAGCCCATGACCACTGAGGCGCGAATCGCGCATTCCCAGCGGTACACGGTGTAGGACGTTAATTCTTTGGCCGCCTGCGGCAGCAAGCCATAGAGCAGGGCTTGCAAGCGCCCTGCGCCGCTGGCACGCAGGGCGCGGGCGGGTGCGGGGTCGGTGGATTCCAGAATTTCGGCATAAACCTTGGCCAGCATGCCGCCATAGGTCAGTCCTAGCGCCAGCACGCCAGCAGCGGGGCCAAGGCCAAACACGCGCACAAAGACCAGCGCCCAGACCAGCTCCGGTATGCCCCGCAAGATGGTGAGCACGCCACGGGCAATGGGGTTGAGCGTGACCCGTTCACGCGCTGCGCCAGTCGACAGATAGGACATGGGCACGGCAATGACAAAGGCCAATGCCATACCAGCCGTGGCAATGGCCAGTGTCTCCAGCGTGGCCTGGCCCAGATAGCCGAGGAATTCGTTGCTTGTTTCGGGTGGTAGAAAACCTGCGAGAAAGCCGCCAATCACCTTGAGATTGTTGGCGTCAAAAAAGGGTTCCAGCGAAAAGCCAGAGGTCTGCAGCATGGGCCACAGCACGATCAGCGCGACGATCAGCCAAGTCAGGCGACTGCGTGCAGCGGGGTCGCGCATCGAAGTCTGTGCAACCCCTTGTGGCACAGCGTTTACCGGCATGCGATCACCTGAACGGGGGTAGCGGTGCCCGGTTCAATGCAGGGGGCTGCCGGCAGATTGTGCAGCGTGGGCAGGGCCACGGCGCTGCCATCGGCATTGGCGTACAGGGCTTGCAGCAGCGTGTCGGTGACTTGGGCAACGGGCAGGTCAAAGGCCACGCGCCCATCGCGTATGCCGACGATGCGGGCAAAGTGGCCCAGTGCCAGATCGACGGCATGCAGGCTGGCCACCAGCGTGGCATTGCGTGCGGCGGCTTCTTGCACCAGCAGTTGCACGGTGGCCTGGGACAAGGCGGGGTCGAGGGCTGAGACCGGCTCGTCCGCCAGAATCAGCTCGGCCTGCTGGTAGAGCACGCGGGCAATGCCCACGCGCTGCAGCTGCCCGCCGGAGAGCTGGTCGCAGCGGGCAAAGAGTTTGTCTTCCAGCTGCACGCGGGCTAGCGCATCGCGTGCGCCGGGCAGGTCTTGCGGGTAAGCAAGCGAAGCCAGCGCCTTCCACAGCGGCCATTGCCCCAGCTTGCCTGCCAGCACGGCGGTCACCACGCGCTGGCGCATGGGGATGGGCGCGCTTTGGTGCACGGTGCCGATGCGGCTGCGCAGCACTTTCAGGGTGCTGGCCGATGATTGGGCGGACGCAGCATGGCCCAGAACCTGCATGTGGCCTGCTGTGGGCAGGTGGCTGGTGCCAAGGGTGTTGAGCAGCGATGTTTTGCCCGCGCCCGAGGGGCCGATGAGCGCAATGCTTTCGCCCTGCGTGGCGGACAAATGAATATGGGACAGGGCAACAAAGCCGTTGCCGTGGGTCAGGCCCACGTCGTCCAGCATGAAGCTCATGAGACGATTACTCTAAAAATAGTAGCTGCCAGCGCTTTATGTATAAGCGCTGGCAGTCAAAAAGGCTCGAAGTTTTTTACTTCAGCAGACCAGCCGACTTGCCGGCGGCTTCAATGCCGTCGTAGTTCTTGGACTCGGTTGCCACGAACTTGGACGCTCGCTGCAGGTCCATGATGGCCTTGTGCTCGGGCTTGGAAGGGTCCAGCGCCAGGAAGGCGTCTTTCAGCTTCTTGATGACGGCGGGGTCCAGATCACCGCGCACCGTCCAGTTGTAGTCAAAGTAGGTGGGGGTGGTGGCAAACACGCGCACCTTGCTGGTGTCGACCTTTTTGGATTCGACCAGCTTGTCCCACACGGAGGTGTTCAGCACGCCGGCATCGGCCTTGCCTGCGGCCACGAAGGCCACGGTCGCATCGTGCGCGCCGGAGTAGGCCACGGTCTTGAAGTCTTTTTCAGGGTTCAGGCCGTCTTGCTGCAAAAAGAAGCGGGGCATCAGGCTGCCCGAGGTGGAAGATGGCGCGCCAAAGGCGAAGGTCTTGCCCTTGAGGTCAGCGAGGGTCTTGATGGCAGGGTCTGCCGTGATGAACTTGCTGGTGAAGACCGCATCTTCCGCGCGCTGCACGATGGGGATGGCTGTGCCGTTGGTGCGGATCTTGGCCTGCACATAGGTGAAGCCGCCCAGCCATGCCAAGTCCAGCTTCTTGGTGGCCAGAGATTCGACCACAGCGGCGTAGTCGGAGACGGGGGTGAACACCACCTTCATGCCGGTGGCTTGCGACAGGTATTCGCCCAGGGGCTTGAACTTGCGCTGCAGCTCGGTGGGGGCTTCGTCGGGGATGGCCGAGACGCGGAGCACGGCGGGGGTGTCGGCGTGGGCGCTGAAAGTTGCCAGAGAAGAAGCGGCCATAGCTGCCACGGCCAAGCCGCGCAGCGCCGTGCGGCGAGCGAAAGATTGCGTCATTGAAGTGTTCCGTTCAAAAAAGCCACCGCCGTCCGGTTACACGGCGGTTTAATAGGCCCAAGCCTTGCTTGTGGCGAATGAAAGACCATAGGCAGTACACCGACTGCTGGGCTCATTGTTACGTATTTGCTAAAACCACGGTGTGCTCTTTACTTAGATTGCATAGCAAAAAGCCCCGTAAAGACGGGGCTTGGAGCGCTAGCAGCTACTTGGCTAAGGGCGTTACCACTGAAGACTGAGTGAGTCGCCGCTGGTGCCGCCATCAAGGCTGGCGCATCTCCCGCGCATAGTGCTTGGGGTTGAACTGCGCCACCATCAGGCACACCAGTGCGGCAATGCCGGCCTGGTAAAGCCAGCCCACCGTCCAGCTGCCGCTGAGCTGCTGCAGCTGCGCCACGATCCATGGGGCCAGCGCCGCCAGAATAAAGCCTCCGCCCTGCATCAGCGCATTGAGAGCGCCAGCCTGGGTGGGGGATGGCAGATGATCCAGCGCCACCAGCATGTAGAGCGAGAAGCAGCCGCCCAGACCGATGCCCAGAATCACAATGCTGAGCGTGGGGGCAGCTGTGGGCCACAAAGCCATCAGTGCAAAGCCGACGGCTTGCAGCAGCAGGGCCACGATGATCCAGAGGCGGCGGTCTGCGCTGCGCGCCGCGAGCGCGGGCATGGTCAGGGCCGATGCGGCCTGAGCCACTGAAAGAATCGCCACCAGTGAGCCGCTTTGCGTCGCCGTCCAGCCATGGGTTTGATAAAAGGGCGCCAGCCATGCCACGGTGGAGGCATAGCCGCCATTCATCAGGCCAAAACTCAGCACCAGCAGCCAGGTGCGGCGGCGGCGCATGAGCCATGCGGTATCGCTGGCGACGGGCTGGCTATGTTTTGCAGCTGCCGTTGGCAGGGGCAGGCCGATGCGGCCCAGCGTATAAAAGGCCAGCGGCAGGGCGATGACCACGGGAACGGCCCACATGGCCAGTGAAGCTTGCCAGCTCATACCCCATTGAATGGCCAGCGGCGAGAGCTGCGCTCCAAAGGCACCGCCGCCCATCAGTGCTGCGGAATACAGGCCCATCATGAAGGGTACGTTATGCGGCGACTGGCGCTTGATCAGCCCCGGCAAAATGCTTTGCACCAAGGCCACGCCCGCGCCGCACAGGCCTGCTGTGGCAATCAGCACCATGCTGCTGGCACCGGCTATGCGCAGCGCGCAGCCCAGACCAATCAGCACCAGCGCGCTGACGATGGCTTGGCGCGCCCCCAGCCGCTGCAGGGCCGTGGGCGCAAGCCAGCCGCCCAGTCCCATCAGCACCATGGGCAGCAGCGTGAGCCAGGAGAAGGCGCGCAAATCCATGCCTGTGGCGTTCTGTATCACGGGGCCCAGCGGGCCGGGAGCCGAAAGAAACGGGCGCAGATTGATGGTGATGAGCACCACCACGGTCAGCCACAGCAGTGGCGAGACGCGTTGAGGATATGAGGACGATGCAGTCATGAAAATTCCGGCCCGGCCGCTGCGCTTGTGAAGTGACAAGGCTGCGATCAAAGGGCTTGCTGGCTTGTTGTATTCGTTTGTATGCCGAGGCACTGCGTGCTTGTAGCCGCTGCGCAGTGCATCCATGTCTTGGCCCGCTGCGGGGTATCAGCCTGTTTCAGGCGCAGGGCCAGGCGGCATCGCCGTACAGCTGCTCTGGGCTGATTCCTGTGTCAATACGGATGATGGGCAAGGGCGGTGGTGTCAGCGACAGGCGCAGGCGCTGATAAGTGCCTTCGCTGGACATGCCGTAAGGCGCGGCATCGTTGTTGTCGAAGGCGAAGAACACCTGCTCGGCCCCATTCATGACCAGCGCCGCAAGGCACATGGGGCAGGGGTGGCCGCTGGCATAGATGGACAGACCGGCAAGGCTGGGGTTGGAGCGCTTTTGCGTGCCCGCGCGAATGGCTTCCATCTCCGCATGGGTGCTGGGGTCGTGGCTGGCGATGATGTTGTTCACGCCTGTGGCGATGACCTCATCGCCCAGTGCCAGTACGGCGCCAAAGGGGCGACCGCCCTGCAGGCGATTGGCATGGGCCAGATACACGGCCTGACGCATGAGTTGTTGGTGCTTGGGTGTGCTTGTCATGACTATGAAATTTATAGCTGCTTGCGCATATCGAATATGCGTAGAGCACGGTTTTTGCATGAAGTTCCGAGCAGGTGAGTGCCTGCTGACAGCAGGGTACACCCGTACCACCAAGCCTGTAGTGACCTGCAGATCAAAGCTTTTTTGCGCAGATGGATGGGTTAGGGGGCGACAGACCTCCGCCCATTCTGCGCTGGCGTTATGACTGCGCCGTGTTGTCCAGCCCCGGTGCGCGGTACACCAGCACCTTCAGGCTGCATTCTTCATTCACGTCGGCAAACACGGGCGGGTTCGCCAGACGTTCCACAAACTTCAACTCGGGCGCGATTTCGGTCATCTGTTCGCGCAGGAAGGCGGTTCCTAGCTCGGGGGCGTTCAGGCACAGCAGCACCTGCCCTTCGGGCGCCAGCAGATCGGGAAGACGGCGCATCAGGCGGGCGTAGTCCTTGGTGGCGATAAAGCTGCCCTTTTGGTAGCTCGGTGGGTCCACCACAATCAGGTCATACAGGCCACCACGGGTGATCTTGCCCCAGCTGCTGAAAATGTCATGCGCCGCAAAGCTGGCTCCAGCCTTGACGCCGTTGATCTGGTGGTTGTGCTGGCCGGTGGCCAGTGCGGTCTTGCTCATGTCCATATTGAGCACCTGACCGGCACCAGCCAGTTTGGCGACGACGGAGAAAGCGCAGGTGTAGGCAAACAGGTTGAGTACCTTCATGCGCTCTGGCCGGCTGTGGGCCAGCACCTGCTGGCGCACCCATTCGCGGCCAGCGGCCATGTCGAGGAACAGGCCGTGGTTTTGTCCGCGAGAGATATGGATGAGGTACTTGGCACCGTTCTCGGTCACCACATGTGGCTCGGGCAGTTCGCCGGTCATGATGCGTGTTTCGACCCTGCCGCCGCTTTCGCGGGTCTGAAAAGCCCAGATCAGCGGCTGTTCCGCAGGGGCAATCTGCTGCCAACGTTGCTCAAGTGCCTGACCAATGACGGCCAGTTGTGCCTCATCCATGGGCGCAAAGCTGGTCAGCACGATGACAGGCGGGAACGCATCCAGAGAGATTTGTTCGCAGCCCGGATACAGCCCGCCCCGACCGTGAAAGATGCGCTGGGCATCGGTGCAATAGGGCATCTGGGCAATGGCGGCTAGCAGGGCTTGCATGGAATAAGACTTGGCGTATTGATCACTAAAGGGCGCCAGTGTATGCAGTTCAGCGCGCCTAGGCGTGTTGCTGAGTCATTCCTGCTGCTCAATCCAGACTCGCGAAAGTGCTTAATGGCGTTGGAAGTACGCCGCAGCGTTGCCAGGCAACTGCCCATCGAGTCCCCTTCTCGAGGGCAAGTTGCTCGCGCATGGAAATGCCCCACCGGCTTCCTGCAAAAAGCCATGAACGCATGGTTTTTGTGTAGGAAGTGGCCAAGGGCCTCGCCACGCAAGCTCAACCGCTGGGTGATGCGAGAGCAATTGCGTGCTTAGTGATACACCCGCCGCACATCAAAAAAGCAGCTTTCAGTGCCGCCAATACCTTGCAGACCGGCTTCTGCGGCGGCGCGGGCGGCTTTCATCCAGCGGCCAAACATGAGTTTGGCTTCTTCGGTGATTTCATCGGGCGGTGTGTCCTCCAGCCCTTGAACGAGAGAAAGCGCCTCGTTGACCTGATCTTCCCCCCCGAGCTGGTGAGTCAGTACGCGGGCGTAGCGCGCTTCGGCTTGCAGACGCTTGTCTTCGGGCAGTTCTGGGTAGTCGCAGAGGGAGACGGTGAAATGGGCTTCTTGCATGTCCATATATCCACAGTGTTTAGACTGTTTAAATATACAGCAAACAACTGTTTTTGTATCCAGCAACTGTAAATTTTTTGCACACTGACCATTGCATGATGGTCAATAAGCACCGCGTAGACTGGGCTGCATGAATCAAGTTGCCCCCTTGCCGTTCTTTGCCCATGCCTTGTTTGCCACGCGTATTGGCGTGTGCGGCATGGCCTGGAATGCTCACGCGGTTACGGCAGTGCAATTGCCGGAAGCGAGTTGCGCCGAAACACGCGAGCGCATGCTGCTGGGCTTGCACAAACGCCATGCGCTGCAGCCTGAGCGCGGGCCAGCGTCTTATGGCGCGCTCACCTCCCCATCAGAGGTGCCGATGTTTGCGCTGCAGGCCATGTCGGGTGTACAGCGCTTGCTGGCGGGAACAAACGCCGGGCCGGAGAAGGACTGGACTGATGTGTCCGCTGAAGATGCCTCTGTGGGTGTCTTGGGTGATATGCGCGATGTGTACCAGCCTTGCGCGGCAGATCTGGCTCAAGCCAATGGCCTCACTGCCTTGCCCGCACTGGAGCAGATTGCGCTTGATGAATTCACCGTGCCAGAGTTTCATTCGCGGGTCTATGCCTTTACGCGTGCGCTCAAGCCGGGGCAGACCGCCACTTATGGTGAGGTGGCCATGGCTTTGGGCGCACCCGGTGCTGCGCGGGCCGTGGGGCAGGCGCTGGGGGCCAATCCGTTTGCGCCGATTGTTCCTTGCCATCGCGTGCTGGCGGCGGGTGGCAAGCCCGGTGGCTTTTCAGGCGGGCAGGGGGCCTTGACCAAGCTGCGCATGCTGGAGATTGAAGGCGGTGCCTGGGGCGGCACGCTGTCCTTGTTTGCGGATTGAGCGGCGCGTTGCCACCTGCGGGACAGCACCGACACGCAGGTGACAAGTGCGCGCTTTTGCCGCCCGCACAATCCCTTCAGCCACCCATGCAGCCACAGAGCGCATTGGTCTTAGTTTTTGATTCTTGATAACAAGCAGGAGACATGGCAATGACACGTACGGTGCAGCAACTTTTTGACCTCTCGGGCAAGACCGCTCTGGTGACCGGTGGCTCGCGCGGGCTGGGTTTGCAGATGGCGCATGCGCTGGGCGAGGCGGGGGCCAAGGTCCTGCTGACGTCGCGCAAGGCGAATGACTTGCAGGAGGCCGCTGCCGAGCTCAAGGCCGCAGGCATCGAGGCAGACTGGATTGCCGCCGACTGCGCCGACGAGGGCGATATCGAGCGACTGGCCCAGCAGGCCGTGCAGCGCCTCGGTCATGTGGACATTCTGATCAACAACGCGGGTGCCAGCTGGGGTGCGCCTGCGGAAGACCACCCGACGGCGGCCTGGGACAAGGTGATGAACCTGAACGTGCGCGGCTACTTTTTGCTGAGCCAGCGCATTGCCCGCCTGTCCATGCTGGAGCGCAAGAGCGGCCGCATCATCAATCTGGCGTCGATTGCCGGGCTGGGCGGCAACCCCACTGGCATGAAGACGATTGCCTACAACACCTCCAAGGGAGCGGTGATTAATTTCACGCGCGCGCTGGCGGGTGAGTGGGGCGAGCATGGCATCACCGTGAACGCGATCTGCCCCGGTTTCTTCAAGACCAAGATGGCAGCTATCTTGATCGAAACCCTGGGCGAGGACGAGATGAAGTCCCATGCCCCGCTGCGCCGTCTGGGCGACGACGAAGATCTGAAGGGTTTGACCCTGCTGTACGCCAGTGACGCGGGCAAGCACATCACCGGTCAGTGGATGGCGGTAGATGGCGGCGTGAGCGCGCTGGTGGGCGGCTGAGACTGAGGAAAGGTGAAGCCGTGTTTTTGCGCCGCGTTGCCTTTTCCCCAAGTCTGGCGCGCTTACATTCACGGCTTTGCTGCCGCCCGCTGTAGTGCTAGCGGTGCTTCACTTTCCTGAAAGGTCTTGCGGTGTTGTCATTTGGTCCTGATATTCCTTTTGTGCATGAGCTGGGTTTCGTCCTTATCAAGGCGGAGAACGGCGAGTCTGAGCTGCAGTACACACCGCGCCCCGAGCATCTGAATTCCTTCGGTGTCACGCATGGCGGCGCGTCAATGACGCTGCTGGATGTGACCATGGCTGTGGCCGCGCGCAGCGTGGATTTTGAGCAGGGCATTGTCACCATCGAGATGAAGACCTCCTTCATGCAGGCTGCCAACGGCCCGCTGGTGGGCAAGGGCGTGATGCTGCACCGCACGGGCACCATGGCTTTCACCGAAGGCCGTATTTATGACGCGCAAGGCCGACTTTGCGTGCACGCCACGGGCACCTTCAAATACATGAAGCGCAAGCCCAAGGTGGATGGCGACGTGAATGGCGAATTGCGTCCGCTGGCCACGGATTGAGTGCAGGTATATCGCTCCTGTTTCAGGAGCTGGTAGCGCTGTCTCTATCTGGGCTTGATATGGATTGAGCTGTCCGTGCTTTGCGAATCAGGCGCTGGCAGCTATTAAATTTGAAATTTCAACGGAAGTTCACACAGGAGACAGGTCATGACGGTCAATCAGCAAATCCTTCTGGATAACCGCCCTCAGGGCGAAGCGGTGGAGAGCAATTTCAAGCTGGTGCAGTCGCCGCTGCCCACGGTGGGCGAGGGCGAAGTGCTGGTGCGCCACCACTATCTGAGCCTGGACCCCTATATGCGCGGCCGCATGAATGACTCCAAGAGCTATGCCCAGCCCCAGCCGCTGGGTGAAGTCATGCAGGGCGGCACGGTGGGCGAGATTGTGGAAAGCCGCCACCCCAAGTTTCAGGTGGGCGATAAGGTGGTCGGCATGGGCGGCTGGCAGGAATATTCGCTGGTCAACCCCAGCGTGCCCGGCGCGCTGCGCAAGGTTGATACCACCCACGTGCCGCTGTCCTACTACCTGGGCGCTGTGGGCATGCCCGGCGTGACGGCCTGGTATGGCTTGGTCAAGATCATCAACCCCAAGGCCGGTGAAACCGTGGTCGTCAGCGCCGCCACCGGTGCCGTGGGCAGTGCCTTTGCAGCGCTGGCCAAGGCGCGCGGCTGCCGCGTGGTGGGCATTGCTGGCGGGGCTGAGAAATGCCGCTATGCCGTGGAAGAGTTGGGTTTTGACGCCTGCATCGACTATCGCGAGCACCCCGACACCAAGACCATGGCCAAAGCATTGAAAGACGCCTGCCCGAACGGCATCGACGGCTATTTTGAAAACGTGGGCGGCTATATCTTCGATGCCGTGCTGCTGCGCACCAATGCGTTTGCGCGCGTGGCCCTGTGCGGAATGATTGCGGGCTACGACGGCCAGCCTTTGCCCATGGCCAACCCGGCTCTGCTGCTGGTGAACCGCATCAAGCTTGAAGGCTTTATCGTCAGCGAGCACATGGAAGTCTGGGCTGAAGCGCTGACCGAGCTGGGTGGTCTGGTTGCCGCCGGCAAGCTCAAGCCGCGCGAGACGATTGCCCAGGGTCTGGCCGCTGCACCCGCCGCATTTCTGGGTCTGCTCAAGGGCAAGAACTTTGGCAAGCAGCTGGTGAAATTGGTTTAACCCCCTGAGGCACTGCGTGCCTTCCCCCTTTCTCTACGCGCTGCGCGCTAGGGAAGGGGGACGACAGCCTCGCTGCGGGGCGGCCCTTGCTTGCTGTCCCTTGGTTGTGCCGCGCCGGTTTCGAGCGAGGCGACGCATCTGAGCTGCGTCCAAATAAATACGGAGACAAGAATGATCACGAATTTCAAGGGGAAGACGGCAGTTTTGACAGGCGCTGGTTCTGGCTTTGGGTTGGAGTGCGCGCGCATTGGCGCCAGCAAGGGCATGAACCTGGTACTGGTCGATGTGCAGCAAGAAGCGCTGGACAAGGCCGAGGCCGAACTCAAGGCTGCAGGTGCCAAAGTGCTGGCGCGCAAGGTTGATGTCTCGGATGCAGCGCAGATGGAGGCGCTGGCCGCTGAAGTGAAAGCCACGTTTGGCGCTCCGAACTTTGTGTTCAACAACGCAGGTGTAGGTGCGGGCGGTCTGGTCTGGGAAAACTCCGTGGCTGACTGGCAATGGGTGCTGGGCGTCAATGTCTGGGGCGTTATTCATGGCGTACGCCTGTTCACCCCCATGATGCTGGAAGCCGCCAAGGCCGATCCCGGCTTCGAGGGCCATATCGTCAACACGGCCAGCATGGCGGGCCTGCTGGCCCCCCCTAATATGGGCATCTACAACGTCAGCAAGCATGCGGTGGTGTCGTTGACCGAGACGCTGTACCAGGACTTGGCCCTGGTGTCTGACCAGATCAGCGCCAGCCTGCTGTGCCCGTTTTTTGTGGCCACCGGCATAGGCCATAGCGAGCGCAATCGCCCGCAAACGCTGGAAGCCCAGCCGCTGACGGCCAGCCAGAAGATCGGTCAGGCCATGACGGACAAGGCGGTGGGCTCAGGCAAGATCACGGCGGCCGAGGTGGCGCAGAAGGTGTTTGATGCCATCAGCACAGGCCAGTTCTATATCTACAGCCATCCGCAGGCGCTGGGTTCGGTGCAGGTGCGCATGGAAGATGTGGTGCAGGGCCGCAACCCCACTGATCCGTTTGCGCACAAGCCGGAGCTGGGCGTGAGCCTCAAGGCGGCATTGCGGGCCGCTTGATCAAGCATTGAAGACCAAAAGCCTTGCCTTTTCAGCAAGGCTTTTTTCATGGGGCCGGTTTGAGTTCGGCTTCAGTCGCGGGGCGCACCAATCTGAGCAGCAAGGCATTGCCCTTGCCCATATCGGGCGTGGCCTGCAGTGTTTCGGTGTTGACGGCCCATGCCTGCTGGGCGGACAGGCTGGAGAGGGTGTTGGACCGGTCCACCTGGCTGTAGTTGTAGCTGTTCACCCGCGCCGCGTTGACGGAGGCCGTGCCCGTCCAGTGCCAGTCGCGCGGTGCGCTGGGGAAGAGGGTGGGGTTCAGGCCCTGCGGTTTGCTGCTGCGGTCCAGTAGACGCTTGAGCTCGTTTACACGGGGCAGGCGCCAGCGCTGATCTTCTGCCTTGCTGCGCTCGGCTGCATGGGTCTGGGCTTGTTTGTAGTTAAAGACCTCGGCGCTGCCGGTGCAGACCTTGCCATTCCAGTCCATACCCTCAGCGCAGCGGGCCCAAGCCAGCTTGGCGCGGGTGTCGATCACGGATTTTCCGTCGGCAGCAATCTGAAAAGCAGAGGGCGAAGGCGTGGGCGCTGAATCCTGCGCGATGGCGGCGTTGCTCAGACCGCTGAGCAGACCAAGAAAAATCACAGGAGCGAAAACAGTTGTGAGCACGGCGACAGCAGAGGGTGAATTAGATGCCTGATTGTGCGCAGATCAGGCGTCAGCGTTGGTCTGATGACGGCCATGAAAGCGGCGCTATTGCTCAGACTTTGAGCCAGACCAAAGTGGCTTTGTGGCGTCAGAGCCAGCCGCCCCAAGAAAACGGCGTTCAGCACAAAAATCAAGTTACCACGACAATTGCCTCCCTATGCAAGCTTCTGTTTCCCTGCGTCTGGTCTTGATTTTGGGCCTGTTATCGGCCATCGGGCCGTTCGCCATTGATATGTATTTGCCCGCACTGCCTCAAATTGGCAGCAGCCTGGGTGCCGAGGTGGGGGCTGTGCAAGCCAGCCTGACCGCGTTTTTTCTTTCCATCGGTGTGGGTCAGCTGCTTTACGGCCCGGTCTCCGACATGGTGGGCCGCAAGCCGCCGCTGTACTTTGGCCTGACCGTGTTTGCCGCTGCCAGCGTGGGCTGTGCGCTGGCACCCAATATTGAAACGCTGGTGGCTTTTCGTTTTGTGCAGGGCCTGGGCGCTGCCGCTTGCATGGCTGTGCCACGTGCGGTGGTGCGCGATCTGCACACCGGCCACGCTGCGGCTCGCATGATGTCTTTGCTGATGCTGGTGTTCAGCGTCTCGCCGATTCTGGCGCCCCTGGTCGGCAGCGGCGTGATTGCCGTGGCTGGCTGGCGTGCGGTGTTCTGGGTGGTGGCTGCTGCGGCAGTGCTGGGCTTGATCGCGACCTGGCGCGGTGTCGAAGAAACGCGCACCGCCGAGGCGCGACTGGACAGCAGTCTGGGCGGCGCTTTGAAGGCTTACCTGCGCCTGCTGCGCGACTGGCATTACATGGGTCTGGTATTTATTGGCGGCTGTGCCATGGCGGGCTTTTTTGTCTATCTGGCGGGCTCGCCCTTTGTACTGATCAATTACTACGGCCTGTCTTCCACCGAATACAGCATGGCGTTTGCGCTTAATTCCATCGCCTTTATTGGCGCGTCGCAGCTGACGGGGCGACTGGGTCAGCGCTTTGGCTTGGTCAATGTGGTCAAGGCTGCGGCTTCTGCATCGGGCGTAACCATGGTTGCTTTGCTGATGTATTACCTGATAGGCGGCGAGCAGTTGATGGTGCTGATCGTGCTGTATTTCATTGCCAGCGCTTTCATGGGGCTGGTGATTCCCACGACTTCGGTGCTGGCGCTGGAAGAGCATGGCGAGATTGCCGGCACGGCATCTGCTTTGCTGGGCACGCTGCAAATGCTCAGCGGCGCGGCGGCCATGCAGATCGTGGGTCACTTCTCCAACGGCAAGCCCTTGCCCATGGTGACGGGCATGGCGCTTGGCGCGCTGGTTGGCGTGGCGCTGACCTGGATCACATTGGGCAAGACTGCCAGGGCGCGAGCAGCGCATGACTGATAGCGCTACTAAAGCAGGCACCACGCCTTACGACGGCTTGCCCGATGGCGTGCGTGGCCGGGCCATGCTGGTGATTATTCTGGGGCTCACGCTGTCGGTGCTGGACAGCAGCATCGTCAACCTGGCCTTGCCTGCCATAGCGCGTGAGCTGCAAGCCAGCTCGGCGCTTACGCTGTGGGTGGTCAACGCCTATCAGCTGGCGGGGCTGGTGCTGCTGCTGCCTCTGGCCGCCCTGGGTGAGCGCATGGGCTACCGGCGCATCTACCTGATGGGCATGGTGGTGTTTGTGATTGCCTCTGTGGCCGCCACGCTGGCCAATTCACTGAGCACGCTGATTGCCGCACGGGTGTTTCAAGGGGTTGGTGCAGCCGGTGTGATGAGCGTGAACGCTGCACTGGTGCGCCTGACCTATCCGCGCGCCATGCTGGGGCGGGGCATGGCGATTAACTCGCTGGTGGTGGCCACGTCTTCCATGGCCGGGCCTACGGTGGCAGCGGGCATTTTGTCGGTGGCCAGCTGGCCCTGGCTTTTTGCCATCAACGTGCCGTTGGGCTTGCTCACGCTGTGGATGGGCCGCAAGGCCTTGCCCGCCAACCCTGTGGTGAACAGCCAAAGCGAGCCAATTGCGCTGCTGGATGTGGTTCTCAATATTCTGATGTTTACGCTGCTCTTTCTGGGCGGCGAGCAGCTTGGCGTGCGCATGGGGCAAGAAAATGCAGCGGGCAGCTCGTTCATGCCTTCCGGCTGGTGGCTGTTGGGCGCGGGTGTAGCGGTGGGTTATGTCTACCTGCGCCGCCAGTGGCACAAGACTGCACCACTGTTCCCGGTGGACTTAATGCGTATTCCGGTGTTCAGGCTGTCCATGTGCGGCTCGGTCTCGGCCTTTTGCGCGCAGATGCTGTCGTACCTGGCCCTGCCGTTTTTGCTGCTGGAGGCACGTGGCCTGTCTCCCATTGAGGCGGGCATGCTGATCACGGCCTGGCCGCTGGCCACCATGCTCACCGCCCCCGTGGCCGGGCGGCTGATTGGCAAGTACCCCGATGGGCTGCTGGGCGGCATTGGCATGGCCATGTTTGCCACAGGCCTGTGGTTGCTGGCCGCCATGCCAGTAGATGTGGCGCACTGGGATATGGTTTGGCGCATGGTGCTGGCGGGTAGCGGTTTTGCGCTTTACCAGTCGCCCAATAATCACACCATCGTCACCTCGGCCCCTATGTCGCGCAGCGGTGCGGCGGGCGGCATGCTCAGTTCTGCCCGCATGACGGGACAGACGCTGGGCGCAGTGGTGCTGGCCACGATTTTTGCAATCTCTGGCGGGCACGGCGGCAACGCTGAATCGCTGGCTCTGGCAGTTGCCGGGGGCTTTGCCGCACTGGCCGGTGTGTTCAGCATGATGCGCGTGAGCAAGGCTCCGGCCGCAGCAGGTGCTCACAAACACTGAATTTGATTCAAAAAGAGCGATAGCCCTTTGGTGTAAAGCGCTGGTAGCTACTGATCTAGTAGCAAAATTGGGGCGGCTCTCTAGTCCGTTGAGATGACGTACGAGGAGCCGCCGTCATTTATATTGACGTGTCAAATATCAAGCGCTGCATGGCGTTTTCAGCACTGGCCATGGGGTACGCGTATTAGCTCCATGTCGTTGTTAGGTCGCCTGCTTTACATTTGATTCATATTGACGGCGCACAATGTTGATAAGTTCTTTAGATCAGACCGCACGATAGACACGTATGACGATTGACCAGCACGCTTCACTGAGCCCGCGCCGCAAGGCGCATTTTTCTTATCTGCCCAGTGCAAGCCCGCTGAGTTATCACCGCCCGAAATGGGCGCTGGCGCTGGGTACCGTGCTGATTGCTGGTGCACTGGCCGCTTGTTCTAAGCCCGCAGACGAACAAAAAGGCCCGCCCAAGACGGAGCCCAAGGTCGGCGTGGTGACCTTGCAGCCGCAAAGCCAGCAGCTGGATGCCAGCCTGCCAGGCCGCACCAAGGCCTTTATGACCGCTGAGGTGCGCCCTCAGGTCTCAGGCATCATTCAAAAGCGCTTGTTTACCGAAGGCGCTGTGGTCAAGCAGGGCCAGCCTCTGTATCAGATTGACCCAGCCTCTTTAAAGGCAACGGAAGCCAGCGCTATTGCTGCCGTGGCCAAGGCCGAGGCCAGCCAGCGCACGCTGGCCGCAACAGCCCGCCGCAATGCGGAGCTGGTGAAGATTGATGCCATCAGCAAGCAAGCGTTTGATGAAAGCCAGGCGGCTGCGGCACAGTCGGCATCCGATGTGGCGGTGGCCAAGGCCAATCTGGATACTGCGCGTATCAACCTCAAATACAGCCGCATTGAGGCACCCATTGGTGGCCGCATTACTTTGTCTGCCGTCACGCCCGGTGCACTGGTGACGGCCAATCAGGCGACTGCGCTCACCACCATCGTGCAGCTGGACCCCATGTATGTGGACTTCACCCAGTCTAGCAACGACCTGATGCAGCTCAAGCGTGATCTGGAGTCCGGCCGTTACCAGAAGGTGGATGGCGACAAGATCCCCGTGCGCATTCAGTTTGACGACGGCAGTGACTATGCCCAGCAAGGCAAGCTGGCGTTTGCGGGCGTGATCGTTAACGACACCACAGGCACCCTGACGCTGCGCGCTGAAGTGCCCAACCCGGATGGCCTGTTGATGCCTGGCATGTACGTGAAGGCCTTGCTGCCCACAGCGCTGGCCCCTGATGCGCTGCTGCTCCCCCAGCAAAGCGTGACGCGTGATCAGGCTGGTAAGCCCAATGTGATGGTGCTGGCCGAAGGCGATGTGGTGGAAAAGCGTGAAGTGCAGCTGGACCGCGCCGTGGGTGCGTACTGGCTGGTCAAGACCGGCCTGAAAGCGGGCGAGCGCGTGATGGTGGATAGCTTTCAGCGCACCAAGGCCGGTGACAAGGTCAAGCCCGAAGAGGTGGACATGAAGGCGAATGCCGAGCGCAAGAGCGTACGCGGCGAGCCGCCCGTGCAGGCCGCAGCCGATGCACCTGCCGCCAAGGCGCAAGCCAAGTAAGGCGGGGCAGCAGTCATGGCTCAGTTCTTTATCAACCGGCCCATTTTTGCGTGGGTCATTGCCATCGTCATCATGCTGGCGGGCGCGTTGTCTATTTCTTCGCTGCCGCTGGAGCAGTACCCCGACATTGCACCGCCGCGCGTGACGATCTCGTCGCAATACACAGGTGCTTCGGCCGAGACCGTGGAAAACTCGGTCACGCAGATCATCGAGCAGCAGATCAAGGGCATCGACAACATGCTCTATATGAGCTCGACCAGTGATGCGTCGGGCCGCTCGCGCACCACGCTGACCTTTGCGCCGGGCACGAATATCGACGTGGCTCAGGTACAGGTGCAAAACAAGCTGCAGGCCGCGATGAACCGCTTGCCCGATGCCGTCAAAAGCCGGGGCGTGTTTGTGAACAAGGGCGGCCAGGATTTTCTGGTCACTTACAGCTTCTACTCGCTGGACCCATCGGTGACCGATGTGGCCATTGGCGACTATCTGAACAGCAATCTGATTGATGTGATCGGCCGCCTGGAAGGCGTGGGCGACATCAACGTCTTCGGCTCTCCCTATGCCATGCGCATCTGGATGGACCCAGCCAAGATGGAGAAGTACGCGCTGATCCCTTCCGATCTGGTCAGCGCGCTCAATTCGCAAAATGCCCAGGTCTCGGCCGGGCAGCTTGGCGCTTTGCCTGCGGTGCAAAACCAGCAGCTGAACGCGACTATTACGGCGCGCACCAAGCTGCAGACGCCTGAGCAGTTCCGAGACATCGTGCTCAAGTCGGCCACCGATGGCTCGGTGGTGACGATGGGCGATGTGGCGCGTGTAGAGCTGGCGGCAGACAATTTGAATATTCAGGCCAAGCTCAACGGCATGCCCGGCGCGGGTATGGGCGTGATTCTGGCTGACGGTGCCAATGCCATGCAGGTGGCTGATGCGGTGGCGGCCAAGCTGGCTGAACTCAAGCCTTATTTCCCCAACCAGATTGATTATTTTGTGAGTTCAGACTCCACGCCTTTTGTGCGTGCGTCGATTCACGAAGTGGTCAGCGCTTTGGGCGAGGCCATGGTGCTGGTGGTGATCGTGATGTTCATCTTCCTGCAGAACTTCCGCGCTACCCTGATTCCGGCCATTGCCGTGCCCGTGGTGTTGCTGGGTACGTTTGGCGTGCTGTCGATTGCCGGTTACTCCATCAATACGCTGACCATGTTCGGCATGGTGCTGGCCATTGGCTTGCTGGTGGATGATGCGATTGTGGTGGTTGAGAACGTCGAGCGCGTGATGCACGAGACGGGCAAGTCACCCAAAGAAGCCACGCGCCAGTCCATGAGGGAAATTACGCCTGCGCTGGTGGGTATTGGCGTGACGCTGTCTGCTGTGTTCATCCCCATGGCCTTCTTCGGCGGCTCTACGGGGGTGATCTATCGTCAATTCTCCATCACCATCGTCGCGGCGATGGCGCTTTCGGTGTTTGTGGCGCTGACCTTGACGCCGGCGCTGTGCGCCACCTTGCTCAAAGCCCCCGAGCACCATGGTGGTGAAGGCCATGCGCGCCCCGTGCGTTCAGGCCCGTTGGGACTGAGCGACAAGTTCTTCAACTGGTTTAACCACAGCTTTGACCTGACGGCTTCGCGCTATCAGGGCTCGGTGGCCTATATGCTGCGCCGCTCAAAGCGGATGATGCTGGTGTTTCTGGCCATCTGTGCGGCCGTGTGGCTGCTGATGGCGCGTCTGCCCACTTCGTTCCTGCCTGACGAAGATCAGGGCTTTGTCTATGTCAGCGTGAACCTGCCCTCGGGCGCCTCGGATGCGCGTTTGCAGCAGGTGCTGGACCAGGTGCGCAACTACCTGCTCAAGCAGCCCGAAGTCACCAGCTTCAACCAGGTCTCAGGTCTCAATGGTGACCAGAGCTCGGCACGCGGTTTTGTGCGCTTGAAGCCCTGGGCCGAGCGCACCTTGTCTTCTCAGTCTTCGATTGCTGTGGCCCACCGCGCAACCAAGGAGCTGGCTTCCATTCGCGATGCCCGCGTGTTTGTGATGAACCCGCCTGCAGTGCGCGGCCTGGGTGCGAATGCGGGCTTCAACTTCATGCTCAAGGACATCAACGGCATAGGACACGATGCTTTGCTGGCTGCCAGCAAACAGGTGGAAGATGCCGCCCGCAAGAGCCCTGAGCTGACATCGGTGCGCACCACCAACCTGGAAGACGCCGCTGAGCTGCGCCTGGATATCGACGACCGCAAGGCAGCCGCGCTGGGCCTGTCGTATACAGACATCAACAGTGTGCTTTCCAGCGCCATGGGCGGCACCTATGTGAACGACTTCTTGAACAACGGCCGCGTTAAGCGTGTCTATATTCAGGGCGATGCGCCGCATCGCATGTTGCCGCAGGACATTGCCAAGTGGACGGTGCGCAACAAGAGTGGCGAGATGGTGCCTTTCAGCGCCTTCTCACGCACTTACTGGGCCTATGGCTCGCCCCAGCTGATGCGCTACAACGGCGCGCCGACCTATGAATTCATCGGCAGCGCAGCGCCGGGTGTCAGCTCGGGTGTGGCCATGAAGGTGGTCGAAGACATTCTCAAAACCCTGCCGCAAGGCATTGGCTATGAGTGGACGGGTGCATCGCTGCAAGAGCGCCAGTCGGGGGCGCAGGCTCCCATGCTGTATGCCATCTCGATTCTGTTCGTGTTCCTGTGCCTGGCAGCACTCTATGAAAGCTGGACGGTGCCGCTGTCCGTCATGCTGGCCGTGCCCCTGGGCGTGGTGGGCGCGCTGCTGGCCACTTATACGCGGGGCTTGACGAATGACGTGTACTTCCAGGTGGGTCTGTTGACCACGGTGGGTCTGGCATCCAAAAACGCCATTCTGATTGTCGAGTTTGCGGTGCAGCTGCAAGAGCAGGGCAAGAGCGTGTTCAACGCCACGGTGGAAGCCGTGCGCCTGCGCCTGCGCCCCATCTTGATGACATCGCTGGCCTTTGGCTTTGGTGTGATTCCGCTGGCCATTGGCACCGGTGCTGGCGCAGGTGGCCGTAACGCCATCGGCACAGCCGTGTTGGGCGGCATGGTGGCATCGACGGTGCTGGGCATCTTCCTGGTGCCGGTGTTCTTCCTGCTGATTCGCAGCTGGTTCAAGAGCCGCCTGCGCACTGACGACGAAGCTACAACCAAGGAGAGCGCAGCATGAGGCGCCTGAGCATGAATATTTCTGCTGTCGCTGCGGCCTGTGCGGCTGCGCTGCTGGCAGGCTGCAATCTGGCACCTGTCTATAAAACGCCCGATCTGCCTGTGCCTGAAACCGTATCGGCTAATGCCGCGCCGGTGCAGGCCAGCGAAGCTGCTTTGCAGCAGGCGCAGGCCCTGCAATGGCTGCAGTCGCCCCAGTTGCGCGATGTGGTGGCGCTGGCGCTGAGCAACAACCGCGATCTGCGCGTGGCGGTTGAGAGCATTGAGAAAGCACGTGCCCAGTACGGCATCACGCGGGCTGACCTGCTGCCGGGCATTACGGCTCAGGCGCAGGGCAACCGCACGCGCAGCGCGGCGGATTTGACGACGACTGGGCGCAGCACTATTAATGAGCAATACACGGCCCAGCTGGGTTTTGCCAGCTATGAGCTGGACCTGTGGGGGCGGATTCGCAACCTCAGCGAAGCATCACTGCAGCAGTTTTTGTTGAGCCAGGAAAACCAGCGCAATGTGCAGATCAGCTTGGTGGCCGATGTGAGCAATGCCTGGCTGACGCTGGCTGCTGATCAGGCTCGCCTGCAACTGGCAAAAGACACACTGGACAGCCGCATCAAGGCCTTCGAGCTGACGCGCAAGATGTATGAGCTGGGCTCTACATCGGGTCTGGTTCTGGCCCAGAACCAGACCACGGTAGACACGGCGCGAGGCGATGTGGCCAGCTATACCTCGCAGGTGGACAGAGACCGTAATGCGCTGCAGCTACTGGTTGGTGGCCCTGTGCCTGCCGCGTTGCTGCCCACAGCGCAGACGCTGATGAATGGCGCAGATACGGCGGCGCTGAAGGCCGTGCCTGTGCCCCTGCCATCGACTGTGCTGCTCAAGCGCCCGGATGTGCAGGCGGCTGAGCGCAATCTGCAAGCCATGAACGCCAGTATTGGCGCGGCACGGGCGGCCATGTTCCCCAGCATCACGCTGACGGGCAGCATAGGGACGGGCAGCAGTGACCTGGATCGTCTGTTTGGTAACAGCAATAGCACCTGGAGCTTTATTCCACTGGTGCGCCTGCCCATCTTTGATGGTGGCCGTAACCGTGCCAATGTGCAGGTGGCAGAGAGCAATCAGCGTATTGCACTGAGCCAGTATGAGAAGTCTGTACAGACGGCTTTCAGGGAAGTTGCTGACGTTCTGGCAGACCGCGCCCAGTGGGGCGAGCGCCTGTCAGCCCAGACCAGCATGGTGGCCAATACGCAAAAAGCGTTTGATCTGTCGAATGCCCGTTTCAAGGCTGGCGTGGACAATTACCTGTCTGTGCTGGATGCGCAACGCAGCCTCTACACAGCGCAGCAGACCTTGATTGGTCTGCGCCTGTCGGAGCAGCTCAACCGCGTGACCTTGTGGAAGGCGCTGGGCGGCGAGGAGACTGCACAGCAAAGCTGATCTTTGTGTGCGCTCAAAAGCAAAAGCCGCAGCTCGAAAGAGTGCGGCTTTTTTGATAGCGCCTTGCGCTTTATCAGTAAGCGATTGGAGCTGATTTTGTGCGAAATTCAGATTCAAGGCATCTTGAACAGCAAGGCGACCTGGAGTTGAAACAGGGTCTTGGCATTCATCGGCACTTCGGGGTGAATGACCGTGTTGTTCATCATGGCCATCCAGAGGGGGGCGAGCAGCAAAGCCGGGTGCTCAATCAGTTCAGGCGCCTTTAGCTCCCCGCGCTCAGCGGCCAACTGGGCGAGCCTGCTGAAATGCTCCAGCAAGGCATCGTTCACATAGCGGCGATACATTTGCGCCAGAAGCGGAAATTCCAGGCCTTCAGCGATGACCAATCGAGCAGTCGCAGAGCGACCGCTGCTGTCAATGACCTCTGCGGCTGCACCCACCGTGCGGAGCAGATATTCACCGACAGATTCATGCTCAAGCATGGGGCTGGATTGCAAGGCCACAGCTGCAGAGGCGATATGGGTCTGTATCACCGCTTCAAATAAGGCATCTTTGCTATCAAAGTAGCGAAACAGGGTGACTTTAGAGAGGCCTGCGCGCTGCGCCACCGATGCGGTGGTCCCACGCGCATAGCCATGCTCCAGAAACTCCTCAAATGCCGCCGCGACGATGTTGCGGCGCGTTGCCTGAGTCTTTTGTGGGCTGGGGCCACGCGGTGTGCGCTTGGGGCGTTCGAGGTCTAGTTGAGTCATGGCGCGAGAGAACTTGTTATAGAGCTTCTGGGCTTGTTCGGTATGGTTGCGAGGCGCTGACTGAGCCTGGCAAGGCTGAGCGGAAAAGAAGAACGCCTTACCCAGCTTGGCTGGAGATCATTTTGATATACGGCACTCACGCAATGATGGCACATTCGTCAAAATACTTTACTGGGGAGAAGCCGTAGTTCAGGCGCGCCAGCGCATCACCACCTGTGTACCGCCCCCCTGCCTGGGGTGAATGTGCAGATCTCCGCCAATCTCGCGCATGCGTTTGAACATGTTGATGACGCCGTGGCCGGATTGGGAGACATCGCTAAGCACGGCGCGAAGATCAAAGCCCTTGCCGTTGTCTTCCACACTGAGGCACCAGTCCCAGCCAAAACTTTCGGGGTCATCGCTCTCATAAGGCTCCAGAGTGACCCAGATGTCACTGGCATGCGCGTGCTCCAGGGTATTGCTGAGGCTGGTTTGCACCACGGCCAGAATTTGATGGGCAAGGCGGCCTTTGGGCAGGGTGCGGCTGGTGTGCCGCCCGATACCCAGTTCGGGATCGCAAAGCTGCCAGTGCAGGGTCAGACCTTTGCGCTGCAGCACCGGATCCAGCCTGTGGCGCAGCCGAGCCAGACGCATGGTGAGACTGTCGTCTTGCGCGTCCATGGAGTCCACAATCAGGCGCAAATCCAGCAAAGACCGCTCAAGCACCTCTTTGATGGGGCTGCCTTCGACGAGCGCTTGCCCATCCATCAAGGTCAAGGCCTGCACCAGCTGGCTGCCCAGTGTGTCGTGCAGGTCAGAGGCGATACGCTTTCTTTCCTCCTGAACCTCTCTGGAAGGGTGGACGCTGAAGCGCATTTTGGCTTTGATGACGCGATAGATTCTGGGCAGATAGCGGGATGCCATCACCAAGCCGATTAATGCAGCCAAAATGCTGATGAACATAAACCAGGTTTTATCTCGTATGGAGATAATGAAACACCAGCATAGAATGACACTGACCTGCAGCAGATTAGCTGCAGACCTGAGTCCAAGACTGCGTAGAGATTCCATATCAACCTCAAAAATGGTTGATTAACGGCTGAATTGATTAGGCTATAGCGAGCCTATGTAGGTATTTTTATATCAATCCTCGTAAAGAGGCTGCTCTCACTGCATGGGCTCTTGTTTTGGCTTGCAACTTTCTATACATATTTTTTACATGTGTGGAAACAGTCAGTGTGCTTATTTTTAAATAGCTTGCTATTTCTGGGGAACTATATCCGCAGGCAATCAGCTTCAATATTTCAATTTCTCTCTCAGAGAGTTTTTCTTCTTCAAGGAAATTTGAAGCTGGCATGCTTAATGGGTGGGTTTTCTCTAGCCGGGAAAGCATTTTTTTTGCCAGAGATGGGGTGATGGATGCTCCGCCATTAGCAACTTGCAAAACCGCTTGCGAATAGTCTCCAAACCAGGAGTTTTTTAACAAGTACCCCACGGCGCCTTTCTCAAAAGCCTGAAAAACTTTGTCATCTCGCTCCGTCACTGACACCACAATGCTAAGGACATGGGGGCGGGTCTGGTTGACAAGATCGAGCAGTTCCAGACCTTCTCCGTCACCAAGGTTTAAGTCCACGATCAGCACATCGAAGTCCTGAAGCGGGATGTTCTTGCGCGCCTCTCTCAGGCTGGATGCCTGGCCTACGAGCAAGGTTCGAGAGTCACCCATGAGCTCCTGGGCAATCACCCTGCGGATGTGGCTGTCATCATCTACCACGAAGACCCGCACAGGCTGGCTTTGTTGCCCCACCATGTGCATGGGCCACATGTGTGTGTTTGCAGGGTGTGCGGAGTCTCCTGTACCGCTGAAGGATGCGGGGCAAAAAGAGGTTTGAACAGCGGACATGGTTCACTCCCTGCTGACAAGTGGAAAATTTACGACCTGATTTGGAAGTTAAATTATGAAATTTTAAAAATCTATATAAATTGTTAATTCAATGTTTTTTTTACCAAAATTACAAAAATTCACTTCTAATTATTATTGGATATTGATTATATAAAAACACTATTGATTTCTTATTTGTGATTGAATTGTTCAATTCATGTGTTAAATCATATTGGGATGCAATTTTTATTGTTTTTATGAAGAAAAAATTGACTGGCCTTTAAAGGTTAAGGGTTCTTTATTTCTATGTGCTGCGAGCAGTGGCTTGTGGCGATATTGACATTGGAAGTTGATTCAATCCGTTTTCTTAAAGATAAGAAATTTACATTTCTACACTTCACTGATTCAAGTGTCAAAAAATGCAAACTGCATAGCATGAAGATGCCGTCTATCAAAGGCTGTAAAGGTTTATTTAGCAGTCTTAAAAGATTGAAAAAATTTCTTTCGATCAAGGTATTCCTGATTTTTTCGCCTGTGCTGAAACTGGCGCTGACCGAAAGCAAGTTTTGAAACGGAACTTAAGACATTTCAAAAGTTGCAGACGGTTTATGGGGGGTGTTGCAGTGAGATGCAACAGCTCTGTTGCCTCAACTCTCTCAGTGTTCTGGGAACTGGCTAATCAAAGGGTCCATCATGAAAAAATCTCTGATTGCAATGGCTGTCATCGCTTTGGCTGGTGTTGCATCTGCTGCTGTTAGCAGTAATAGCATTGCTGCAACGAACACGTCGTCCAATGCCGGATCGGCTACGTCGTCAAATGCTGCGAGTGCTGGCAACGGAAGTGCCTTGAGCATCAATAGTGCTTCTTCGGCTGCTAATGCAACCGCAGGTGCCGCTGGTGGAGCAGGCAACATTGGTCATACTGCTATCGGCGGTGCAGCCGTTGGCGGTAGCGCTACAACCACAGGTACCGTGCACAGTCTGGCTGCAACGACCGGAAACGGCGTAGCTGCAGGCGGCGGCGTTACCAGTGCCAATGCGCATTCGGGCGCAGCAGCCGGTTACGGCGCTACTGCACCTGGCGGCGCCACTGTAGTGGGCGGTGCAGCCGGTCAGGCAAATTCGCACACCAACAATGCTGCGGGCACTTATGCAGGCCCTGGCGGCGGTATTGCGGCAGTCAATAGCACAGCTGGTACGCAATCCAACTACGGTGCTACTTCGGGAGCCGTTTCCGGCCCTGGCGGCACTTGGACCAACAACACTTCCGGTGCTTCCTCGGTCGGTCATGTCAATACGACTGGCGGAGCCTTGGGTAATGCTGGCGGCTTCTCTAACGGTGGCGGCACTGGCGGTAGTGCAGGAGCCGTCTCGGGCTCCCTCGCTTTCTAATAGTTATCCACCCTAGTTGTGCTTGTCCCCGGGTCTTGCCGTTCAAGGCAAGACTCGGTGTCAAAGGAGAAACAGCATGAAAGTCTCAATTGCTTTATTAAGCCTTTGTGTTCCTTTGTGTAGCGTTGCGCAGAACGCCGATAGCAGCGCGCAAAGCTCCTCGTCCTCATCTTCCGTTGGGGCCCAGCAAAATCAGTCGATCACTTTCATTACGCCTGCAGCAAGTCCGGCGGTGGAGTCTCGGTCTGCATCAACCATGGATAGTCGATCGACCCAGAGCGTGGATAGTCGATCAACTCAGACCGTGGATAGTCGCTCAGACCAAAACATTACGCAGTCTGGAACGACGACCCAGAATGTCAACAGCACCATTGGTGGAACGTCTAAGAACATTGTGGAGTACACGGGTTCGTACACCATGAAGAATGTGCCCAGCGTCAATGGTCCAAACCTGACGACCAGTAACGACACCTGCATGGGCAGCAGCAGCGGCAGTGCGAACGGGCCTGGCTTCGGTGTGAGCTTTGGCACGACTTGGTCAGACGATCATTGCAAGCGTCTGAAAATGAGTCGCGAACTCTGGAACAAAGGCATGAAGGCTGCATCTCTGGCCATGGATTGCATGGACCCAGCAGCGCGTGTCGCACTGGAAATCACGGGCTCGAAATGCCCTCAATCCATGACTGCGGATGAGCGCCGCAGCAACTACGGTGCAAATGCCTCTGCCGAAGGTAGCGCTGCTATGCCGCCAGAGCAGCAGACTGCTTCCAGCGCTCCGGTCAGCCAAGCATCGGAATTACAGCCTTCGGCGCTCTACCCCAACTGATGGGCGCTGAACAGAATTCAGGAGGCTGATATGTATAAGGCTCTCGTTTTTGTCGCGGCAGTCGCTGGCTGCATTCCTGTATGGTCTGCAGCAGCCCCTGTCGTTGCCAATATGCCATTGAGCATTCAACGCCAGATTTTGGGCAGTGGCGAGCAAGGTGCAGGGGGTGAGGAGCAGGCTCAGCCCGTAGGCAACTACGGTGTATGGCATGTGCCTCAGTACCTGCCCGGCTACCCGACCGCTGCAACTATCTGGCCTCGGGCCATCCCCGTAAAGTGTAAGAACGGTAGTTGTGAAGGCTATGTGATCACCCCACAAATGGGGCCTGGTGAGTATCTGTTTTTTATTCCGGTTGAGGAATAGATTCTGTAATCTGTCGCTACAAGGCATGATGCGTGCCTGAGGCTGATGCACGGTAGCTTGCAGGTAACGATTTCCCGCAAACATTCAATGTTTGGCGGGATTTCTTTTTTGTCGCGTCATCTTCAGAAAATTCCCAGAGCCAGCCCCACCGCCAATGACTGGCCCAGTTCCTCACAGCGCTGCAAGTCGGCCGAGTCAATCCGCTTGGGCGCGAGAATGGCCTCGGGCGTCTGTGCATGGGTGCAGATGATGAGAGGTTCGGCGACAGCCTTCAGGTGCCAGCCCGTGGCAATGCGCTCTATCTGTCTGGCGGCGTTGCGGCCATCGCTGCCCGCACAGATCAGGCTGGCATAGGGGTGGCCCTGAATTTGATCGAGTGCACCGTAGTAGCTGCGATCAAAAAAATCCTTCATCAAGCCGCTGATGGCAGCCAGATTCTCAGGTGTGGCAAACAGGTAGCCTTGGGCGTTCAGCAAGTCCTGCGCACCGGCTTGGCTTGCATGCAGCAAGCGCACATCGACAGCCCCTTCATGCTGGGCACCCGCACAGGCGGCCTCAGCCATCTGGCGAGTTCCGCCAGTATGAGAGTGGTAGACGATTAGTAAAGCAGGGCGGATAGGCATAGAGGATGTTCTGATCAGAGGTGCATATCAAGCAAATTTGCAGTGCAATAACCTACTGAAAGATATTGGTTCTCTGTAATTGTTGTTTTAAAGAGACGGTTTGATGCGGCCTTATAGAGGCTTAAAAAGTGACTAAGCGTTGACGAATATTGACGTTTATCAATTTTCTGAGGTTTGATGTGCTCTTGAATTTGCAGCGCTTTGCACTTGCTGTATATGGTTTTACCTATGATTTGAAACATGTGCGAAGACCTGAATGTCAAAGCACTCAGGGTATTCACCCGGCATAAATGCTCTTGGGTTTGTAGGAATCTTCTTACAAACTATGACGAAAATTTGTTGTCGCAGCGGAGACCGCAAGCGCGTTTCAGAGCGTGTCTGGAGCAACTTCATAACTCAGGACTCTTGTGTTTTTGGCATGTCCTCATTTGCTACTCAACCGACGATAAAGGCAGGCCGCCGCTGGCTGGCTCTGCTGGCATTGGCTCTGGGGGTTTCTGGCGGTGCGCTGGGAGCCTGGGCTTTGCACCATCAGCATGAATTGCGCATGGAGAAGCGGCTGCAGTACAGCGCTGATATGGCGACGCGACTGCTTGAGCAGCGCCTTGCCGACTATGGCCAGTTGCTGGCAAGGCTTGCTGATGATGTGAGCGGTATTCAGGCGCTGGACCAGCAGATGTTTTCCCAGCATGCGCATGCCCAGCTTAGCCAAAGAGGGCTGGTGGGCTTGCAGGCTCTGAGCCTGACCCGGGCCGTGGTCGAGGACAAGCATGTCGATCTTGAGCAGGATTCGCAGGCGTTTGAGGTTGCCTATGTCTGGCCATTAGTGGGCAATGAGGCGCTGGTTGGAACCAACGCGCGCCAGCCTGCTGCGGCGTTTCATTCTTTGATGGCAGCCTGGCATTCACGCCAGATGTCCATGTCCGCGCCATTTCGCTTTTTGCAGCTTCCGGGCAGCCCGGATGGGGTGATTTTGCGCATGCCTTTGCGCTCCGTTGCCGATGGACGCTCTGGCGGTGCGCAGCCATTGATGGGTACGGTGAACGCCAGTATCAGGCTGGGTGATCTGATCAGAGGTGCGGTGCCAAGCAATCTTTACCCCCAAGTCGCCATGCGCCTGTTGGATATGAGTCCTGCCGCGTTGCCTAAAAAACCTTCTGTTGCGGGCGGCAAGGTTCTCTTTCAGAAGGTAGATCCGCTTGGCCAGTCTTCACAGACACTGTTTACTGGAAAGTTGTGGGAGGCGGCTGAAAGCCAGCAGGAGTTTGAGCTGATCAAGCCGCTGGAGCGGCAGATACAGGTGCATGACAGGGTCTGGGCGCTGCAGTTCAGGCCTGCGCTCAGCAGTCAGCACAAGTTTGAAAAAATACTGCCTTGGCTGATGCTGGCTGCCGGTGTGCTTGCTGGTCTGGCGCTGGCCGCCGGGGTCTCGGGCTGGTGGCAAAGCCGCTGGAGCTGGCGCAAGCGCATCAAAGTCAGTGCGCAGGCCCGCCAGGAGAGCGATGCACGCTTTCATGCCATGTGCGAGCAGGCTGCCATGGGTGTGATTGAGATGGATGTCGAGACGCGCAGCGTGCTCAAGGTCAATCAGCACCTCTGCCGCATGCTGGGTTACGAGGCTCATGAGATTCATCAGCGCAACGCGCTGGAACTGGTAATGCCTGAAGACCAGGCACATTGTGCCCAACTGCTGGAAGGGCTGGATCTTCAGCAGTTTCAGCACAATACAGCAGAGTTCTGCCTGCGCGCCAAGGATGGATCGCCAGTCTGGGTAGAACTCAACGCCTTTTTGACGGGCAGGCAAGAGACCAAACGCCTGCAGGTGCTGGTGAACGACATCAGCGGGCGCAAGCGGATGGAGCAGGTGGAGCGCATGGGCCACCAGCAGCTGCGCAACCTGATGCAGAGGCTGCCCGTGGGGCTGGTCATGGAAGACCTGAGCGGTCGCCTTGTGTACTGGAATGAAGAATTTCTGCGCCTGGCAGGCCATGGTGGCAAACCCGGTATCACCACCTTGCAATGGTGGGAGCGCATGTTCCCCGACGCACCAGAGCGCGAGCGCGTAGTTCAGCGCTGGGAGGCTGCCAAAGCCCATGCCATCCAGCGGCTGAAGGCGCAGCAGTCAGTTCGGGTTGCGGATGAGGACATGGAGTGGGAGGAGTTCTTGCCCCATTCAGCAGCCAGCATGATTGCGGCCCAGCCGCTGGTACTGACAGGCGCGGATGGTGAGCGCCGTACCGTGGCGGTCAGCGCAGTGCTGCAAAACGACGGCTGCCTGATGGTGATTCAGGACCAGAGCCAGCGCATCGCAGCCGAGCAGGAAGTCAAGCGTCTGGCCTTCTACGATGCACTCACCGCTCTGCCCAACCGCCGCCTGCTGGCTGACCGGCTGCAGCATGCGCTGGTTCTTGCGCAGCGCAAAGCGCATTTCGGTGGTGTCGTGCTGCTGGATATTGATAACTTTAAGGCCTTTAACGAGACCTATGGTCTTGAGCAGGGCGACTTGCTGCTGCAGGCGCTGAGCCAGCGTATTCTGGGCTTGCTGCCCCCGGGCGCCACGATTGCACGCCAGGGCGGCGATGACTTCGCATTGCTGATTGAAAACCTGGGCGAGGACTCTGTCGCCGCCGCCGCCCAGCTGGAGAAGGAAGCCAATCAATGGCTAACCCGGCTGCGCGAGCCGATGGTGACAGGGGGCGTGACGCACTCCATCACTGTGAGCATGGGCCTGAGCCTGTTTGGCGAGCAGGCGCTGACGTCTGAAGAAGTGCAGCGGCGCGCCGAAATGGCGATGTACCAGGCCAAGAGTCTGGGTCGCAACCTCAGCTGCTTTTTTGACCCGTTGCTGCAATCCGCCCTGCAAGAACGCCGCTCCATGGAGCATGACATGCGCGCCGGGCTTGAAGCGGGAGAGTTTGAGCTTTACTACCAGCCACAGGTAGAAATGGGCAAAGTGATTGGCGCCGAAGGCCTGTTGCGCTGGAAGCACCCAGAAAAAGGCTTTGTGCCCCCGGCCCAGTTCATTCCACTGGCAGAGGAAACCGGCGTCATCTTGCCGCTGGGCGAGTGGGTGCTGCAAGCTGCGTGCAAACAGCTGGCGAAATGGGCCAGACACCCTCGTTACAGTCAGCTGGTGCTCGCGGTGAATGTCAGCCCCAAGCAATTTCATCAGAGCGGCTTTGTCGAGCAGGTGCTCAAGGCGCTGGCCGAGCATGGGGCCAATGCCAAGTTCCTCAAGCTGGAACTGACCGAAGGCATGCTGCTCTCCGATATGGATGACACCATTGCCAAGATGAACCGCCTGAAGTCGTACGGCATCAGCTTTGCGCTGGATGACTTTGGCACGGGCTACTCATCCCTGTACTACCTTAAACGCCTGCCGCTTGATCAGCTCAAGATTGACCGCAGCTTTGTGCGCGATGTGCTGACCGACCCTAACGATGGGGTCATCGCTCGCACCATCGTGGGGCTGGCCAAGAGCCTGGGCCTTCATGTCATCGCCGAAGGTGTGGAAACGCAGGCCCAGTGCCGCTGTCTGGAAGACATGCGCTGCTATGCCTGGCAGGGCTTTTTGATGAGCCCGCCTGTGGAAGTAGGCGAGTTTGAGCGATTGGTGACCTTCGGCAATGTGCCGGGGGCACTGGCGCCGGCACTCAGCCCCGCCTCTTTGCGCTAGGCCGTGGCAAAGCAGACACAATGCTGGCTTTGTCTGATGAGAGATTTGCGTGCCTGATATCAAGACCCTGCTGCTATTTGCCTTGACTGCTGTTGCCGAAATTGTGGGCTGCTATTTGCCCTGGCTCTGGCTCAAGCAAGGCGGCAGTGCCTGGCTACTGCTGCCTGCCGCAGCCAGTCTGGTGCTTTTTGTCTGGCTGCTGACCTTGCACCCCTCGGCCTCGGGGCGCATCTATGCGGCTTACGGCGGCATCTACATCAGCACGGCACTGGTGTGGCTTTGGCTGGTGGATGGCATCAAGCCCAGCGTCTGGGATATGGGGGGGGTGGCCGTCTGTCTGCTGGGTGCGGGCCTCATTGCTTTTCAGCCGCGCGGCTGAGCGTGACTGATTCAATCAAAAATACGAATAAAAACTGCGTCAAACCCACACCAGTCAAGCGCAAGCAGCTATGGTTTGTGTGTTTGCCTCAATCTTGGCTGACCATAGGGCAGGGCGCGTTATGATTCCTGCTGTTATCGGTTGCACGCAAGGCTTGGGTTTTCTCAAGGCTTTCGGCTGCGCAACCGGTTTTTGCGTTTCTGCTTTTCCCCTCACAAAGCCTTTACAGGCCAGCCTCTAGACCGACCCTGACACCGTGCGCCTGAATACCATCAAGCTCTCCGGCTTCAAATCCTTTGCCGAGCCCACCAATTTCGTTCTGCCCGGGCAGATGGTTGGCGTGGTGGGCCCTAACGGTTGCGGCAAGTCCAACATCATGGATGCGGTGCGCTGGGTGCTGGGCGAGAGCAAGGCCAGCGAGCTGCGTGGCGAGTCCATGCAGGACGTCATCTTTAACGGCACCACGCACCGCAAGCCGTCGAGCCGCGCCAGTGTTGAGCTGTCGTTCGACAACAGCGATCACCGTGCTGGCGGTCAGTGGGGGCAGTTTGGCGAAATTGCTGTCAAGCGCGTTCTCACGCGTGACGGCAACAGCAGCTACTTCATCAATAACCAGCCCGTGCGTCGACGAGACGTGCAGGACGTGTTTCTGGGCACCGGGCTTGGCCCGCGCGCCTACGCCATCATTGGCCAGGGCACGATCAGCCGCATCATCGAGTCGCGCCCGGAAGAGCTGCGTCTGTTCCTCGAAGAAGCGGCTGGGGTTTCCAAATACAAGGAGCGCCGACGTGAGACGGAAAACCGCCTCTCGGCCACGACCGAGAACCTCACCCGTGTGGAAGACATTCTGCGCGAGCTCAACGCCAATCTCGATAAATTGGAAAAGCAGGCCGAAGTTGCGGCCAAATACAACGGCCTGAACGCGCAGGTCACGCTCAAGCAGCAGCAGCTGTGGTTTATGAAGCGTGCCGAAGCCGAAGGCGAGCAAGACCGCGTGCGTGTTGAAGGCCTCAAGGTCGTCAATGAGCTTGAAGAGCGCATGGCTGATATCCGCAACAACGAAAGCGGACTCGAAACCCTGCGCCAGTCGCATTACGACGCCAGCGATCAGGTCAACCAGTCGCAAAGCAAGTTGTACGAGGCCACGGCCGAAGTCGGCAAGCTGGAAGCCGAAATTCGCTACGTGGTGGAAGGCCGCCAGCGCGTGCAGCAACGCTTGCAGCAGCTGGCCGAGCAACTGCTGCTGTGGAGCAGCCGCAGCGAAGAGGCTCAGGGCGAGATTGAGAACATCGAAGGCGCAGGCATGGATGCCGAGGAGCAGGCCGAAATGCTGGCTGCTCAGCTCGAAGAGCAAAGCACTCGCCTGCCTGACCTGGAAGATGCGCTGCGCAATGCGCAAAAGGCCGACGCGGACCAGCGCGGCTCTGTGGTGCAGGTGCAGCAGCAAATTCAGGTACTGGCCGCTGAGCAGCGTAGCCTGGATGAGCAGCGCCGCCAGTTTGAAACCCGTTACGAGCGTCTGCGCGTTGACCGCAATGCGCTGGAAACGCCCGACGAAGCGCGTTTGAGCAATCTGCAGACGCAACTGGCTGAAGCGCAGGAATTGGCCGAAATGGCTGATGCCGTGCTCAACGAGCTGCAAGACAGCGTGCCCCAGCTGGATGAAGACCGCCGCACTCGCCAGCAAACCGTGAATGCCGAAAGCAGCCGCCACTCCGATCTGTCGGCGCGCCTTGAAGCGCTCAAGGCATTGCAGGAAAAAGTCAAGACCGACGGCAAGCTCCAGCCCTGGTTAGCCAAGCATGGCCTAGAAGGCATGCAGGGTCTGTGGAGCCGCATCGCCATTGAATCTGGCTGGGAAAATGCGCTGGAAGCCGCACTGCGCGAACGCCTTGGCGCTTTGGAGGTCGGCCGCCTTGATATGGTGCGCGGCTTTTTGGGCTCGGGTGGGCAAGATGCACCGCCAGCCCGACTGGCTTTTTTCAGCACCGCACAAGCGGCTGGAGCTGCGTCCACGGCCCGCTTTGCCCGCCTGAGCGACCTGCTCAAAATCAACGACGCCGGTCTGCGCGCCGTGCTGGTGGACTGGCTCTCGGGCTGCTACACCGCGCCCTCACTCGATGAGGCCCTGGCCAAGCGCGCTGAGTTGCAGGCCGGTGAAACCATTTATGTGCCTACGGGCCACGCCGTGACTGCGCACAGCGTGACGTTTTATGCGCAGGACTCCGAGCAATCGGGCCTCTTGGCACGTGCGCAGGAAATTGAGCATCTCGAAAAAGAAGTGCGCGCCCAAGTGCTGATTGCAGACGAGTCGCGCTCTGCACTGGTGCGGGCCGAAAGCGCCTATGCCGATGCTTCGCAGCGTCTGATAGCCGCACGCCGCGAAGCCACTGAGTCGCAAGGCCGTGCGCATGAGCTGCAGGTTGAAACGTTGCGCCTGTCGCAACTGGCCGAGCAAGCCCGTGCGCGCAATGCCCAAATCTCTTCCGATCTGTCCGAAGTCGAGGCCCAGCTCTCTGATATCGAAGAGCGCAAAATTTCTGCCGAAGGCCGCTTTGAAGAGCTGGACATGCAACTGGCCGATAGCCAGGAGCGCCATGCCCAGCTGGGCGACCGCGTGCTCGAAGCCGAGCGCCGCCTGAACGAATCACGCGAGCAACTGCGCACGCTGGAGCGCCAAGCCCAGGAAGCGACCTTCTCGCAGCGCACTCTGCATGCCCGTCGAGGCGAGCTGTCGCGCACCATTGAAACCGCCAGCCAGCAAGCCAAGTCGCTGGCCGAAGAGCAGCAGCGCGCACAAGACGAGCTGACGCGCCTGACCGATGCTGCGGCCCAAGGTGGCCTGCAGGATGCGCTGGACTTGAAAATGCAGCGCGAAAAAGACGTGGCCCAGCGCCGCAGCGAATACGAGGACCTGACCAACAAGCTGCGCGCCAGTGATGAGCGCCGGCAGAGCCTTGAAAAAGCGCTGGACCCGCTGCGCCAGCGCATTACCGAATTTCAGCTCAAGGAGCAGGCCGCGCGCTTGGGTCTCGAGCAGTACAGCAATCTGCTGACCGAAGCCAATGCCGATCTGGCCGCCGTCTCGCAGTCCATCGCCGAGGGCAATGTACGCATGCACGGCCTGCAGGGCGAAATTGACCGCCTGCACCGCGAAATTGCCGCACTGGGCGCTGTCAACTTGGCCGCGCTCGATGAGCTGACGCTGGCCCGCGAGCGCAAGACCTTCCTCGATGCGCAGATGGACGACTTGACCCAGGCCATGCAGACGCTGGAAGACGCCATTCGCAAGATTGACGCCGAAACGCGTGATCTGCTGACCGGCACTTTTGACATCGTCAACCAGCACTTTGGTCGCATGTTCCCCGAGCTGTTTGGCGGTGGTCAGGCCAAGCTGGTGATTACCGGTGATGAAATTCTGGATGCTGGCGTGCAGGTGATTGCCCAGCCGCCCGGCAAGAAGAATCAAACAATTCACCTGCTCTCGGGCGGGGAGAAGGCGCTCACGGCGATTGCGCTGGTGTTTGCCATTTTCCAGCTCAACCCCGCGCCTTTCTGTTTGCTCGATGAGGTGGACGCGCCGCTGGACGATGCCAATACCGAACGCTATGCCAAGCTGGTTCACAGCATGAGCAAGAGCACGCAGTTCCTGTTCATCAGCCACAACAAGATTGCCATGGAAATGGCGGAGCAGTTGATCGGCGTGACCATGCAGGAGCAGGGCGTTTCACGAATTGTTGCAGTGGACATGGAGTCCGCACTGTCCATGGCTGAGCTATCCTGAGCTTGGTTGCCACTTTTTTGAAGAACTGTTTTCTCACATGAGTAATTTGCAAATCAGTCTGGCTGTCCTGGGTGTGGTGCTCTTGACTCTGATCGTTGCCTACAACTCCTGGTCTGCGCGCCGCAATGGGCCCAAGCGTGCAGAACCCGTCGAGGAAAGTGCCGATCCGCAGCGCCATGAGCCCGGTATGAACACCGTTGGCCATGGTGCCGATCTGACCAAGTACCAGAGCGAGCCCGTGCTGGGCGACTTTGGTCAGGCCATTCCCGGCACCGACCCCGTACAGATGCCCGAGTCCGGTGGCCGCTTTGCCGAAGCCGATGCGGAACTGGCTCGCCTGGTGGCCCGCGAAGCGCATGAAGAAGCCCAGCGCCAGGAAGCTCTGCTTCAAGATGCGTCTGATGTGAATGAGCCAGAAGGCGAAGTCACCGCCCAGCGCACCGATGCCGCGATTGCCGCAGTTACGGGCCAGGCCGCTCCTGCGCCCAAACCAGTCAAGGCCGATCCTGTGGAGCCGGTGCTGACCGCCGAGTCTTTGTCCGTTTCCATCCCACCTGCATCGTCGGTAGAGCGCCGTGGTCATCTCGATGAGCTGATCGACGCGATTACCCCCATCACCGTGGCGCAGATGGTTCCCGGTGAAGTGGCGCTGCAAGCCCAGCCCAGCACACGCCGTGCGGGCAACAAGCCGTTTGCGATTGAAGGCATGAATCAGGACAGCAAGCAGTGGGAGCCTTTGCAGGCCGGTCAGCGCTATCTGGGCTTTCAGGCCGGTGTGCAGCTGGCCAACCGCACAGGCTCGCTCAATGAGATTGAGTTCTCGGAATTCGTCACCAAGATTCAGCGCTTTGCCGATGCACTGGGTGCCATGGTCGATGTGCCTAACATGCTCAATGAAGTCTCTCGAGGCCGTGAACTGGACCAGTTCGCCAGCGAGCACGATGCGCAGCTGAGCTTCATGCTGCGCGCCCGTCAGGCCTCGTGGAGCGCTGGCTATGTGCAGCAAAACGCGCAGCGCCTGGGCTTTGTCACCACGCCCATGCCCGGCCGCATGCTGCTGCAGTCGCCTATTCATGGCCTGCCGCCTGTGCTGGTGCTCAGCTACGACCCGCAGGCCGCCATGGGCGATGACCTCGATCAGTCCGTGGTGCGTGAATTTTTGCTGAGCCTTGACGTCGCTCAGGTGCCGCGCGGCCAGCAGCCGTTTGTGCGACTGCGCCAGGTGGCCGAGCAGCTGTGCCAGACCATGGACGGCGTACTGTGCGACCAGAACGGCTACCTGCTGCCCGTGTCCGCACTGGACCCGATTCAGCATGATCTGGAGCTGCTCTACGACAAGCTCGACAGCCGTGAACTGTCAGCCGGGTCGCTTCTCGCCAGAAGACTTTTCAGCTAAATAACAAGGCCAACAATGTTGGCCTTTTTCATCTCAGACTTTGAATTGCAGCGGGATGCGTATGACCGAGAATTTAGACCTTTTTTCCGCTGAACCTCAGGATTCAAAAGCGCAGGCAGCTACGAAAACAGGAGTTCCTGAAAGCGTGCTCGCCAAAGTGGCGCAGCTGCGTGCCCAGCTCAACCAGTGGGCGCATGAATACTATGTGCAGGATACGCCCACGGTGCCTGATGGCGAATACGACCGTGTCTATCAGCAGTTGCAGGCGCTGGAAGGTGCCTACCCGGCGCTCATTACCCCTGACTCGCCCACACAGCGCGTGATTGGAGCGGTACTCGACGGACTGGCTCCGGTGCGCCATGCTGTGCCCATGCTCAGCATTCAGACCGAAACCGATAACGAGGCCACAGGTGCCATCGCTTTCGACCAGCGCGTTCGCAAAGAGCTGGAGCTGACAGAGGCCGACCCTGCTGTGGAATATGTGGCCGAGCCCAAGTTCGATGGCCTGGCCATGAACCTGCGCTATGAAAACGGCTTGCTGGTGCAGGCCACCACGCGTGGCGACGGCGAGGTGGGCGAGGATGTGACCCACAACATTCGCACCATTCGCCAGATTCCGCTGTGCCTGCCCGCTGACCAGAATGTGCCGCCCGTGGTGGAAGTGCGCGGCGAGGTGCATATGGCCAAGGCCGATCTGGACAAGCTCAACGCACGCCAGCAGGCTGCCGGGGCCAAGACCTTTGCCAACCCGCGCAATGCGGCAGCGGGATCGGTACGCCAGCTGGACTCGAATATTGCAGCGCAGCGCCCGCTCTCATTCTTTGCCTATGGCTTGGGCGAGATCACCCCCCCCGAGCAGGGCGGCCCGAACTTTGGCACCCACTACGCCATGCTGCAGACGCTGAAATCATGGGGTTTCCCGGTCGCACCTCAGGTCTGTATTGCGGTGGGTGCTTCTGAATTGGTAGCATTTCACCAGCGCATCGGTGCTGAACGCGCCAATCTGCCCTATGAGATTGATGGCGTGGTCTACAAGGTCAACAGCCTGGCGCTGCAACGCCAGCTGGGCTTCAAGTCGCGCGAGCCGCGCTGGGCCGTGGCCCACAAATACCCGGCGCAAGAGATGCCTACGTTGATGGAAGCCATCGACGTGCAGGTGGGCCGAACCGGCAAGCTCACCCCCGTGGCGCGGCTGGCACCTGTGCAAGTCGGCGGCGTGGTGGTGACCAATGCCACGCTGTCGAACCTGTTTGATATTCGCAAAAAAGGCGTGCGCGTGGGTGACATGGTCATCGTGCGCCGCGCCGGTGATGTGATTCCCGAGGTCGCGGGCAGGGTGCCTGGCGTTCGTCCGGTTTACGTACCCAATTTCCGCATGCCCAAGGCCTGCCCGGTCTGCGGCAGTGAAGTGGTGCGTGAAAAAGGCGAGGCCAACCACCGCTGCACGGGCGGCCTGTTCTGCGCTGCGCAGCGCAAGGAAGCTATCCTGCACTTCGCTCACCGCCGCGCCATGGACATTGAAGGCCTGGGCGGCAAGCTGGTCGATCAGCTCGTCGATGCACAGGTGGTGCGCGTGCTGCCTGACCTCTACAAGCTGGGGTTGACGTCGCTGGCGGCGCTGGATCGCATGGCGGTCAAATCGGCCCAGAACGTGCTGGATGCGCTGGAAAAATCCAAGCGCACGACGCTGCAGCGTTTTCTGTTTGGCCTGGGGATTCGCAATGTGGGCGAATCCACAGCCAGAGATCTGGCCAAGCATTTCGGCACGCTGGACGCCATCATGGACGCCAGCGTTGAAGACCTTCTGCAAGTCAAGGACGTGGGGCCTGTTGTGGCCGACAGCATTCACACCTTTTTTGCCCAGCCCCATAACCGCGAGGTGGTGGAGCAGCTGCGCGCCTGCGGTGTGAACTGGGAAGAGGGTGCGCCTGCTGAAAAGGCTCCGCAGATTCTGGCGGGGCTGACCGTGGTGCTGACCGGCACCTTGCCCACGCTGGGCCGCGATACCGCCAAAGATATGCTTGAAGCGGCAGGCGCCAAGGTCTCTGGCTCCGTCAGCAAAAAGACCAGCTATGTGGTGGCCGGTGCCGAGGCGGGCAGCAAGCTGGCCAAGGCCGAAGAGCTGGGCGTGCCTGTGCTGGACGAGGCTGGCATGCTGGCGCTGCTGGCAGGCGAGAAGCCTGCGTAATCTTTTTAAGCGCTGAGTGCGGTAGAAAGCAAGCATGAACAAATTGCGACGCAAACCGATTGTGGGTCTGGCATTGGGCAGCGGCTCGGCCCGTGGCTGGGCGCATTTTGGTGTGCTGCATGCGCTGCGCGAAGCCGGTATCAGCCCGGACATCATCTGCGGCACATCCATAGGCTCGCTGGTTGGCGCGACCTATGCGGCGGGCGAGATGGATGCGTTTGAGAGCTGGGTGCTGGGCCTTGGCAAGCGCAAGGTGTTCGGCTTCATGGACTTCAACCTGGGCGGTGGTCTGCTCAAAGGCGAGAAGATCATCGACTTCTGGCGCGAGAACTTTGTGCAGGAAACCATGGAGGAGCTGGGCGCTCCGTTTGGCTGCGTAGCCACCGACCTGCAGACGGGCGCTGAGGTCTGGCTGCGCAAGGGCTCCATCGCCGAGGCCGTTCGAGCCTCCATCGCGCTGCCCGGCTTGTTTACGCCATCGACACACGATGGGCGTTTGCTGGTCGATGGCGGGCTGGTCAACCCTGTGCCAGTGTCGCTGGCGCGGGCCATGGGTGCCGACATTGTGATCGCTGTCGATCTGAACGCTGACATCATGCGCAAGCACATGAAGCCCGTGGACATGAGCGAGACCGACCTCAAGATTCATACCCGCGAGGTCAGGGCGTCGCAGATGCAGCTTGATGAAGACGATGAACCGCCGCTGCCGCTTGGGCAAATTCCCGAGGCCCTGGCCGCCCATGCCTCCCCCGTGGGCTGGTCTGGCAAGTGGAAGCGCAGTATGACCAGCGTGAAGACCATGTCGTCGTCAGTCATGCGCATGGGCCGTAAGGACGAGAGCGATGCGGAGGAAGACGATTCACCGCGCATTCCCTCGCTGCTCAATGTGGTGATGGCCAGCGTCAACATCATGCAGATGCGTATTACGCGCAGCCGTATGGCGGGCGACCCGGCCGAAGTGCTGATTGCGCCGCGCCTCTCGCATGTCGGGCTGATGGATTTTCACCGTGGGCGCGAGTCCATCGACGAAGGCTATGCAGCGACGCAGCTGGTGCTGCCTGCGCTCAAGGGCTGGGGACTGTAGAGGGTCTTGCTGCCGGCCATAAAAAAGACGCCTTTGAAGGCGTCTTTTTTGTTCAAGAGACGGAATTACTCGGCGATCTTGTCGGTAGGAAAGCGCAGCGATTCGCGCAGCAGATAAGGCATGGGCAGCTCAAGATTGATGCCGTTGGGTGCAATCGGCTTCTGGAACCATTGGGTGTAGAGCGTTTGCATCTCACCGCTGCGAATGATGCGCAGCATTTCCTGGTTGACCACCTTCTTGAAAGCCTCATCGCCCTTGGGCAGCATGATGGCGTAAGGCTCTACCGTCATGGACTTGCCCACCACGGCGTATTTGGCAGGCTCTTTGGACTGAGCGCGCAGGCCGGAAAGCAGAACGTCATCCATTGCAAAGGCCTGAGCCTTGCCTGTGGCGACGGCGTTGAAGCCGTCTTGGTGATCTTTGACGGGGGTGATCTGCATCTTGAGCATGCGCTCGGCGTTGATGTGGGTCAGCTCGCTCAGGCTGGTTGTGCCTTGCGTAGACACCACGGGTTTGTTGCCCAGGTCTTCCGCCGTCTTAATGCTGCTGCTGGCAGGCACCAGCAGACGCACCGAGGCGATGTAGTGAGGGATGGTGAAATCGACCTGCTTGCGGCGCTCGGCGTTATTGGTGGTGGAGCCGCACTCCAGCGATGCCTTGCTCTCTACGATGGAGGGAATGCGCGATGCTGAGGTGACTGCCAGATAGTCCACCGGCAGCGAAGGCATCCGCAATTGCACGCGAATCGCTTCTACGACCTTGGCGCACAGGTCCATGGCGTAACCAATGGGTTTGGTGTTGGCGTCAAGGTATGAAAAAGGAATGGACGAGTCGCGATGGGCCACTGTGATACGACCGGCAGCCTTGATTTTTTCCAGCTCGCCAGCCTGCGCTGCAGGCAGTGCGGCCAAGGCGGCCAGCAGTGCGGCTCCTATGTTCAGGGCAGCCATGGGGGAGCGCAGGCGCTTCAGGGGGCGAGCGGAAAAAAGCATGGGTACTCCTCGGTGTACAGGTAGGGAGCGATACCCGAAAGCAGTGAAGGATCTTGCCATGCCTCGGGTAATTACTTATGTGTTGCTGATGGTTACGAATGTAGCCAGCTTTAGGCGCTTTCCATAGGTGGCTTGGCTGCACTTGACATAAATTGACGCAGTTTGCGGACATTGCGCAATGCGTCACTCCCGGGGGCCTTACCGCGTTTTAGCGACGGATTCAGAGCCAGCCGCTTGCTGCAAGCTGGCTCTGAATCCGCTTCTATTGCAATTACCACTGCACCTTGAAACCCACCGAGGCTTGCAGGCCGCTCTTGATGCGGCTGTCACCGCCAATGGCCCAGAGCTTGCCCAGTTCGCCATAGATGCTGGTGCGCCGGTTGATCTGAAGGCTGGCTCCAGTTGCCAGTTCGGTTGCGGTGTAGCCGCCTTGGGCCTTGATATCGGTAACTGCTGCAGGCGTGATGAAGCTGGCAACGTCAGTCGTATTGCTGGCGCGGTAGATATTTACGCGGCCATAGGGTTGCAACACGCCTGCGCTGGTGGTGAAGCTGCCCTTGATGCGTGCGCCCAAGCGCAAGGTCCAGTCGTCATCGGCCTTGGTTTTGACGGTAGCAAGGCTTAGCGCTGTGTCATCAATGCTCAGCTTGCGGTAGATGAGCTGGGCTTGCGGCTCAATCTGCCATTGGCTGTTGAGCGCAAAAGGCTTGCCCACCTCCAGCGATGCAAGCCAGCCACTGCCCTTGGTTCGGGCCTGTGTGGCGTTGCCTGCGGTGTGCAAGTCGCTGCGATAGTCTGCGCCCTGCAGCACAGCGTCTGCATAGAGGCCGCTGTCATCTTGCCAGGTGCCATACACGCCCAGGTAGCGGCTGCGCAGATGGTTGAAGCCCACATATTTGCCCTGCACGCCGCTGGCAAAGCCATGCACGCTCATATCGCCTTCGAGCTGGCCTACATAAAGACCTGCCTTGAGGTTTTTGTCTGCGTACAGGTCAATACCTGCCTGAAAGCCTGTCATATGGCCACTGCTCTCGGGGCTGACCGCGCCTTGCTGGCGAATTGTGGGGTCGGTGCGCAAGATGCGCCCCCATACACGGCGGTTGCCCGCAGGTTCAGCTCCGGCTGCCGCGATTTCATCGCCCATGCGTTTGTGCATATCACCCAGCATGGCCATGTCGGCCTGGCGCAGTTGCGCGGGCAGTGCGGACAGCAGCGGTACCTCTGCACGATAGGCAGGAGCTGGCTGCGGTGCAGGTGGTGGATCTATTGAACGCGGTGCTGGGCTTGGTGCGGGGGAGGGCGTTGCAGTGGGGGCAGGTGCCGGTGCAGGTGGTGGATCGATGGAGCGTGGTGTGGGTGCCGGTGGTGGAGCTGGTGCAGCGCTTGATTGCAGGGCTGCACTCTGGGCGTTCTGCACCAGACGGTATTCGAATGCACCTGCATCGACATGCCCGCCTGCCAGCGTAAAGCTGCCTGGCTGCAGGCTGGCCCCATTTTCTGTGCCAACCACCTCAATGCCCGAGCCTTGCGTCTGTGCACCCAGGCCGCCTGCATTGGTGACTTGCAATGATGTCGTGCCGCTGGCTACAGCGGCTGTTCCGCTGAGCAGCAGCTTGTCACTGGTGCTGCCATCGGCGCCCAGCACGGAAGACAGTGCGATCACTCCATTGTTGCCTGTGTAAGGCCCTGTCACCTTAAGCACCGTGCCCGGTGAGCCTGCGCTGAGTTGGACCGTGCCGCTGTTGCTGAGCCCCGCCACCGACTGGTTGTGACCTGCCAGATTCATGACAGCACCCGCTGCGACATTGTGCGTCGAGCCATTGCTGAACACATTGGCGGCGCCTGCCTGCAACATGCCTTGAACAATATCGGTGGTGCCGGTATAGGTGTTGGTGCCGCTCAGAGTCAGTGAGCCCGCTGCTTGCTTGATCAGGTTGCCGCTGCCGTGAATGCTGCCCGCAAAGCTGGAATTGGTTGCCTGATTCGCCGTCAGTGTCTTGGCGTTCAGTGCAATGGCCCCGCCTGTGCCGCTCAGGTTCGAGGTCTGTAAATCCCAGCTGCCCAGATCAAGGGTGCCGCCGTTGATCGTATAGGGGGTGTTCTGTGGCAAACCGGTGGCGCTACCGGCGATCAGTGCACCGTCCTGCACGGTGGTTCCGGCGGTATAGCTGCTGGTTCCAGCCAAGGTTAGCTTGCCTGTGCCCAGTTTTTGCAGTGATGCCCCTGTGCCGCCAGCGATGCCGCCTTCTTGCAGATTGCCGCTGAACGTGGTGTCGATATTGCCACCGCCCACTGCTAGTTCATGGCCGCCTAGCATCACTGTGCTTTGGCCTCGCAGACTACCTAGAATGAACGGGGCTGTGCTTTGAACGGCGCTGATGTCAAAGGTGCCGCCTGACCCTTCCCAGCTCCATTGATTGTTGCCCTGTGTATTGCCCTTGAGCAGCATCACGGATGTGGAGCTTTCCAGGTACATGGGAAGGATGCTGGCAGAGTCCCCGGTGCCAGTGATGCTGGCATCAGTCAGTGTGATGGTGCCCATGCGGTTGTAGATGGCGCGGCCATTGGTGTCGATATTGAGCTGGCCCGAGACATTGACCGCACCGCCCCCTTCAGGGTACGGAAACAGCAAGATGGCCGATGTGTTGCCAAGCGTTGCCGGTGTGAGGTCGGTGCGGTGGGCCGAAATGCTGTTGTTGCCGCTTAGCGTGACAGTGCCACCTTTCTCCCCGAGTTGCGCTGTGCCGTAACGTACCATCACGCCGATTGCAGGGCCGCCTGTGGCGGTGGCGTTGATGGTGGAGTCCTTGATCTCGGTGTGCGAGCTGATCAGGCTGTCCACCCCAAACGCAGCGCCGCCGGGATTGACTGCGTTGACCTTCACACGCTCCAGGGTGGCCCTGGAACCCCATTGTGTGAACACCCCGTTTGCCACGCCGTTGATCGTCGAGTCCTGCACGGTGACGGCACTTCTCTGGTTGGTGTTGATGCCCTGGTAGCCTGCAATGGTGGAGTTGGTCACCAGTACCTGGCTTTTTCCGATGTCAAAAATGGAATAAAGGCCTGCAGCATTTTGGTCGCTTGTGCTGGCCTGAATGTTGGCGTTATTGAGATGCAGACTAGTCGTGCCTGCATTGCTATTGCTGCGAAAAATGCCGACGTTGCTCGTCGTTGCACTCACATTGACGTTGCCAGTCGTCTCCAGCCGGAAGCTGCTTGCGGCATTGATCTTGCCTGTGAGATTGAGTGTGGCTCCGGTATCCGCTGTAGCGCTGGCGCTGGCATCGCGGTTGGGGTCTGGGTTTTCCAACGTGATATCACCTGCCCAGGTGTTGCTGCCAAAGGCGGAGTTGAGCTGGCTATTGTTTTGTAGCGTCAGGGCCCGATTGAAGCTGGTGCCTTGTGAGCCGCTCAGCCCTAGCTTCAACGTAGAGGCGTTAGCCGTAACCCCGCTTGCAGCCAAGCCCAGAGCGCTTTCCTGATTGACCTGCAAAGCGCCGGCGTTGATGGCGGTGCCACCGCTGTGGGTGTTGTTGCCGCTCAGAACCACGGTGCCAGCCCCGTCTTTGACGAGCGAACCTGTGCCTGAAATATCACCAGACTGCGTGGCCGTGCCATTGCTGATGCTCAGAACCAGATTGTCCGAAGGGGTTGTGGCGTAGCTGGTGCTGGATATCTGCTGGTCGCTCAGCGTGACCGTGGTGTCTGCATGCACCACATTGCAGGCCAGCAAGGCTGTTGCAAGGACCAGAACGGAGGCTTTGGTCTTGCCTGAACCATGACGCGCGGTCTCTGGGGCTGCGACCCAGCTGCCCAAGGATGCGTTCCAGATAGACCTATATGTTTTGTTCATGGTGCCTCGCACATCGATACTGAAAATAAATTGATTTGAATTTATTTCAGATAGTTTTTTTCGATGTAGGAAGCACACCTGCAGCTCAGTCAGTGGCGCTGCGAGAATGCCTATGAATTGTTAATAATTCATAGGAGATTCTTAAAGTCGTTTTTAGCTGCGGATATAGGTCCAGCCCGCTTGCTGCATGCGGGCAATGGCTTCCACGGCGCCCATGGGCAGGACCTGAATGTTCTCGGGTGCGGTGACGCCGTTGTTCTTCAGAGTGTTGGGGCACAGCAGAACGTGCGCCAGGGCGGGGCCCATGTCATGGGGCTGGTCGAGCACGGCTTGCACGGCCTGAGCGTTGACGACAATCCAGACCTGCAGCGCAGGGTGGGCTGCCGTCAGGTTCTTGAAGTTGCCGCGTGCACGCGCCAGCGCTTGCGGCGTGGGGGCATGCAGCACCACGCGGGTGTCGGGGTGCAGGGCAGGAAGCAGGGAATTCCAGTCAGGTTGGCTCATGGTGTGCAGTCAGAGTTTGCTACTGGGATGATAGCTTCTAGCGCCTGTTGAGTATGGGCTGCAGGCCATTTTGGCTCTTAGGGGGCGGGTGTGCCCATCACACTGTTCAACAGCCCGGGGGGCATGCCGGTACGTGTCTGTACCAGTCCCTGTGCGTTTTTCCAGATGGTTGCGGGTGTGGCGCGCAGGCCCATGCTGTTCATCAGCGAGACATTGTTGGACAGCGCATCACGGGCAGAAAGGGGAATGCGCTGCAGGGGCGCGATCCCCAGTGTGTCGGGGTTTTTGCCGCTGGCATCGGCATAGGCCAGAGCATGGCTGGCCAGCGCTTGCTCGGGGGCTTTCGCGGCCAGAATGGCGGCGGCTTTGCCCTGGCTGCTGGGGCGCAGTATGCCCACCAGAATATGGCGCAGCTGCAGCTGGCCCGATTGCACCAGAGGCCGCGCGTCGCGCCACAGCTGGTTGCAGTAAGGGCAGTTGGGGTCGGTGAAGACATAGGCAATCTGCGGTGCATCGGGCTTGCCGTCGCCAATCCAGTGGGTGCCCTCCAGATCGCTCCACAGTTGCTGGCCCATGGGCTTTTGCACGGCGCTTTGTAATGTCTTGGCGTTGACGTCCTTGCCCTGCGCATCAATGACCGTGCCTATCACCCAGTGCTTGCCGTCGGGCAGGCGGTAGATGGGAATGGGCTGCTGGTCGCGATAGGCGGCCCATGCTTTGAGACCACCGGCAGATGGCATGGGACCGGCGATGGTCAGGCCTTGCTCTGCCAGAAAATGCGCCGAAGGCAGCTCGCCAGAGGTGCTGATGATCTCTGGTTTGCTGCTCGCCTTCGTCGAGGCGATGGCGTCATGTGCATAGGCCACGGCGACCACCGTGGCGGCAGCGGCTGCGGCGATAGGGATTAGCAGGGGCGATGACTGGCGAAGCTTGGACAGAAAGCTGGGCAACTGGCGGGGCACGATAAAAATCTCCGTTTTTAGTTATTGCTTATCAGGGCTGTGTTCGCGGGGCGCTATGACTCGCAGCTGCTCGGCAAGGCTGGCGCGAGATAGCTCGCCCATGCGCATGCCTTTGAGTTGCCCGCTTGCGTCATAAAAATATGTTGATGGCAGACCGCGCTGCTGCCAGTGCTGGCTGGCGAGCTGCTGCGGGTCCAGCAGCACCTGGGCGGCTGGCAAGGGCATGGTCTGCAAGTAGCGCATGACTTTGGCAGCGTCTTCGCCCTGATTGATCCAGATAAATCGCACGCCGGGGTGCTCTTTCTGGGCCTGCGCCATCACCGGCATCTCGCGCTTGCAGGGCGGGCACCAGCTGGCCCAGAGGTTGATCACCAGCGGCTGACCTTTGTAACGGCTCAAATCCACGGTCTGCGCAGCGGCATTCACAAAAGGCGTGTTCGGTAAGGCCATGTTTTGAGTGGCAGGCCAGGTACGCATGGCGTGGCCAGCTATCACTATCAGAGCGCCAACAGCCAGCGCCTGCAAGCTGTCGCGGCGCAAAGCGGCTTGTTTGCGGCTGCGCCACAGCGCCCAGAGCAGGGCGGCAAGCACGCCGGCCCAGAGATTCCAGCCGCCATCGCGGATATCGAGCATGCGCAGCAGGCCGCTCAGGTCATCGGCCATGCTTTCACCCCAGTACTCGGGCCACCACTGCGCCACATAGGCCAGGCGTGCGCCCAGTAAACCGGCAATCGTGGCTTGCAGCAGGGCCGATTCCACCGGCTGGCCGCTACGCAGTTGCTGGCGTCTGGCCCACCACTGGCTGGTAAACAAGGCCATAAACACAATCAGTGCCATGGTGGGCAGGGCGACAGGGCCTAGCAACACGCTAGGCGGCAGAGCCAGCCAATGTGTGGCGCTGACGGGTTCCGCGTTTTCGGGTTCTGCATCCAAGCTCAAGCGCAGTTGCTGTGCAGTCACGCTGGCTTGCTGCGGCGGGTAGCACACGCCAATTTCCGCGCAGCCCTGCCATTGCAGCTGCAGCGGCCATTGCTCTGGCCGGGTGGGCAAGGCGGCTTGCACTGTGAGCTGCTGGTGAAATACTTGCACCGTGCCAAAAAAGGCATCCGTCAGTGTTTCGCCTTGCGGAATGTTGGCATTCAGGCTCTGGCCCTGTGCATCGCTAATGCGAATCTGATCGCGGTAAAGGTAGTAGCCGGGCGCAATCTGCCAGTTGAGGGTGAGCTGCTTTTCTTTTGTTTTATCTTCGGTTTTGATAGCGCCTAGCGCAGGTGGCAAAAGGACGAAAGCCTGCTCCGCACTCAAAACATCGCCCTGCGCGCTGTCTGCCTGGCTGTTAAGGCTGGGAATGCTCAAAGGCTGAGCCCACGCAGTGGCCCCGGTCAGCAACAAGGCTAAAAGCAGGGCGATGGCAGCATAAAGGCGTGGGCGCATGAGCGGGTGAACATTCAAAAGCGGAGTGAATAACCCGCCAATCTTGGGTGCAAGGGATTAAGTCGCGGTTAACGCTGGGAAAACCTAAATCTGCGATGCTGATCACTTTTGACGAATAGGCACGTAACGGGCGCTTACTCACCGCAAGAGGTGCTGCAAGCCAGAGTTTCGTGGTGACGACGATGCATGTGCTGTTAGTAGAAGATAACGCTTTGGTCGCCAGCGGGGTCAAGGCGGGCCTGCAGTTACAGGGCTTTGGTGTCGATGTGGTGGGCTGTGCCAGTCAGGCTGATGCGGCTATCAAGTCATCGCACTTTGATGTGTGCGTGCTGGACTTGGGTCTGCCCGACGAGGACGGCCTGCACCTGCTGGCACGCTGGCGCAGTCAGGGTCTTGAGCTGCCCGTGCTGGTGCTGACCGCACGCGACGCGGTGGGGCAGCGCATTGAAGGTCTGCAAACCGGTGCAGACGATTATTTGGTCAAACCCTTTGATCTGCATGAACTGGCTGCACGCCTGCATGCACTGCTGCGCCGTGCGGCGGGCCGGTCTGTGGACTGGATTGTGCTGGGCGATGTCAAGGTTGATCTGGCCGCCGGCCAGGCTGTGCGTGAGGGGCAGGCGGTCGATTTGTCGCGCCGCGAATGGGCTTTGCTGCGAGCGCTGCTGCAGTCGCCGGGCCGCGTGCTCAATCTGGAGCAGCTGCGCGACAGCCTGTATGGCTACAGCCTTGATGTGGAGAGCAATGCCGTGAATGTGCATGTGCACCATCTGCGCCGCAAGCTGGGTACAGACATTGTGGAGACGGTGCGCGGCGTGGGCTTTCGCCTGGGGCGCATTCAAGGCGGTCACTGATGCGTAGTCTGCGGGTTCGACTGCTGGTCTGGCTGTGTCTGGCGCTGTGTACGCTCTGGGGCGGTGTCGCTACCTGGATGTTTACCGGCATGCGCCACGAGCTGCGCTCGGTGCTGGATGACCGGCTGATTGCATCGGCCCGTATGGTGGCGGGCATCGTCCACCAGTTCAAACCGCAAAACGCCAACCCTGAAGACTGGGGGCCCATGCTCAACGTGGTCGCGCGTGATGGCGTGGCCTGTGAAGTCAGCATGATCCGCAGTGAAGTGCATACAGCACCTGCGCCAGCAGCTATCAATACTGAAAATACTGAAGCGCCTAATACTGAAACCGTTAATACGCCGGCTGACACAGCAATGCCTGCGGCGCTGATCCCGGCGTCTCCGCTGGCGGTGCCGCGCAGTCATGTGGGTGCTCAGTCTGGAGACAGGGCCGGAGAGGCGGCTGGAGACAGGGCTGGAGATAAGGCGCAGCCCGTGCACATGCCAGAAGCGGCCGAACCCGATGATTCGCAGGTTCTGGCTCGCACGGCCGGTGCGCCCAGCTTTCAGGCGCCGCTGCCGCTGGGCTTTTCCACCGTCATTAAAGGAGGGCGCCCGTGGCGCACCTATGTGCTGGAAGATCACGGCGTGCGCATTG
>NZ_JAVXSJ010000013.1:0-2130 GCF_036643215.1 Comamonas sp. | reverse complement strand
AAAGGAGGGCGCCCGTGGCGCACCTATGTGCTGGAAGATCACGGCGTGCGCATTGCCACGGCTGACCGCATTGATGTGCGCGAGGGTCTGATCTACGGCTTTGCCTACACCATCATCCTGCCCTTTTTGCTGGCGCTGCTGGCCAGCATGGTGCTGATGTGGTGGGGGGTGGCGCGAGGCCTGCGGCCGCTGGAGTCGCTGCGCCAAGAACTCAGCCAGCGCCCGCCCGGCGATGACTCGCCCGTGGCGCAGGGCCGTCAGGTCAAGGAACTGGCGCCGCTGGTGCAGACCATTAATCATTTGCTCCAGCGCGTGCACAGCGCGCTGGAGCGCGAGCGTCGCTGGACGGATGATGCCGCCCATGAGCTGCGCACGCCGCTGACGGCGGTGAAGACCCATGTGCAAGTTGCGCAGATGGCTGTGGCCAGTGTGGGCACGCAGACCATGCAATGGCAGATGACCCACGATGCGCTGGAGCAGGCCGGTGAGGGCGTGGTGCATTTGCAGCACACGCTGGAGCAGTTGCTGCTGCTGGCGCGGCTCGATGGCCAACCCGCTGGTGATGAGGGCGATGAAGGCGGTGGCACACGCCCGATGGTCTGCGGATCTGAGCCCGCCTGCGCCTGGGATGCGCTGGAAAAAGCCTGGGGGCTGGCCGCTACGGCCATTCCCTCAGGTCAGCAACGACTGCGCTGGCTGCCAGGGCAGGCGCAGGGCGATGCTCGGCTGGAGGATTTGCGGGTAGTGGTGCCCCAGCCTCTGCTGATTTCTGCACTGCGCAACCTGATCGAAAATGCCTTGCGCTATGGGCAAGTGGCAGGGCAGGATCAGGCTGATTTCCCCGTGTCGCTGGGTATGCGCTATCTCAAGCATCTCAAGCGTTCTTTCAAGCAACTGCCGGCAGACGCTGGTGGCCTAGTGGATGCAGCTCTGCCAAGGCCTGAGCGCATTGCTGGCTATGTGGAATTCACCGTGCTGGATCAGGGGCCGGGCTTGAGCCGCGAGGATTGCGCCGTCGCCACACAGCGCTTCTGGCGCAAGCAGCATCAGGCGCATGGCAGCGGGCTGGGGCTGGCCATTGTTCAGCGCATTGCCCAGAGCAGCGGTGGCGCACTGGAGTTGCTGCCACTGGTGCAGTGGCTGGAGCAGGGCGATGCGAGCGAATGGTCTTCCGTTGCCGCCATGCCAACTGAAGCATCTAAAGCACCAACAGGGCTGGTGGTGCGGCTTTACCTGCCGGTCGTGGCTTGCAGCGCAGGGCCTGATAAGGGCATGGATACACCCTGAGCCCGGATTTGTAGCCGATTGTTCCGAGCATTAATTGGCTCTTAATCTTATATAAGTATCTTCGGGGTATGCGCTTGCTGTCATGGACTTCTACGTCCTTGACATCACCGGCCAGACGTTGGCGCTTGCACCAGCCTGAGGTGGGCCTGGTGGGCGCGGCGTACAACTCCATTCCCAAGATGAATCGCTTGAACACTAAGACTCTGCCCCGGTCGTGGGTGGCTGTTGGCATTTCCATGCTGATGGCGACTAGCGCCTGGGCGCAAGAACCTGCCGCCGCCAAGGCCGCATTGAATGGCAATGCCACGGCTGGCGCAAAGATTGCACAGTCCGGCTCCGCAGGTGGCGCAGCCGCCTGTGCCACTTGCCACGGCGCCAAGGGTGAAGGTCAGGCTGGCTTTCCCGCGCTGGCAGGTCAGCACCCCGGCTATCTGGAGCGTCAGCTGAACCAGCTGGCCGCCGGTGCCCGTCAATCTGCCGTCATGGCCTCCATGGCCAAGGCCTTGAGCGAGCAAGAGCGCGCTGACGTCGCGGCTTATTACGCCACCCTGCCACTGCCCATCAAGGCGGTGCGCGGTGCGTTGCCCGGCAAGAATGACGATAGCGGCGCATGGCTGGTCGAGCGCGGTCGCTGGGCGGATGGCATTCCTGCCTGTGCGCAGTGCCATGGCCCCGGTGGCGTGGGTGTGGGCAAGGATTTTCCGGCCATTGGTCACCTGTCTGCCGACTATATGCAGAGCCAGATCGATGCCTGGAACAAGGGCCAGCGCGAAGCCGGGCCTCTGGGTCTGATGGGCGCTGTGGCCAAGAAGCTCTCGGCGGATGACGTCAAGGCTGTCGCTG
>NZ_JAVXSJ010000012.1:0-135445 GCF_036643215.1 Comamonas sp. | reverse complement strand
CATCGTGGAGGTTCGAGTCCTCTTCTGGGCACCAAATACAAAAAGCCGTTGCATGAAAATGCAACGGCTTTTTCGTTTCTTGCACCCTCTTCCTCACACCCTCACATTTTTGAGAAAAGTGCAGCAACTCGCCTGAGTGCTGGTTTTCCCGCTATATAATTCAATCACTCTGAAAGCCCAGGTGGCGGAATTGGTAGACGCACTAGTTTCAGGTACTAGCGAGTAACATCGTGGAGGTTCGAGTCCTCTTCTGGGCACCAAATACAAAAAGCCGTTGCATGAAAATGCAACGGCTTTTTCGTTTCTTGCACCCTCTTCCTCACACCCTCACATTTTTGAGAAAAGTGCAGCAACTCGCCTGAGTGCTGGTTTTCCCGCTATATAATTCAATCACTCTGAAAGCCCAGGTGGCGGAATTGGTAGACGCACTAGTTTCAGGTACTAGCGAGTAACATCGTGGAGGTTCGAGTCCTCTTCTGGGCACCAAATACAAAAAGCCGTTGCATGCAAATGCAACGGCTTTTTCGTTTGCCCCACTGAACACCTGAACGCCAACCTCTGCAACAAGCTGAGCCATAAAAAAGGGAGCCTGATGGCTCCCTTTTACATTTGGCGTTTGCTACCGCTACAGCGGGCAGCAAAACCCATCGCTTACTTGCGCAGCAGTTGCTTCAGCGCAGTCTGCAGGCGGCGGGCAGAAGCCTCGTCGCTGGTGCTAGCCAGCACAGTTGCCACATCCTGACCCCATGTCTGCTGGGGCGATGCCTCATTGCGACGCGTCAGCATCTGCAGCTGCAGCGCACGGCGTGCGTTCAGCTGGTCGGCAGGCGTGTGCACATCGGCAGCCATTTCGAGGCGCAGCAGCGCTTCAGCGGCATTGCCCTTGGGAGCTGCAACCACAGCGGCAGACCATGAAGTGCGCACAGGAGCTGTCACCTTGCCACCCAGTTGCTGGGCCGAAGGCAGTTGCTCTGCGTCACGCGCCTGCCAGGCACCCAGCAGCTGTGTCAGCGCTTCGCCATGGGCTTGAGCCGCCAGCTTGCGCAGGGCTTCCTGAGCATGCTCCACCGCATCGCGTTGAGCACGGAAGGCTGGATCAGCCAGACGTGGGCCGCGATCTTCACGGATGAATTCACGCGGGCCACGACCCATGTCACGGCTATCACGGCCGCCGCGATCACCACGGGCACCGTCACGACCACGACCGCCATCACGGCGATCGCCCGGGCGGCCACCAGCTGCAGGAGCAGCTTCCTTCTTCATTCCGGGGCGGTCATCACCGCGCACTGCCACCACGGGGCGGGCAGGCTTGGCAGTCACAGGAGCTTCAGCAGCTGCTTCTGTTTCAGTAGCTTCAGGCGCTTGATCTGCCTGGGCTTGCGCCTGATTTTCTTCAGTCTTGGCAGCAACAGCAGCGGGCTGAGCCTTGATGGCAGCTTCCAGCTCGGCCAGAGCCGAGCGGATCTTCTGCGCATCACCGCTGGCGTTGGCGGCTTCCACAGACTTGGAAGCTTCCATCACGCGGCGGTCATGCTCAGACAATTCCACAGCGGGCGCACGCGAACCACGCTCCACGCTCTTGCGGTTGAAGGCATCGTCCAGAGGCTTGCGGAATGCATCCCACAGCTTTTGCTCGTGCTTGCGATCCAGCGGCACCACCTGTGCTTCGGCTTGCCAGCGTTGCTGCAGCGCCTTGACAGCATCAATGCGCAGGCTGGCTGCTTCGCCCAGAGTCGTTGCCTCGCCAATCATGGCGTGGCGGCGATCCAGACTGGCCTTTTGTGCAGCTTGCAAAGGCGCTTCAGCAGCAGCCATCGCTTGCTTGAACAGCGGCTGCAGTTCAGCAAACAGCTTTTCGCCGATATGGCCGCTTTCGCGCCAGCGCTCACCAAACTGGCGCAGGGCGCGCAGCATGTTCTTCCAGTCCTGGCTGGCGACGTTTTCAGCAGCCCATGCCTTGATTTCTTCCACCAGAGCCAGACGCTGAGTCTTGGCTTCGGTGCTGTCCTGACGAATCTTGTCGTGCCAAGACTCGACCACCTTGTAGGCAGCGTTGCAGGCCTCGTCAAACTTCTTCCACAGCGCATGGTTAGCCATGGCACCTTGGTCAGCCAGCTTCCACTGCTCACGCAGGTTACGCAGGGTTTCCTGAATCTTGCGGCCACCCAGCACTTGACCGTCTGGACGGTTGAGCATGGCTTCAGCCTTGGCCACCAGCTCTTCACGTAGCTTGTCTGCGTTCTGACGCAGCCAGCCAGCAGCTTCACCGGCGGCGATCAGCGCTTCGTGCACTTCGCTCACCAGAGCCTCGTCCACAAAGCGGCCATGGGCCTTGATGGCAGCGCGCATGGCTTGCACGGCTTCAGAACCTGCCTTGCTGTTGCCAGCTGCCGTTTCAGCCTTCAGCGCTTGCAGAGCCTGGTTCAGGCCGGCCTTGGCAGCTTCGACCTGCTCAGGAGCAGGCTTGCCACGACCACCAGCCGCAGGACGGGCTGCAGCAGGCTTGGCAGCTTCAGCAGCAGCCGCTTCAGGCGGCAGGCCACGGGCTACGCGGATTTCATCGGCCCAGACGGGCACGGAAGGCAAAGGCGCGGTTTCGTCAGCAGCAGAAGCCTCGGTTTGCGCCAATGCAGACTGAAAAGCATCCCAAACCAGCGCCAGCTGTGCGGATGCTGCTTCCAATTGAGGAGGGAAGCGGCTGTCAACGCTGGTCCAGCTGGCGTCGCCAGTCAGTTCCTTGGCCTGGTCTTGCCAGCGGGCCACATCGGCGCCCAGTGCCTCAAGCACGGACTTGGCGTCTTTCCAGGACTTGGTGGACAGCACTTCAATGCGCTGAGCCAGCAGCAAAGCCACTTCGCGCTGCACTTGCGTGCGGTGCTGCAGGTCTTCCACAGCTTTCACACGCTCGGCCAGCTGGGCCTTGAACTGCGACAGGGGCTCGCGCGACAGCGCGGCGCCAGCCTTGGCGGCATCACGCTGCCAGGCTGCTGCGGCAGCAGCGTCAAATGGCGTTGCCGCCAGCAGAGCCTGGGCCTTTTCGGCCCATTCCACGGAAATTTTTTCCTGATTGGCGGTGCGACGGATTTCATCCAGACGCTCACGCACTGCGCGGGCGGCGCTCTTGTCGCCCTTGCTCAGTTCTTTGTGAACGTCCTGGAGTTGCTCAACCGTGGGTTGAGTGGCCAGCCAATCGCGGATGCGCGCAGCGCGATCACCCGAGGTTTCGGCGGAGAAAGCACCACCTGTCAATGCATCCAGCGGATGTTGCTCAGAATTCTTGGCAGAGGCCGGGTTCACTTCAGATGCATCAGACATGGTGCTGCTAGGAGAGATAGATGTCATGTAGGGGTCAGAAAATGCCTGGAGGCCCTCGCAGTCAACGCTGCAACAGACCAGTGCCAACCCACATGAGGGCAGACTTTCCAAGCGCAAGCCCAAGCATCTGCATGCTTGGGCAAAGCGGTATTTTCGCCTTTATTTAAAGGCAAGCCAAAAAATGCGAAATCACAAAGGATTTCGCATTGCTTTTTTCATTGTGCAGACAGACTCAGCTGAGCGCGCGGCGTCCAGTCCTTATCCTTCACATCGAGCTTGGGAGCGCCCAGAAACAGACGCTCCAGAGGCAGCTTCTGAGTGGACAGATAGTCACGCACCGCCACCCCGCGCGCCAGTGCCAGCTCACGCATGGCGTCATCTGGCACGGTGATGCTGGCCACCAGCAAGGCCGTCATTTGGTCGGCGGGCAGCTCTTTGGCCATTCCGACCATGTTGCGGGGCTTTTTGATGTCAGCGCGGCCGTAAACCGCCTTGAGCAGCGCGGGACGCTCGGCATCGCTCACATCAACCACGTCATCACCACTCTTGCCTTCACGAATGGCAGCGCGGCGCTTCTGGGCCAGCAGCAGGCGATCGAGCTCGACCAATTTCCAGGCTTCCTTGTCTTCCGCCTCACGCGCCTCCCCCACCACCGTCATCTTGAGTGCCGGACGGTCATTAAGCGATTTAACAATTTTGGCCAGTTGATCCTTGGCCTTGGCATCAAGCTGCGCACTGCCCGGTGCAAAACTCACCCCACCCGACTCATCGCCGCCTGAGAACGCGCCCGACAGCAATGCAAACGGCGCAGTCACGGCTTTCATGATGATATTGCCCAGCACCTTGAAGACGATGGGCGCCAGACGGAACTGAGGATCGTTGAGCGAGCCGCTCAGCGGAACATCCAGGTCAATCACGCCATTGCGGTCGGACAGCAAAGCCACGGCCAGCTTGACGGGCAGTGATGCGGGCGCGCCTTCGACCTTGTCGCCAAAGGTCAGCTGACGCAGCACCAGTTTGTTGGATGCGGTGAGCTGCCCATCGGGCTGCACCTTGTAGTTCACATCCATGTACAGCTTGCCGCGCTCGATGCCGTAGCCCGCGTACTTGATGGAGTAAGGCGACAGCGGCGACAGCTCCAGGTCATTCATCTGGGTACGAATATCCAGCGCCAGCGGTTTAGCCAGCGGGTTGATCTTGCCGCCAATGTCCAGCGTCGCCGTGCCTTGGGCCTTGCCCTTGATCTCCAGATCCGCCATTTGCGGCTCAGCCTGGCCCGCAGGCGCTTCAGACGAGAAGGCGCTCAGTCGGCCTTTCAGCTCACTCAGGTCAGCCGAGTAATTGGGCTGAATGAAATAGTCAGAGAACTGCACCTTGCCGCCGGTCAGCACAATGGGGCCGACCTTGATGACAGGCGCAGGGCCGCTGTCTGCAGGCTTGGCGGGTTCAGCCACAACCACAGCCTTATCTGCCACCGCCTTATCCGCCTCAGGCTTTTCACCCGCAGCCACTTTCGCGTTGCTCTGCTCGTTCTGCACCACTGATTGCTCGGACTTTTCGGTCTTCACAATGTCCTGAAGGTTGATACGACCGTTGCGCTGCACGATAACGCGGGCAAAAAAGTCGCTCAGCGCCGTCTCGCGCACGCTCACTCGCAGCGGCTGAGCGGGCAGCATATTCAGATCCAGACCGCGCAGGGCCAGCGTCTTCCAGGCCAGCAAATCGTCGCCCAGCCCCAGACCGGTCTTGGCCGCCATGGCCTTGGCGCGGTCAGCCGTGGAGTCGTTGAGCACCGCCGTCAGCGCGCCCTTGGCCGTGGTTGGTTTAACTGCCTCTTCCTGCACGGGCGCAGCCAGTGTGGAGCGCATGCGCAGGTCATTCAGCTCTACATCGCCCAGCACGGCGACTTGCGGACCCTTGGCATGGGCCAGATAGTTAACCTTGCCCCTGAAGTTGCCGTCCGCACGAATCAGATCCACATTGAGTTTGTGGCCGAAGTAAGGCTCAAACGCATGCAGGGGCACAGCGCGGGCCTGCAACTGCCCCTGGGCAGACACCGGTGTCAGGCCAAACTGGCCCTTGAACTGAAGGTTGCCCGCCTGTACGCGGCGGTTGGCTGCCAGCTGTGCCGATACTTCCAGCGGCGTAGGCGCGGCCTTGGTAGCCAGCGGCTCGAAAGCGCCCAGTCGTACACGCAGCGCGTTCACATCCAGCTGCACAGGCTGCGCATCCTGCCCTTGCACAGGCGCAGCATCGCGGAACTGCACCACACCGCCATCCACCGCTACAGCAGCCAGCTTGACGGACCAAGGCTTGCCCGGCTCCGCTTTACCAGCCTTGGCACCCTGCTTTGCCGCCTTGGCTCCCGGCGCTGGCAACCAACGCTCATACATCCAGTGGCCTTGCGCATCGCGCAGCGCGGCCAGCTGGGGTTTTTGCACGGCAATCGACTCCACCTGCACCTGCTGCGCAGCCAGATCGACCTGCACACCCGTCACCTTGATCTGCTCAACCGTGACAGGGGCTTGCTTGTCTTGCAGCTGCAGCTTGTCTGCCGTCAGCTCTGCCACCTGTGCCACCACACCGCCCTCGCCCCAGGAAACTTCAGCATCGGTATTGAGCATGGCACTCAGCTGCGGCTTGAAGTGCGCCTCAATATAGGGCTGCACCCACTGCAGCGGCAGTTGCTCCAGTTTCAGCTTGAGCTTGCCGTCTTTCACCGTGGCTTGGCCATCTACCGCCAGTTGGGCAGCGCCCTCGGCCTTGGCTTGCTCGCCAGAATGCAGGCCAGTCGTTGCGGTCAGATTCAGCGGCTCGCTCATGGGCCAGGCAATGTTCTTGACCTGCACTGCCAGCGGCGCCAGGGTCAAAACCGCAGGCTGAGCGCCTGTTGCAAGGTCTTGCCAATGCACGGTACCGCTATCAATATCGAACTGCTGCACGTTGATTGCCAATGGCTTGGCAGGCTTTTCAGCCTTTTTTTCCGCCTTGCCAGCAGTCTCTGCCGATGCTTGCACCTCTGGCGCGGAAGGAGCCGCAGCCGTGTTCAAGCCCAGCCAGTTGATCACCCCTTGCGCATTACGGCTGGCGTGCACCTCAGGCTTGACCCAGCGCACAGCCTCCAGCGCAATCTGGTTTTGCAGCGGCTGCACGTTCTTGAGTTGAACTTCTAGCGCCTCAAAGCTCAGCAGCGGCGCATTCTGACGATCCTGCAACTCCACGCCCGACAAGGCCAGTTTGCCGCTGACGCTCACCACCGGCTGCTCTTTTTCTTCAAAGCGAATCTGCAAGTCCGTATCCAGCACACCCGAACGCGGCAGAACCGGCACGCTGGCGGGCACATAGCCCAGATAAGGCGTGAGGTCGATCTTGTCCCACTTCAGCGACATTGCTGTCTGGCGACTATCGGTAAACGGCGTGCTCTCGCCCGAGGTATCGAACTGGCTGCCATTGAGGTCAAACGCCAGATGCGGCAAGACCTTGATCTCGCGCTTAGACTTCAGATTGCTGATGAAAGGAATGCTCAGCTGCAAGCCCTTGAGTTCATGCTTGCGCTGCACAGACTCATCATTGAGCTCAACACGGCCATCGCGCAGCGCAATGTTGTAGAGCGCAAAGTTCACCGGCTTGGACGGCTCTTCGTCTTTGGGCTCGGAGAGTTTGGCGATCACATCATCAATATCGAGCTTGCCCAGCGAGTGCTGAGTCAGGCGCACCACTGGCGCATCGACCTCGATGGCATCCAGCACAGGGGCCAGCCTGAACAGAGACTGCGCACTGGCATTGACAAAGATGCGCTTGATTTCCAGCTGGGGCTGGGCTGAAAATTCAAGGTCTTTTTGACCTTCAGCGCTTTGGGAATGAGCGTTTACAGCTACTTTTTTAATAGCTTTATCAACCACCAGATCATGCAAGGTGATGGACAGTGCCCATGGCGAAAACTCAATCTTGCCCACATGCACGCCGCGACCGAGCTTGTCTGAGGCCTGTTTTTCCAGCTGGCTCTTGGCCACTACGGGCACCACCGCCCACAAAAGCAGCCATAGCAGCAAAAGGGCAAGAACAGACCCGAGCAGCCGGCGCAACCAGCGATTCGATGTAAGCAAAGACATGGGTATTTTTTAATTCAGGCAAAGGCTGAAAGCCCCTCCGGCTTTCAGAAACAGGGCGCATCAGACGCCAGAGGACAACTGTACCTTGTGCGACCTGTGGCCTTGAAAAACAGCGCTCTATATATAAATAGAGAACAAGACGATTTCCAAGGAGAAGTTTGCGCCACAGGCCGTGCCTTGCACTTCTTGAAATCACAGAAAAATGCAAACAATACGCGGCATATGGCTGCAGGCAACCGCAGCCCAGAAACGACAAAGCCCGGAAGCGGGCAAAACCGTCTTTCCGGGCTTCACGGCCGGTACAAGACCGGGGCCGTCTTTCGCGGTCAAGGAGGGTGTGGTCCCTGCCGCTGGAAGCAAAGATTGCTCCCTTTGGTGCCTCAAGCGAAGATAAAGAGCAAGTGCCAGTAGCCTGTGGAATCAAAGGCCATGACGGAGTTTGCTTTCCCTTTCCTTTGGCAAGCACCTGCGATGTGCAGGCAGATTCACTATATCTGTGCTCGTGAAGGGTTACCCGCTTTTTTGCACTTTTTTTCGCCTTCATGACAGATGTCACGAAATCAGCATGAACCCCTCTTGCGCACACTGAGGTTTGCTGTCAATTTTTTTACACGCTGTATGCGCATACAGTTTTTATATTCTTTTAAAGTCTAACAAGTCGCACTGTTAGTATTGACTATGCATTAAGAGGACTTTTAGAATCCGCCAGCGCTCGAAATGAGCGTTTTTTGTTTCCGCTGCCTCACGACTGAGCAGACCGATCAGCGCCCCGCCGGGGTGCTTTTAATCGGCCCGCAGCAAACCTCATCGGCGTGCTGCCCTGGTCGCACCGTGTCACAGACCCGGTTCCACCTCGGGCGATAGCCAAGAAAGGACAAGCTATGCCAGCGTCAGGAAAATTAGTCGCCTCTGCGCGAACGTTGGGCCACAAAACGGCCAACGGTTTTCTTGCTCTTACCCACAACGGTTTCGCCCTCCTGGGCTTGGCCGTGGCCATTTCGGCCTTGATTTTCATCTCTCGCCCAGACCTGCGTCTGGCTGGCGAAACTCAGCTGCGTCAGTGGCTGGATGCCCGCCTGCCCGTGGTTGCTGAAGCCAGCGTCGAAGAAGCCCCCACTTCCGAGATCATTGTCGCCAGCGACCGCGCCACCGCAGTCAACCCCAAAAGCCTGCCCAAGGAGCAAGCTGCTGTCGCCTACTGGCTCAGCACCAAGTACCGCGTTGCACCCGAGCCCATTGCAGCTCTGGTCAGCGAAGCCTATGCACAGGGCAAAGCCAACAAGCTGGACCCCACGCTGATTCTGGCCATCATGGCCATTGAATCGAGCTTCAACCCGTTTGCCCAAAGCCCTGTCGGCGCCCAAGGCCTGATGCAGGTGATGACCAAGATTCACACTGACAAGTACGAGAGCTTTGGCGGCCAGCATGCCGCGTTTGATCCCGTGACCAATCTGAAGGTTGGCGTCAAAGTGCTCAAGGAATGCATTGCCCGCGCCGGCTCCATCGAAGGTGGCTTGCGCTACTACGTGGGCGCTGCCAATCTGCCAAGCGATGGTGGCTATGCCGCCAAGGTGCTGGCCGAGCATCAGCGTATGCGCCAGGGTGCTGGTCTGCGTTCCAATCCTTTGGTTGCCGCCAACACGGCGACGCCCGCAGCCAAGTCTGCTGCGCCTAAGGAAGCAGAGTCCACCACCGTGTCTCACGCTCAGCAAGTCGCTGTGGCTGATTCCAGCCTGTAAGTTTTCAAACCATAAACTGTCGAATTTTTTCAAGCTGGCCTTAGCGCCAGCTTTTTTTATGCCCAAACGCAAGCCTGCGGGAAAAGCGGGCATACGGTTCTGAGATAGGTCAGCTCAGCTACACTAGAGGGTGTACGCAACTGGCGATAGGCGCAGAGTTTTTCTGCCGCTGACGTGGAAACCAGCAGACTGCAAGGTCTGTGAACCACCGGGGAGCGTACCGCCCAAGGTCGCAGCGATTGCAACCACAAGCGTTTCAGCCGTTCGCCTGGGCAGCCCTTGGCCTCAAGGGAATTTCAAGTTCACAGGACTGCCATGTTTCAACGCACCGATACCGTCGCTAAAGTCGACCCCGAACTGTTTGCCGCCATCCAGGCTGAAGACCATCGCCAGCAAGAGCACATCGAGCTGATCGCCAGCGAGAACTACTGCTCGCCCGCCGTGATGGAAGCCCAGGGCTCCCAGCTGACCAACAAGTACGCCGAAGGCTATCCTGGCAAGCGTTACTACGGCGGTTGCGAGCACGTGGACGTGGTCGAACAACTGGCCATTGACCGCATCAAGAAAATCTTTGGCGCTGAAGCTGCCAACGTGCAACCCAATTCCGGCTCGCAGGCCAACCAGGCTGTGCTGATGGCATTTGCCAAGCCCGGCGACACCATTCTGGGCATGAGCCTGGCCGAAGGCGGTCACCTGACCCACGGCATGGCACTGAACATGTCCGGCAAGTGGTTCAATGCCGTTTCTTACGGTCTGGACGCCAACGAAGCCATCGACTACGACAAGATGGAAGCGCTGGCGCGTGAGCACAAGCCCCGCATCATCGTGGCCGGTGCCTCTGCCTACGCTCTGCACATCGACTTTGAGCGCTTCGCCAAGATCGCCAAGGAAGTCGGCGCCATTCTGTGGGTGGACATGGCTCACTACGCTGGCCTGATCGCTGCTGGCGTGTACCCCAACCCCGTGCCCCACGCTGACGTGGTCACCACCACCACCCACAAGAGCCTGCGCGGCCCCCGTGGCGGCGTGATCCTGATGAAGGCCGAGCACGAGAAGGCACTGAACAGCGCCATCTTCCCCGGCCTGCAAGGCGGCCCGCTGATGCACGTGATCGCCGGCAAGGCCGTCGCGTTCAAGGAAGCCCTGACTCCCGAGTTCAAGGCCTACCAGGAACAAGTGGTGAAGAACGCCAAGGTCATGGCCGATACGCTGACCGAACGCGGTCTGCGCATCGTCTCCGGCCGTACCGAAAGCCACGTCATGCTGGTGGACCTGCGCGCCAAGGGCATTACCGGCAAGGCTGCTGAAGCGGCTCTGGGTCTGGCTCACATCACTGTGAACAAGAACGCCATCCCCAACGATCCCGAAAAGCCATTCGTGACCAGCGGCATCCGCATCGGCACTCCCGCCATGACCACCCGTGGTTTCGGCGAAGAAGAAACCCGCATCACTGCCAACCTGGTGGCCGACGTGCTGGAGAACCCCACAGACGAAGCCACTCTGGCTGCCGTGCGTGAAAAGGTTGCCGCACTGACCGCCAAGCTGCCCGTCTACAGCAAGTAAATTCTGCTGCGCTGACACACCATGAAGTGCCCCTTCTGCAGCAACCCGGACACGCAAGTTGTCGAAACGCGCGAGTCCGAGGATGGGGGCTTCATTCGCCGCCGCCGCCGTTGCGGTGGCTGCGACAAGCGTTTCACAACGTATGAGCGGCCCGAGGTCAGCTTTCCAACCGTGGTCAAGAAAGATGGTCGTCGCATTGAGTACGAGCGCGCCAAGCTGCAAGGTTCTTTCAAAATTGCTCTACGCAAGCGCCCGGTGAGCACCGCACTCATCGATGCTGCCATAGAGCGCATCGAAGACAAGCTGCTCAATCTGGGCCAGCGTGAGATCGATTCCAGCCGCCTTGGCGAGCTGGTCATGGATGAGCTCAAGGGCCTGGACAAAGTGGGCTATATCCGCTTTGCCAGCGTCTATCGCAGCTTTGAGGATGTGGACGACTTCACCAACATCATGGATGAAGTCCGCAGCCCCAAGGCCAAAGCGCCCAAGAAGCCGGCTGCCAGCTGATACATCTATTTGATACATCGATCAGACACACCAAAGCCACCCTCGGGTGGCTTTGTTTTTGGGCGATTCAAAACTGATAACGCTATTAATTCAAGAGCATTTAGCACTTGTTAATCAATGTTTTCAAGGCACTTTTCATTCATTTTTATTAATAGACGCGCGCAATACGCTCCTGCAACGGTAGCGCCATGGGTGCTGCCCGGCTCTGCGCGCGCACATGCTCGACCAGCGCATCCACATCCAGCATGCCGCCCACGACCTCAGTGCCTTGCATAAAAATGCTGAAGTTGTCGCCGCCCGTGCCCAGATAGCTTTGCAGACCCACGCGATAGGTTTGAGCCATGTCCAGCGGGCGGCCGTTGAGGCGAATATCGCTCACCCGCTGCCCTGCGTTCTGGCTGCGGTCAAAGCGGTAGCCAAAGCCTTGCGACACCTGCAGGATGCGCGGCGCATCCACGGTGTTGGTGCCGCTGTTGAACTGCTGCTCCAGCACCTGGCGAATCTGCTCCCCAGTCAGGCTCATCACCATCAGCGTATTGCCAAAGGGCTGCACGCTGAAAAGCTGGCCATAAGTGACCTGCCCGCTGGCATCCGGCACCAGATCGGCGCGCACGCCGCCAGAATTCATAAAGGCCAATTGCGCCCCGCCCGCCGCACCATCTTGTGTGGCTGCCAAAATGCTGTCAGCCACCATGCGGCCCACCACGCTTTCGCCATTGCTGTGAGGCATGCGCAAGGCTGCAGCTGCCAATCTCCCCACCGGCATCGCTGCCAGGGGCTGCGCAGCGGCCTTGTAGCGGGCCACCAGCTGCGCCACGTCCGCATCAGCACCAAAGACCGGGAAGTCGGGCTGCAGCGCCACCACGCCTGCGCTGCCGGTATAGGCCTCGCCTTGCACAATATTCTGACTTGCCGACTTTTGGCTCACGCGGCGCGTGCGCGCATCGACAGTGAGCTTTACTTCCGTCAGCAGCGTGCCGTACAGGCCTCCACTGGTCAATAAAAATGGCTTTTTGGGGTTGACCTTGGCGTAATCGCACAGGTAGGCCCGATGCGTGTGGCCGGAGATGACCACATCCACCTCGGCAGAGAGCTGCTCCAGAATCGGCACGATATCGCCAGACAGTCCTTGGCAACTATGGTCCTGCAGGCTGCTTGTGGTGCTGCCGCCTTCGTGCACCAGTACCACAATTACATCAGCCCCTTGCGCGCGCAGCTGCGGAATCAGCACATTGGCCGTCAGCACCTCTGCCGTAAAGCGCAGCCCTTTCACGCCGCTGGGGCGCACCATGTGCGGCGTGTTTTTAAGCGTCATGCCGATAAAACCCACTCCAATGCGCAAGCCGTCTTGCTCAAAAAACTTCACGCCTGTGGAAGGGAACAGCGGTTTTCCATCCTCGCGGATGGTGTTGGCCGCCAGATACTGAAACGCAGCGCCCTTGAAGGGTTTGCTGAGCTGGCAAGGCTCTTTGCTGGTGAACTTCTTGCAGCCACCGTTTTGCATGCGCAGCAGCTCATCAGCGCCCTGGTCGTATTCGTGGTTGCCGGTGGCGGCAAAGTCCACCTTCATCAGGTTCAGCGCCTCAATCGTGGGCTCATCCAGAAACAGCGATGACACGATGGGCGATGCCCCAATCATGTCCCCCGCCGTCACCACCGCCACATGGCGACTGGCAGCACGCCGCTCGGCAACCGCCTGCGCCAGATAGGCCGCGCCGCCTGCGGGCACCGCCACGCTCTGTCCTTGCGCGTTTTTCGCCACTACGGCTTGCCTGGGTGGCTCCAGATTGCCGTGAAAGTCATTGAAGCCCAGCAAGGTGATGTCCATGCTGGCGGGCTTGATCGCACCGCCACCGCAGGCCGACAGACCTATCGACAACAGCGCCGCAGCAACGCCTGCTGCCATGCTTCGAAATGCACAACGCCAGCCCGGCGACAAAGCGCGGGGCTGGCGTTGATTGGACTTATTGTTTGCTACAACCATCACGACTCTCCTGAGCTTCTGGTTGTACCGCACAACGCGGTCTTTTTAATGTCAGGCGGCGGAAGCAGGAATGGGCGCCAGACCCGAATCAACATCCGCGTTCTGCGCGCGGTGGCGCAGCGCGTGGTCCATCACCACCAGCGCCAGCAGCGCTTCGGCAATGGGTGCCGCGCGAATGCCCACGCACGGGTCGTGGCGGCCCTTAGTAATCACTTCGGCGGTATTGCCATGCACATCAATCGATTCACGCGGCGTGATGATGGAGCTGGTGGGCTTGATGCCAATGCGCACTTCCAGGTCCTGGCCGGTGCTGATGCCGCCCACGATGCCGCCAGCGTTGTTGCTGCGAAAACCCTCGGGACTCAGCGAATCGCCATGCGTGGTGCCGCGCTGGGCCACGCTGTCAAAGCCTGCGCCAATTTCTACGGCCTTGACGGCGTTCAAGCCCATCATGGCGTAGGCGATGTCGGCGTCCAGGCGATCATACAGAGGCTGACCCAGACCCACAGGCATATTGCTGGCGCTCACGCGCAGCGCAGCACCGCAGGAGTCGCCGCTCTTGCGCAGCTGCTCCATGTATTCCTCGTACTGCGTCACATCCGCCACGGGGGCAAAGAAGGGGTTGTTGGGCACATGGTCCCAGCTTTCGAAGCCGATAGGCAGCTCGCCGATCTGCGTCATGCAGGCGCGGAACTCGGTGCCAAACTTTTCTTTGAGCCACTTTTTAGCCACTGCGCCAGCCGCCACGGTGGGCGCTGTCAGACGGGCCGAAGAGCGGCCACCGCCACGGGGGTCGCGGATACCGTATTTTTGAAAGTAAGCGTAGTCAGCGTGGCCGGGGCGAAAGCTCTGCGCAATGTTGGAGTAATCCTTGCTGCGCTGGTCGGTATTGCGGATGAGCAGCGCAATCGGCGTGCCCGTGGTCTTGCCCTCATACACGCCCGAGAGAATCTCGACCGCATCGGGCTCGTTGCGCTGGGTGACAAACTTGCTGGTGCCGGGGCGGCGGCGATCCAGATCGAACTGGATATCTGCCTCGCTCAAGGCCATGCCCGGGGGGCAGCCGTCAATCACGCAGCCAATGGCTGGACCGTGGGATTCACCAAAGTTGGTGACCGTGAAAATTGTGCCGAAGGTATTGCCGCTCATAGGCTGCCAATTATGCCTGCGGGCTTGCCAGCGCTCTGCGTTTCATGGGTTGGCACTGTGCTGCGCCAGCCATCGCCAGTAACGCTGCCCACAAAAAACAAACCCCGCATCAAGCGGGGCTGGGGTCTGGAGCGAGGGATGGATTAATCAGCGCCCTGGCGCTCGCCTTCAGGCCAGTCGCGGATATAGGCCTTGAGCATGCGGTTCTCAAAGTTCTGGCTATCCACCACGGCCTTGGCCACGTCATACAGGCTGATCACGCCCATCAGCATGCGCTTGTCCATCACGGGCATATAACGCGCGTGGCGGTCAAGCATCATGCGGCGCACCTCGTCCATATCGGTTTCCATGGTACAGGTCATGGGCGCATCGTCCATGGCGCCGCGCACGGAGGCACGCTCCACGCCGCCGGTTTTCACAAAGCCCTGAATCACTTCGCGGAAGGTGAGCATGCCCACCACATCGCCGTGTTCCATGACCACCAGCGAGCCGATGTCCTTATCCGACATCACCTGCACCGCAGCAGCCAGGCTTTCATCGGGCGACACCGTATAGAGGGTGTTGCCTTTGACGCGCAGAATGTCACTTACTTTCATTGCTGTTCTCCGAATCTGGTTTGCACTCTGGCCGTATTTGTCCTGCACGTGTCAGCACGTGCGGCATCACTGTGCGCAAAATGCGAGTGCGTGCACCAATATAGCCCACAATGGGCCGAGGTCAGAAAAACGAAAACACTGACGAAACAGTTGATTTTCTACAAAATCAATCGTCAATTCGTCAAGTCAAAACATTTGTTGCGGGCGCAATGTCGCCTTCAACGATCAAAATCATCACGGAGACAAGACATGCCCGGCTACTCAGACCCCGGTTTTGACACCCTGAGCCTGCACGCAGGTGCCCAGCCCGACCCCGCCACCGGCGCACGCGCCACGCCCATTCACCTGACGACCTCGTTTGTCTTTGAATCCAGCGACCACGCGGCCAGCCTGTTCAACCTGGAGCGGCCCGGCCATGTCTACAGCCGTATCAGCAACCCCACCAACGCGGTGCTGGAGCAGCGCGTCTCCGCCCTTGAAGGCGGCGTGGGCGCAATTGCCGTAGCCAGCGGGCAAGCGGCACTGCACCTCTCCATTGCCACGCTGATGGGCGCGGGCAGCCATATCGTGGCCAGTACCGCCCTTTATGGCGGATCGCAGAACCTGCTGCACTACACGCTGCGCCGCTTTGGGATTGAGACCACTTTTGTGAAGCCCGGCGACATCGACGGTTGGAAAGCCGCCGTGCGCCCCAATACCAAGCTGTTCTTTGGCGAAACCGTGGGCAACCCCGGGCTGGATGTGCTGGACATTCCCACCATCAGCGCTATCGCCCATGAGGCTGGCGTGCCGCTGCTGGTGGACTCCACCCTCACCTCGCCGTGGCTGATGCAGCCGCTGAAACATGGTGCGGACATCGTCTATCACTCTGCGACCAAGTTCCTCTCGGGCCACGGCACCGTCATCGGCGGCATCGTGGTGGACGGCGGCAGTTTTGACTGGGAAAAATCGGGCAAATTCCCCGAGCTGACTGAGCCCTACGATGGCTTTCACAACATGGTGTTCAGCGAGGAAAGCACCGTGGGTGCCTTCTTGCTGCGCGCCCGCCGCGAAGGCCTGCGCGACTTTGGCGCCTGCCTGAGCCCGCACAGCGCATGGCTGATTTTGCAAGGCATCGAAACTCTGCCGCTGCGCATGGAGCGCCACATGAAGAACACCGAAAAAGTGGTGCAGTTCCTCGCCAGCCACCCCCTCGTCAGCCGCGTGGGCCACCCCATGCTGGAGTCGCATTCATCGCACGCTCTGGCCCAAAAACTGCTGCCGCGAGGCGCGGGTTCGGTGTTCAGCTTTGACATTGCCGGCAACCGCAATCAGGGCAAGACCTTTATTGAAACGCTCAAGGTATTCAGCCACCTGGCCAATGTGGGGGACTGCCGCTCTCTGGTGATCCACCCCGCCAGCACCACGCACTTCCGCATGAGCGATGAAGCGCTTTCGCAAGCAGGCATCAGCCAAGGCACGATTCGTCTGTCGATTGGCCTGGAAGATGCCGACGACCTGATCGACGATCTGAAGCGCGCATTGAAGGCCGCAGAAAAAGCCGCGTGATGGACATCCGTGTATTTGCACCGGCAGACACCGAAGCGGTTGTGCAGTTGTGGAGCGACTGCGGCCTGACACGCTCCTGGAACGATCCGCACAAAGACATTGCGCGCAAATTGAGTGTGTCGCCCGAGCTATTTTTAATTGGCACCGATGCCCAAGGCCTGTTGATGGCGACCGTTATGGTGGGCTACGACGGGCACCGTGGCTGGATCAACTACCTGGCCGTGCACCCATCGCACCAGCGCCAAGGCCATGCAAGCCAGCTGATGCAGCAAGCCGAGCAATTGCTGACCGAACGCGGCTGCCCCAAGCTGAACCTGCAAGTGCGCGCAGGCAACGAAACGGTCATCGCTTTTTACGAAAGCCTGGGTTACACCGACGACAAAACGGTATCGATGGGCAAGCGACTGATTGCGGACATCTAAAAAAATCGGGAGACAACGATGCGTATCCAAGTTCAAGGGGCAGATATTTACGCCTATACCGGCGGCAAGGCGTTCGATGCCGCCAAGCCCACAGCCATCTTCATTCACGGCGTGCTGTGCGACCACAGCGTGTGGGCACTGCAAAGCCGCTACATCGCCAACCACGACTGGAATGTGCTGGCGCTGGATCTGCCCGGCCATTGCAAAAGCGGTGGCGCAGCGCCAAAGACGGTTGAAGGTGCTGCCACTTTCATCGGCCAATTAATGAACGCTGCTGGCTTGCAAATAGCCGCCCTGATCGGCCACAGCTGGGGCAGCCTGATTGCCATGGAAGCAGCCTCCATGCTCAGAGACCGCATCAGCCATCTGGTGCTGGTGGGCACGGCCTTCCCCATGAAGGTCTCTCCCGCGCTGCTGGAATCGGCCCTGAACACGCCCGAAAAAGCCATTGCCATGGTCAATACCTTCTCGCGCGCAACGCTGTCACCGCCCAATGGCGCGGGCAGTTGGGTGTTTGGTGCAGGCATGGCGCTGGGCCGCCGCGTGCTGGCCAGCAATGCCGGCACCAACTTGCTGCACGCAGGTTTTACCGCCTGCGACCGCTATGCCGGCGGTGAAGCAGCCATGGCCCAGATCACCTGCCCGGTTTTGTTTGTACTGGGCGAGCAAGATCAGATGACACCGCCCAAAGCCGCCAAAGGCCTGATCGCCGCGGCACAAGCTGCAGGTAAAACAGTCAAAGTACAAATGATCACCAACGGCCACAACCAGATGACAGAATCGCCCGACGCTACGCTGTTTGCGATTCACGATTTTTTGACGACATCTCGCACCCACCCATTACCTTAGGAAATGCACATGCTGGAGAACCTTGAAAAACATGCGGTCTACAAAATACTGTCACTCATCGGTTTGGTGATTGGCATTGTTTTCGGGGCGGTAAAGCTCAAGCAGGAGCTTATGCCCTCTGAAGCGAAAGCCGCTTCAGCCGTACCGGCTCAAGTCGCTCCCAGCAACAACACTTCTGCGAACACCGCCAGTACTCCGCCATTTGCCACCCCGCAAGCTGTAGCCAGTGCGCCTGCGGGGCAATATGTACAAAACCAGATTTATATTGATCTGGACAACTTCCAGCTCGGCAAGCAGTACGCTGGCAAATCGGTAGAGATGCCCATCATTTTTGATGGCTTTACGCCATGGCTGGCAGGGCCCACCAGCCCTGCAACCGCTGTACTGGCCAAGCGATATCTGTTCATCTCGCATTTCGACATCAACCAGCCCAAGCCACCGCAAGGCATGCTGTCTTCACAGACCGTGGTGGTGCCCCTTGATAAAGCACAGGCGCTGCGCGAGATCAAGCTGCCTGCCCGCCTATTGCTGACCGGTCAGGTCAAGCTGTTTGATGTGAAAAAAGAGCTGGGCATGACGAAAAAATCTGAGCCCGACACACTGATCTTTGAAGTGGAATCCTTCAAAGCACTCTGAACCGCGCATAGCCCTCGTATTTAACCCTCGCATGACTTTGATGTTTGACAGCCAGCTCACCCAGGCACTTCAGAGCTGGAAGCAAATCCCCCTGGCCAGCCTCAGCCCGCGCCGCAAGCTCAATCTTGCAGATAAAAAAGCCGACTGGAAGGCGGCACTGGCCACGCTGCAGCGCTTTGCCAATAGCCCCGGCTACCAGACCCCGCTGGATCTGCACGCCCATTCGGCACTGGAGAACTACTGGGGCTGGCAGGCTGCTGGGCAAGAGGCCAGCCATTTACTGATCTACGGCATTGATCTGGGCCTGCCCGGTGATGTGCTGCGCCCCATTTATCTGGAGACGGTAGCGCTGTGGAAAGACGCAGCCTCCGTGGCCAGCCACGCGCGCACCAGCATGAGTCAGGCCACAGGTGAGGACTACGGCGTGCCCGCCCCCATCAACGCCTGCAGCGCAGAGTACAAATACGCCGTCATCCTGATGGCGCTGGCCGTTCTGCTCGATGCGCCCGAGAAAATCCCCGCCATCGTCGAGCAAGTGCTGGCCTTTGACACCGACCGCCTGCTCGACTACCTGAGTGCTGCGGCCATTGAGCTGGAAGAAGTCAACGAAACACTGCTCCACCCCCGCCCCTATGGCGCGCTGCTGCCGTTTTTTGAGCTGCTGGGCGAGCCATCACCCGAGCCACTGGTAGCCTATGTGCAAAGCCAGTACGTCGATTTCTTGCGCCTCTCACCCTCGCAGCAAAAGAAAGGTAAGCCTTGGCTAGGCACATTTTTCTGGGCGCTGGAGGTAGGGGCCTTGTCTGTGCTTTACAGCTGGGACGATGCGGCGCTGCGCGCCCTGCCCCACTACCCGGCTGATCTGGTGGATTTTGCCCACGCGCACAGCCAGAGCGCTGAGCCCGAATCAGGCGATTTTTGACAAAAACTGCGCAATACGCCCGGTAATGCGATCAGGCAGTTCGCGGTGCGGCACATGGCCGCCGCCCGCAATGATCTCGGCCTCGCACGGGCCTTGCGCCCAGGTACAGATGTTTTCGGGGTGAATGAGAGAGCCAAACTCGTCCAGCTCGCCATGAATGGCCAGCACCGGGCAGTGCACCTGCTTCAAGGCGGCATCCAGCCGGTAATGGGCAAAGGGCTCGCTCAGCCAAGTATCTACCCAGGCTGACAGCACCCAGGCCGCCTTGTCACCGTGATAGCGCGAGAGCCGCTCCAGTTGCCCCGGCTGGGCAAAGCTGTCGCGCGCAGCGCGAATGCCTTCCAGCGTGCGCTCTTCCACAAAGCTCTGGGCGGACTCGGTCATCAGCGCCTTGCACTGCAGCGGATACGTCGCTGCCACCATGGCCGCCATGCCACCACCCACGCTGTGACCCAGCATGACAAAAGCATCCAGCCCCAGCGCCTGATGAATGGGGGTAAAGCCTGTCGTCACCTCGCCCTCAACAAAGCGGGGGCCCAGCTGATGCGGGTTGGCATCGGACTGCCCAAAGCCCAGCCGGTCATAGGCAATGACTTCACGACTCGTCGCGACGGCCAGCTGCTCAGGAAAATCGCGCCACAGGGCCACACTGCCCAGCGAGTCATGCATGAGCACAATCGGTGCTTTTTTGGGCGCATTGCCCGCCCCTGCCTGCGGCTGCCAGCGTTTGACGAACAAATGCCCATCAGGCGTAGGAACACGGATTTCACTCATAGCGATCTCAACAGGCGGCATGGTGTTGTCAAACATGGGCAGTTTCGGTTTTGAGAGCAGGAGACGGAGCTGACACCTTCGCAAGAGCGCGCCAGTGGCAGCAGCGGTAGCGGACTCGGCAGATTTTGCGCAGTCTTGCCTCAACCGACCTGTCTTTCAGGTGACGGATCAACGCTAGCAGCCACGCACTTACCCGCTGGCCCCGCTGCACGCTCGGCGGTATAAGAAAAGCTCACATCAAACCGAGGTTTGCCATGTCTCAGTCCACGACCACCGAACGGGAAGGCGACGCAGCTGGAGCCGCAAAAACTGCTGTTGACCCTCGCCAGTTCAAGAGCTTTGCCGAGTTCTACCCTTTCTATCTGGGCGAGCACAGCAACACCACCTGCAGACGGCTGCACTTCATCGGCACCAGCCTGTCGCTGGGTTTTTTGCTGGTGCTATTTTTGACGGGCGACTGGTGGTATCTGCTGGCCGCGCTGGTCTGCGGTTACGCCTTTGCCTGGGTGGGCCATTTCGGTTTTGAGAAAAACCGGCCTGCCAGCTTCAAGCGCCCGCTCTACAGCTTTCGCGGCGACTGGATGATGTGGCGCGACATTTTGCTGGGCCGCATCAAGATGTGACCCACGCTCATCCACAAAAAAACGGGCCGCATGGCCCGTTTTTGATGGATCAATTGGCACTTAGCCCACGCGGCGATTGCCGTAGATGCTCTCAATTTCATCAGCATAGCGCACCAGAATAGGGGCGCGCTTGACCTTCATCGTGGGGGTGAGCAACTGGTTTTCTACGCTCCACGGCTCCAGCGTCAGCAGCAATGCACGCGGCTGGGCGTAGCTGGGAAAGTCCACACTCAAGGCCTGCAGGCGCTTGAGCACAGTCTGCACCACCACGGGCTGGCGCAGGGTTTCGGGGTTGCCTGCATCCCAGCCGTTTTCGCGGGCAAACAAGGCCCAGTTTTCTTCATTGAGTACCGCAATCGCGCTCACATAGGGGCGGTGGTCGCCCAGCACCATGATTTGATCGATCAGCGGGTCGGCAAGCAGCGACAGCTCCAAGTCAGCAGGCGAAATTTTCTCGCCGGTCGAAGTGACGATGATTTCCTTGAGTCGCCCCATCAGGCGAATGCGGCCCTTGACCAGCTCAGCCTGATCGCCGGTGCGCAGCCAGCCGTCTTCGGTAAAGGCGGCAGCCGTTTCTTCGGGACGCTTCCAGTAGCCCTTCATCACAATCGCGCCGCGTACTTGCAGCTCATGCTGCTCGCCGATGCGAACTTCAACGCTGGGCAGGGGCTCGCCCACCGTGGCAGGGTCGTTGCTGTCCAGCGTGACGACGGAGATCACGGGCGTGGTTTCCGTCATGCCATAGCCTTGCAGCAGCGGCACATCCAGTGCCAAAAAGGTGCGGGCCGTGCTTTGCGGAATGGCGGCGCCACCCGTAATCGCCATGCGCACGCAGCCGCCAAATATCTGGGCGATCTGCTGGCTGAGCTGCGCATGCGCAGCGGGTGCAGGCGTGCCAATCAGCGCCGCATCATGCTTGTGCAGATCGGTAATGTCTTGGCGCGCACAGAAGTTGGCCCAGCCCCACTCCACCGCAGCTTCAAAGGCCTGACGCTCTTCCTCGGGGCCCGCCAGAATTTTCTCCAGCATCTTGGCGTGCACGCGCTCATAAATGCGGGGCACGCAGACCAGGATGGTGGGCTTTTCGGTCTGCATATCCTGCATCAGCAAGGCGGCAGAGCGTGCATAGGCAGTGCATGCGCCGCTGGCAATGGCCAGGTAGTAGCCCACGGTGCGCTCAAAGGTGTGCGAGAGGGGCAGAAAGGACAAAAAGCGGTCGTCCTGACGCGGGTGCACGCGCTCGGCAAAGTCTGAGACATCGGCCATCACATTGGCGTGGGTCAGCATCACGCCCTTGGGCTTGCCCGTGGTGCCCGAGGTGTAGACGATGGCCGCCACATCACCGGGCTCTGGCAGGGGCGGTGCGGGCTGGCTTGTCATGGCTGTGCCTTCTTGCAGCCAGTCGGCCAGCGCCAGCACGCGGGGCTGGCCGGGGCTGACTTGCGGGGCTGGCAAGCCATCCGCCACCACCACGGTCTGCAGGCTGGACATTGCATAGTCTGTGGCGCGCAGGCGCTCCCATTGGTTCAGGCTGCTGAGCACCAACAGGCTGATTTCGGCATTGTCAAAAATATAGGCAATGCTGGCCGGGTTGTCCGTGGTGTGCACAGGCACCGAGATGACCCCCATCTGCAAGGCGGCCTGATCCGCGCACATGGCGTTGACACTATTGGGCAGCCAGATGCCGATGCGGTCACCATGCTGCAGCGCGCTTTGCTGCAAGGCCGCACGAAACTGCATGACAGCGGCACCAGCCTGCGCCCAGCTCAGCTGAGTCCAGGGCTGGTCTTTGCCCGCAAATTCACGATAGGCAGGCAGTTCAGGCGTGGCCGCCACGCGCGCTTGCAGCATGTGGGCCAGGCTGCGCTGCTGCCAGGGGTGGGTGACCGGTTGACCCAAAACAGATTGGCTCATAAATATCAAAAAATAAAATGCAACAAAGCGCAGGCTAGAGCCATGCTCTGAGCATGTTTGTAGGCTGGAATGAAATTCGCCCGAAGGCTGGGCCTGCGCAAGAGCATGTTTGCGACATAAGGCCTCAGTCTACCGGGCAGGTGATGGATTCGCTGATTGTGCAGCGCCCCACCAGGAAGCGCGCACTTGCTATCAAATATCTAGCTGGTCTCGCTGGCTATTCATAGAGTTTCGTGGTTTTCATCAACTCTATGAATACCCTCTATGGGAGCCGCAATCAGCTCGGCCACAGTCATCACATCCAGCTGGGCGCGCTGCCACAGCGGCTTCACCGCTTCAGATGGCTGCAGCAGCAGGCGCTGCACTAGTGGCTCGACCAGCGTGGTGTGCGGGTCCACCAGCAGCACATAGCGGGGCTCCGTGCTCTCCAGCGACACATAGGCATCTGGCGGCTGCACGGCACCCACCCAATCCAGCTGGGCCAGCGCCTGCAGCACAGGCTGAATCTGCGAAGCTTCTATGCGCAGGCGGCGCGAGAGCTGGTGCACAAACAGGCCTTTGTGGGGCAGCTCTCGCTCTTTGGCCAGGCATTGCAGCACCTCGACGGCCAGCTCAAACTGCCAGCCCTTGTGGCCCGTCATCCGCTCTACCCCGCTGAGGATGGTGGGCAGATAGGCGGTGACCAAAGCACCCGTCAGCACAATGCTCCATGCCACATACATCCAGATCAGCAAGATGGGCAGCGTGGCAAATGCGCCGTAAATCACCGAGTAGGTGGGCACGGACGACAGGTAAATACCCAGCGCCTTCTTGGCCACTTCCATGAAAACAGCCACAAACACGCCGCCCACCATGGCATGGCGCCAGCGCACCGGCGTGTTAGGCACGTAGTGATAAAGCCCGGCCATGCCTGCGGCCAGCACCACAAACTCGATGGAATCAAACACAAAGCGCAGACTGCCTGGCAATGCGTTAACCAGCCCTTTGGATGCCGACATCACATACGACGACAGCACCAGACTCAGGCCCAGCAGCAGCGGCCCCAGCGTAATGGCGGCCCAGTAAATCAGCACGCGCTGGCCCAGCGGGCGCAACTGGCGCACGCGCCAGATGTTGTTGAGCGTGCGGTCAATGGTCAGGATCAGCGCAAGCGCCGTCACCATCAAAATGGAAAAGCCCACCAGACCCAGCTGACTGGCCTTGGACGCGAACTGCGTCAGATAACCCAGCACCTGCCGCGCAATGGTGTCGGGGATCAGGCTGTCCATCAGCCAGCGCTCCAGCACCTGTTGCGCCTTGCCAAAGATGGGGAAGGCCGTGAACAAAGCCAGCGCCACGGTAAAGAACGGCACCAGCGCCAGCAGCGATGTGAAAGTGAGGCTGCTGGCCGTAACTCCCAGCCGGTCTTCCTTGAAGCGGGCCAGCAGCACCTGCGCGGTGTTTTGCCACGGGAAGGTGCGCATCCGCAACTGCACGCGGCGGCTTTTGCGGTGGAATTCGTCCTTCAGCTCTTGTTTGCTGGGCACGCGTGGTTTGGGAATGCGCCCAGCCAGGTCTTTACAGCCAGCCAGCAGCACTTTCGCCTTGCCAAACCTGTCGGCAGACGCTGCGCTTGCTCCTGAAACAGAAGCATCTCCCGCCTGATGTGACTGCGCTGGCGGCATGTTTGGTGCTGAATTCGCAGCATAGCCAGACCAGCTCTGACCCGCCTGACTGAAGGATGCGGCCGGTGGCGCAGCCTGTGGTGCAGCGGGTGGAACGGCTTGCTGTGGAGGCTGCTCCGCATGGGACAAATCCAATGGCGGCGCAAACTGAGGTTCTTGTGCATCAAACTGCGGCTCTTGCAAGCTGGGCTCTTGACGCAGATGCGGCTCGGGCGAAGGCGTCACGCCAGCGGGTGATGGCTGCTGCACCTGCGCATTTCCTTCCAGCGCAGCCCAGAAACCAGTCCGATCATTTTTCTTCATGACTGCACTCCTTTCACGCAAAAAAAGGAGTCGCGGGCCTGCGCAAAATCAAACGCAAGATCGAAAAGAAAAGATCCGGATTCAAAGGAAGCTGCCATGGTCGATATGATGCCACTGCTATGACCGACGCCCTCTCGCCCCACGCCCCCGAAAACACTTGCTCACCAATCAATCAGCCCGGCACCGACGTGGCCGCCACACGCTGGCTGGCCGTTGGCAGTCTGCTTGCGCTGATGGTGCTGTGCGTGGCCTGGGAGCTGTGGCTGGCGCCCTTGCGCCCCGGCGGCACACTGCTCTTCCTCAAGGCGCTGCCGCTGGCCTTTGCAGTGATTGGTCTGCTCAAGCGCCGCATGTACACCTATCGCTGGATGAGCCTGCTGGTGTGGCTGTATTTCACCGAAGGCGTGGTGCGCGGCTGGAGCGACCCTGCCCCCAGCCGCTGGCTGGCGCTGATTGAGGTGGCGCTGTGCGTGCTGCTCTTCATCGCCTGCGCGGCCCATGTGCGCCTGCGCCAGAAGGCAGCCAAGGCGGCCTTGGCTGCTGCCACGGCTCAATCCGGCGCGATGCCCTCATAACGCGCCAGCGTCTGCACCTGCCCGGCTAGCGCTTCAAACAGCAGTTGCGCAGCGGGTGACAGCGCCCGGCGTGGCCGCTGAATCAGCAAGGTGCGGCGCAGAATGCGCGGTTCATCAAGCAGCCTAAAGCCCAAGTCCCCCTGCAAACCCAGCGACGGATGCCGCGCCGTCAGCGCCGGGACAATGCTCACGCCCAGCCCCAGACTCACCGCTTCAAACAGCAATTGCGGGTTAGACAGGCGCAGCGACGGTTGCAGCACATTCACCGGCATGCCCGGCGCAGCGGCCAGCAACTGGCTGATGGCGGTATCGGTGGTCAGCCCCACAAACGGCAGATGGGCCAGATCAGCCGCCACCAGCCGCTGGGCCTGCAACAAGGGCTCGTCCGCGCGGGCGACCAGCCCCATCGCATCACTCACCAGCGGCTGGGTCAGCAAATCACCGCCTGCCGGGTGGGCCGCACCCACGCCAAAATCCACCAGCCCGGCCTGCACACGCTGGGCAATGCCTTCGGCGCTGTCTTCAACCAAGTCCACCTCAATACCCGGGTACTGCTCACGCAGCGCGGGCAGCACCGGCAAAAGCAACACAGCCAGCACCGAAGGCGCAGCCGCAATTCGCACCTTGCCCCGGCGCAGCGCCGCCAGATCGCCGAGGTTCTGAAAGCCCTGCTCCAGCGTGTCAAACGCCTGGCGCACATCGACCAGAAAGGCCTGGCCCGCGCTGGTCAGCCCCACGGTGCGTGTGGTGCGGTCAAACAGGCGCATGCCAAGCGCTTCTTCCAGCTGACGAATGGATTCGGACAGGGCCGACTGCGTCAGGCACAGCTCCCGCGCTGCCGGGGCAAACGCGCCCTGCCGCGCCACTTCATCAAAGGCGCGCAGCTGGCGCAAGCTGACATTATTCGGAAAAACTGGCATAACCCATCAATTTATTTCGATTGCCCCGAAGTCTGCCATGTTCTACGCTTGCGGCTTCATGGTTTTCCTCGGCCAGTGCCGGTATGTGGCTTAGGATTTCCTCTGTTCTCCCTCTATGCCGCTCCTGCTGCGGCCCGCTTGCCATGACTTCCACTGCCCTGCTTGATTCCCTGCGCCAGATCGTTACTGCCAACCATGTACTGACCGACGGCGATTTGAGCGCCTATGAACAGGACTGGCGCAAGCGCGTGCACGGCAAGGCGCTGGCCGTGGTGCGCCCCGGCAATACCGCAGAAGTAGCGGCAGTGGTCAAGGCCTGTGCAGCAGCGGGCGTGCAGTTGGTACCCCAGGGCGGCAACACTGGTCTGTCGGTGGGCTCCACCCCTGACCAAAGCGGCCAGCAAATCGTGCTGAACCTCACACGCCTGAATGCCGTGCGCCATATCGACAAGGACAACCTGACCTTCACCGTCGAAGCGGGCTGCATTCTGCAAAACCTGCAAGAACTGGCAGACAAGCAAGGCCTGCTGTTCCCTCTGTCGCTGGCCGCCGAAGGCAGCTGCACGATTGGTGGCAATCTGGGCACCAACGCAGGCGGCACACAGGTGGTGCGCTATGGAAATACGCGTGATCTGTGCCTGGGTCTGGAAGTGGTCACGCCGCAGGGCGAGATCTGGGATGGCCTCAAGGGGCTACGCAAGGACAACACCGGCTACGACCTGCGCGACCTGTTCATCGGCAGCGAAGGGACGCTGGGCATCATCACCGCCGCGACCATGAAGCTGTTCCCCCAGCCCGCCGCGCAGCTGACGGCCTTTGCCGCTGTGCCCAGCATGGAAGCCGCCGTGCGCCTGCTGGGGCTGGCGCACCAGCATCTGGGTGCTGGCCTCACGGGTTTTGAAGTCATGGGCCAGTTTGCGCTGTCTCTGGTCGTCAAACACATGCCGCAGCTGCGCGTACCGTTTGCCGATATGCGTGACGAAGCCCCTTACTGTGTGCTGCTGGAAAACAGCGATAGCGAATCCGAACAACATGCGCGCCTGCGCTTTGAGCACCTGCTCGAACTCGCTTTTGAAGACGGCTGCGTGGTCAACGCCGTGGTGGCAGAGAGCCTGAGCCAGGCCCATGATCTGTGGCATATCCGCGAGAGCATTCCGCTGGCGCAGGCCGAGGAAGGCCTGAACATCAAGCACGACATCTCGGTCGCTGCATCGCGCATTCCCGCCTTTGTGGAGCACGCTGATGAGGTGCTCAAGCGCGAGATTCCCGGCGTGCGTCTGGTCAACTTCGGCCATCTGGGCGACGGCAATCTGCACTACAACGTGCAAGTCCCCGAGGGAGAAGACGGCAAGCAGTTTCTGCGCGAGAAAGAAGCGCTGGTCAACCACCTCGTCTATGAAGCCGTGGCGAAGTTTGACGGCTCTTTTTCGGCCGAGCATGGCGTGGGCGCACTCAAGACGGACAAGCTGGAAAAATACCAGTCTCCTGTTGCCCTGCAAATGATGCGCGCTATCAAAAATGCACTGGATCCGCAGGGCATCATGAACCCCGGCGTAGTGCTGACACGGGCCTGATCACCAGGCGCCCACAAAAAAGCCCTGCAAGAAATTGCAGGGCTTTTTGCATGTTCACGACTCAGGATACGGGCTGCTGATTGGCAATCAAGGTCTGCATATCCTTGGGCCATGGAATGTCTGCGCCATCCACATCGGTAAACACGATCTGCTTGCCCTCCGTCAGCAGCCAGATGCGCAGGCCGTTGCGGGCGGGGTCAATCACCACGCCCGCAGACTCTTCGCCACCCATGCGCTGGCGGTTGCCAAACACGGTCAGCATGTTTTCCTGCATCTCAAGCGGGCCCACAGTCTCCAGATTCTTGAGCACGGTTTCATAGTATTGGCCCGTCAGCGCCTTCAGGCGCTCAGCCAGCACACCGGTTTTCAAATAGTCCACGCCATCCCAGCGGTACTTGCCTTCCATGCTTTTCAGGCTGACCAGTCCCTCTTCGCCATCCTTGGCCACATGCAGCACGCGCACTTGCTCAATGGCGGTGCCGGGGACGACCTGGGCGGTCGCCGCAGGGACTTGCTCAGTCGCGGTGGCCGCTGGTACGGCTGCTGGCTCAGGAGCCGGTGCAGGTGCTTGCGCAGGGGCATCAACGGGCGCTGATGCTGCAGGGGCCTTGGTCTGGTCACAGCCCGCCAGCAAAGCCGCGCAGGCCAGTGCACTTGCGGCGGCAGTCATCAAAATTCGCGACATCCAGCAACTCCTTATGTAATGGCTCAATTGTGCAGGTGCAGCAATGCATCAGCCCACTTAACGCCGCAGCACATAGGCCTTTGATCTGACCCACACTGTCAATCAACCTACACGTGGCAAACTCAAACCATTGCACCCGCGCAGAGTTCTGATCTGGGTGCCAGCCCCATTCAAGAGTCGGCCCGCGTCCTGTACGCTGAGCCGTCCCGTCCATCTATAGCACCATGAACGCCAACACCCCTCTGCGCCCCGTGCGCAACCAGTACGAATCCTTTATGCGCCATGTCTTTGAGCAAGGCGTGGCCAAGGGCGACCGCACCGGCACGGGCACGCGCAGCGTGTTCGGCCACCAGATGCGCTTTGACCTGAGCGAAGGCTTCCCGCTGGTGACGACCAAGAAGGTTCACCTCAAGTCCATCATTCTGGAACTGCTGTGGTTTCTCCGTGGCGACAGCAACGTGAAGTGGCTGCAAGAGCGCGGCTGCACCATCTGGGACGAATGGGCCGACAAGACCACGGGCGACCTGGGTCCCGTGTACGGCGTGCAGTGGCGCAGCTGGCCTAAGGCCGACGGCACGCATATCGATCAGATTGCAGAAGTCGTCAAGCAGCTCAAAAGCACCCCCGACAGCCGCCGCATCATCGTCAGCGCTTGGAACGTGGCCGAGCTCGACCAGATGGCGCTCATGCCCTGCCACTCGTTCTTCCAGTTCTATGTAGCCGAAGGCAAGCTCAGCTGCCAGCTGTACCAGCGCAGCGCCGATATCTTCCTGGGCGTGCCCTTCAACATCGCCAGCTATGCGCTGCTCACCCACATGCTGGCCCAGCAATGCAACCTGGAGGTGGGCGACTTCATCTGGACTGGCGGCGACTGCCATATCTACAACAACCATTTCGAGCAGGTGCAGACCCAGCTGGCGCGCCAGCCCTTTGCCTACCCGACGCTGAACATCAAGCGCAAGCCAGACTCCATCTTCGACTACGAGTTTGATGACTTTGAAGTGCTGGACTATCAGCACCACGCGGGCATCAAGGCGCCTGTTGCGGTTTAAGCTGCACACTGTTCACTATAAAAATCAAAGCTGCTTGCGCTTGATTTCAATAGGTTTCAAGGTTTTTCACCCATGAAATCTATGAATAACAAGCGCAAGCAGCTTCTTTATTGATAGCTATATGGCCATCCAACTCATTTACGCCCGCGCAGCCAACGGTGTCATCGGCAAGGACAACACCATGCCCTGGCACCTGCCAGAAGACATGGCTCACTTCAAGGATCTGACCCGGGGCAGCGCCGTCATCATGGGCCGCAAGACTTGGGACTCCCTGCCAGCGCGCTTTCGCCCCCTGCCCGGCCGCACCAATATCGTCGTCACCCGTCAAGGCGACTGGCAGCCCGAACCCGCATCCGACAAAGTGGTTCGCGCAGCCAGCCTTGAAGAGGCGCTGGAGCTGGCCCAGAAGCTGTCGCAAGATGTCTGGGTCATAGGCGGTGCGCAAATCTACGCGCAGGCCCTGCCCCTGGCCGATGCCGTAGAAGTCACAGAAATCGGCCGCGACTACGAAGGTGATGCCTACGCGCCCGAGTTGGGAACCGACTGGAAGGAAGTGCGCCGCAGCAGCCACATTGCCGCCAACGGTCTGCCCTACAGCTTTGTGCGCTTTGAACGATAGGTTTCATCACGTCGCCGACTGACACATAGACAGTCCAGCAAGAGACAGCGTCCCTCTTGCCGTATCACTGCTGCATTGCAACAATCGTCAGGTTCACGCTGGCTTGCCGTATGACAATGGCAAGTCCGTCATCGCCCCTCCAACCGCGCAAGCCCACAGCCTTTCACCATGAGCCTAGTCCAGCCTCTTCCCCCTGGTGCCCTCGACATCGTTGGCGATATCCACGGCGAATACTCCGCGCTGGTTCAGCTTCTGGCCAACCTGGGCTATGACCTGCAAGGCAATCACCCAGACGGAAGACGCCTGGTCTTTGTGGGCGATTTTTGCGACCGCGGGCCAGACAGCCCTTCCGTGCTCGCGCTGGTAGGAGGCATGCTGGCCTCAGGCAAAGCCCATGCGGTGCTGGGCAACCACGAAATCAATCTGCTGCGTGAAGATGCCAAAGACGGCTCCGGCTGGTTCTTTGACAGCCGCGTTGATGCTGATCAGCCCAAATACGCCCCCTTTGCACGCATGCCTGCGGCCGAGGCACCGGCCATGCTCAGGCTACTGAACCAGCTACCCATTGCGCTGGAGCGCGAAGACCTGCGCATCGTGCATGCTGCATGGCGGCCCGAGCAGATCGCCATGATTCGCAAGCTGCCCAGCGGCAGCGCCCGAGCCTCCTACGATCATTTTGAAAAGCTTGCCGATGCACAGTCCACCGCCCAGCGCGTGGCTGAGCGCATGCGCCAGGAAGAGCTCAGCTGGCCGCACAGTCTTGAAGACTACCGCTACGAGCCGCCCTTTCTGCCCGCGCACAGTGAAAACGAGCTGAACAAAGCCATGGTCAACCCCCTCAAGGTGCTGACAGCCGGCGTGGAGCGTGAGTGCCGCAACCCGTTTTACGCAGGTGGCAAATGGCGCTTTGTGGAGCGCGTGGCCTGGTGGAATGAATACAGCGAAACGCCCGCCGTCATCGTCGGCCACTACTGGCGCCGCATGCGCGCAGCCGATGCGCCCGCGCACGGTGCGCAGTTTGAAAACCTGTTTGGCGGCACCTCGCCGCTTTCATGGCATGGCCTGCGCAGCAATGTGTTTTGCGTGGACTACTCCGTCGGCGCACGCTGGCTAGATCGCCTGCGCGGCGATGATCCCATTCAACGCAGCAAACTGGCCGCCATGCGCTGGCCCGAGCGCGTACTGGTCTTTGATGACGGCATGCAAGCCGCAACCGAAAATTTTGGGGTCGAGGTGGTTTTGCGGGACTAAGCCGAGCTTGTTACGCGCTTAGCCCCTGCGTATCAATGGCTGCGCTATCGGTTCTTATTGCGCGACCAGCAACACACGGCTCAGATCCACACCCAGACCCTGAGCCTTTTCAAGCAGCTGCTTGAATTTCTGCTCAGGGATGGACTTGCTGCGCGAGAGCAGCCAGAAATAGTCAAGGCTATCGCCAATCACCAGCGAGGTCTGGTAATCATCATCCAGACTCACCACGTTGTAGCCGCCATAAAACGGGCCAAAGAACGAGACCTTGAGCGCCGCCACATCGGACTCGCCCAAAAAACGTGCCTTGCCATTGGCTTGACGCCATTCTTTCTTTGCCGCGTCATAACCCCGGTTGACCACCAGCACCGAGCCATCGTCATTGAAGCTGTAGTTGGCCGATACCTCAGTCAAGCCCTTTTCAAACCGGTGGTCGATACGGGCCAGTTCATACCAGGTGCCCATATAGCGCTTGGCATCAAAACCAGTGACCGGCTTGATGCCTCTTGGCACCGAGACCGCGCAACCCGAAACCACCGCAGCGACGCCTGCCGCCGCCACGGTCAAAGCAGCTGTACGGATCAAAGAGCTTCTCGATAAACGCATTGTTGTGTCCTCAGGTTCAAAGCCCTATTCAACCATCGCACAGCAGGCTTGGCACCCAAAGCGGGTTTTGCATTCAGAGGAACATTTGGACAAACAACACCGCCGCGAATCCCTTGAAAAACACCTCAATGCGCTACGCATTCAGAATGATGGGAGCGCCGCTTTGGCAGGCCTTGAGTGACTGGCGACTAGACTCACCTCAGGACCCCGAAGACGAAGTCACAACTGATTGAATAAAGTTTTTATGACGATGAAAATTGCCACCTGGAATGTGAACTCTCTGACGGTGCGTCTGCCTCAAGTACTGGACTGGCTGGCGGCCAACCCCGTCGATGCGCTGGGCCTGCAAGAGCTCAAGCTCACTGACGACAAGTTTCCCCACATGGCTTTTGAAGAGGCCGGGTACAAGGCCATCAGCCACGGACAAAAAACCTATAACGGCGTGGCATGGATCACCCGCGACACTGGCCGCGATGTGGTGCGCAATATTCCCGGCTTTGAAGATGAGCAAGCCCGCATCATTGCAACAACGATTGATTCACCCTCAGGCGAGATTCGCCTGATCAATGGCTACTTCGTCAACGGCCAAGAGCCGGGCTCTGAAAAATTTGCCTACAAGATGCGCTGGCTGCAAGCGCTTCATGACTGGGTCAAAGAACAGTTGGCTTTGCATCCGCGTCTGGTGCTGGTGGGCGACTTCAACGTAACCCCCGAAGATCGCGACTCCTATGATCCTGTTGGACTCAAGGACACGATTCACCACACAGTCGAAGAGCGTGGGCATTTTCAGGACTTGCTGAAATTGGGCCTGAGCGATTCATTTCGCATGTTTGAGCAGCCCGAAAAAAGCTTCTCATGGTGGGATTACCGCATGCTGGGCTTCCAGAAAAACCGTGGCCTGCGCATCGACCATATTCTGGTCAGCGACGCACTGAAAAGCAGTGTGACCGCCTGCGTCGTGGACCGCACTCCTCGCAAAAACAAACAACCCAGCGATCACACCCCTGTGGTGGTAACGCTGGGTTGAAGTGAGCAAGTGGCGGCGAAATACGCTGAATATGTCTCAGGCTGGGCCGCGGCTCAGCCACTGCAAAGCCTCAACGTGACCGCGCAGCACCATCACATGGTGCTTGAGCAGCTTGGTGACGTCTGACGGCAAGGCCTGCTGAACAATGCACTCAGTTCTGTCTAGCCATGTCTGCAAGCGCTGCAAAACGCCGCTCAATGTCTCGGCAGCCGCTGCACCCAGATAGCCAACCCAGGCCCTGCGCAGGCGCTCCAGCAGGCCCAAGTGCTCTTCTGCTGTTACCACCTCTTGCACAGACGTGCCGTCAATCAGCCCTTCCAGCTCGACCACCAGTTTGTGAGAGTCATGTGAGAAGCGACGCAGCGCATCATTGGTCATGCTGGACTCTGCCGTGCGCAAAAAAGAGCTTGAGCTTTCTGCAAAACTCTGTCCGGCCTGCAACACCAGCGCAAGACCCATTTTTGCGGTGTCACCCAAAGGCTTGGGCTGCAGCTCCCTCTTTTGCGGTGCAACAGCGCGGCTATAAGCAGCTTTGACAGCGGCTTTGACCTGCGCCCAATCGAGCAGGCTGTGACCATGCGCTTGCAGCCAGCGGGCGCGCAATTCGTTTTCCTGAGATTCAAAACTGGGCAAGCCCACCTGACTAGCCCCTTGCTCATGGCCAGCTTGCCAGCCCAGTTGATAGGCGGGCGCGTACTGATCAAAGCCGCGCCCGGCGACAAAGTAGGACTCAAGCGTGTACTGGGTGTGCCAGAAGGCGTCTTCCGCCTCGGGCATCTGCGGAAGAAGTGACCCACTCGCTGCAGACTGCGGCTCAGACATTGTTGCAGGCAGGTGATTGGTAGAAAGCAGGTCAGCGAGCAAGGCAGTGATCCAATTGACAAAGTATTTGTTAATTTTTGTCGAGCTGCCAATCAACCTGTGTCGTCAGCCGTAATTGCACTCCGTAGGACTAATGCACTCAAAAAAGAGAGCAAAGGCAATCACGGTCTTACTGAACACCGCAAATACAAGCCAGAAACTGAAGATTCGCCTTTGAGATAAAGCCCTTAACCAGGGATTCAATCAAAGTTTTCGTTCTCCAGCCCCAGCTCCTGCAGCTTGCGGGTAATGGTATTGCGACCAATGCCCAAGCGGCTTGCCGCCTCAACGCGTCGGCCATGGGTAGCGGCCAGCGCTGTACGCAGCAGTTGCGCTTCAAACTTGTGTGAGAGTTGATCCCACACATCGTTATGCCCCTCTGCGAGCAGCTCTTGAGCTTGCTTGCCAAGCCCTTCCAGCCAGGCTTCAGTCTCTGCAGGCAATGGAATGAAGGACTGAGTCGCCTCTGCACTGAGCACAGGCTCCACTTTCTCAGCAGGCTGTGCAGCACCTGACAGTGCAGACGACTCAGCCACTGCGCCGCTATTGAGCACTTCAGGCGGCAAATCTTTAAGTGCAATCTGCTGCGCAGGGGCCATGACGGTGAGCCAGTGGCAGATGTTTTCCAGCTGGCGCACGTTGCCCGGAAAGCCAAAAGTCTGCAACCGGTTCATGGCGACACCGCTCATGCGCTTGGGCTCCACCCCCAGCTGGCGTGCGCTTTGCTGCAGAAAATGCTGGGTCAGCATGGGCACGTCCTCCTTGCGCTCACGCAGGGCGGGCAAACGCAGGCGAATGACGTTCAAGCGATGGAACAAATCCTCGCGGAAGGCGCCATCCTTTACGCGGATTTCTAGATCTTGATGGGTGGCTGCAATCACGCGCACATGGGCTTTGACGGCCTGATGACCGCCCACCCGGTAAAAATGTCCGTCAGAAAGCACACGCAGCAGACGCGTCTGCAGCTCAAAAGGCATGTCGCCGATTTCATCGAGAAACAGCGTGCCACCTTCGGCTTGTTCAAACCGGCCACGACGCTGGGTTTGCGCGCCGGTAAATGCACCGCGCTCGTGCCCGAACAGTTCGGACTCCAATAGGTCTTTGGGAATTGCTGCGGTATTGATAGCTACAAACGGTCCTCCAGCAACGGGAGAGTGCTTGTGCAAGGCTCTAGCAACCAGCTCCTTACCCGAACCGGATTCGCCAGTGATCAAGACCGTGACCTGGCTCTGGCTCAATCGACCAATGGCACGGAACACATCCTGCATGGCCGGGGCCTGACCCAGCATTTCGGCCTGCACAGGGGCCTGCACATCGGCCACTTCTTCGCGCTGGCTTTCCTCAACCGCGCGGCGGATCAGCTCCACAGCCTTGGGCACGTCAAAAGGTTTGGGAAGATATTCGAACGCACCGCGCTGAAACGCAGAGACCGCGCTATCAAGATCGGAGTAAGCCGTCATGATGATCATGGGCAGGCCGGGTTGCTGCGCCCTCACCTGCTCCAGCAGCTCAAGGCCTGAGCCACCGGGCATGCGGATATCGCTGACCAGCACTTGCGGGGCCTGACGCTCTGGGTCGCTGCTGTCTACATCTGCCAGGGCCTTGAGGACATCACGCGCCTGGGTAAAGCTGCGAATGGGCCAACCTTCGCGCCCCAATGCCTTTTCAAGCACAAAGCGGATGGAAGGGTCGTCGTCCACAATCCAGATCGGCTTCATTCGTGCAACACCCTTTCCTTGTTCGGAATATTAGTAATGTCAGGCTTTATGGCAGCGGAATCAGAATTCGGAAATCCGTCCTCCCGGGCTGGCTATCGCATTCGATCAAGCCATGATGGCGCTGCACAAAGGTCTGAGCGAGCGTCAGACCAAGGCCTGAGCCACCATCTCTGCCAGATACCAAGGGATAGAAAATTCGCTCCTTGATGGCATCGGGTACACCTGAACCGTTATCAATGACATGCAATTCCAGTGCCAGTCTGTGGCGCTCACGCCCTAAAGTGGCCTGCCTAGCCACACGGGTCTTGAGAATGATCTCAGCATCGCCTTCGGCAATACGCCTGCCCAGTGCCTGCGCAGCGTTCTGGACAATGTTCAGCAGAGCCTGAATCAGCTGCGCGCTATCGCCGCGGAACTCAGGGATGGAGATGTCGTAGTCACGCAGAATCTTGAGCCCTTGCGGGTGCTCGATCAGCACCAGCGAACGAACGCGCTCACACACCTCGTGAATGTTGACGTCGCCCACATCATGCGGCTGGCGATGCGGTGCCAACAAACGATCGACCAGGGCCTGCAGGCGATCTGCCTCATGGATGATGACGGTGGTGTATTCCAGCAGCTCCGGCATGACCAGATCCATTTGCAGCAACTGCGCCGCACCGCGAATACCGCCCAGCGGGTTCTTGATCTCATGCGCGAGATTGCGAATCAGCTCTTTATTGGCCTGAGCCTGCTCGCGAATGCGCTCTTCGCGGTCCTGGCGGGCCTGCTGCTCAAGCGGCCACATCTCGACCATCACATGCCCAGCCTTCTCCGCCAGAGAGACTGCAGCGTGAATGGGCAATGGCTCCAGCCCCAGACGCAGCAAGTTCGCCTCAAAGCGCAGCGCAGCGAAATCATTGGAGCGCGCGCCGCTCAAGGCCTTGTCCAGCAAGGCGGGCTCGGCCACACAGGTGGCAAACTCGCTCCCCACCATGATTCGGCGCGACTGGCCGAGGGCATTCTCAAGCGCCGCATTGACAAAACGCACCATGCCGCGCTCATCCAATACGGCAATCAAGGTGCAAAGCCAGTCTAGAGACTGGTAGTTTTTCTGGTCGGTTTCATCCAACTCCAGGTTGGATGCATCGGGGGGGGGCAAGTCAGCGGTTGAACTCATGCAATAGATCAGATGTAACCAGCCCCGTGGACTGGGTTAATTGCCTGCGGGCAAGCGATCCAGTTCTCGCTTGATACCTGCGACATCGCTCTCCTGGCGGGCGATGTCTGCTTTTAGCTTGGCCACCCGCTCTGGGTAGCCCTGAGGATTGCGCAACTCCAGTGCCGTGCGCACAGGGTTGCCGTCGTTGTACTCAGCCTTCAACTCACTTAAACGGGCTTGTGCCTTGCTCAGCTCGCTTTGCAAGATGGCGCGGGCATCAGAGTCACGTGCTTTTTGAGCAGCGTTATCGCTGCGCACAGGCGCAGGTGCTGCGCTGCTAGATGCAGATGTTGCAGGCTTGGGCTTGGCCGGTGCAGCGGTTGTGCCAGCGCTGCTGCTGCCAGATGAGCGCGTGCCATGAATGACAGTGACGCCGCCGCCATCAACCGGCTTGCAGCCTTTGGCCTTAGCCTGCGCCACATTGTTGGTGTATTCATTGCCACAGCGGTAAATCACATCCTGCGCAAAGACAGCGCCAGACACCGCAAGCAGCAACGACAACACATAAAGCTTCTTCATTCGTTCCCTCTCAGGCAGACAGCGACAGCAAGTCCGCGATACCTTGAGTATCGCTCCAAGCTTGCAGGTTTATTCACTACTTGATTGCTGCCGTCCTGTTTGGTTCCTTATGCGCCACGCTACCTCAATGACTGTGCAATAAAAAAGGCGGCTTGCGCCGCCTCTTTTGCTCCTCGCTTTACAGCGAGAAGTACATGTCGTATTCGACAGGGTGCACCGACTGACGGTAACGAGTCACTTCGCCCATCTTCAGCTCGATGTAGGCATCCAGCATGCTGTCGGAGAAAACGCCACCCTTGGTCAGGAAGGCGCGGTCTTCGTTCAGCGCGTCCAGGGCCTGGTCCAGGCTGTGGCACACGGTAGGCACCAGCTTGTCTTCTTCGGGAGGCAGATGGTACAGATCCTTGGTGGCTGCTTCGCCGGGATGGATCTTGTTTTCCACGCCGTCCAGACCCGCCATCAGCAGAGCCGCGAAGCCCAGGTAGGGGTTCATCAATGGATCGGGGAAGCGGGCTTCCACGCGGCGGCCCTTGGGGTTGCTCACGTAAGGAATACGGATGGAAGCGGAACGGTTCTTGGCCGAGTAAGCCAGCTTCACAGGAGCTTCAAAGCCAGGGACCAGACGCTTGTAGCTGTTGGTGCCGGGGTTGGTGATGGCGTTCAGAGCACGGGCGTGCTTGATGATGCCGCCGATGTAGTACAGCGCGAAGTCAGACAGACCGGCATAGCCGTCGCCAGCAAACAGGTTCTTGCCATCCTTCCACACGGACTGGTGCACGTGCATGCCAGAGCCGTTGTCGCCAGCGTAGGGCTTGGGCATGAAAGTAGCGGTCTTGCCGTAGGTGTTGGCTACGTTCCAGATGATGTACTTTTGCAGCTGTGTCCAGTCAGCGCGCTCAACCAGGGTCGAGAAGCGTGTGCCGATTTCGTTTTGACCAGCGCCGGCCACTTCGTGGTGGAACACTTCGACGGGAATACCAACGGCTTCCAGCAACAGCGACATTTCTGCGCGCATGTCTTGCGTGCTGTCAACGGGAGGCACTGGGAAATAGCCGCCCTTGTTACGGGGACGGTGACCACGGTTGCCGGTTTCAAACTTGGTTCCAGTGTTCCATGGCGCTTCGTACTCTTCGATTTCGAAGAAGGGGTTGTGAGGCTCGGTACCCCAGCGCACGCCGTCGAAGATGAAGAATTCGGGCTCGGGTCCGAAGTAGGCGGTGTCGCCCAGACCAGAGGCCTTCAGGTAGGCTTCAGCGCGCTTGGCGATGGAGCGGGGGTCACGGTCATAGGCCTTGCCATCACCGGGTTCGATCACGTCACACTGCAAAATCAGTGTGGTTTCTTCAAAGAAGGGGTCGATGTTGGCAGTATTGGGATCGGGCACCAGTTGCATGTCCGAAGCTTCAATACCCTTCCAGCCCGCGACGGAAGAGCCGTCAAAAGCGTGGCCGGAGACAAACTTGTCTTCGTCAAAGTGCGACACGGGCACGGTTACGTGCTGTTCCTTGCCACGGGTATCGGTAAAGCGCAGGTCTACGAACTTGACCTCGTTATCCTGCACCATCTGCATCACATCTGCTACGGTCTTCGCCATTAGATCTCTCCTGCCAACGTGGCTGATCAAATAAAGAATAAATACTATTAAGCAGTTTACGTGCCAACTTCCGTTGCACTACGGTGAACAAGCATATTTGTCACTTACAGATACGCTGAGCAACGTGTGTTTCGCACACTGCACCAAACAGGCCCATATTGTCGCACTGCCTGAGCCTCACTCTTGATTGCACCAACTTGGTGACTTATGTGCACCAAATTAGTGCAGTTCTAGAAAATGACTGGTTTTGGTGCGCGCCATGCAATGCACTTAGCGGCAAGCAGGCTCAGCGGGTAATCTGAGCTGCATCACCGACATCGTGGGCAAACGGCACCTTGGGGTCTGCGGCCTGAGGTGTGGACTGCGCCCTCATCTGCTCCAGCGCGCCTAGACAGAAATGCGCAAACCACAGCGCCGAGAAAGCAAACACCAGCGCATAAATCCAGATGGCGATGGGAATCAAAATCCAGAACGCGGCCAGAAACACCAGACCTGAAACCCAGACGATTCCCGGCGCAGCGCCCAGATAGCCGCAGATGATGCCCATCAAAATCAGCGACATGCGGTAACGCACAAACAGATTGCGGCGCTCGTCTTTGCTGGCATGTTCAGCCAAGGCATCAAAAGCCATGACGCGATAAGTCAGCCAGCCCCAGATCAGAGGCGCGACCACCAGCATCAAGGGTGGAAAGACCCACAGCGGCAGCGTGACCAACAAAGCCAGCAAGGCAATCAAGGTGGAGCCGCCTGACCAGAACACGCTGGCAATGGTGGATGCACCGTGTTTTTTCTCAAGCTGGGCAAAGCGTTTTTCAGCCACCAGCCTGGTCAGCACCGGCGCCATGAAGAGGCCTGCAAACAGCAAAGTGAGAACCACCAACACTGGCGTGGCCCCCAGTACGACAAAAATAGAAGCGACCACCTCAGAGGCGTAGCTCATTCCGTGCTCTTGCAGCCACACCCAGATGGAATGCAGCCAGCCTACGCCGTCGAGCAGGTTTTGCACCCGCTGAACGGCATCCGCCCAGAAGAAGTAGCCCAGCACCCAGGTCAGCAAGCCCATAGCCAGCAAAGGCAGCAGTGACCAGGCGATAACCCGCTTATGCAGGCAATACGCCAATGCACGCCAAAAAGAGTCGAGTAGCAAGCCCATGTCAGCAAGCATACCGAAGGAAGGCCTTAAGCGCGACCTATCAATCGTAGGACGCCCCGCCATTGTTGCGCCCAGAAGCCACGGCCATAGTCACGCAGCTTGCCTTGTGCATCTGGTTGTACTTGATCGCGAACACCCGTCGGGTCATAGCGCAGGTCAAAATTGACTGTGCCAAACAGCATGTCCCACCAGGGCAGCAACACGCCGAAGTTGTTGCCGTGCACCTTTTTGTTGCGCACCGGCGCCATGGGCTCATGGCCAATGCCGACGGCATGGTGGCGGCGATGAAAGCGCGGGCTGACCCACAGGCGTTCCCCCAGATGACCAAACCAGATACGCACATTGGCATGCTGAAAGCTCTCGCTGAGCTGGGTCAGCGCCACAATCGCCACAAACTGACCTGGGGCTACGCCGATAAGTTGAGCCACCAGCACGATGATGGCGTCGTGAATGACATCGTCGAGCAAATGATTGCGGGTGTCGCTCCACACCGTCATCTGGCGCTGCGAGTGGTGCAGCGCATGCAGCTTCCACCACCAGCGCAGGCCATGCTGGCCACGGTGAATCCAGTACTCAACCAGATCAAACACCACCAGGTACAGCAGCAGGCTGACCCAGGCGTTGTCCGTCACACCCGGCCACAGATCATCCAGATGAAAAGCGGGAAAGCCCCAGACATGGACCGTACCCATGACCGCGTCCCACATCGGGTCAATGCTGAAGAACAGTGCCAGACGGAACAGACCCAGCCGGTGAATCAGCGTGTAGATGATGTCCACGCGAATAGCCTGATGGTCCACCACGGGCTCCACCGGCTTCCAGCGCTGCAGCGGCACGATGACGGCAATCATGATGGCAATTTGCAGCAGGCCGACCAGCAGCCAGCCGGTGGCGGCGTAACCATCTTCCAGCAGGTTGGCCATGCCGAAGTGAAACAGAAACGGCTGCACCACGCCCTCAAACAGGCGTTGCTGCGCATCTCCAAAAATCTGAATCAACAAGTCCACAAATCACTCCTGGCGCGGCACTCAGCGGTGCTGCGCAATCCAGCCTTGATACGCAGGATGCTCGGCCAGCGTACGGAAGCAAAAGCCTTTATCCAGCAGGCCGACGATCAGCGGCTCCAGCACCGCTGGCGCCCACGGGTCTTGACGTGACCAGATACCAAGGTGGGCCAGCAAGATATCGCCGCTGCGTATGTTTTTGAGCGCCTGCGACAGCAAACGTTGATTGGGGTATTTATCGCTGGGCAGCTCATCGCCCAGAAAGCCTGCAGGCGCCCAGCCAATGTGCTGATAACCACCCTGCTGCGCCGCAGCAATCAACGCGGGCGATGTCTTGCCGCCCGGTGCGCGGTACAGCGGCAAGGGCTTGCGCCCAGTCATCTGCGTGAGCCGCTGAGCGGCGCGGGCAATTTCTTGCTGATATTCGGCCACCGAGACCACAAAGCTCTGCCCTGCTCTGGGCCCTGCCGATGGCTTGACCTTGAAGTGCGTGACCTGCCCTGTGGCCTTGTCACGAATATCAGCCAGCCAGTACATGTGGTCAAAGGTGTGCGATGCGAGCTGGTGGCCCTCATCGGCGCGCGCCTTCCACCAGGGTGCCCAGAAGTCGCTGAGGCTGCTGCTGCCCTCTTTCGTCGGCTCATTGGCAGCGAAGAAGGTAACGGGCACCTTGTGCTTTTGCAGCACCTGGGCGACCAGATTGGCGATGCCCATGTGCCCTGTATCAAAAGTCAGATAAACCGGCTTGTTGCATGCGCTAGCAGCTATCTTTTTTGAAGAGTCTGCAGCCACAGACAACCCGGGCAGGCCAGCTGCCGCGGATGCGAGCATGAATTGACGTCTTTGCATCCACCCTCCTTCAGGTGAACTGGTAGGCGCTCAACACGCACTGAAGCCGCTCCCCGCCACTTGACTGCAGCAGGGAGAGCCTCACTTAGCGTGCGGCGTGGGACAGTGTCCAGACACCGTGGGGCGACTTGCCCACATTGACCTGATTAACCACCTTCTTCTCTACCGTGTCGATCACAGAGAGCTTGCGCGCCCAGCGCGAGGCCACATAGATGTAGCGGCCGTCAGCCGACACATCCATACAGTCCGGGCCACCCGGTGCCGGGTAATTGGCGACGACCTGACTGGTGACCATATCGATCTTGCTGATGGTATTGGCCACTCGGTTGCTCACGAACAGGTGACGATCATCGCCCGCAGCACGGAAGGCATGTGCGCCCGCAGCCGTCTTAATCTGCCCCACGCTGCGTGGCTCAGCACCCGTGAGGTCAAATACCTCCACGCCATCACCGCCGGTCAGGCCCACAAACAGCTTTTTGCCATCAGGGCTGCCATAGACGTCAGCAGGCATAGGACCGGTGGGCACGCGGGACTTGATGGTCTGCGTGGCGATGTCGATGGCCACCAGCGCATCGCTGTCCTGCATGGTCGAGTAAAGCGTCTTGCTTTGCGCGTCGATAAACAGGTGGCTAGGCGTCTTACCCGTGGACACGCGCTTGACCAGCGTGGGGGTCTGCGTCGCCGCATCCCAGCGATAGAAGTCGATGTGATTGAGGCGGTTGGCCGCCGTGATGAACCACTTCATATCGGGCGAAAAGCGCAGGTGGTAAGGGTCCACGATGTCGCGAATCACGCGCTGCACAGCGCCTGTACGCGGGTCAATCAGCGACAGCGAGTCACCCAGCGCATTGGCCACGACCAGCGACTTTTCGTCAGGTGTCAGATACAGGTGATGCGGCTCTTTGCCTGTAGGGATGCGCGATTGCTCCTTCCAGGTCAACGGATCCACCACGCTGATGGAGGCATCCAGAGAGTTCAGCACAAAAATAGGGGTCGGGCCTTGTACGGCACGCGATGCCTGCGCCGGCATGACGACTGCCGGACGAGCCGACGCGTCAGAAGCTGCCACGGTTGTTGCAGCCGTCGTTGCAGGCTTTACCGCTGGCGATGCCTGCGCCGAAGCAGATTTGAATCCAGGCATTGCCGAAGCACCCAGCCAGGCCGCGGCCCCCACACCAATCACCAATGCCACAGCAGCGCCAGTGCGCCCAATAGAAAGACGTCCCACAACCACCACCTTCTCAGAATCTCTGCAGTGTATCCGCGCCAGAGCAGCCACTGCCCACACAAGCCAACTGTTTGCAGCACTTGCTGCTGTACAAGCCAAGCGAAGCCTTAGCGGCACTGGCTCCCACTATGGAAAAACATCAAAAACAGGAGCAGCTAGCGCCTGCCTTGCATATTATTCAGTACTAAAAATACTTGAAACCGTTGGAATAAAGGCACATATTGCTCACCAAATAATGAGCATCATGTTTCTATAAAAAAAGGAGCCCAGAGGGCTCCTTTTTTGCAAGGCTGAGCGAGGTGCTCAGTCCTTCCATTTCTCTGCCAGCTTTTCAGGGCTCTGAGAATCGTAACCCTCGAACGGCTGGTGAATCCAGGGGTTGGTACCCAGGAAGTCCACCGAGTAGTCGGCCTCGAAGGTCGAGATGCCCTTGGTCCAGATCACAGCGCTGCGCAGCTCGGTAATCGGGGCGTAGTTGGTCTTGAGCATGGCAATCACGGCCTTGAGCGTAGCGCCCGAGTCCGCCAGATCATCGACCAGCAACACGCGGCCAGCAATTTCACCCTTGGGGGTCGCAATGAAGCGACCGATATCCAGATGGCCCTGCACCGTGCCGGCTTCGGCGCGGTAGGAGCTGGTGGACATGATGGCCAGGGGTTTGTCGAAAATGCGGCTCAGGATGTCGCCGGGACGCAGACCACCACGTGCCAGGCACAGGATGGTGTCGAATTCCCAGCCGGACTGGTGAATCTTGACAGCGAGCTTTTCGATGAGACCGTGGTACTCGTCGTAGCTCACATACAGGTGCTTACCGTCTTCAGTCAACATGGGCACAGTTCCTTTGAAATTTCAGTGAAACCCCAGTCCGCTTACGCGGCGCTGTATGGGTTATGCATCAGGATGGTGTGATCGCGGTCAGGGCTTGTGGAAACCATGGCAATCGGCACACCCGTTACTTCCTGGATGCGGTCCAGGTAACGACGCGCATTCACAGGCAGCTTGTCGTACTCGGTCACGCCCACGGTGGTATCAGTCCAGCCGGGGATGGATTCATAAATGGGCTTGCAACGCTCGATGTCGTCGGCACCCAGGGGCAGCAGGTCGATGGTTTCACCATCCAGCTCGTAGCCCACGCACAGCTTCAGCTCTTCAATGCCGTCCAGCACGTCCAGTTTGGTAATGCACAGGCCGGACAGACCGTTGATCTGCGCCGAGCGCTTGAGCAGCGCAGCGTCAAACCAGCCGCAGCGGCGCGAACGACCGGTGGTCACGCCCTTCTCGGCACCCACGGTGCTCATCACGTAGCCAGGAGTGCCTTCCTTTTCCCATTCCAGCTCGGTAGGGAAAGGACCGCCGCCCACGCGAGTGCAGTACGCCTTGGTGATACCCAGGATGTAGTGCAGCATGCCAGGACCCACACCAGCGCCGGCAGAGGCATTGCCAGCCACGCAGTTGGACGAAGTCACATAGGGGTAGGTGCCGTGGTCAACGTCCAGCAGCGTGCCTTGGGCGCCTTCAAACAGCAGGTTGCCACCGGCAGCGTGCGCAGCGTTCAGTTCGCTCGACACGTCGGCGATCATGGGCTTGAGCAGCTCTGCATGGCGCATGGCTTCTTCGTACACGGCTTCGAATTGAATCTCGCCGTCCTTCATGTAAGGAGCCAGACCAGCGCCGAAGTCGAAGTTCTTGGAACCCAGCACGTTGACCAGAATGTGGTTGTGCAGGTTCAGCAGCTCGCGCAGCTTGGTGGCGAAGCGCTCGGGGTGCTTCAGATCTTGCACGCGCAGAGCACGGCGGGCGATCTTGTCTTCGTAGGAGGGGCCAATGCCCTTGCCAGTCGTACCGATCTTCTGCACGCCGCCCTTTTCACGGGCTGCTTCGCGGCCAATGTCCAGTGCCACGTGGAAAGGCAGGATCAGCGGGCAGGCTTCGGACACGCGCAGACGGTCACGCACTTGCACGCCGGCCTTTTCCAGGCCTTCGATCTCTTCAAACAGCTTGCCCACGGACAGCACCACACCGTTGCCGATGTAGCACTTCACGCCGGGGCGCATGATGCCGCTGGGAATCAGGTGCAGAGCCGTCTTCACGCCATTGATGACCAGAGTGTGACCCGCATTGTGGCCGCCCTGGAAACGCACGACGCCGTTGGCGCTTTCGGTCAGCCAGTCAACCAGCTTGCCCTTGCCCTCGTCACCCCACTGGGTTCCGACTACGACGACGTTGCGACCTTTGGATGTATTCATATCTCAATCCGATAAATCGAAGAATTAGTCAAAAGCCTTAAATGGCTTGCACGACCCATTGCCCGCCAACATTGGCAAGCTCACGGTCGCAGTGAAACTCGTCCACTTCGCTTTCATGCCCAGGCAGTACGCAGACCACCGTCTCGCCCTGCTGACGCAATGCGGAAATGGCAGCCGCCACTTGCACGTCATCACCCCAGGGAGCGCGAATGGCAGCCTTGAGCGGACGCTCGGGCACGACAGCCACCAGTTGTTTGATATCCAGACTGAAGCCGGCAGCAGGTCGGTTACGACCGAACACTGCACCCACTTCGTCATAGCGGCCACCGCGCACCAGGGCATCGCTGCCGCCGGGCACATAAATCGCAAAGCGCGTGCCGCTGTAGTAAGAGTAGCCTCGCAGATCCGCCAGATCAAAGCTGACCTTGACGCCATCCAGACGCTGCACCAGCCAACGCAAATGTGATAGCACATTGCGCACACCAGCTGTGCGTTCCAGCACGATTTCTGCCTTATCCAGCACTTCCATGCCGCCGTACAGCTGCAGCAAGGCCATCAGGCCTTCGCGCGAAGCTTCAGGGAAGTCCACGGTCAGTGCAGCCAGCTCAGTCGCATCCTTGGAAGCCAGCGCTGCATGCACACCACGCAACACCTGCTCGTCCACCATCACGCCAGCCAGCAGGCTGCGCACGATGCGCACATCGGCCAGGTCCACGATGACGTCCTTGACGCCTGCGCCCTTGAGGCAGTCGAGCGCCAGAAGCAGTGCTTCCAGATCGGCCTCAAGACCTTCGTGACCATAAATTTCAGCGCCAAACTGGAAGGGCTCACGTGTGGCACGCGGGCGATCGGGGCGCGCATGCACCACGGGGCCGCAGTAGCACAGGCGAGTCACGCCTTTGCGATTGAGCAGATGAGCATCAATGCGCGCCACTTGCTGCGTCATGTCGGCACGCAAGCCCATGGTGCGACCAGAGAGCTGGTCAATCAGTTTGGAGGTTTGAAGGGCAAGAGCTTCGCCTGTACCCGTCAGCAAGGATTCCAGATACTCGAGCATGGGTGGCATGACGAGTTCATAGCCATAGCTGCGCGCAGTATCGAGCAATCCTCGACGCAATTCTTCGATGTGCCGTGCCTCGGAAGGCAAAACATCGGCAATGTGATCCGGCAGGACCCAAGCAGACATGGAGAAATGGGGAGGCTGTTAAAAACGTGATTCTACCGGCTTTGCCAGCCCTGCCCAATTTGACCCGCAACGCCTAGCCAGTATCGACGGTATTTATAGCAAGGCCAGCGAAATTACGCCCGCTGCGATACACAGCAATCCACAAAAGCGTAGCTGCCCGTCTTTGAGCTGCAATAGCTGCGTAAACATCTGTCGCCATTGCCTTGGGGCAAGCAGCGGCAGCAGCCCTTCAAGCACCAGCACCATGGCCATCGCCATACCCAACGACTCCCACCAATCCATTTCTGCCTCCTGAAATAAACAATGGCCCTCAAAGGGCCATTGTTTCAATCTAAGTCAAAGCTTATTTGCTGCCTGAGCCGCCATTGCGGTAAGCCTTGAAGAACTCGCTTTGCGACGGATCCAGCACCAGCACATCGCTCTTCTTGGAGAAGCTTTCCTTGTATGCATCCAGGCTGCGGTAGAACTGCGCGAACTGCGGGTCTTTGCCAAAGGCTTCGGCATAGACACGAGCAGCTTCAGCATCGCCCTCACCCTTGACCTTCTGGGCATCGCGGTAAGCGTTGGCGATGGTGATGTCACGCTGGCGGTCTGCCTCAGCGCGAATCTTTTCACCTTCAGCGGCACCGGTAGAACGCAGCTCGTTCGCTACGCGCTTGCGCTCCGCTTCCATACGGCGGTAGACGGACTCGGTAATGGTCTCGGCGTAATCCACGCGAGTAATACGCACGTCCACGATGTCCACACCCCAGGGCTTGGCGCCGCGCACGGTCTCCAGCACTTCACGCTTGACGTCAGACATCAGCGTTTCGCGCTTGGAAGAAAGCAGCTCGCGCACAGTGCGGCGGTTGATCTCTTCCTGGAAGGCGTTGCGCACCACACGGTTGAGCTGCATGGCACCTGCCGACTCATCCAGGCCCACGTTACGGATGTATTCCGAAGGCTCAGAGATGCGCCAGCGCACATACCAGTCAATGACCACGCGCTGCTTTTCAGCCGTCAGCATGGGCTCGGTATCGGTGCTGTCCAGCGTCAGCAGGCGCTTGTCGATGTAACGCACATTCTGAAATGGAGGAGGCATCTTCCAGTTCAGACCCGGCTCGGTGATCACTTCCTTGATCTGACCCAGGGCATAGACCACGCCAAACTGGCGCTGATCCACCACAAACAGGGTGGAGCTCAACAAAGCCAGCACCACGAGAATGCTGGTGACAAAAAATCCGATTCGATTCACTGCATTCTCTCCTAGCGTGCGTCACGATCGCGGCTACGGGCATCGCGGCTGCGAGCGTCACCGGCGGGATTGGGTACTACACGTGCGGCAGCAGGAGTCGTCGAAGCGCCCCCCGCAGCAGCATCACCCGAAGCGGCAGGTGCGGCAGCACCATTCACACCCTGCATGATCTTGTCCAGCGGCAAGTACAGCAGGTTGGAACCCTGACGCGACTCGACCAACACCTTGGTCACGTTGCTGTAGACCTGCTGCATGGCATCAAGGTATAGACGGTCACGTGTGACTTGAGGCGCCTTCTGGTATTCGGTGTACAGCGAGCTGAAACGACCGGCATCACCCTGAGCCTGAGCCACGATCTTGGCCTTATAGGCCTGAGACTCTTCACCCAGACGTGCAGCCGTACCCGTGGCACGAGGCACCACATCATTGGCATAGGCCTGTGCTTCGTTCTTGGCGCGCTCACGCTCTTGACCTGCCTTGAGCACATCGTCAAACGAGGCCTGCACCTGCTCGGGCGGACGCACGCCGCCTTGCTGCATATTGATGCCCACCACTTCCACACCCACCTTGTAGCGATCCAGAATGGACTGCATCAGGTCACGCACGCGGGGGGCAATCTGGTCACGCTCTTCAGCCAGAGCCGTGTCCATCTTCATCTTGCCGACCACATCGCGTACCGCAGATTCAGCGACCTGAATCACGGCTTCGGAAGGGCTACGGCTTTCAAACAGCCAGGCACGTGCATCGCTCAGGCGGTATTGCACAGCAAACTTGATTTCGACGATGTTCTCGTCTTCAGTCAGCATGGCCGACTCGCGCAAACCAGTGCTGCGCACGATGTTGTCGCTACCCACATCGGCAGAGCGAATCTGCGAGACATAGACCAGCTCATGCTTTTGCACCGGGTAAGGCAAGCGCCAATTGAAACCTGCTCCCACCGTGCTCTTGTACTTGCCAAACTGCGTGATGACGGCCTGCTGGCCTTCCTGCACGATGAAAAAGCCTGTACCGAGCCAGATCAGCACCGCCACGCCAGCAATCAGGAACATGCCCTTGCCGGGGTTGAAGGGTTCTGTGGGCTGACCACCGTTGCGCGCAGGCGGCACGCCACGGCCATTGCCGGAGCCACCACCAAACAGGCCCGAGAGCTTGCGATTGAGGTCGCGCCAGACTTCCTCCAGATCAGGCGGCTGGCCGCCCTGCTGAGAAGAAGGTCGAGGACGCTGCTCCGGAGCAGGAGGCGGCGAAGGACGCTCCCCCTCAGGTGCCGAGTTATCGGGCTTGGAGCTATCTTCGTTGTTATTGTCGCCACGACCCCAGCGCGGATCGTTCAAATTGAACATCCCGCGAATGCGTTGCGGCAGCACCGCCAGGCGATGGACGCGTTGTGAAAAATTCATGCGAGACGTCTCTGTGTTTTCAAAAAGACATGGACCATGGCAAGCATTGTGCCCAATAGGGACGTAAGCCCCTAGTGTTGTGCGTCGTCGTCAGGGGACATCCAGGACGTATCGCCCCGAGCCTCAACTTCTTCGCTTGCTGCCTCTTCACGTACCTGCAAAACCCGATCAGCCAACATTTGTCGCAGCTGCGCAAGCCCTTGCCCAGAGCGGGCACTGACAAACACGCGCGGCACTGGCTCGCCATCGAGCTCGTACATATCCTGCAACTCGGCAGGCATCCGTTCGGGATCAATCGCATCCAGCTTGTTGAAGACCAGAATCTGCGGCACATCATCAGCCCCGATTTCCGCTAGAACTTTTTGAACTTGTTGTATTTGTTCCGGGAAACCTGGGTTCGATGCATCCACGACATGCAGCAACAGATCGGCGTCAATCGCCTCCTGCAAGGTGGCCTGGAAAGCATCCACCAGACCATGCGGCAAATCGCGAATAAAACCAACGGTATCTGACAGAGACACTGATTCCTCAGCCTCGACCAGATACATCTGTCGGGTTGTCGTATCCAGCGTGGCAAACAGCTGATCCGCAGCGTAGGCACGAGCCTTCACCATGGCATTGAACAGCGTGGATTTGCCGGCGTTGGTGTAGCCAACCAGAGAAATATTGAAAACGTCGCGGCGCGAGCGCTGACGGCGCTGCGTGGTGCGCTGCTTTTTGACTTTCTTCAAACGCTCTTTGGTGCGTTTGATGGATTCGTCAATCATGCGGCGATCCAGCTCAATCTGCTTTTCACCGGGGCCGCCACGGCCGCCGATACCGCCAGCCTGACGCTCGAGGTGACTCCAGCGACGCACAAGGCGAGTGCTGATGTACTGCAGCCTGGCCAGCTCAACCTGCAACTTGCCTTCGTGGCTGCGCGCACGCTGGGCAAAAATTTCCAGGATCAGCATGGTCCGGTCGTTGACCGGCATCTGGATATGTCGCTCAAGATTGCGCTGCTGCGCCGGGCTCAGGGACTGGTCAAACCAGACCTCCTTGGCGTCGTGCATCTGGGCCAGCATGCGGATTTCATCCGCCTTGCCGCTGCCCACAAACAATGCTGGATCAGGAGCTTTGCGCTTGCAGGTCAAGCGCGCCACGGGTTGCAAGCCAGCAGTCTGAGCCAGCAGGCCCAGCTCTTCCAGCTCGTCGTCGAAATGGGGAACGCCAAAATCCACGCCGACCAGTAACACTGGCGCAGACGCGGAACGTTCAAAGGATTCAGAACTCAAATACCTGTCCCGTAGGGTAAGCCGCGCCGGGCAAGCCGGCGGGCGTTGACGCAAAAAAGCTTAAGAAGCAGTGGCTTCGGCGTCGTTATCAGCCGGAGTAGCGGCCGAGAAGTTCACGGCACGGCCGGGAACGATGGTGGAGATGGCGTGCTTGTAAACCATCTGAGTTACGGTGTTGCGCAGCAGCACCACGTATTGGTCAAACGACTCAATCTGGCCCTGCAGCTTGATACCGTTCACCAGATAGATGGAGACCGGCACATGTTCACGACGCAGTGCGTTCAGGAACGGATCTTGGAGGAGTTGACCTTTGTTGCTCACGATATTCTCCGTGTTCGAGGAGTGTTGTTGTAAACCGACACGTTACCACAGCCCCCGAGAAAACCATTCAAAAAAGGGTTTTCCCTAGGGTTCCGCGACAACAGTTAATCCTTGTCGGCGTAAGGATTATGAGAGGTTTTCAAGTCAATGCGCAACGGGGTTCCTACAAGATTGAATTCCTTGCGGAAACGACCTTCCAGGAAGCGCTTGTACGCCTCGGTGACATGCTCCAGCGAGTTGCCATGAATCACGATGATGGGCGGATTCATGCCGCCTTGGTGGGCGTAACGCATCTTGGGGCGGTACGCACCAACCTTCTTGGGCGTCTGGAACTGGATGGACTCCAGCAGAATGCGCGTCAGCACAGGCGTAGGCATCTTGCAGGTGGCTGCACGGTGCGCCTGAATGATGGACTTCCACAGCGGCTCGATACCCTGACGCTTTTGCGCAGAGATGAAGTGCATGGGAGCGAACTTCAGGAAGGACAGTCGCGTCTCGATAGAGCGCTCCAGCATCTGGCGCTGGTAATCGTCCACGGCATCCCACTTATTGATGGCCAAAACCACCGAGCGACCGCTTTCGAGAATAAAGCCCGCAATGTGCGCATCCTGATCGGTCACGCCAGCCGTGGCATCAATCAGCAACAGCACCACGTTGGCGCCTTCAATGGCCTGCAGTGTCTTGACCACCGAGAACTTCTCGATCGCCTCAAACACCTTGCCCTTGCGGCGCAGACCCGCCGTATCGATCAGCTCAAATTTCTGACCATTGCGCTCAAACGGCACAGTGATCGCATCACGCGTGGTACCCGGCATGTCAAAGGCCACCAGACGTTCTTCACCCAGCCAGGTGTTGATCAGCGTGGACTTGCCTGCATTGGGGCGGCCAGCAACGGCCAGGCGCACGGGGCGCTGGTCTTCATCACCAAAGACTTCTTCTTCGGGCTCTGGCAGATTGAGCAGGCCCAGAGCCATATCAACCAGGTCGCGCACACCTTGGCCGTGAGCCGCAGACACCGCCTGAACCTCGCCCAGACCCAGTTCATAGAACTCAGTGAGCTGCAGGCCGTCTTTCATGCCTTCGGCCTTGTTGGCCACCAGCAGCGTGGGCTTGCCCAGGCGACGCAGGTAATTGGCGATCTCATGGTCCTGACCAGCAAGACCGGCACGGGCATCCAACACAAAGATCACCACATCGGCTTCGGCGACTGCCTGCTGCGTCTGCTTGGCCATCTCCTTGAAGATGCCGCGCGATGCGTCAGGCTCGAAACCACCGGTATCGATGACGATGTACTCATGCTTGCCCTGACGACCCTGGCCGTAATGGCGGTCACGCGTCAGCCCTGCAAAGTCAGCGACGATGGCATCTCTCGACTTAGTGAGTCGATTGAACAGCGTCGACTTGCCCACATTGGGGCGCCCTACCAGGGCAATAACTGGCTTCATTCCAAAAACAATCTATCAATCAGGCTTGAAGCCATACACCGTGCCGCTACGGCTGACGACCACCAAAGTATTGGCAGCAACAACCGGCGACGTGGCGACTCCCGCCTTGTCAGTTTCCAAACGGGTCAGTGCAGAACCATCTTCACGCGAGAGCATGTGCACTGTCCCAAAATCATCAGCCAGCACCACCGAGCGGCCCAGCACCAGTGGTGCGGTCAGCTTTCGGTACTGCAATTTGTCAATGGACCACAGACGCTGGCCATCATTGCGGCTCCATGCCTGCACCGTGCCATTGCCTTCAGCGCCAAACACGGCCTGCGCATCGCCAGCCACGCCATCGCTGCCCTTGGAGCTTTGAGTCCAGCGCACGTTGGCAGTACTGACATCCACACACCCGACCGACGCCTGGAATGCGCGAGCGCAGACGCTGTTGTCAACACGGCTGACGGGGCCAACCAGATCAACCAGTCGCTCCACATCGTTCGTGCCACGCGGTGCGGCCAGAGGCGCCATCCAGCGCACGGAACCATTGTCAGGATCGACTCCGGCCAGACGACCAGAGACACCTACAACCAGATTATTACCAACAGCCTGCAAAACGCCGGGCTGTCGCAAAATAAGCGGTTCGTTGCTGGGGCCTTCAACCGCCCACAGTTCGCGGCCGGTATTTCCATCAAATGCGGCCAGTGAACGATCAGCAGCCATCACAAACACGCGACCACCGGCCACCAGTGGTGGCGTATAGACCGCTGCGTTCAGCGTCTGCTTCCACAGTTGCTTGCCTTCAGCAAACACCATGAGCTGGTTGCTGCGTGTGACGACAGCGGTGCGCTGGCCATCACTGCCCACGCCCGTGGTCAGCGCTTCGCCCGCGTTGAACTTGCCCACTTGGCTGCCCGTGCTGCCATCCAGCGTCGTGACGCTGCCATCCTTGGTCACCACGGTCACGTTATTACCCTGCACCAGAGCAGGCATGGCCAAAGGCACTTCGCTGCCCAGCTTGACCGTCCAGGCCTGATGCACTGCAATCTTGGCTGGGTTAGGACCCAGATCCTGAGGCTTGGGCTTGTCCTTGCCGCTGAACATGGAGCAGGCTGCCAGCGATGCGGTCAACGCAGTCAACACCAGCACGCGGGCTGCAGATTTCGCCGCAGGAGCAGCCGATTTCATGGGATGGGCAAAAGTCTTCAAGATTATTTCTCCGACGACGTTGTCTTGACCAGAGTGGCAGCTTCAGGAGCGGCACCCAGCGCATTGAGCTTGAACTCCACCAGATGACGGTAGTCCAGCTCTTTGTCCATCGCCTTGTAGGCAGTCTGGTACTGAGCGATTGCCTCGGCCTGCTTGCCCAGAGCGGCATACAGATCACCACGGCGATCAGCCTGCAGACCTGCAAAGGACTCGGGCATGGAAGCCTCAAGCACCTTCAGACCTTCGTCATAGTTTTTTTGCTCTTCCAGCACAGCCGACAGACGCAGGCGCGCCAGAGCCTTGTAGCCCTCGTCGCCCTTTTCTGCCACCCAGCTCAGTTGAGCCTTGGCATCATCGAGTTTGCCCGCCTCTACCGAGGCCTTGGCCATCTGCAGCGCGGTTTGCGCAGCCTGGGTTGTGCCAGCGAACTTTTCCTTGAGCTCGGCAAACGCATGGTCAGCACGCGCAGCGTCCTTGGCGAGCAACGCCTCATCGACCGCATACTCCAGCGCCGAAGCCTGAACGGCCTGACGCTTTTGCCAGTACTGCCAGCCATTCCAGCCAGCCAGAGCGGCGAAGACCACCACCAGAACGGCGGTGATCAGAGTCCCCCAGGAGTTCCAAAAATGCTTGAGCTGCTCAATTTGCTCTTGTTCTTCAAGATCTAGATGGTTTGCCATGGCTACTTTGGTTGAATGGAACGCTGGTCAGAAAACGAGAAGCGGAGAATCAAACCGCTGATTTTAGGCTGTCAGCCCACTGGGTCACATCCGCCAGCGATTGCTGGGATTGCTGGCCTTCGCCGTCGCGCAGCGACTTGACGGTGACCTTGCCCTGGGCCAGTTCATCGCTGCCGAAGATCAGGGCAAAGCGCGCACCCGATCCGTCGGCCTTTTTGAACTGAGACTTCATCGAGCCCATGCCTTCGGCCGAGCCACCTGCGGCAGCGTGCATCTGCACGGCCACGCCGGCGGTGCGCAACTGCTGCACGGTCTTGAAGACCTGAGGCAGCGATGAAGCATCGGGAATGATGGCGTAAACATCAGCGGCAGGCGCTGGGATCTCGGTGCCAATTTCCTTGAGCAATTCGAGCACGCGCTCAACACCCATGCCCCAGCCCACGGCCGGAGCGGGCTTGCCGCCAATTTCTTCAATCAGATAGTCGTAACGACCGCCGCCGCAGATGGTGCCTTGCGAGCCCAGCTTGTCGGTAATGAACTCAAACACCGTGAGGTTGTAGTAGTCCATGCCGCGCACCAGACGCGGGTTCAGCGTCCAGGCCACGTCGTTCGCGTCCAGAATGTCCTGCACGGCCTTCAGGTGCGCCTTGGAGGCATCACCCAGATAGTCCATCAACTTGGGCGCAGCGTTGACCATGTCCTGCATCGCAGGATTCTTGGTGTCCAGAACACGCAGCGGGTTGCTGTGCATGCGGCGCTTGGCCTCTTCGTCCATCACATCGGTGTGCTGCTCGAAGTAGGCAATCAGGGCTTCGCGGTGGGCCTTGCGCTCGTCGGGCTGACCGAGGCTGTTGAGTTCCAGGCGCACATCAGTAATGCCCAGCTCTTTCCACAGCTGTGCAGCCAGCAAAATCACTTCAGCATCCAGCTCAGGGCCCGCAAAGCCCATGGCTTCAACACCAACCTGGTGGAACTGGCGATAGCGACCGCGCTGGGGACGCTCGTGGCGGAACATCTGGCCGATGTAGAACAGGCGCTTGCCGCCTTCATACAGCAGATTGTTTTCAACCACGGAGCGCACCACACCGGCTGTGCCTTCAGGGCGCAGGGTCAGGTGCTCGCCATTGAGCTTGTCTTCAAAGGAGTACATCTCCTTTTCGACGATATCGGTCACCTCGCCCAGACCACGCACAAACAGGGCGGTGGGCTCAACGATAGGCGTGCGGATATTGCGATAGGCAAAGCGGCCCATCAGGTCGCGCACCTTGGATTCAAACCATTCCCAGCGTGCCGAATCCGGCGGGAGGATGTCGTTCATGCCTTTGACGGCAGTCAATTTTTCGTTCTTGGCCACGTGAAATCTCACATTGGGGCTACTAGCAAAACAAGAGCACATTGCGCTTGGCAATCAAGCTTTTTGCCTAGAAACCTTATTCAAATCCATACAGATAGTGCGCTAGCAGCTATCAATTCCAAAGTCTTAACTCGCTGGCATTGTGCCAGCAAGCCCAATAACCAGCCGGTTTCAGGCCGCTATTGATGCAGCCTGATCCCAGATGACTCAGGCTTTCTGGCCGTAGCGGCGCTGCACATATTCCAGCACCAGCGTCTGAAACTCTTCGGCAATATGCTCGCCGCGAAGCGTCAGGGCTTTTTCACCGTCGATAAACACCGGCGCAGCAGGCGCTTCGCCGTTGCCGGGCAAGCTGATACCGATATCGGCATGCTTGCTCTCGCCGGGGCCGTTGACGATGCAGCCCATCACGGCCACCTTCATCGCCTCTACACCGGGGAACTGGGTTCGCCACACAGGCATTTCACCGCGCAGAAAATCGTCGATCTTCTTGGCCAGTTCCTGGAACGTGGTGCTGGTCGTGCGACCGCAGCCGGGGCAAGCCGTAACGCTGGGCACAAACACGCGCAGACCCAGAGCTTGCAAAATTTCGGAAGCAACCACCACCTCTTGCGTGCGCGCTTCTCCCGGCAAGGGCGTGAGCGAGACACGAATCGTGTCGCCAATACCCTCTTGCAGCAGCACAGAAAGCGCAGCAGTCGATGCGACCGTGCCCTTGGTGGCCATGCCGGCCTCTGTCAGGCCCAGATGCAACGCATAGTCACAGCGGCGAGCCAGTTCGCGGTAGACAGAAATCAAATCCTGCACACCACTGACCTTGCAGGACAGGATGATGTTGTCAGGGTTCAGGCCAATGTTCTTGGCCAGCTCTGCGGAAGTGATGGCCGAGGTAATCAGCGCCTCGTACATGACCTGACGCGTTTCCCAGGGCTTGGCACGGCGCGAGTTCTGATCCATCAGCTCGGCCATGATTTCCTGGTCCAGCGAGCCCCAGTTCACACCGATGCGCACGGCCTTGTCGTACTTGGCAGCAATCTCAATCATCTGACCGAACTGCTTGTCCTTTTTGTCGCCCTTGCCCACGTTGCCGGGGTTGATGCGGTACTTAGACAATGCCTGCGCGCAATCGGGGTAGTCCGCCAGCAGACGGTGGCCGTTGTAGTGAAAATCCCCCACCAGCGGCACGTACTCGCCCATGCGATCAAGCTGCTCGCGGATATAGGGCACCGCCGCCGCCGCTTCAGGCGTGTTCACGGTGATACGCACCATCTCCGAGCCAGCTTGCGCCAGCTGACGCACTTGAATGGCGGTCTCCACAGCATCCACGGTGTCGGTATTGGTCATGGACTGCACGCGAACGGGCGCATCGCCCCCCACAGTGACCACGTTGTTGCGCCACACCACTTTGGCCTGGCGCGATTTGCGCGGCAGCGGGCTGGCGATGGCAATGCCCTGCTCGGCTAGCTGCTGCAAATTTTGAGAATCTTGCACTCTTGTTTACCTCGAATGGCTTACTTCACCTCGAAGCGAGCCACGTTGTCACGCGTGGTCGAAATATCGAGAGGTTCACCACGTACTGTTACTTGCGTGCCCTTGGCATTGCCCACAATCACGGTCAGGGGCACCTGGCCTTCTGCGGTTGCGGACTCATCCTTGGCCAAAGTCTTTTCCAGCACCACCTTGCCCGTCGCATCCTTGACCTTGACCCAGGATTGACCGGTGTTCACCTTCAGGGCCAGCAATGCACCTGAGCCTGCTGCAGGCGTTGCATTCGCCGCAGTAGCGACGGCTGAAGCAGGTGCTGCGGTTGTTGCAGCAGCCGCTGGAGTGGCTACTTCAGGGGCCACAGCAGCAGTGGCAGGCGCAACAGCTGGAGCGGTACCATGGGCCAAAGGCTCAGCCGATGGCTCTGTCACCACCGTCTCAGCCTCAGGATTATTAGACGCCTGACCCAGAGGCACTGCAGCAGTCGGGTCTGTGGCATCAGAATGATTTGTGACGTCAGGCTGCACCGTGCCAGCGACAGTACCTTCAGCACCATCTACCGACTGGTGGAATGGCACGAAGTACACAGCAGCGGCTGCAGCCAGCAACACCAGCACACCTGCCGCAATCTTGCGCGAGCTGCCACTACCAGAGCCCAGCGGCGTGCCCGAAGACTTGAAGTTGCTGCGCACCTTCACCGCCTCGTTGATACCGGGGCCGGTCTTGGCCAGACTTTTCAGCGCTCTTTGTGGCAGCAGAGCCAGTACAGGCTCGGCATCGATATGCAGAGTTCGGCACATGCCCATGGCCAGAGCACGCATGAACACATGATCCGGGAAGGCATCATAGTCATCGGCCTCCAGCGCTTCCAGCTTGCGCTGGGGCACTTTCAGTGTGGCTGCCATGGTGTGCAGTTGTATGCGGGCCGCTTCCCGCGCCTGGCGCAACATGGTCCCCGCTGTGGCATGGACCGGTGTTTGCACCTGCTCTTCGCTTTGCATAGTTTCCTCTTCCACCGCACCGTCACTCATTGAAAGCTCCGCGTTCATAAGCCAGCCACTGGCGCGATTGCGGGAAGCGATCGCGCAGTTGATCTGCCAACTGACGCACTCCAATATCGTCGTGCAATGCCCTGTCTATCTTGATACCCAGCCAGAGGCTGTCTGCGCTGGCCAGGTTGCTATTGTTATTCAAGCGGCGGATGTAAAACTGGGCTTTTTTCAGATCACCTTTGAGCCAGAGCACATTTGCCAAGTTGTAGCCCGCTGCGGGGTTGCCCACATCCATCTCATAGGCGCGAAACATATGCTCGTAGGCCTGCTCCAGCTGTCCCGCCTGCTGGTAGCACATGCCCTTGGCCAACAAGGTCTTAGCCTGCTCACGATAGCCCGGGGCCTGCAAAGCCTTGTCAAACCACTGGTTGGCAATATCAAAGTGTTTTTGCTGGCACTGCATCCAGCCGTAGTTGTGCAGCTGGTTGCCATCGCGTGGATTGAGGTCAATCGCCTTGCGCATGGCGATTTCGGCCTGCGTCCAGTCCCGGTTTTGCATGAGGATGAGAGCCAGCAGACCATAGGCATCGGCGTAATCAGGGCGGGCGCTCAAAGCCTGACCGACTTCATCCTGCGCGATATCAAGGCGCCCGGCCTGAAAGTAGCTGGCCGCCAGTTCAAGCCGGATTTGCGCACGGCGATGTGCATCCGCAACCTGAGCCCCCCCGGTGCCAACCACCGCAGCCTGAGGCACGGAGGTCGAAGACGTGGTTGTCGTCGTTGTCGTGGTACAGCCCATCAGCGCTGCAACCGCAACCGGTACTCCCCACCGGGCCATCAAGCCCCAATGTTGCCAAACCGATCGCTGTGCCACTGCCCGCATGTACTGTCCCTTTTTTTATTCAAAACTCCGTCAAGACACCTGCTTGAGCGGGATGATGCGCTGCTTGGCCATACGCTCAGCAGCACGCGTTCTGTCTTTCACGTCACCAGCCAGCTGACCGCAGGCGGCATCAATATCGTCGCCACGGGTCTTGCGAACCGTCGTCACAATGCCAGCATTGCTGAGCATGGCGGCGAACTCGGTCACACGCGCCGAAGGCGAACGCAGCAGCCCCGAAGCCGGGAACGGATTGAACGGAATCAGGTTGAACTTGCACCAGTTCTTGCCGTCGCCGCGCGCGCGCACCAACTCTATCAGCTGACGCGCATGCTCAGGCTGATCGTTAACGCCGTCGAGCATGCAGTACTCAAAGGTCAGGAAGTCGCGCGGTGCGAATTCCAGATAGCGCACGCAAGAATCCAGTAACTCAGCAATCGGGTACTTCTTGTTCAGCGGCACCAGGTTGTCACGCAGCGGATCGTTGGGCGCATGCAGCGACACGGCCAGCGCCACAGCGCAGTCCTGCGACAGGCGGTCCATCATGGGCACTACGCCGGAGGTGGATACCGTCACGCGGCGGCGCGACATGCCGTAGGCATGGTCGTCCAGCATCACGCGCAGCGCAGGCACCAGCGCGCTGTAGTTTTGCAGCGGCTCGCCCATGCCCATCATCACCACGTTGGAGATGACGCGCTCATCCTTACCCAAGCGCTTGCGCAGCGCATGCTCTGCATACCAGAGCTGGGCCAAAATTTCGCCCGTGGTCAGATTGCGACTGAAGCCCTGATGCCCGGTCGAGCAAAAGCGGCAACCTACGGCGCAACCTGCCTGAGACGAGACACACAAGGTGCCACGGTCGTCTTCAGGAATAAAAACGGTTTCAACGGCATTGCCGTCACCCACATCAAACAGCCACTTCACGGTACCGTCGGTTGAGACATGCTCAGACACAACGGGCAAAGCGGTGACATGGGCCCGGCCTTTAAGCTTTTCGCGCAGGGACTTGGCCAGATCGGTCATCTGGTCAAAATCGGATGCGCCACGCTGGTGAATCCAGCGGAACAGCTGCGTTGCACGGAAACGCTTCTCCCCGAGCTGCTCGCAATAAGCGGTCAGTCCTTCGAGGTCAAAATCAAGCAAATTTGTATTCATATCGGCGTGTGGCGAGGCGTCTTGCGAACGGGATTTGCCACGCCGTGGCCAGCAGCTTCAGATGCTGACACCGGCTTCGCAAGAGCAAAGCGCTGGCGTCAGCGAGAGCATGCTGTGAGGCTAGCGTGGAATTAACGTGTGTAAACGTTCATGCCGGGGAAGAAGAAAGCGATTTCCACAGCAGCAGTTTCAGCAGCGTCAGAACCGTGCACGGCGTTGGCGTCGATGCTGTCGGCGAAGTCGGCGCGGATGGTGCCCTTCTCAGCCTTCTTGGGATCGGTAGCGCCCATCAGTTCACGGTTCTTCAGGATGGCGTTTTCGCCTTCCAGAGCCTGGATCATCACGGGGCCGGAGATCATGAAGTCCACCAGGTCCTTGAAGAAAGGACGGGCAGCGTGCACAGCGTAGAACTGTTCAGCTTCCAGGCGGGACAGGTGAGCCATCTTGGAGGCGACAACCTTCAGGCCAGCGCCTTCGAAACGAGAGTAGATCTGGCCGATCACGTTCTTGGCAACTGCGTCGGGCTTGATGATGGAGAGAGTGCGTTCGATAGCCATGATGATTTTCCTAGTCAGGGTTACTATGGGTTTTTGCCAAAAAAGCAAAACACTTGATTTTAGCGGTGCCGCCATAGACCTTGAAGCCCGGGCACCACTGAAATGCTTTCAGCCGTCGATTTAACGACCGCCGCGGCGACCACCGCCGCCGCCACTGGGGCGACGCTTGGCGTTCTGGCGAGCACGCGAAAGGCTGTCGCTACCGATATAGCTCGCTGCGGTGCGCATTGGATCGGGCTGATTGCCAGCACCCTGCGAGCGATCACCTGAAGCCGGACGGTTTGCACCCTTTTTGCCACGCTGACCATCACGGCCATCGCCAAAAATACCCGTTGGTGCGGGACGGTTGCCATCCCACTCACTACGGCGCTGACCACCACCTTCGCGGCGCCCCTGAGGTGCGGGGGGATTCGCCCCTTCACCGCGAGCGATGCTGCGACCGGTAGCACGAGCGCCGCCGCGGTTGTTGGCGCCACGGGCGCCGGTATTGGTGCGCTCAACAGGTGCGCGCTCCTTCATGCCGGCAGCCGACATCAGGGCCTTAATATCGGCCTGATCCAGCTCCACCCACGCGCCGCGCTTCAGACCACGGGGCAGCATCATCGCGCCGTAGCGAATACGAATCAGGCGGCTGACCGCGTGACCCACGGCTTCAAACATGCGGCGCACTTCGCGGTTGCGGCCTTCAGAGATGGTGACGCGGTACCAGCAGTTAGCGCCTTCGCCGCCGCCGTCTTCCACTGCGCCAAAACTGGCTTCGCCGTCTTCGAGTTGCACGCCATCCAGCAGGCGCTGCTTTTCTTCCTTGTCCAGCTTACCCAGCACGCGGGCTGCGTACTCACGCTCCAGACCGAAGCGGGGGTGCATCAGCGAGTTCGCCAGCTCACCGGAGCTAGTGAACAGCAACAGGCCTTCGGTGTTCAAGTCCAGGCGTCCCACCGACTGCCACTTGCCGTGCTGCAGCTTAGGCAGCTTGCGGAACACGGTGGGGCGGTTCTGAGGATCGTCATGCGTCACCACTTCACCCACGGGCTTGTGATAGGCAATCACGCGTGCAGGTGGTGGATCGATACGGAAGCGAATGGGCTCGCCATTGACCTTGACGGTATCGCCAAACTGAACGCGCTGACCCACGTGGGCTGGCTCGTTGTTGACCGAGATACGGCCTTCCAGAATGAGCTGTTCCATCTCCAGACGCGAGCCCATACCGGCTTGTGCCAGGACCTTGTGCAGCTTGGGCGAATCGACTTGCGGAGCCAGCACGCGCTTGGCGGACACTTCGGCGCCGTTTTCTTCTTCGTCGTCAAAGTCACCCGAGATCACATCGGAGAAATCGATGTTCTGACCCTTAGTGGATTTTTGCGCCACAGTACCCTCTGCACCTGCGTCATCAGCTACGGTTTCTGTAGCATCCTGCAGTTCCTCGTCAGAGGCTTCCAGTGCTTGAGTGGCCTCAAATTCTGCAGCACGTGCTTCAGCGCGCTTGCGGGCCAGCTTGGCCTCAGCAGCATTGGTCTTCTTTTTGCCTTGCTTGCGCGTTGCACCGGGCTTGGGCGCTTCAGCGACGGGCTTGGGCGCGCGGGGCTTGCGGGCCTTTTTGACCAGCTCGGCTTCAGGCGAAGCGTCTGCGGGTTCAGGCATCTGGTTCGATGTCTCGTTGTTCATTCCGGTTTTCCTTCGGGGATGACTTCATCGTCATCCTCCACAATTCGCTCGTTTGCTGGCTCGGCTTGCAATGCAACATCGACCAGCGCAGTGTTCTTGTCTTCTACGGTCTCGTCTTCTTCGGCGCCGTAGTCATCATCGAGAAATGCCTTCAGCCCCACCCACTCAGGTCGACCAGATTTCTTGGCCACCGGCTTTTCCTCAGGCACCGCCGCTTTGGCGGGCCTTGCAGGTTTGACCGGTCTAGCCTGGCGGGCCTTCACCAGCTCGGGCTCATCCGTCTCAGCAACTTCAATGTCGACCGCTTCCGTCTCAGGCGCTTCAACCTCTATCGTTTCAGTAGCAGCTTGCGCTTGCTCCTCAAGGGCTTGGGGTTGATTTAACTCAAACTCTTGCACCTCAGACTTCGGCAACAGTTCGGCCTGCCCAACATCGTCTACTGCAGGCTCTACCACTCGCGTCAATGCATCAGCCTCTACAGAGGCTTCGCCATCAGCTTCCGCTTCAGCAGTCACCTCAGCACCCGCATCCACATTGGAATCTGGCACAAGCGCTTGCCCGCCCTCTTCACCATCCAGCGCCTTGAACAGGCTTTGCTGGGCTTGGGTTTCTTCCAGCATGGGCAGCTGATCCAGCGACTGCAGACCCAGATCATCAAGAAACTGACGCGTAGTGGCAAACAGCGCAGGCCGGCCCACGGTTTCCCGGTGGCCAATCACTTCAATCCAGCCCCGGTCTTCCAGCTGCTTGATGAGCAGACTGTTGACCGTGACACCGCGAATATCCTCAATATCCCCGCGCGTGACCGGCTGACGATAGGCAATGATGGCCAGCGTCTCCAGTGTTGCACGGGTGTACTTGGGCGGCTTTTCAGGGTGCAGCTTGTCCAGGTACACGCGCATCTCAGGCCGGCTCTGAAAGCGCCAGCCTGAAGCCACCTGCACCAGTTCTACGCCTTTGAGGGCCCAGTCCTTTTGCAAGTCCAGCAGCAAATCCTTAACCGTGTCCGAGCCCAGCACATCATCAAAAAGTGAGCGCATATCCCGCAGCGTTACGGGCTGCGAGGCACAAATCAATGCTGTTTCAAGAACCCGCTTGGCATCTACCGTATTCATGGGCGCAGCGTTTCGGGAGCGGCTGCCGCACCAAGACTGGTGGGTCGCCTGTTTCTAAGAGAGTGGAAGCGCCCCATCAGTGCCATGCGAGTGATGGTCAGAGGCTTTCAGGGGTATTGTAACGCAGCCCCCATAAATCCAGTGCTGCAGCCATGTCTTGTGGCAGCGGGGCATACAGCACCAGTGGCTTCTTACTCACAGGATGCTCAAACGCCAGCCTGAAGGCATGCAGTGCTTGCCTTTCCAGCCCGCCCTCTTGCTGGCCACCATAGAGCGTATCGGCAATCAGCGAGTGGCCCAGCGATGCCATATGCACCCGGATCTGGTGCGTACGACCCGTGTGCAGCGTGCAGCGCACCAGACTGTGCGTAGCATCACCATCCAGCAGATCAAAGTCAGTGCGCGCCTGCTTTCCGGGGTGCAAATTCAAATCCACAACGGCCATGCGCAGGCGATTGCGCGGGTCGCGCCCAATGGGCGCGCTGACCTCGCGGTGCTTGCGGCTGCCCCAGTCTTTGTGCGCAATGGCCAGATACTGGCGACTCACATCACGTGCGGCAATCATTTTGATGAGCGCATCCATGGTGCTGCGGTTGCGCGCCACCACCATCAGGCCGCTGGTGTCTTTATCCAGCCGGTGAACAATGCCTGCACGCGGCACCTGACGCGCTTTTTCATCGCGTGCCAGCAGACCGTTAAGCAGCGTTCCCGTCCAGTTGCCCGGCGCGGGGTGTACGACCAGACCGGCAGGCTTGTTGATGATCAGCAGATCGTCGTCTTCATAGACCACCTGCAAATCCATCTCTTCCGGCTGGAAGGCCATGCTCTGCTGGGTGGGGCGCATTTCCACGCGCAACTGGTCACCCACGCTGACTTTGGCCGAGGGCTTGCTCAAGACCTTGCCGTTGAGCGTGACAGCGCCATCGGCCAGCAACTGCTGCAGATAGCTGCGCGAGAACTCCGACACGCCCAGCGCCAGCACCTTGTCAGCGCGCTGGCCATGGTGCTCGGTGGTGGCGGTCAGCTCGCGCTGCTCGACTTCCGAGCCTGAGATCAGGTCTTCAGCCGCTTCATCCCAGCTTTGCTCTGGGGCGTCAGAAGGCACAAGCCCCTGCGGGGCAGGGGCTTGTGAGGCTTTTTTACCTTGCGATGCCATGCTTAACGAGAAGGCAGGTAACGAGAAGGGTCGACAGGCTTGCCCTGACGACGCACTTCAAAGTGCAGCTTGACGCGGTCCGCATCGGTGCTGCCCATTTCGGCAATCTTCTGACCCTTCTTCACGGACTGATCTTCCTTGACCATCAAAGACTGGTTGTGGGCGTAGGCAGTCAGATAGGTGTTGTTGTGCTTCAAGATGATGAGGTTGCCGTAGCCACGCAGGCCAGCGCCCGCATACACCACGCGGCCATCCGCAGCAGCCACGACCGAGTCACCAGCCTTGCCACTGATGTCATAACCCTTGTTGCGCTGCTCATCAAAACCGGCAATCAGCGAACCGCTGGCTGGCCAGATGAAAGCCACATCATCAGCGCCCTTGGCTGCAGGAGCCGGGCTGCTCGAAGGCACGGGGGCTGGGGTAGGAGTCGAGGTAGCAGCAGTGCCACCGCCCACCACCACAGGCGCCACAACGCGACCACCACCCGACGAGGGAGCAGAGGCTACATCACGACCTGGCGGCACCACGCGCACCACCTGACCAACTTCGATCACATTGGGATTGTCCAGATTGCTCCAGCGAGCGATGTCTTTCCAGCTCTGGCCGTGCTCCAGACCGACCTTGATCAGCGTGTCACCGGGCTTGATGGTGTAGTAACCAGGCTTGCCTGCATTTTCTGCACCGGGCAGAGACTTGACATCCACACCGGAAGAGGTGGAAGACGACGACTGTCCGCGATCTTCCACAGGAGCCCTGTTTGCCTGGGTGGAGCAACCAGCCAGGATGACACCTGCCAGCACTGCCGTTCCCAATGCACCAAGACTTCGCGATACCAACATAAGCTATTCCCTTCTAGGCGATCCCTGATTTTAGAGGGACAAAGTTAACTGCTTCTAAAACTGTTTGCGTAAAACCGTGTGAACTCTTGTCTATCACCAGCAGTGCCTGCTTACCAGAGCCCACAACGACGGGCGCCACAAGACGCCCACCGATGGCCAACTGGTCGCACCAGGCCTGCGGCACGGTGTCTCCGCCTGCGGCAGAGATGATGCCCGCATAAGGCGCGCCACTGGCAAAGCCCACCATGCCGTCACCCAGAATCAGGTGGACATTGGACAGGCGCATGGGTCGCAGATTGCTGCGCGCTTTTTCATGCAGGCCACGCAAACGCTCAATCGAATAAACCTCTTTGGTCACCATGGCCAGCACGGCGGCCTGATAACCGCAGCCCGTGCCAATCTCCAGCACACGACCCTGCCCGCTTCTGGCGGCGTCAGAGTCGAGCAGCAGCTCCATCATGCGCGCCACCACGCTGGGCTTGGAAATGGTCTGACCCAGACCAATCGGTAAGCTGGTGTCTTCATAAGCCTGATTGACCAAGGCGCTATCAACGAAGCGATGGCGCTCCACCGTCGCCATGGCCTGCAGCACGACTGGGTTGCTGACGCCTGCCGCGCCAATGCGCTGGGCCATGCGTGCACGCACTGTCGATGAATCAAGCCCCACCCCCACGGGCGAAGCCGCCACGCCTAAAGGGTTGATAGGCCGTGGAGCCACTGGCGAGCGCGCTGCGCTGACACCGGTTTGCACGGAGCGGGCGATCCAGCCCGGCACCTGGGGTGAGCGGCGCTCGCTCACGAGGCCACACCCGTCAGCTTGCTGGCGGTCTGTGCCCAGTAACCCAGACTGTCGTAATCGGTCAGATCAACCTTTAGCGGCGTCATGGCCACATGTCCATGGGCCGTGGCGTGAAAATCCGTGCCTTCGGAGTCATCTTTGGCCGCGCCTGCGCTGCCGATCCAGTACATGGTCTCGCCACGCGGGCTTTGCTGAACAATGGCTTGCTCCGCCGAATGGCGGCGACCCAGTCTGCACAGCTTGATGCTCTTGAGCGCCTCCAGCGGCATATTGGGAATATTCACATTCAGCAACCAGGGCGATGTGCCAATGAGCTGCTGGGACTTCATATCCAGCACCATCTGGCGGGCCGTTGCGGCTGCGGCTTCAATTTCGGCCCAGCCCTTGTCCACCTGCGAGAAGGCGATGGAGGGAATGCCAAACAAAAAGCCTTCCATGGCCGCACCCACGGTGCCCGAGTAAATCGTGTCGTCGCCCATGTTGGCGCCGTTGTTGATACCGGAGACCACCAGATCAGGCCGGTAGCCCAGCAAACCTGTCAGTGCGATGTGCACGCAGTCTGCCGGTGTGCCATTCACATAGCGAAAACCGTTATAGGCCTTGTGCACATACAGCGGCGCGTTCAGCGTCAGGGCGTTGGACTTGGCGCTGTTGTTGTGCTCCGGGGCCACCACTTCAACGTCTGCCACGGTGCGCAGGGCGTCGTGCAAAGCCACGATACCGGGGGCCTGAAAGCCGTCGTCATTGCAAATAAGAATCTTCATGGATGAGCGGATTGTAGGCGGCTCCAAGGTCACGGCAGAGACACGCGGCATTCGCACCACACTTCTATCATCAGCGGGCATTTTTCACCCAAAAGATCAGGAGACACCCTATGCACGCTTGGCTTTGCACCACCCCCACCGGCGTTGAGACTCTGCAGTGGACCGAGCTGCCCACACCCCAGCCCGGCCCCGGTCAGGTGCTCCTGGAGGTCAAGGCCGCCAGCCTGAACTTTCCCGACCTGCTGATCGTGCAGAACAAATACCAGATCAAACCGCCGCTGCCCTTTGTTCCCGGCTCTGAATACGCAGGCGTGGTGCAGACCGTGGGCGAAGGCGTCAAGCACCTGAAGGTGGGCCAGCATGTGGCCTGCCTGTCTGGAACCGGTGGATTTGCGACACATACGCTAGCACCTGCGGCAATGTGCATGACGCTTCCAGACGATTTCCCCTTTGTAGATGCCGCTGCGTTCATCATGACCTACGCCACCAGCCATCACGCGCTAATCGACCGGGGTCAGCTCAAGGCGGGAGAGACCGTACTGGTGCTGGGCGCTGCAGGCGGCGTGGGCACGGCAGCCATACAGATTGCCAAAGCCGCAGGCGCACGCGTGATTGCCGCAGCATCGACCGATGAAAAATGCGCACTCTGCAAGGCCCAAGGCGCGGACATTACGATTAACTACAGCCAGGGCGATCTGCGCGAAGCCATCAAGGCAGCAACCGATGGCAAAGGCCCGGATGTCATCTACGACCCCGTGGGCGGCGACTTTGCCGAGCCCGCCTTCCGCTCCATCGCCTGGCGCGGGCGTTACCTCATCATCGGTTTTGCGTCCGGCCCCATTCCGTCACTGCCGTTGAATCTGGCCTTGCTCAAGGGCGCATCGCTGGTCGGCGTCTTCTGGGGCGATTTTGCCAAGCGCGAGCCACAGAACAACGCCGCCATGATGCAGGAGCTGGCCCAGTGGTACAGCCAGAGCAAGATCAAGCCCGTCATTGACCGCACCATGCCCATGAGCGAGCTGTTTGCCGCCTACGAGCGCATAGGTTCGCGCCAGGTCCAGGGCAAGCTGGTGATGGTCAACGCGTAAATAAAGGGCGCCATGGCGGTGTTCACAAAAACAAGATGAGCGGCGCGCATACTGCCAGCAGACCGCATTCATCCCACCGCCATGTCCGCTCTGAAAAACGCCTACACCTTGCAACGCCGCCGCTTTCTCATTGCTTCTGGCTTTGCCACAGCGGCAGGCAGCCTGCCTGCATGGGCCCGCGCCAGCAGCACTCTGGGCTACAACCCCTTCACACTGGGCATCGCCAGCGGTGATGCCCAAAGCGACAACATTCTTATCTGGACACGACTGACCGCGCCGCCCGAATCTCTGGGCATGGAGGATGCGCCGCAACTATCGCCAATGAAGGTGCACTGGGAAGTGGCGCATGACGAGCAGTTCCGCCAGATCATTGCCAGCGGCAGCACCACGGCCACCGCCGAGTGGGGCCACAGCGTGCGCATACAAGTCGATGGACTGACACCCGACCGCTGGTACTTCTACCGGTTCATGCACGGCGATGCGGTCAGCACCACAGGCCGCGCCCGCACCGCTCCACAAGTGGGGGCAGATATTCGCCAGCTGCGTCTGGCAGTAGCATCCTGCCAGCGCTGGGAACACGGTTTTTACACCGCATGGCGGCAAGTCGCGCAGGATGCACCGGACATGGTTTTGTTTCTGGGTGACTACATCTATGAATATGCCCAGCCTGAAAAAGCCGAAGGACTGGCACGCCCCCAGCCTTTGCGCACAGCCCGCACACTGCAGGACTACCGTGACCGCTATGCCCTGCACAAAAGCGATGCGCACCTGCAAGCCGCCCATGCCGTGTGCAACTGGTCCGTCATCTGGGACGACCATGAAGTAGAAAATGACTATGTAGCCCAATTTGGACGTGGGGAGCCTGCTCACTTTTTAGAAAGGCGCATGGCCGCCTGGCAGGCCTTTTATGAAAACATGCCGCTGCGCCCCGCCGCCATGCTGCGCAACCAACAAGGACTGACCCTGTACCGCACGCTGAACTGGGGGCGTCTGGCAAGACTGCACATGCTGGACGGCCGCCAGTACCGCGACCTGCAAGCCTGCCGCACACCGGGCCAAGCCAGCACCGGCACGGTCGATATAGCAAGCTGCACGGCCTTGCAAGACCCGGCGCGCAGCTTTCTGGGCTGGGAGCAAGAACGCTGGCTGGACCAGCAACTGCAGACCGATGCACGCAGCGCGACCACCGCTCCGCGCTGGACATCGCTGGTGCAGACCACACTGTTCTCCCCACGCAGCTTCAAGAACGGCAAGCAATCCACCGACAGCTGGGACGGCTACCCACAAGCGCGCCAGCGGCTGGTGAGCCAGATCAGCCAAACCCGCCCGCGCAACACCGTGGTGCTGGGCGGCGACATTCACCAGAACTATGTCTGCGCCATTGCCCAGCAAAGCGCGCAAGCACCGGATCGTGACAACCCCATCGTCGCCAGCGAGTTCTGCGGCACCTCCATCAGCTCGCGCAGCGGCACCACGCAGACCAAGGTCGATGCCATCGTCGCTCACAACCCGCAGGTGCTTTATGCCCGAAGCGAAGAGCGCGGCTACAGCCTGTTCAATATCACGCAGCAAGCCATGAGCTGCGAGCTGCGCGCCGTTACCAACCCCTTACAGGCCGACAGCAGCATCTACACCTTGGCCCGGTTTGTGGTGCAAGACGGCAGGCCCGGCCCCGAAAAAATCGCCTGAGAGTTTCCTCAATGTGATTGGAAGGCCTGCGGCATACTGGGGCAATGCAATACACACAGGCCCTTCGCTCCGCACTTCCCCTGTGGCCCAGCACGGCCGCCTTGCTGATCGCGGGCCTGCTCACCGGCTGCAGCCTGCCGCCCATGCCCGATCGCACCGCCTCGCAATCACTGAGCACAGAAGCTGCAATCCAGTCACGGCTCGGTCAGGCGCTGGCTCCGCTGCAGCAAGCGCACCCCAAGCTGAGTGGCATTCACCCGCTTAGCGATGCCTATGCTGCCTACGCTGCCCGCGCCCTGCTGGCCCGCGCGGCACAGCACACGCTGGATGTGCAGTACTACATCTGGCGCAACGACACCACGGGTCACCTGCTGCTCAATGAGCTGCTGCAGGCCGCTAACCGCGGCGTGCGCGTGCGTCTGCTGCTGGACGACGGCGGCACCGCTGGCATGGATGCCACGCTGGCCGCACTCGATCAGCACCCGCACATTGAAGTGCGCCTGTTCAACCCCTTTGCCGTGCGCACACCCAAAGTGCTGGGCTATGTCACAGAGTTCTCGCGCACCCAGCGGCGCATGCACAACAAAGGCTTTACGGCAGATAACCAGGCCTCCATCGTCGGGGGCCGCAATATTGGCGACGAGTACTTTGCCGCCACGGATGGCGTGCTGTTTGCCGACCTTGATGTGGTCGCTGTCGGCACCGTGGTGCCCGATATTGGCCGCGACTTTGATCGTTACTGGAGCAGCCAGTCAGCCTATCCCAGCGCCAGCCTGCTGCCGCCCATGCCAGAGCAAGCCGTGCAGCAGGTCTATAGCAGCCTGCAGGCCGACACCCTGCGGCCTGAATCCCAGGCCTATATTCAGGCCGTGCAGGAAAGCCGGTTCAGCCAGGATTTGCTCTCGGGCAATCTGCCGCTGGAATGGGCTGCTGCCACGCTGGTCAGCGACGACCCCTCCAAGGTCTTGAGTCAGGCTGGCAAAGAAGACTTGTTGCTGGCCCAGTTGCAGCCAGCCATTGGCACACCAGCCCAGTCACTGGATTTGATCTCCCCCTACTTTGTGCCCACGCAGGCCGGCATCAACGCCTTTGCACAAATGCGCGCACAAGGCATCAAGGTGCGCATTCTGACCAATAGCCTTGAGGCCACCGACGTAGCCGCCGTGCACGCGGGCTATGAGCAGTATCGCAAGCCCCTGCTCAAACTCGGGGTCGAGCTGTACGAAATGCGCCGCCAGATCAATCTGCAGCCCCGCAATCCGCCCAAAACCTACGGAGAAGCACCATCGCCCGCCGCCTTCAGCGGCAGCAAGGGTGGAGTAGCAGGCAGCTCTGGCGCCAGCCTGCACGCCAAAACCTTTGCCATTGATGGGCAGCGCCTGTTTGTCGGCTCCTTCAATTTCGACCCGCGCTCGGCTCTGCTCAATACCGAGCAGGGGCTGGTCATACTGGACCCCAAACTGGCGCAAGAGGTCAGCCATACGCTCAATCAGTACCTGCCCATGCTGGCCTACAAAGTACAGCTGGATGCCAGCGGCAAGCTGCAATGGATCAGTGAAACAGGTCAGCCGCAAACCTTCAGCCACGACCCCGGCACCAGCTGGTTCAAGCGTGCCATGGTGCGGGTGCTGAGCTGGCTGCCTATAGAAGGCTTTCTGTAATCCAGTCAGCGCTGCAAAAATCCGCCCGGTCAACCATGCAATTTACGACTGCCAATATACGAAACGTATACCCGCCGTATGATGCGTGCCCATGGGAATCGTCAAAATTTCAGATCAATTGCACGACCAGATTCGTGTCTCCAGCGCGGCCCTTGGCCGCTCCATCAATGCTCAGGCCGAACACTGGCTGCGCGTAGGCCAATTGGCCGAGCATCACCCTCAGCTCAATTACGAAGGTATTTGCGCCCTGCTGCTGCAAGAGGCTGAACGCACGCTGCAACTGCAGCCGCTGGCAGGCTACGAGGTAGATGCCTCTGCACGTAGCCCCCGCTCTGTGCGTCTGGTTGGAGGCATGCAATGAAGCGCGGCAAACAAAAGATGGTGCCGATTCACGACGCATCCGACATTTTTCTCTCGCGCAAGGCCGGTGGTCTGGCCGCTCAGGTGCTGGCCATGCTCACGCCCCATGTGCAAGCCGGCGTCAGCACCGAGCAGCTGGACAAAATCTGCCACGACTACATCGTCGATGAACTCAAGTGCACGCCCACCAATGTGGGCTACCACGGCTTCCCCAAGACCGTCTGCACCTCCGTCAACCATGTGATCTGCCACGGTATCCCGGATGCCAAGCAAATCCTCAAGGAAGGCGACATCATCAATGTCGACGTAGCCGTCACCACGCCCGAAGGCTGGATTGGCGACACCAGCCGCATGTATTACGTGGGCCAGCCCAGCAATCTGGCCAAGCGCCTGGTCAACACCACTTATGAAGCACTGGTCGCCGGCATTCACGCCGTCAAGCCCGGTGCCACACTGGGTGATGTGGGCCACGCCATTCAAACCGTGGCGCAGCGCGAACGCTTTTCCATCGTGCGAGAGTACTGCGGCCACGGCATCGGCAAGGTCTACCACGACGAGCCACAGGTGCTGCACTACGGCACGCCCGGCCAGGGTCTGGTGCTGGAGCCCGGCATGATCTTCACCATCGAGCCCATGCTCAACGCCGGCAAGGCCGCCACGCGCGAGCTGGCGGACGGCTGGACGGTCATCACCAATGACAAATCGCTCTCCGCCCAGTGGGAGCACATGGTGGTGGTGACGGAAACCGGCTTTGATGTGCTGACGCCCTGGCCCGAAGGCACAGGCAGCTACCCCGCGATCTAAGGTAACAACTGTGCACATCGCACCGTGCTGGCGATGTGCGCACAGCCACAAAAATTTGGCAAGGTGGCCCAGAGCCTGAACGGGGTTTTGACGCAGCGGGTAAAACAGGCAGGACTCACTCGCACTAAAGTGCCTGCCATGACAAATTACCTGTATCTGGGCCTGGCCATCATCTGCGAGGTGATTGCCACCTCGTTTCTCGCCAAGTCGGACGGCTTCACCAAACTAATGCCCACGGGCGTGGCGCTGGTCGGCTATGCCATCTCGTTTTACCTGCTGTCGATGACGTTGCGCACCGTGCCCACGGGCGTGGCCTATGCCATCTGGTCTGGCGTGGGCATTGTGCTGGTATCGGCCGTGGCCTATTTCTGGCAAGGCCAGAAGCTGGACGCCCCCGCCCTGGCTGGCATGGCCATGATTGTGGGCGGCGTGCTGGTGATCAATATCTTTTCCAAAACCGCCGGTCATTGATCAGCGTCTGAGCCTTGCGCAGGCTCCGTCAAATCCTGCAGCCACTGCATGCTGGCCTTGAGTTCTTCCGGACGAATTTCATGCGCACCCGGGTATTCGTGATACGTCAGCTGCATGGGCAAGGCGCCCAGCCTGTCCCGGATGGCATGCGCGCTGGTCAGCGGAATCACATTGTCGTAAGTGCCGTGGCTCACCCAGGCTGACTTGCCCGCAAACGCAGCGGCGGGAGCATGCAGCGATGCAATCTCAGGCAGCAGGCGACTGTGCCAGATCAATGCGGCGCGCAGTGTCTGCGGCTGGGTCAGCAGCTGGCTCAGGCTCATGATGCCGCCTTGGCTAAAGCCGCCCAGCACCACACGCTCGGGCGGAATATCGAGCTGCTGCGCCGCTTGCTCAATCGTCTGCTGCACAAGCGTGCGCGCCTGCTGCTCCTGAGGCACGTTGATGTGGCGCGTGCCATCGGCATCCACCGTGAACTGAAACCACGCATACGCCCCCATGCCCATGGCAAACGGCGCACGCAGGCTGATGACATGAAACTGCGGCGGCACATAGGCCGCGAGACCAAACAGGTCTTGCTCATTGCTGCCCACGCCATGCATGAGCACCAGCAACCATGCGGGCTGCCCAGCGGCGGGTTGAGCGGGCCGCTCCAGATAAGTCAAAGGCAGTGTGGTCATGAAAACTCCCAAGGGAGGCAAAAATAAGAGGAAAACCGCCTGTAGCGCTTTTGTATTCTGCGGCGGCAGCTATCAAAAAAATATAGCGCAGACCCGCAACGCGCTATTGTGTGGCGCAAATGGCCACGGAGCTGTAATCAAGGATTTTTTGATAGCTGCCAGCGCTTGCAGTCATTGCGCTGGCGGCATAAAACAGCATCAATCCTGTACCCGGCCACGCAGCGCCTTGATGCCAGAGCGCACGCTTTTGCCCTGCAGCCGTCTTTGCTGCGAGCCCCATGTGGGCTTGGTGGCCTTGCGCGGGCGCGGCGGTCTGGCCACGGTGGCGACCAGCGCGTTGAGCCGCTCCAGCGCATCCCACAGGTTGTGCTCTTGCGTGCGGTATTTTTGTGCCTTGATGACCAGAACACCTTCCGTGGTGATGCGCGAATCGCCCAGCGCCAGCAGGCGCTGCTGCACATCTTCTGGCAAACGAGAGCCGCGAATGTCAAAGCGCAGGTGCACGGCGCTGGCCACTTTGTTCACGTTCTGGCCGCCCGGCCCCTGGGAGCGCACAGCAGTCCACTGCACATCGGCGTCCGTCAGCACAAAGGCTGCTGCGCTGGTCATGGCAGGGCCTGCTGCAGTGCAGCGCAAAATTCTGTAGGGCTCTCATGCTGCACCCAATGGCCAGCCTCTTCCATCACCTGCCAGTTCAACGGGCCAGCGCATTGGCGCTGCATCAGTGCATGCAGTTCAGGCAGACGCCCCACGTACAGTGGGTCATGCCGGCCATAAATGGCAGCCACGGGCACTTGCATGCGGGTCAGCGCCTGTGCCAGCGCATCGGTGCGCGACAGGCGTCTGCGCGGCAGGCGATCACGCGCCACATTGAGCGCATGCAGTGCCAGTGTCTCGTCGTCAATCAGCGCTGCGTCATGCAGCATCAGCTCGGCAATATTGTGGTGATGCGCCTGCATCTGCGCTTCAAGCCCGGGCAGATGGCGCCAGCCTTTGAGACGCACAGCCCGCCCCTCCGTCATGCCCATCCCCGGCGCGCCCACCATCACAAGGCGCTGCGCCAACTCTGGGTAGGCTGCGGCCAATAAGCCTGCCGCCATGCCGCCAAAGGAAAAGCCCACCAGATCACAGACTGGGCCTGTGCTGGCACCAGTACTTTCGTTACCCAACAACTGCTTGATTCCATAGGCCAGCGGCTCCAGCATGGTGTCCACATCCATGCCGCCGGGCACGCCGTCAGACTCGCCAAAACCGGGCAGGTCAGCCAGCCACAGGCTGTAGCCTGCGGCGGTCAGGGGTTCAATCACGCGTAGCCAGTGGGTCCAGCTGCCGCTGCCGCCATGCAGCATCACCAGGGGCTGGCCGCGCTGCGCCACGCCCGCAGGGGGCTGCCAGCCATGCCAGACCATCTGCCCACTACCCTCTTCTGCGCTGAGTGAGGTCACCACGCGCCGAGAGCGGGCCTGCAACTGCAGCATCAAAGGCGGCAGGGGCAGCCCCAGCTCCTGCGAGACTTGCTCAAGAGAGCAAGCTCGCTCAGCACTCACCGCAATCACCACTGCGCCACCGCATCAATGGCCAGGCCATAGCCCGCCACGCCAAAGCCGCACATCACTGCGCGGGCGGCGGCAGACAGGTAGGAGTGGTGGCGAAAGCTCTCACGCGCATGGACATTGCTGATATGCAGCTCTACCAGAGGCACGGCCGTGCCCTTGATGGCATCCAGAATTGCTACGCTGGTGTGCGTATAGGCGCCGGCATTCATGATGACGGCCGCCAGCTCACCCTTGGCCTGCAGGCGTCCGGCCTCATGCACCCAGTCCACCAGCTCACCTTCGTGGTTGGTCTGGCGGAACTCCAGCGCCAGGCCATGGCGCTGGCAAGCGGCTTCGCAGAGCTTTTTGACATCATCGAGCGTGGCCGAGCCATAAATAGCAGGCTCGCGCATGCCCAGCAGATTCAGATTGGGGCCATTGAGGACGTAAACGGTTTTCACGGAAGCACTCTCCTTGTTCTATGACTGCCCCGGATTATGCGAGCGCTACACCTTTGCTGCAGGCATAAAAAAACGGCTGCCTGAGCAGCCGTGGTTCTGTGAGCGATGGGCGTAATGCCCAAAACTCAATCACCCATTAACGATGGTGATGGTGGCGATGTCCGTGCCTGTAACCGTATCCGTAGCCACCGCCGTAGTAAACGGGTCCGGGCACCACCATGACGGGAGCAGGACGGTACACAGGAGGAGGAGGAGGTGCGTAATACACAGGAGGGGGCGGCGCATAGTACGCAGCGGGAGGCGGTGCGTAATACACAGGACGAGGCGGCATGTAAACCGGAGCCCCCACGCCCACAGCAACGCCGGGCACACCCACGCCAATCGACCAGCTGACGCCGCCGCCATGCGCCTGAGCGCCCGAAGCCGCCATCAAGCCTGCGACAGCCATGGAACCAGCCGCCAGCCACTTGGCAATGCGGGGGGAAGTGGTTTTGAACATCACAATCTCTCCTCTGTTTATGAGTCATCGAGGGCAGAGCTTGCAGATCTATGCTGAGTCTTCAGCCCTGAGGATATAACGCTTGTGACTCTGATTAGGTTGGCAGGTTCCCACAAGACATTGTGACCAAATGCACAGCAGCAGTGTCCGCAGGTCAACACGAGGTCATGGCAGCCAGCCTAAAATGGTGCAATGAGCTCTGTTGACGCCTCCAAATCCACCAACGCCGCCCCTGAGGCGGTCAAGCCCACCAACTTTCTGCGCCAGATCATTGAATCCGATCTGGACAAAGGCACCTATGCCACCCGCCACTGGGGCGGTACGCCCGGTGATGCCCAGCACCACCAGAGCGGTCAGGTCGATCAGGCCAAGATCCGTACCCGCTTCCCCCCGGAGCCCAATGGCTATCTGCACATTGGTCATGCCAAGTCCATCTGCCTGAACTTTGGTCTGGCCCGCGACTACGGCGGCGTCTGCCACCTGCGCTTTGACGATACCAATCCTGAAAAGGAAGAGCAGGAATATGTAGACAGCATCATCGATGCCGTCAAATGGCTGGGCTTTGACTGGAAAGATGCCAGCGGCAGCGACAACCTGTACTTCGCCAGCAACTACTTCGACTTCATGCACCGCTGTGCGGTCTACCTGATCGAGCAAGGCCTGGCCTACGTGGACGAGCAGTCTGCCGACGACATGAAGGCCAACCGCGGCGACTTCACCCGTCCCGGCGTAAACAGCCCCTTCCGCGATCGCAGCGTGGCCGAAAACCTGCAGCGCTTTGCCGACATGAAGGCCGGACTGCTGGCCGATGGCGCTGCCGTGCTGCGCGCCAAGATCGACATGGCTGCGCCCAACATCAACCTGCGTGACCCCGCTATCTACCGCGTGCGCCATGCAGAGCACCACAACACCGGCAACCAGTGGTGCATCTACCCGATGTACACCTTTGCGCACCCTATCGAGGACGCGCTGGAGCACATCACCCACTCCATCTGCACGCTGGAGTTTGAGGATCAGCGCCCCTTCTACAACTGGCTGCTCGACCACCTGCGCGAAGGCGGCCTGATTGACTCGCCCCAGCCACGCCAGTACGAGTTCTCGCGCCTGAACCTGACCTATGTGATCACCAGCAAGCGCAAGCTCAAGCATCTGGTGGACAACAACCTGGTCACAGGCTGGGATGACCCCCGCATGCCCACCGTGGTCGGCCTGCGCCGCCGTGGCTATACGCCCGAGTCCATTCGCAACTTCTGCGAACGCATTGGCGTGACCAAGGACTACGCCTGGATCGACTACGGCACGCTGGACGGCTGCCTGCGCGAAGACCTGGAAAACAAGGCCCACCGCGCCATGGTCGTGCTGGACCCCGTCAAGCTCGAACTCACCAACTGGGCCGAAGTGTTTGGCAGCGCCGACTATCTGGAGCCTTGCACCCTGCCTGCCCTGCCCCACCCCGCCGAAGGCGAGCCTGTGGCCGAGCGCCACTTCAGCATCGGCCGCGAAGTGTGGATTGAACGTGAAGACTTTGTCGAAGAACCACCCAAGGGCTACAAGCGCCTGTTCCCCGGCAACAAGGTACGCCTGAAGGGCGGCTATGTGATCGAGTGCACCGGCTGCGAAAAAGACGCCGACGGCCGCATCACCAAGGTGCTGGCCACCGTGGTGCCAGACACCAAGAGTGGCACGCCCGGTGCAGACACCGTCAAGGTCAAAGCCGCCATCACCTGGGTGGGCGTGAGCGACGGCCTGCAAGCCGAAGTGCGCCTGTATGACCGCCTGTTCACCGACGCCCAGCCTGATGCGGGCGGCAAGGACTTCCTCACGCTGCTGAACCCCGACAGCCTGAAGGTGGTGACGGCCTATGTGGAGCCTTCGCTCAAGAGCGCCCAGCCCGATGACAAGTTCCAGTTCGAGCGCTTTGGCTACTTTGTGGCTGACCGCAAGGACCACAGCGCTGAAAAGCCCGTGTTCAACAAGATCACCGGTCTCAAGGACAGCTGGGGCAAGTAAAGCTGCTTGCGTTTAAGCATTGATAAAGGCTGCCGAGAATTCTCGGCAGCCTTTTTTATTGTTCAAGCTGCGCAGCACTGCATTGCAAGCATCTGCAATACAGACCTGATGAAGCACGGCTCTAAGCTTCCGCAGCCATACACAGAAATTGACTTTCTCTGAACCCAGATAAAAATCAAATACCGTCAGTATTTAAATTTTGTACTTTCAAAGAAGCGCCACAAAACTTTGTGAAATTGCTTAATTTCGCCCTTTTCTTTCTAGAATCAATTTCTTTAGATTAACTATCAAAGTTAATCAATTACTCCATTAAAAATTCTTCATCAATCATCAAAGGGAATAAATGAACAAGAAAGCAGGCATCGGTATTACAGCGGCGGTGGCCGTGGTCGTCGCAGGCGCTCTGGGCACCAGCTATTACATGGGCGGCAAGCTACAGCAAAGATTTACCGAAGGCATTGCCAAGGGTAGCGATTACGGCGTCAAGATTCAGATCACCAGCTACGAGCGCGGTGCGTTCTCCTCCACCGCCAAGACGGTCTGGACGCTGGAAAATGATGATGAGCCCACGCAATTCACTGCCGAGCACAAGATCAGCCACGGCCCCCTGCCTCTGGGCCATGCTGCCGAAATTCATACCCGCTTCAATCTTCCCGATGATGTGGAACCCGCGCTGAAGACCGCGCTCAATGGGCGCTCGCCACTAGAGATCGCAACCAAAGTCGGCTGGGGCCGCAGCAGCTCCAACGTCATGACCTCGCCCGCCGTGACGACCAAGGTCAATGACAGCGACATGAACTGGGGCGGCATGAAAATCGCCTGGGATATGCCCGCCAACCTGAAGGGCGCCAAGGGCACAGGCCATTTTGCAGGCCTGGAATTCAAGGATGCCGAAGGCAGCGCGACGATGGACAAGGCCGAGATTCGCTTTGACATCAAGCAGCCCGAAGGTCAGAAATTCTGGACCGGCCCGTTTGCCATGAATATTGCCAAGTTTGCGACCAGCAAGATTGAAGACGGCAAGACCTCGGCCAGCCATTTCGAAGGTATCAGCATGGATTCGGACACCCTGCTCAAGGGTGATGTGGTTGAGATGACACTCAAGTCAGGCATCAAGAGCGTCAAGCTGGAAGACAAGCAGGCCAACGATCTGGTGCTGGAGATGGCCTTCAACAATATCGATGCTGGCTGGATCAACCAGGCCATGGAGATGAGCAAGCGCATGAATGCTCAGCGCGCCGAGGGCGAAGAAGCAACGGACGGTGAAGACGAAATGTCTGGCGGCGACTTCCGCGAAAAAATGCTCAAGTCGCTGACACAGGCTCTGGCGCGCAAGCCGTCCATTGAAATCAAGCGCCTGTCCATGCACACCCCCGAAGGCGTGAGCGAATTTTCTGCCGCTGTTCAGTATCTGGGTGACGGCGAAAAAATGGGCAATCTGTTCAAGGACCTGAAGGTCAGCGTCAAGGTAGATGTACCCAAGCCCCTGATGGAAAACCTGATCCAATCGCGCAAGCGCGCCAGCCTGATCGCCACTCTGGACGATGAAAACGATTACAAACCCGAAGAGATTGACTCCGCCGCCAAGATCCAGACACAGGGCAGCCTGGAGTTGCTCACGAAAGAAGGCATTTTTGAAGACAAGGACGGCAAAATTCGCACCGAGATTGTCTTTGCCCAGGGTGAAATTCAGGCCAACGGCAAGCCTCTGAGCCCGGAAGGCACGGCCATGCTGATGTCCGAAGCCATGGAGTAAATGGCAAAAGCCAAGGCATGGACATGATGACTTTGCTCGCCATCGTGGCGGTGATTGCGATCATCGTCTTTCTCATCATGCGTTAAACGTCTGGGCATTTTTGCCCTGCTGCGCACGCCTGAAAAGCGTGCGCAGCTATTTATTCAAGAGCAAATCTTCTGCGCATCCTCTGGCTCCATCTGTGCTGACGGCGGCCTCCCTCGTGCTATCGTTCCTGTATCAGCCAGCGCTTGATAGATATGGGCTACAGCCCTTTTTAATCAAAGATGAACATGAATACAGCTCTTGAACGCCGCCGCCTGCTGCAATGGATGGGCCTGACAGCAGGCATTGCCAGCGCCCCCGCATGGGCTGCCAAAGCCGCGCAAAGCGACAGCGTCTGGCCACAAGACAGCCGCGTGCCCGGCGGCGTGGCCCGCATCTCGCTAGGCCCTGCATCGACCCGCCCCAAGTTCAGCTACAACGATGCACCCGCGCTGGTGCTTGGCGACATGATTGAGTGGACGGCGCTGATCGGCATCCCTCTTTCAACCGCTCCCGGCGAATACACCCTGCCCGTGGAAATGGACGGCCAATTGCGCGACAAGCGCCTCACGGTGCAAGACAAGAAGTATGTGGAGCAGCGCCTCAAGGTCTCGCCCAAGACTGTGGACCTGTCCCCTGAAGACAACACCCGCTATGAGCGCGAGGCGGCCCACCTCAAGACGGTCATGACCAGCCTGAGCCAGCCACTGCCCATGGCTACCAACTTGCAAATGCAGGTACCTGTGCCCGGCCGCCGCTCCAGCAGCTTTGGCCTGCGCCGCATCTTCAATGGCCAGGCCCGCAATCCGCACAGCGGCATGGACATTGCTGCGCCTACGGGCACGCCGGTGAAGGCGCCACTGCCCGGCAAGGTTATTGATGTGGGCGATTATTTCTTCAACGGCGGCACGGTCTGGCTGGACCATGGCGGCGGCCTGCTCAGCATGTACTGTCACCTGAGCCAGGTGAACTGCAAGGTCGGCGACATGCTGCAGACGGGTGACGCGTTCTGCAAGGTCGGCGCCACAGGCCGCGTGACCGGCCCCCACCTGCACTGGAGCGTGATGCTGAACCGTGCCATGGTGGACCCGGCTCTGTTTCTTTAAGCGCAACTCACACCCACAAAAAAGCGGCTTTAAAAGCCGCTTTTTTGCTATGCATTTGATATGGGCACCGCAAGCCCATCAAGCGCTACAGGCCAATTTCATTCTCAATACACTCAAGGCGTTTCTTTGTCCTGTTTGAGATAACTTTCCATCAGCTCAAAAAAGCTGTCGTAGAAGCTGCGCCGGGCAATGGTCTCGCTGCCAATCTTGACCAGCGAGTCCGTGTTGGAAGAAAACGGCAGAGACACCGAACCCAGCGCACTCACACCCACACTGGCCGAGTTGGCGCTTTTCTTGAGCGTGTACCGATCTTGCAATGCCGTGGCAAAACCCAAGCTGACCTGACCATCGCTGGTCTGCGGCACGCAGACCACACGGAAGTTGATTTCCAGATTCGTATCGACATTGGGCTGGAAGTTTTTGCGACCTTCAACCAGCTCCTGCGTCCTGGCCGTAGCGATATAGCCTTGGCTCAGCAAAGCCCGGCGCGCCGCCTCACAGGTCTGCGCAGGTGTCGCATCAAAACCGCGAGAGAACGTGGAGCTTGAATCAAAAGTCTCTTGCAGCGGCTCATGCACCGTTTTGGAGGTGCCGCAGGCGCTCAAAAGACCGACCAGCACACTGGCCAGACCCAGATTCAAAAAACTCTTTGCAGACAAAGCAACTCCACCTAAGCGCACACAATCTCCTTGATACCGAGACATGCGCGGTGCGCACCCTCAGCGCTCAAGAGTAGCAGCTTGACAAGTCCTTGCCCGGCGAACCAGAGCCAGAAATACGGATTTTTGCCATATTTACAGCACCTTCACGACATGCCCCAAGCTTACTGACCGCCCCTCTAGCCATCACCGCAGCATTTACTGACAATGTGACGACTCAAATCGCCAAAGTGCTCACCGCATTCGGTTAAGGTCACAGAGGTACACGGGGAACTGATATCGTCAACACGACTCGTCTGCCTCAGACGCAGCTTGCTGCCATCGCCCCCTATTTCACACTGAAGGAATCCTCATGAAATTTCGCTGGACCTGGTGCCTCCCTCTAGTTGCCTCCATGACGCTGGCCGCCTGCGGCACGACTAACGGTGGTGGCGTCAGCAAGCCTGGCCCCAACGGCCCCGCTGGCGATGCCGCATCTCTGACCGCTTACCACTGGAAGCTGCAACAAGCTTTCACCCCCGCTGGTGCCGAAGACCAGAGCTGGTTTCTGAGCGCCAACCATGCTCCTATCGAGCTGGAATTTGCCGACCAGCGCATCATGGTCAAAAACCTGTGCAATGTCATTTCTGCAGGCTACAGCGTTGAAGGTCAGCGCCTGAACGTGCAACGCAGCGTAAGCACACTGCGTGCCTGCAACGACAGCCAGCTCATGCTGCTGGAGCAAAAAGTCGCCCGCATTCTGCCCACGAGCAAGCAGTGGAATGTGCAACTGGGTGGAACCACCCAAGAGCAGCCCCGCCTGACCGTCCAGTTCATCGACGGCACACGCTGGCAGCTCAGCGGCAAGCCCACGCCCCAGACGCAGTACGGCAGCGCGCCCGAACGCATCTTTCTGGAAGTGGCCCCCGAGCGCAAAGCCTGCAGCCATGGTGTGATGAAGGATTACCAATGCCTGCAAGTGCGTGAAATCCGTTACGGCGAAAACGGCGTCAAGACCTATACCGGCCCTTGGGAAAATTTCTACAGCGAAATTGAAGGCTACAAGCACGAAGCAGGCGTGAGCAATGTGCTGCGCATCAACCGCTTCAAGCGTCAGAACGTGCCTGCCGATGCATCCAGCTACGCCTATGTGCTGGACATGGTGGTCTCGTCCTCCATTGCAGACAAGCGCAAATAAACCAGCGCAGCCTGCACAAAAAAGCCGACCACAGCGTCGGCTTTTTTGTTTTTGGCGGCCGTTGAAGAGTGCCAATGTTTCACGCACCCTTGACTCAAGCTTGATTGACGCTCAAATGGAGAAATTTTCCTTTGATCAAAGCGACTTAGCGATTGCTGTGCAATCGATATCAGAGGCATGAGCAGCTCTACGGGTTATACCCAGTCACTGTGGAGCGTCCTGTGGACAAGCCACTCTGAAACGTCGTAAATCCGCACCAGCACTGGCGCAAAGGCCTGCGATCAAAAATTACGCAGTGACGAGCCTCTGTCCTGATGTTTCACGGACAAAAAAAAGCCGGCACCTTTCGGATGCCGGCAAGAGAGGAGAGACACTGACCTCACACACAAAAACCAGTTCAGACCTCGCTACAGCCACAGGGCGTTAGCGAGAGCCGAAAAATTCAACGCAGACGGAAACTGCCTTCCACAAACATGGAAGAACGGTGACCTGTTTCACACTGCTCATCGGCATAGGACCAGAAGGCCTGAACCGTGCCCTTGGCGGAGTCGATAACTTGACTCACGGTAAAGCCGGTTTTCTCGATCCAGTTGAGGAAGTGCAGGTGATCGCTGAGCTGCAGATAGCTGAGCTTTTCACAGCCTTCGGACACATGTCCTTGGGAGTCCACCACGCGCCAGCGCATCTGCCCCTTGGCGGTGTAGCGAACTTCGGCCTGGCTGTCCGGGAATTCAATGACTGCTTCGCGCCCCAGAAGAGTTCCGGCGTATTGCATCGAAAGCATGGACATGATGAGACTCCTTGAATGAAAACGTTGCCAATCGCAACGCCAATCTTTTTTGCGTATAGCTATGGTGAATCTCCGGCGTTTTTCCAGTTGTGGGAAAGACGCTCATGCCGTCGTCGGAAAACATTTTTTAACAAATAACGTGATTCACTCGCCCGTTCGCCAGTCATTTCGACGCTTTCAGGTTGGGGCATCACAAGACCGACAGTGATCACTTCCTTGCCCGTGATTTCTGCACAGCACAGGGCGATCGCAGATACTCTGATGTCCGATTTTTCACATTGCCCGGCAGGCGCATCAGCGCATATCGGCACTGGCCGCCATTCCGGAATTCATCTTGCCAAGTCCCTCGCCCTCCCCTGAACCGGCACCCAACGCCCGCGCTGCGGCACCACTGCGCGACCCCGCTTTTCTGAGCTTTGTGCTGGCGCGCATGCTGACCATGTTTGCGCAGCAGATGCAGGCCGTGGTGGTGGCCTGGCAGGTCTATGACATCACGCGCGATCCGCTGTCGCTGGCCTATGTGGGGCTGGCTCAGTTTCTGCCCATGATGGGTTTGCTGATACCGGCTGGCGACCTCAGCGACCGCATGAGCCGCAAGCGCCTGCTGACCATCAGCTGGCTGCTAGCTTCGGTCTGCTCGGGCCTGCTATGGCTGCTGTCTCAGAGCGGCATGCATGATGTGAACTGGATTTACGCGGTGCTGGTGCTGTTCGGCTGCAGCCGCGCCTTCAGCGGCCCTGCGCTGCAAAGCCTGCTGCCGCAAATCGTGGCCCGCGAACAACTGGCCAAGGCATTGGCCACCAATAGCATGCTGATGCGCATTTCAGCCATCGCCGCACCGGTGTTGGGCGGCCTGCTATATGCACTGGGCGGCGGTGTATTGACCTATGCGGTCTGCGGTATCAGCCTGATTCTGGGTGCCGCTTTGCTAAGCCAGGTGCCCGTGCGCTTTGCCAAGCTCAAAGCGCCCAGCGCTGATGACCAGAGCACCATGTGGCAGCGCTTTGCCGAAGGGCTGCGCTTCATGCGCACACGGCCCATCATTCTGGGCACCATCTCACTGGACCTTTTTGCCGTACTGCTGGGCGGTGTGATTGCGCTGCTGCCCGTTTATGCGCACGAAGTGCTCAAGGTAGGCCCGCAAGGGCTGGGCCTGCTGCGTTCATCCATGGCGGTGGGCGAGGTGTGCATGGGCCTGTGGCTGGCTTCGCGCCCCATCAACCGCAGCGTGGGCAAGGTGATGTTTGCGGCCGTGGCCGTGTTCGGTCTGGCCAATCTGGTGTTTTCGCTTTCGCACTGGTTTGTGCTGTCCATGCTGGCGCTGGCCGTGGCCGGTGCGGCCGATATGGTCAGCGTCTACATTCGCAGCGCGCTGGTGCAGTTTTCCACGCCCGACCATATGCGCGGCCGCGTGAATGCGGTGAACATGCTGTTCATCGGCTCCTCCAACGAGCTAGGCGAGTTCCGCGCGGGCAGCAGCGCATCGTGGTTTGGCGTGGTGCCTGCCGCCATTCTGGGTAGCCTGTGCACACTGGGCGTAGTGGGTGCGTGGATGACACTGTTCAAGCCCCTGCGCGATGTGGACACGCTGGAAGATACAGCGCGCGTGGGTACCGGCAAGGAGTCCTGATTTGATAGCTGCTTGCGCTCAATAGACAAGCGCTACAGCATTTTTTATATAAAAAAGCCTCGCAAATTTTGCGAGGCTTTTTGACTGAAGGCGCTGAAGGCTTACAGCAGCTCAGCGCGCAGCTCGGCAGCGCTCTTGGGCGACAGCATGCCGGGAGCCACGTCAAACACCGTCTTGCAACCATGCTGACCGGCTTGCGCCATGCGATGCACGGCGCGGGCGTAGGCCACGAGCACGCTGGAGGTGAACTCGGGGTTGCTGTCCAGCTGCAGGCGGTACTCAATGACCTGCTTGTTTTCGGCGCTGGTATTGCCGCTGCGAATCACAAAACCGCCATGGGGCATGGCAGCGTGATCGCGTGCAAGCTCTTCGGCGCTGATGAAGTTGACCGTGGTGTCGTACTGGTCAAAGTAGTGAGGCATTTCCACAATGGCCTTGCGCACGACTTCGGCGTCAGCACCGTCTTTCAGCACCACATGGCATTCGCGCTTGTGCTTTTCACGCGTGCTCAACTCGGGGCGCACACCGGAGCGCACCTTGTTCACCGCATCTTCTACGGGGATGGTGTACTGCACGCCGCCAGCCACGCCGTCCACACGGCGGATGGCGTCGGAGTGACCCTGGCTCAGACCCTTGCCCCAGAAGGTGTAGGTGGCGCCATCGGGCAGCAGGGCTTCGCCCATCACGCGGTTGATGGAGAACATGCCGGGGTCCCAGCCGGCCGAGATCAGCGCGGTGCACTGACCGCCCTGAGCGGCCTTGTCCACATTGGCAAAGTGCTCGGGGATGCGGGCGTGGGTGTCAAAGCTGTCGATCAGGTTGAAGTGGGCTGCCAGCTCAGGGGCTTGCTTGGGCAGGTCGTCCTTGGAGCCACCGCAGAGAATCAGCACATCGACCTGGCCCTTGTGGGACAGCAAAGCGTCCATGGCGTGCACGGGCGTGCCGACATTCAGGGGCTGGAGCTGCGAAGGATCGCGACGTGTGTAAATCCCCGTCAGCTGCATGTCGGGGTTCTTGGCGACGGCGGCTTCCACGCCGCGCCCCAGATTGCCGTAGCCAACAATGCCAACGCGAATGGGGGATGTGGTCGATGCCATGACGAGCAATTCCTTCAAAGAGACAAAGAAGCAATTATTGCCGCCCAGCGCACCAAGTTGGGGCAACTACTGTCTCCATCTCAGTGAAGCCTGTGTGAACGCCCACGCCATAAATGCCAGATGCCATCGCCGATCAGCAAGCCCACGGCAGCAAAGATCAGGACATAAGTCAGCACCTGCTGCGGCGCAATACTCTCGCCCAAAAGCCATGCAACGACGACCAGCAGGGCCGGTTCAACATACGACAGCAGCCCGAACAGGCCCATGGGCAGCCAGCGGCTGGCAATCATGTAAAGCGCCAGCGCCACGGCGCTGACCACGCCCAGCACCAGCAGCAAAGGCCACAGCGCCGGGTGATCTGCCACCAGCGGCCAGCTATTGGGTGCGCGCAGCGTAAAGACAATGGCTGCGGGCAGCAGCAAGGCCATATCGACCCAGTGCCCGGCCAGCGTATCGGTGTGCAGCCAGCGGCGTAGCGAGAAATAGACGGTGTAGCCCAGCGCGACAACCCAGGTCTCCCAAGACATGCTGCCGGCCTGCCAGATTTCATGGCCCACACCCACAGCCGCCACCAGCGTAGCCAGCGTCTGGGCTCGCGTCAGCCGCTCGGCAAACAGCAAGCGCCCGGCCACCACCATCACCAATGGCAGCAGAAAGTAGCCCAGCGACACGGGCAGCGCGCGCCCATTCATGGGTGCCCACATAAAGAGCCAGAGCTGCACCCCCAGCAGCGCCGCGCTCAGCAGCAGTTGCAAGGCAAATACGGGCTGCTTGAATGCCCGCGCCAGCAGCGCACGCACGGCAGCGGCCTCTTTGACCACACAGAGCAATGCGGTAGTGAATGGCAGCGTGACCAGGACGCGCCAGCCAAAGATTTGCTCACCATCCAGCGGGGCCAGAAAGGGCGAGAGGTAATACAGAGATGCGAACAACACGCACGACAGAACCGAGACAACAACGCCCTTGAAGATCACAGCAAAAACCAAGCAAAAACAGCCTCAAGCGCCTATCAATCAAGCGCTAGAAGCTATGAATAAAGAAGCATGACAGCGCATCAAAAACGCCTGCAACAACCAGCAGCCATTGTCCGCCAGCCCTGCCCGCACCTAAACCGTGCGCGGCGCATGACTGCTGCACCTGGCAAAACACAAAGCCCGCCAAGGCAAGGTCAGCAACGCTGGGTTAGAGTGCGGCTCGCCCTGTTTTCGCCCTCTGTGACCCGTTGATCTGCCATGACCGAAACCGCCCTTCCCGCCCATCCCCCGCTGCATATCCTCTGGCAGGACGAGCACATGGTCGTGGTCTACAAGCCCGCAGGCTGGCTGGTGCACCGCACGGGGCTGGATGCGCATGAAACCCGGTTTGTGATGCAGACGCTGCGCGACCAGCTGGGTCGCCATGTCTGGCCGGTGCACCGCCTCGACAAGGGCACTTGCGGCGTGCTGGTGATGGCGCTGCACAAAGAAGCCGCGCAAGCACTGGCCGCCAGTTTTGCGGCTCACGAAACACGCAAGGAATACCTGGCCGTGGTGCGTGGCTGGCTACTCGGTGCGCTAGAAGTCGATCACGCCCTGAAACCCGACGATGCCCCCGAAGATGCGCCCGTGCAAGAAGCCCACACCACGCTGCGCTGCCTGTCGCAGCTGTCATGGCCCGAGAGCTATGACGGACGCCATGCCGAAACCCGCATCAGTCTGGTACAAGCCCTGCCCACCACGGGCCGCAGGCACCAGATTCGCCGCCACCTCAAACACGTGGCTCACCCCATCATTGGCGACGCCACCCACGGCAAAGGCCCGCTGAACCGCTGGTGGGCAGAACGACTGGGCCAGCAGCGGCTGTGGTTGCATGCAAAGGCGCTGGAAATTGCCCACCCCATGAGTGGCGAGCCGCTGCGCTTTGAAGCCGACTGGTCTGCACTAAGCCATGTGCAAGAAGCGCAGGACTGGCAAAAACTACTGGCCTTGCCGGGCTGGCAAGCCATCGCCTGAAAATTCCATAAAAAATAGCTGCCAGCGCTTATCTATCAAGCGCTGGGAGCTATGATTTTTTATGAATTAAAGCGCAGCCTTGGGGGTTTCGCGAATCCACTTGCCTTCTTCATCAAACTGCAAGCTGGGCGCAGCGACAAACTCGTACTCGGTTTCGAGGTCGGCCCTGAGCCCACCCTGCAGCAGCTCGACCAGACGCTCATTAGGCATCTTGAAGCCGCAGGCCTGTGCGTGGCCGCCGCCGCCAAAACTCTCGGCCAAGGGGATGCAGTTGAAGTCCGAGCGCGAACGCAGGCCCACCTTGGTGCCCTTGTGATTGGCATGCCACATCAGGGCAAAGCTGCCGCTCTTGCGTGCCAGCAGGTCACCTACCTGGCTGTGGAACATACCGGGGCAGTTGACCATCAGGCCCTGCTTGCCGTTGAAGACCAGCACCTGAGCGCCATCGGCAATGTCGGCACAGAGCTTCTGGAACTTCTCGTCCATGGCTCCGCCACGGGCCATGTAAACGGCTTCCTGCTCGGGCGTGAAGGCGGCGATTTCGGCCCAGCGCTCAAAGCTGCGCACGGGCTCCATGTCCAGCGCGGCGAGGAAGGCTGCGCTTTCGGCGAATTCCCACTTCCAGATGTCGCGGTCTTCGATATAGCGAATCAGGCCGGGAACGGGCTTATCGGACTGGAAGAACTCCCAGCCCAGACGCGCGCCGGACTTGTTCATGTCAAAGTGCACCACACCGCAGCGGCACTGGTAGCCGCTGAGCTTTTCAGCCGCGCTCTTGTGGTGGTCCAGCACCACGAGCTTGGCCACGCGGGACTCGATCTCGGCCATCAGCACGGGCTCAAAAGCGAAGTCCAGCACGTACACCGCGCGGCCTGTCAGGTCGCCCAGATCATCAGCGGTCTGAATCTCGCCATGATCGAGCCCCCGGAACTCGGCCTGACCTTCATAGAACAGCCAGGCAGCCAGCGCTGCGCCAAAACCATCGGGGCAGCGGCGGCCGTGATAGAGAATGAGTGGGTTGGGATCGTTGCGATCAGGGCGCACCAGCAGCTGCTGGAAAAGGGGGAGTTTGGCGTTCAGGGCGGTCATATCCGTCCATTTTCGCCGTTTGCCGTGCAGCGCGGCATTGCGCGGGCATTGCCGGGGCCATAGCGGGATGCGCTGAACGCTTTATTGAGCCGAAAAAATGGCATGCAATTTTTTGTAAGTCACTGCTTGCTACTGGCTTGGTTAGCACACACCTTGAATCCCCTGATGTCGGTATCTACCTAAGCCCCCAGCCTTCGCATACGCCTATGATGGGGGTCTTGCTATTGAAATGCTGCGGTCACCGGCAGGCCCGCCTCGCTTGCTTGCCACGACAGTTATAGCGCTGGGTGCTCCGCGGCCCCTGTATGCGATCTACTCCCGATATCACACCTCACCTCGGCACCTTGCTCAGTTTCCGTCGCGATCTGCACGCAAATCCTGAGCTCAAGTACGAAGAGCACCGCACAGGCGACAAAGTCGCCGCATACCTCACAGCCCTCGGTCTGACCGTGCACCGGGGCCTGGGCCAGACTGGCATCGTCGCCAGCATCTACGGCAAGGGCCGCAGCAAAGACAACCCCGGTCGCAGCATCGGCATCCGCGCCGACATGGACGCCCTGCCCGTCACGGAAATCAACACCTTTGGCCACATCAGCCAGAACAAGGGCCGCATGCATGCCTGCGGCCATGATGGCCACACCACCATGCTGCTGGGCGCCGCCACCACCCTGGCGCAGCACCCCGACTTTGATGGCACGGTAAACCTGATCTTTCAGCCCGCCGAAGAAGGCGGCGCCGGTGCCAAAGCCATGATGGACGACGGCCTGTTCGAGAAATTCCCTTGCGAGGCCGTGTTTGCACTGCACAACTGGCCTTCGCTTCCCGCTGGTCAGATGGCCGTGCGCGTGGGCCCCATCATGGCCTCCACGCTGCGCTTTCAGATCAAAGTCCACGGCAAGGGCGGCCACGCGGCCATGCCCCACACCACGCTGGACCCGATTCCCGTGGCCTGCGCCATCGTGACCCAGTTGCAGACCCTGGTGTCGCGCAGCACCGATCCGCTGGACTCGGCCGTGCTGACCATTGGCAAGATCACCAGCGGCACCGTGGAAAACATCATTCCCGATGACGCCATCATTGCTGGCACCGTGCGCACCCTGAAAAAGGAAACGCGCGAAATGTTTGTCGAGGGTCTCAAGCGCATCAGCAGCCATGTGGCCGCCGCCCATCTGTGCACGGCCGAGTTCACGCTGCGCCCCGGTGCCTACCCCAACACCACCAACCACGCCAGGGAAGCCAAGTTCATGGCCGCCGTGATGCGTGAAGTGGTCGGCGATGACAACGCATTTGACGATGTACTACCCGCCATGACCTCCGAAGACTTCGGCTTCATGCTGGAAGCCGTGCCCGGCGCCTATGGCTGGATTGGCAATGCCAAGGGCGACCAGCCCGGCGTGAGCCTGCACAACCCGGCCTACGACTTCAACGATGACAACATCGGTCGCGGCTCCAAGTTCTGGGATTTGCTGGCACGTCGCTACTTCGAGCAGCCTGCCGCCTAAGGCATTTAGCCCACTACGCTATTCATAGCTTCTAGCCCGCATCCAGCAATGGCTGCGGGCTTTTTTCGGGCTTTTTCATGTCTTTTCAGCGGCATGTTGAATACCGCCTTGGTCAACGCCCAGCACTTGGGCCAGCCACTGCTGCTCTGGCAGGGGCTTGCCCAGCAACATGCCCTGCAAAACAATGTCCGGGTTCCACTGCGTGAGCTGCAGCGCCTGTTCAGACAACTCCACCCCTTCAGCCACGACCCGCAGTTGCAAGCGGCGCGCCATCAGCAGCATGGCCTCAACCAAGGCGGCATCTTTCTCTGATCGGTGGCTGCCGCTCACAAAGCTCTGGTCAATCTTGAGCTCCTGAATCGGCAGACGCTGCAAGCTATACATGCTGGAGTAGCCGGTACCAAAGTCATCCAGAGAAATTTCTATGCCCATGCGGGTCAACGCCTCGATGCGAGTGCGTGCCTGATCAAGATCACGCACCACCGCGCCTTCGGTAATTTCCAGCGTCAGCTGGTGCGGATTGGCACCTGTCTCTTGCAGCACCTGCTCCAGCGATGACATGAAGTCCTCATGCCCGAACTGAAACGCGCTGACGTTGACCGACAGCCGCAGCCCGCGCCCTGCCAGTGCGGGCGTTGCCAGCAGCAGGCAAGCCTGGCGCAGAACCCAGTCACCCAGCCGCACGATCAGCTCAGACTCCTCTGCCACTGGAATGAACTCCGCCGGGCTGACCAGCCCCCACTTCGGGTGCTGCCAGCGCACCAGTACTTCAGCCCCCACACAGCGACCGCGAGCATCGGCCTGGGTCTGCAGATACATGCGCAACTCACCCTGAGGAATGCCATTGTGCAAGTCTTTGGCGATGCGCACGCGGCGGCGCACATCCTGCGCCATGCGGGGCTCAAACAGCACCAGACTGCCCGGCCCTTTTTGCTTGGCCTCATGCAGAGCCACGCTGGCAAAACGCAGCGCATCATTGCCATTGCCACCACGGCTGGCGGGCTCCAGCACCACCCCGCCCATACAGCAGCTGACCAGCTCAGTTTCCACCCAGCTATTAAGGCTGAAGGGCTTTTGCAAGGCCTTCTTCAAGGTGTGCGCATATTGCCGCAGTTGATCTTCCACCCCCTCTGCATGCGGGTGCAAGCTACCAAAAACAATAGCAAACTCCGCAGCAGCGATACGCGCTACCCAGGTATCGTCGGGCAGAACCTCCACCAGTCTGGCCCCCATAGCCTGCACCAGCTCATCGCTGTGCTGCATTCCATGCACATCGTTGAATACAGAGAAACGGTCCACATCCAGCAACAGCAGGCCATGGCAGTCGCCCTGCTGGGTATGGATGAGCTCGCGCAGGTGCAAGGTCAGCGAATGGCGGTTGGGCAGGCCGGTGAGCGAATCCAGATAGACCAGATCGTGAATGTGGCGCTCTGCCAGCACGCGCTCAGACAAGTCGCGCTTGAGCTCCACGTAGTTGACGACCTCGCCCTGCGGCGTACGAATGGGCGCGACCAGTACGGATTCACGCAGCGCCTCACCATTGCTGGCGCGATTGGTCATCTCTCCGCGCCAGATCGTGCCCGAGGCCAACTGCGCCAGCGCACGCTGACGGCTGACAAGGTCCATGCCAATGGTCGAAACCAGTTCAGTGGACTGGCCCAGTACCTGCTCTCGCTTGTAGCCAGAGCGGGCCAGAAAGGCATCGTTGACATAGACCACCTTGAGCTCGGTATCGGTGATGACAATGCTCTCGGGGTTTTGCTCGACTGCGCGGTAGAACTTGCGCAGCTCGTTCTGGCTGGCTTGGAGAGTGGCCAGCATTTCCTCCCCTTTTTGCACCCGGCGGCCAAGAATTAATCGCGCCTGCAAGCTGATCATCAGCACCAGCACCAGCATGCCCGGCACATAAATCAAACCCATCAGCGCCGCCGTGGCCTGCATGGCTTCAGCGCGGTCGATCATCGGAAAAAACCACCAGAAAACACCCAGGGCCACGATAGACGCCGCAAACATCAGCAGCGAAGCACGCAGCCCTAGCACCCAGACCGCGATCACCAGCCAGGCCGGAAAAGCAATCACCGCCGGGCTGTAAAAGCCACCAGCACGCCAGACCAGCAGCAAGCTCAGCAGCCAGTTGCCCCAGACAAAGCAGCGCACCGCCCAGTCCCACTGCCTCGCGCGCGCCAGCCCCATGCACACCAGTGACAACACCATGATGGCAAGCGTAATAGCCATCCCCTGAGGATCGATGGAAGGGCTGAGCAGCCACACCAGCGTCATCAATGCGCCAAGGCCCAGCATCCACAGGCAGCCCAGCCACACCATGCGTCGCATGGGCAGCCGGTATCTGGCCTCAACAAAATGACGCTGCATGCAAGCCCTCTGGCACTCAGTGGAGATGCTGCATGCTAGAAGCTGTTCTCGATTATTTCAATCAGTCCTGCAACCTAGAGCTGGATTGGAGCCAGGACTCTCAGTGCTGCGCCAGAGCGGGGTTGGCCATCCAGTCCTCGGCCAGCACCGGGCGGCTGAACCAGTAGCCCTGGCACAGAATGCTGGGTTCAAGCGCACGCAGCAGCTCGGCCTGCTCCGGCTCTTCCACGCCTTCGGCTACCACTCGCAGGCCTTTGGCCTTGGCCAGCATAAGGATGGACTCGACCAGTACCCGGCTTTCTGCATTGACCCGCAGATCGCGGATAAAGACCTGATCGAGCTTGAGCTCCTGAATGGGCAAGCGCATCAGATAGGCCAGCGATGAGTAGCCTGTCCCAAAATCATCCAGTGCGAACTGCACACCCAGGGCCACCAGGTTCACCATTTTTTGAATGGCGTGATCCACGTCGCTGAGCAGCAAGCTCTCGGTCACTTCCAGCGTCAACTTGCGCGGGTCTATGCCCGTGCGCTGTATCGCACTCTTGACCTTCTCCACAAAGTCCGCATGCTGAAATTGCAGGGGGCTGACATTCACAGAAAGCGAGTAACCCGCTGCCCTCACACGCGGGTCGTTCAGCAGCAAGCACACCTGCTCCAGCATCCAGTCGCCCAGCGGAACAATAAGGCCGCAGTCCTCGGCCACGGGAATGAATTCACCGGGCGAGACCATGCCTTTTTCAGGATGCTGCCAGCGCACCAACGCCTCGACTCCCAGCACCCGCCCATTCATATCGACCTGGGGTTGCAAAAAGGCCCGCAACTGCCCCTCTTGAATCGCGACAAACAGCTCTTTCTCAACCGTCATGCGCCGCTGCATGGTCTCATCCAGTATTTCTGAATACGCATGGACCTGATCCCCCCCTGATGGCGCGCCTGACTCAAGGCCACCCCGGCGCGGCGCAGCACATGGTCGCCGCTGTCGGCCTTCAGGCCATCTTCCACAAACGGGAACACGGTAAAGCCCACGCTGCAGGCCAGCTGCACCGCTTCAGCCCCCTCAGGCAAGCCGGTGATCTGAACAAGGCTCAGGCCGCGCTGCAGCTCCTGAGCCACCGTGTAGGCACCAATGCGGGCCTCATGCCGCGCCTTGCCAACCCCTTTAACCACTACGGCAAACCGGCTGACGCGAATGCGGGCCATGATGGCGGCGTCTGGCACCAGGGCTTTCAGCCGGGCGACAAATGCCTGCAGCAAGACATCTGTCCAGAGCCGGGAGCGGGAATTCTCAAAGTTCTGAAAGCGGTCAATATCAATAATGAGCAAGCTGTGCCAGTCATGACCGCTGCGGTAGGGGCTGAGGTTGTGTGCGATGCCATGCATCTCCACCTTACCCTGTGCTTCAAGCATTTCGCTCAGCTCGTGCAGCAGCCCATTGCGATTGGGTAGCTGCGTCAGGCTGTCGTAGTGCTGCAGATGACGAATGCGGTTCTCCGCCTCCATCTTTTCCGTAATGTCGGTGCGCGTTTCAACCAGAAAAGCCAGTTGATCGTTTTCGCCCAGCACGGGCGCCACGCGCATCTCGTCAATCACGGTGACCCCGTTTTCGCGCACGAGATACACCACATCTTCCCAGGTCTTGCCTGCGTTCAGCAGCGCCCACATCTGCACGCGCTGCTCAGTCGTCATGCCCACGCCGGTCACCCGGCCATGCTCACTTTGATCATCACGGCCCATGCGCTGGCGATACTTCTGGTTGGCATAGACCTCAGCGCCCTTGTCAACGTCAACGATCATGACGCTGGACGTACTTTGCTCAACCGCTTGAAACAGCACATTCAGCTGACGCTTGTGCAGCTCAAGCGCAATCAATGAAGACTGCAACTCATTCAGGTGGCGCTTAAAGCCCTGAACCATCAACCAGGTGATGCCCAGCAAGAACAGCATGACATACGCGATCGATAGCACCTGCTCCCAGCGGGCATGCCCGCTATAGGCCAGCACCAGTCCCAGCAGCATGACGCCAATGCCGGCCAGGCTCGCTTCAACCATGCCCAGCGTCCATGCCGCGAACACCACCAGCACGGTAAGAATCAGAACACTGACCGTCGGCTGAAACGCCGCATTCCAAGCGAGAAAGGTCGTCAGAGCCAGTGCTCCGCTCACCAGGCAGCGCGCGCCCCAGCGCCAATAGCCACGCCAGGTCAGCAGCAGGGTGACAGCAGCAATGGCCGTAGCAATCGGCCCACCCCAGACGCGCGCATGGTCTGGGTCCGCAAAAAGAGTGGCAAGCCAGCCCATGGAGCAATACCAGAGGCTGACTAACACCACCCCTACACGGGCATAAGCCAGAGAAGGCGAATTGGCTTTTTCTGTGGACTGCTCAAGTGTGAACATCTTGCTAGGGCTATTAACATTTACATGGAAATAGTTTTAAACAAAATTCCTGCTCCCACACGTAGGTAAAAGTGCTAGGTCAAACGGGCTTTGCGCCCTTTTTTCCGTGCCAGTGCAGCGGCATCCTTCTTGGCCTGGCGCTCGGCATCCTTGAGCTGACCTGCAGCCAGCCAGACTTCAAACTCGGCAGGCGTTTCCAGCGTGATGCGGCCAATGGTCACATCGCGGAAGTCGGTCAACACCAGCTCGGCCGCTTTTTGCAGGTTCACACGGCCACCGCTCATCACAGCGCCGCGCTTTTTGCCAATCAGGGTCAGCAGCTCATCGTCGTGCAGCGCTGCAATTTCTTCGTCATCCAGGCCCAGCTTGTAACGGGCGGCCAGCATACCGGCGTAGTTTTTCTGGAGATACAGCAACAGCTCCAGCACCACCAGCTCTTCATCGTAGGCATTGCGACCCACGGCACCGCTGGCGGCCAGGTTGAAACCGCTTTTCTCCACGATGATGCGCGGCCACAGCATGCCGGGCGTATCCCAGAGGTAAAAGTCATCGGCCAGCACAATGCGCTGCTCCAGCTTAGTCACGCCAGCTTCGTTGCCGGTCTTGGCCTGGGTCTTGCCGCTCATGGAGTTGATCAGCGTGGACTTGCCCACGTTGGGCACGCCGCAGATCAGCACGCGCATGGGCTTGGCGAGGCCGCCGCGTGTGGGCGCCAGCAGCTTGCACTGCTCGATCAGGCGCTTGGTGGGTGCCAGCTCAGAGGCATCCAGCCCGATGGCGCGCGTTTCACTCTGAGCGTTGTACCAGTCAATCCAAGCCTTGGTCTGGGTGGCATCGGCCATATCCTGCTTGTTCAGAATCTTCAGGCGCGGCTTGTGGCCCGTCATTTCCTGCAGCAGAGGGTTGGCGCTGGAGCCCGGCAGGCGCGCATCCAGAACCTCGATGACCACATCAATATCCTTGACGCGCTCCGTGATGGCCTGACGCGTCAAATGCATGTGACCGGGGAACCATTGGATGGCCATAAGCGGAGATCTTTCTTTATGGTGGGCGTAAGAAACAAGAGTCAGCGCGCCGCGGCTGCGGGTCGACTGATTTGCGCAAACACCCTTTTATGTCAGTGAATTCAGGCGCGCAAGGATAATCTCCTCCTGCTTTTCTGACCTGCCAGCTCGTTTATGCCCCTGCCCTCCGCACCCCAAAAATCCAAAGCCCGCAACGAAATTCTGATCAAGGGTCTGACGATTGCACTGATCGGCATCATTATTTTGCTGGCACCTGTATTCAAGCCCGAAAGCGGCATTGCCCAGCTGTTTGCCCAGTCGCATATCGTGGGCTGGTTTGCGCTGGTGCTGGGTCTGGCCTTTATCGGTCAGCATCTGTGGGTGCGCTTCAAAAAGTGAGCACCGAGGCTTTGCTTCAGCCTCTGACCCAGGCCCGCAGCCAGATTGCGCACTGGCAAGGCCGGGCAGCCCAAGCGTCAGTCACACTGCGCAACCCGCCGCCCGAGCCCACCAGCTGCTGCGGGCGCGGCTGCAACGGCTGCGTGTGGGAAGGTTATTACGGCGCTTTAGGCTTCTGGCTGGAAGATGCGGCCGAGGCTATGGCAACTGCCTGAGTCGCTCTCCAATCAAGCCATTTCAGGCTGTAGCGCAAGCAGGGTGTGCGCCTGAGCATCATTTTTCATAGCGCCTGAAACGCATTCCAGACGCGCCAGATCGTCGATGCGAAAGCGCCCGGCTCCCGCCTCCAGCCTTTGTGCCTGATGGAATAGCTCTCGCGCAGCGGCGCTGGACTCGGCAACCAGGCCTGCGTTCTGACTGGTCATGTGATCAAGCGCCTGCACGGCATCGCTGATCTGGGCGATGCCCTGATTCTGGGCCTGTGCCGCCTCGGTGATCGACGCAATCAAGCCACTGACGGTACGCACATCGCGCACGATATGCTCCATACGCTGGCCGGCCTGCAGCGCCAGCGACTGCCCAGACTTCATCTGCTTGGTAGAGTTCTCCATCAACTGGCGGATCTGCTTGGCCGCCTCGCTGCTGCGCTGGGCCAGCTCCCGCACCTCGGCTGCCACCACGGCAAAGCCACGGCCTTGCGACCCGGCACGTGCGGCCTCTACAGCAGCATTCAGCGCCAGGATATTGGTCTGGAAAGCGATGCCGTCAATCACGCCCACAATCGCCGCCACCTGCTGGCTGCTTTGCGCCATGTGCTCCATATTGCGCACAACTTCCTGCACCACACTGCCGCCGCTGGCTGCGGCCTCTGCGGCGCTGCGCGCGCTCTGGTCGGCATGTCGGGCGCTGTCAGCCGCATGCGTGACCAGGGTGACCATGTTCTCAATACTGCTGACCGTGGCCTTGAGCTGCACCGCCGCATGGGCTGTGCGGTCTGACAAATCGCTGTTGTCCTGAGCCATCTGGCTGGATGCAGCCGCTACGGCTTCCACCCCGCCCTGCACCTCTCCCACCAGCCCGCGTAGCTGCTGGGTCATCTGCGCCAAGGCCTGCATGAGCTGGCCCAGTTCATCCCTGCGAACACTTTGCGGTGCATAGCTCAAATCTCCCGCCGCAATGGTCTGCGCCAGCTGCACGGCCTCGCCCAAGGGCGTGGTGATGGAACGAATCGTCGCCAGCGAGAGCAGCGCGCCCAGCAACCCCACACACAGACCCACGCCTGCAGCCATGCGCTTGGCAATGGCACTTTGCTCACGCCCCTGCTGCTCTGCGCTAAGGCGTTGCTGCTGCTGGGCAGCAATGAAGGCATCTTGTGCCTGCACATAGCGATTAGCCGCAGGTATCAGCTGCTCGTCCACTAGTTTCTGCGCTTCCCAGGCCTTGCCCAGGTCGCGTGCCTGATAGGCCTGCTCATAAATCCCCAGCACGGCCTTGCGCTCCTGCTCCACCGTGGTGAGCCCGTCTCGATCCTGCGCGGTCTGGGCATCGGCCTGTACCTGCTGCTGCAAGCCGCTGGCCTGCTCCATCAGTCCGCGCGCCTTTTGCGAGAGCTGGGCAATCAAATGCTCTTCCGACGAGAGCACGCTGGCCAGGGCCGCCTCTACGCTTTGCAGCGTCAGGGCCTGCCAGCGCAGAGCCAGGTTGATGCGCTTGTCCGTAGCCTGCACCGCGGCGCTGACGCGCTGCTCCACATTCTGCAAATAGCCAAACAACCCGCCTGCCACCAGCACGCTGCACAGCAGCAGGCCTACAAACAAGGCCCACATCTTGTGCGCCACGGAAAGATTCTGGAAATTTTTCAAAGACATGCCATATCGCTCATCAAACGCGGGAGCCTGTCGCTACCCGTCAATGGTTACGATATGAAACACAGATGACATCGCGATGACACGGCTGCGCCATCCATCAAGAAAAAGCGCCTGCAGCCCAGAGACTGCAAGCGCTTTTTGCTATCAATTGAATGGATTAACGCAGGCTGGCCGGGTCCATATAGCGCTGGCGCCATTCTTCAAAAGTCAGCGTATCGGCAGCTTCAATGCGCTGCTGCGCGGCCACAGACTCTGCGCTCATCTGCTCATAGCGTGCCTGCTGCTCAGCCGTCCAGGGCATGGCCAGCAAGGTATCGCGCGCCTTGGCGGACTGAGTGGTCATGAACTCAATAAAGCGGCTGTCGTAGCCATCTACCAGCTCTTGCAGCACATGGGCCGAAGGCGTGGTCTGCGCGTTCTGCACACGGGCCAGCGCCTGCTCCAGCGCAGCGCTGTAGTCGGTACTGTTGTTGGCGGAGTCCAGCGCCTGTGCATAGGGGCGGCATTGCTGCAGCACTTCAAGTGCCCAGTCGGTCAGCAGCACCTGCTGACCATTGCGCTCCAGCGTCAGGCCTGGCTCGCGGCCTTGCTCGGCGGCCAGGTGCTGGTTGTGCTTGAGGGCATCAATCTCCTGCGGCGTGTCGTCAGGGCTGTCTGTGTGCAGGCAGTGCAGCAAGAAGACGTCGATCATGCGCATGGTGGCCGGGGCAATGCCCACGGTTTCATATGGGTCGATGTCCATCAGGCGCACTTCCACATACTCCACGCCGCGCTCGCGCAGGGCATGCAGCGGGCGCTCGCCGCTTTTCACCGTGCGCTTGGGGCGGATGGTGCCGTAGAACTCGTTTTCAATCTGCAGCAGGCCGGTGCCCAGCTGGTTGTAGTCGCCACCGGGGTTGCGCACGCCCAGTTGCTCATATGCTGCGTAGGGGCGAGTCAACGCTTCGTGCAGCGAATCGGCATAGCCATCCAGCCCGTTGTAGCTAACGCAGATGGTGGACTGGGCATCGCTCTGATAACCCAGTCGCCCCATGCGCAGCGATGTGGCGTAGGGCAGATACAGCGCGTCCTTGCCATCACCGAGCGGCTGCAGGCGGTGCTCGCGCCCTTCCACAAAGCTGGGGCACAGCGCGGGCGATGCACCATACAGGTACAGCAGCACAAAGGCATTGCGGCGGAAGTTGCGAATCAGCGCAAAGTACTGATCGCTGGTCACACCGGGCAGCGACCAGTTGTAGTGAATGCCCGAAATGGTCTGCATGCGGCGGCCATAGCGGTGGCCCAGACCCATGCGGTACACGCTCTTGGAGCGGCCCGAGTGCGAGCTGCCGTAGCGGCCCAGCGGAATGGTTTCATCCGTGGGCAAACGGCAGGGCATGCTGGAGTTCCACATCAGCTCACCGCTCTCGCTCAAATTGCGCAGCACAAACTGGTGGACTTCGGTCAGCTCATCCAGGCACTCCTGCACACCCAGACGCGCGCCGGTAATGAGTTCAAGCTGCGACTCGCTGTAATCGGTGGTGATGTGGGGGTGCGTGAGGGCCGAACCCAGCTCGGCTGGGTGCGGCGTCAGGGCCAGCGAGCCTGTGCCTAGCGCCCGCAATCCCTCTTTCTCGATACCGCGACGAATGCCCAGCAGCCGCTCGGCTGAAGGCATGTCCACGGTGGCCTGCGATGTCTTCATTCTTGTTTACCTTATTGGTGAAGACGCTGACGACAAACTTCGTCTGCCCAATCGCGCCCAGTCGGCGAATGATAGAGAAACCGGGCCAAACGCGATGCCAGCTGGCCGCTTAACCACGTTTTTCGGCCTGTTGAAGCGCGTAAAGCATATGCACGAGCCAGTAAATTGTCAGGTTAACAAGCCACCAGAAGAGAGCACTCGCTCACTCCCAAACAGAAAAAACCCTCGAGAGAGGGCTTTTTTCAGCTGTGCTAACCGACAATCCACGCACTTTTTACGCAGCTAAAGCACGAGCAGAGCAGCACAAACCGGCTCAATGGCCGTGCGCTTTCATGGCCTTGCCCACTTCAACTTGCCCCTGCACAGCGCCACTGCCCGGCACTTGCTGGCCTTCGCTGGCGGTGACTTCGGCCAGACGCGCAGCCAGCTCCTCGGGCACCTGATCGCCCATGCCCAGGTAGACACCTTCGGTCATGGTGATGTGCGCAGCTTCAAACCCACCCGCACCGGCGCAGAGAATGGTGCGCGTGGGCGCAGTTTCATGGGCCAGCACCAGCATGGCGGGCACCACGGCTTCGGGCTTCAAGGCTTCAAGCACGGGCTCTGGCAGCAGGCCCGCCGTCATGCGCGTGGCCGCCGTGGGGGCCAATGCATTGACGCGAATATTGTTCTTGGCGCCTTCAATGGCCAGCGTCTGCATCAAGCCCACCTGCGCCAGCTTGGCTGCGCCATAGTTGGCTTGACCGAAATTGCCGTAAAGGCCTGTGGACGAGGTAGTCATCACTATGCGGCCATAGTTCTGCTCTTGCATATACGGCCACACCGCCTTGCAGCAGTGGGCCGCGCCCATCAGGTGCACATCGACAACAAGGCGGAAGTCGGCCATATCCATCTTGGCAAAGCTCTTGTCGCGAAGAATACCGGCGTTGTTGACCAGAATGTCGATGCAGCCCCAGGCCGTGATGGCCTGCTTGACCATGGCCTGCACAGCGTCAAAGTCCGTCACCGATGCGGCATTGGCAATCGCCTCGCCACCTGCAGCGCGAATTTCATCGACCACTTTTTGCGCTGCAGTGGCCGAGCCACCCGAGCCATCGACCGCGCCACCCAGATCGTTGACCAGCACTTTGGCTCCGCGCCGGGCCAGCGCCAGCGCATGCAGACGACCCAGACCACCACCCGCACCCGTCACGATAGCTACACGACCTTGAAAATCCATTGCCATGATGTCTTGCTCCTTGCTCAAACCATTGCTTGTAGAGCTTCAATGTACGCGGGCATGTTGCAGCGCAACGTAGCGTTTGTGACTATTTGCCACGGCTTTCGGGTAAGTCAGGAGACTGCTATCCATTTCAAAGCTGCTTGCGCCTGCATCACATGCACTTCAGATAGAAATCCCATTGAAAATCATCAAAATCAATCGCAAGCAGCTTTCAAATAAATAGCAAAAAGCACTCGCTTACTCTCGCCAACCTTGTCCCCATTTTTCAGCAACAAGCCTGTGGACAAGCCTGAATAGCTTTGGCAACAAAGGCTCAAACCCTTGATCTGAATGATCTTTTTTAAATCGCCTATTTTTTAATCAATTTTTTCAGCCAAAGCACTACTTATCCCTTTCAGCGCTGAACATCCTTGTGAACAACTGAACCTTCCACAGGGATAAGTCACTCAAGTCGTTGATTTCAAACAACTCGCGAGCATCTGATCAAAAAACAGGCAATCCATCGCCACCCCACGGCCTTGGCAAACCGGCTACAAACACGGGTTTTGCATAGCCCGATTTCCCAGCCCCATGTCCAACGACTCTGCTTTCGCCCCACCCTTTTTTATTGCCAAGTGCGAGCCCAGCGGCCAGCAGGTCGATGCATGGGCTGACCAGTCCCTGCTGGACTCTCTGGAAGGCGGCGGCGTGGACTGGCCCAGCTCCTGCCGTAACGGCACTTGCCGCACCTGTCTGGGCCAGATGGTGTCGGGCAGCGTGCGCTATGACATTGAATGGCCGGGCCTGACGCCTGAAGAAAAGGCCGAGGGCTATGTGCTGCCCTGCTGCGCTTTTCCTGAAAGCGATGTGGTGCTGAAAGATGCCCCCTGAGCGGCTTTGCCGCTTCCCCTAAATGGGGACGGCATCTTCGCTGCGGGGCGGCCCTTGCTGGATGCCACTGATTTGAAGTCCGCCCAGTTCTTGCAGCAGATCATGGTTTCAGGGGTAACTGCCGCGCCGAAAGCTCGCACTGCAATAGAATGGGCGTTTTCCGCAAGGCCTTGCCCTGCAGAAAGCGGCTTACCCGCTTCACACGTTCTTTGGAAGTCCTGCCATCGCCCCCTACTCTCCCTCAGGCGGCGCTGGCAATGCCTCACTGGTGCGTGTCGTGCGCCAGCCCTGACTGCTTGCATCGCATCAAGATCACGTCCAAGAAGGCATTCCATGAACAGCTCCCTCCAACCCGTGCCCATCTCGCCCGTCGAAGACATCGTGGCGGAAATGCGCGCTGGCCGTATGGTCGTTCTCGTTGATGAGGAAGACCGTGAAAACGAAGGTGATCTGGTTCTGGCATCGGACCATGTCACACCTGAAGCCATCAACTTCATGGCCCGTTTTGGCCGTGGCCTGATCTGCTTGACGCTGACCCGCGAGCGCTGCGAATTCTTGAAGCTGCCCCCCATGGCCGCGCGCAATGGCACGGTGTACAGCACGGCGTTCACCATCTCGATTGAAGCCGCCGAAGGCGTGACCACCGGCATCTCCGCCGCTGACCGCGCCCGCACCATTCAAGTGGCCGTGGACAAAAATAGCCAGCCCACCGATCTGGTGCAGCCCGGCCACGTGTTCCCGCTGCAGGCCGTGGATGGCGGCGTGCTCATGCGCGCTGGTCACACTGAAGCTGGTTGCGATCTGGCCGCGCTGGCAGGCTGCTCGCCCTCCTCGGTGATCTGCGAGATCATGAACGACGACGGCACCATGGCCCGCCTGCCCGATCTGCAGCTGTTCTGCGCCGAGCATGGCATCAAGATCGGCACGATTGCCGACCTCATCGAATACCGCAGCCGCAATGAATCGCTGCTGCAAAAAGTGGGCAGCCGCCCCATGCAGACGGCCCACGGCGAGTTCATCGCCCATGCCTTCCGTGACGTACCCAGCGGCTCCGTGCACCTGGCACTGGTCAAGGGCGAATGGCAGACCAACAACACCGTGCCCGTTCGCGTGCACGAGCCTCTGTCAGTGCTGGATGTGCTGGAAGTGGGCCGCAACCAGCACTCATGGTGCCTGGATGAGAGCCTGAAATACATTGCCGACAATGGCCAGGGCGTGGCCGTGCTGCTGAACTGCAGCGAATCCGGCGACGAGCTGGTGACCCAGTTTGAAGGCAAGGCACGCTCTGCCCAGGCGCCCGAACGCGGCCGCATGGACCTGCGCACCTATGGCGTGGGCGCGCAGATTCTGCGCGAAGTCGGCGTGAGCAAGATGCAGCTGATGGGCCAGCCCCGCCGCATGCCCAGCATGGCTGGCTACGGACTGGAAATCACCGGCTACATCCCCAAAGCATAAGAGACGGAAATTACAAGATGCAAAACGCAGAACAAGGCCAAGGCCTGAACATGAACGGCGCTGATCTGAAGATCGGCATCGTGCAAGCTCGCTTCAACGAAAGCATTACCAACACCCTGTTTGCCTCCTGCCGCGATGAGCTGCTGGCACTGGGTGTGAAGTCCGAGAACATCGACCATGTCACAGTCCCCGGCGCACTGGAAGTGCCCGTGGCCCTGCAGACACTGGCCGACACCGATCAGTACGACGCCCTGGTGGCGCTGGGCTGCATCATCCGTGGGGAGACATACCACTTCGAGCTGGTAGCCAATGAATCGGGCTCGGGCGTGACACGCCTGTCCCTGGACTACCGCCTGCCGATCGCCAATGCGATCATCACCACTGAAAACATGGAGCAAGCCATTGCCCGCCAGGTGGACAAGGGTCGCGACGCCGCCCGTGTTGCCGTGGAAATGGCCAATTTGCTCAACGCCTACGACGATAACGAACCATCATGAGTGAAGAACAATCTAGCGACTCCAGCGCCAACCGCCCTGCCCGTCAAAGCCGCACGGGCTTGACCAGCACTGGCGTGCGCAAAGCAGCGTCAAAATCCAACCGCAGCCGCGCACGTGAATTTGCGCTGCAAGGCCTGTATCAGCACATCGTGGGTCATAACGAAGTGCTGGAGATCGACCGTTTCACACGCGAGCTGGCCGGTTTTCACAAGGCCGACGTGGTGCACTACGATGCACTGCTGCGCGGCTGCGTAGAAAACGAAGCCGCACTGGATGCCCTGATCACCCCCAAGCTGGACCGTGGCCTGACCGCTATCTCGCCCATCGAACATGCCTGCATGTGGATTGGTGTGTACGAGTTCCAGAACTGCCTCGACGTGCCATGGCGCGTTGTGCTCAACGAGTGCATCGAGCTGGCCAAGGAATTTGGCGGCACCGACGGTCACAAGTATGTAAACGCCGTGCTCAACGGCCTGGCTCCAGAGTTGCGCGCTACAGAAGTGACGCACGACCGCTCGGCCCAGAAAAAGTCTGCCAGCTAAGCTGGGCTGACCCATGGGCCGTGCTTGTGCGGCCCTGCTGCCGCCTCATGCATAGTCAATGCAAATACTGCAACCAGACCACAGGTGCTATCGTGCACCCGCTGGCTGGTTGCAGTTTTTTTATGAGCGCAGCCTTAGAGCATGCTTGCGCCCATTGCTGATTGATTGAAAGATTTTCTTCGTCCATGTCCGTTATTGAGCTTTCCCGCCGCGCCCAACGCATCGAGCCTTTTTACGTCATGGAAATGGCCAAGCACGCGCAGGAAGTGGCACGCAAGTCCAGCGCCAGCGGCTCACCCATGATCTACCTGAACATTGGCGAGCCCGACTTCACCGCCCCGCCTCTGGTGCAGCAAGCCGCTGAGCGCGCCATCCGAGCCGGACGCACCCAGTACACACAGGCCCCCGGCCTGCCCGAGCTGCGCGAAAAGATCAGCGCCTGGTATGCCTGCCGCTTCGGCATCAATGTGCCTGCGCGCCGTATCATCATTACCGCCGGAGCCTCGGCAGCGCTGCAGCTGGCCTGCCTGGCGCTGATTGATGAGGGCGACGAGGTACTGATGCCCGACCCCAGCTACCCCTGCAACCGCCACTTTGTCTCTGCTGCTGAAGGCAAGCCGGTGCTGATTCCCTCATCGGCTGCCGAGCGCTTTCAACTCAGCGCTGCCAAGGTGGAGGCCGCTTGGGGCGAGCACACACGCGGCGTGATGCTGGCATCCCCCTCCAACCCCACAGGCACCTCCATTGCACCCGATGAGCTGCGCCGCATTCACGAAGTGGTGCGCGCCAAGGGTGGGCTGACCATCGTCGATGAAATCTATCTGGGCCTGTCTTATGACGACGCCTATAGCAAGTCGGCACTGGAGCTGGGCGATGACATCATCTCCATCAACAGCTTCAGCAAGTATTTCAATATGACCGGCTGGCGTTTGGGCTGGATGGTGGTGCCCGAATCGCTGGTTGCCCCTATCGAGATGCTGGCCCAGCACCTGTTCATCTGCGCCAGCACCATCTCTCAATATGCGGCCCTGGCCTGTTTCGAGCCCGAGAGCATTGCCGAGTACGAACGCCGCCGCGCCGAGTTCAAGGCCCGCCGAGACTATTTCATTCCGGCGCTGGAATCGATTGGCCTGCCCGTGCCCGTCAAGCCCGATGGGGCCTTCTACGCCTGGGCCGACTGCCGCGCCGCCGCTGAAAAGCTCGGCGTCAAGGGAAGCTGGGACTTTGCCTATGCAGTGATGAATCAGGCCCACCTGGCCATCACGCCCGGCCGCGACTTTGGTCATGCCGAGACGGCGAACTATGTGCGTTTTTCCACAGCCAACTCCATGGAGCAGCTGCAGGAAGCCATTGCGCGCCTGAAGAAGCTGCTGGGCTGATGCACCATGGCTTTTGAGTTCCCTATTCGAGTTTATTGGGAAGACACGGACGCAAGTGGCCGCGTCTTCCACGTCAACTACCTCAAGTTCTTTGAACGTGCGCGCACCGAATGGCTGCGCTCGCTGGGCATTGCTCAGCAAAATCTGCGGGAACAAACCGGCGGTATCTTTGTCGTAACCTCTGCGCAGCTTGAATATCTGCGCCCGGCCCGGCTTGATGACCAGCTGCGTGTGACCGCAACCCTGAAAAGCGCCGGCCGCGCCTCGCTCGTCATTGAGCAGCAGGCGCTGCTGGTAAACCCCGACAATCAAGCTTTGGAGCCAGCGCTGCTGTGCACGGGCTCCATCCGCATTGGATGGGTGGATGGCAAGACCATGCGCCCCACGAGAATTCCAAACCATATCCTGGAGCAACTTTCATGAACTCCCAAGACATGTCCATCCTCAGCCTCATCATGCAGGCCAGCTGGGTGGTTCAACTGGTCATGCTGATTTTGGTGGTCGCATCCATCGCCAGCTGGGCCACCATCTTCAACAAGGCCAAAACCTTGAAGCGTGTGCGCACGCTGAACGACAACTTCGAGCAAGACTTCTGGTCGGGCACCAGCCTCAACGACCTCTACGCCTCTGCGGCGCAAAACGCCAAGACCGGCGGCCCCATGGAGCGTATTTTTGCCAGCGGCATGCGCGAGTATCAAAAACTGCGCGAGCGCCGCATGGACGATGTTGCCACGCTGATGGACGGCACACGCCGCGCCATGCGCGCCAGCTTCCAGCGTGAGCTCGACGAGATCGAATCCGGCCTGTCCTTTCTGGGCACCGTGGCATCCGTCTCGCCTTATGTCGGCCTGTTCGGTACCGTCTGGGGCGTGATGCACGCCTTCACCGGCTTTGCCAATATGGAACAAGTCACGCTGGCCACCGTCGCGCCCGGTATTGCCGAAGCACTGGTGGCCACGGCCATGGGTCTGTTTGCCGCCATTCCTGCGGTGACGGCTTACAACCGCTATGCCCACAACGTGGACCGCATTGCCAGCCAGGAAGAAACCTTCATCGAAGAGTTCTCCAACATCTTGCAGCGCAATGTGGGCTCCACCAGCAGCCACAGTGCCTCCGGCCACTGATGACCCAGCTCAAGGAATGACGCCATGGCAGCAATGAGCTCACGCGGTCGCAATCGCCGCACCGTCAACGAAATCAATATGGTGCCCTTCATCGACGTGATGCTGGTGCTGCTCATCATCTTCATGGTGACAGCCCCCATGCTCACGCCGGGCTCCATCAATGTGCCAAGCGCAGGCAAGTCCTCGCGCCCGCCGACCAAGAACATTGCCTATGTGCTGCTCGATAAAGACGGCAGCATTCAGTTCAAGAACGGCAGCAGTACGCAGGGCGTCAAGCTCGACGACCTCAAGGGCCTGGCCCAGTCCTGGCAAGAAGGCCAGGGCGAAGACAGCGCCATTCAGATCATCGCCGACAAGGGCCTGCCCTTTGATGACGTCATGAAGGCACACACCACGCTCTCCAAGGCCGGCGTCAAACGCATCGCCTTTGGCGTTGTTTCTTCTTCCAGCAATTGAACCCAGTCATAAAGCTCTGCCCCGCCACGCTTGAACTCAAGCACAGCCGCCAGAGCAGACCCCTCATTCACCATGCCTAACCAGCAAGATCGCGATCAGTTTGCGCCACCCCGCCACCAGGGCCGGGTGCGCTCATGGTCGCTCGCTCTGGCCGCGCACGGGCTGCTGATTGCGGCTCTGCTGTGGACAGTGCGCACCCCCAAAGAAGCCGAGGAAGCCATGGTCGAAGCCGAGGTCTGGAGCAGTTCTGCCCCAGCCTCTGCCGCCGCTGTGACGCCACCACCTCCTCCACCCGATCCCACGCCCGAGCCGGTACCCGAGCCACCACCTCCCCCGCCCCCCCCTCCACCGCCACCAGAGCCGATGGTAATGCCGACACCTGCTCCTGCGCCCACCCCAAAAGCCCAGGCCCATGACGACGAGCATGAGGCCGAAGTGGCGCTGGCCAAAAAGAAGAAGCAGGAACAGTTGAAGAAGGAAAAGGCCGAACAGGAAGCCCAGGAGAAGCGAGAGCGCGAGAAGGATCGCAAGGAAAAAGCGGAAAAGGACAAGGCTGAAAAGGCGCACCAGGACAAGCAAAAAGCCGAGAAGGCCGAAAAAGCGGAGAAGGAACGCAAGGAAAAAATCGAGCACGACAAGAAGGAAAAAGCCGAAAAGCTCGCCAAGGAAAAAGCGGAAAAGGAAAAATCCGAGAAGGCCGAAAAAGATAAAGCGGCCAAGGACAAGGCCGCCAAGGAAAAAACCGAAAAGGCTGAAAAAGAAAAAGCCGAGAAGGACAAAGCCGCTAAGGAAGCCAAAGAAAAGGCTGCCAAGGATGCCAAGGCCGCCGATGACCGCCGCAAGGCCGAACTGGCTCGCCTGCAAGGTCTGGCCGGAGGATCAGGTAATGCCGGCGGCAGCGGTGGCAGCGACCACAGCGGCACTGGCGGCAGTCGCTCAGGCGGGGCAGGCAGCAGTGCCAACGGCGGCCCATCGGCGGGTTACGGAGCGAAAGTCGCTGCCAAGGTCAAGCCCAATATCGTCTATCCAGACGCCATCAGCGGCAACCCGCGTGCCGAGGTTCGCGTGCGCACAGCGCCGGACGGCACCATCACTAGTGCGACGATTTCCAAGTCCAGCGGCAATGCGGCCTGGGATGAGGCCGTGGTGCGCGCCCTGCACAAGACCGATAAGCTACCGCGCGATATCGACGGCAAGGTGCCATCCGATCTGGTGATTGGCTTCAGACCGCAGGACTGATTTGCGGCACCATGCGGGCAACTATGAAAACCATAGCTGCCAGCGCACAATAGAAAAGGGCTTGAAGGCAAAAAACCTTCAAGCCCTTTTCAGTATTCAAACAGCACTGATCGCTGTTTTGGCGCTGTTATTTTTTCTTCAGCTCCCCCACCATAGGAAGCACCAGCGTGTCGCCATCCTTGATGGTCAAAATCGTGACCTTTGCGCCGTCTTTCTCAATTTTGACCTTGTTATCTTCAATTTTGTATTCCACCTCCATACCCATCATTTCCAGCGTATTGCCTTTGAAAGTGATTTCAGCCGCCCCGGTTTGATCGGCATACGTCCCATCCAAAGTTTTGCCGCATGCAGCCAGCAAAAGGGTCATCATGGAAATTGCAATCAGTTTTTTCATATCAGGTCCTGGAAAACTATTCGTACCAATATTCATGGGCCGCTTTGAGGAGACATTGCCCCGCTGAAACGGTCGAAATAACGCTTTGAAAAAATGCACAATGCATTGGCACAATGGCTTGGCTGACGCCCTGTTTTCAATGAAGCGTTCTGTCTTATTCGCTGTTCGCAGCGTTCTGGTTCAAAGAATTTGCAGGCACGCGGATGTCTGCTGCAGCGCCTGCCCGGCCCGCGTAGCCACATCAACCCACAGTGAAAAGCCTGATGCAGGACAATAGAGGGATCATGACCCTCAAAGCCCCTGAACTCTTGCTGCCTGCCGGCTCGCTCGACAAGATGCGCGCCGCCTACGACTTTGGCGCCGACGCTGTGTACGCCGGCCAGCCGCGCTACTCTCTGCGCGCGCGCAACAACGAATTCCGCCTGGAGCAGATCGGCCAGGGCATTGCCGAAGCGCACGCGCGCGGCAAGAAGTTCTTCCTGACCAGCAATCTGATCGCCCACAACGACAAGGTTCGCACCTATCTGCGCGACATCGAGCCCATCATCGCGATGAAGCCAGACGCCATGATCATGGCCGACCCCGGCCTGATCATGATGGTCAAGGAAAAATGGCCAGAGCAGGTCATTCATCTGTCCGTGCAGGCCAACACCACCAATCACGCCACCGTGAAGTTCTGGCAGAAGATGGGCGTGGAGCGCATCATCCTCTCGCGCGAGCTGAGCCTGGACGAGATCGAGAAGATCCGCCAGGAATGCCCCGATATGGAGCTGGAAGTATTTGTGCACGGCGCGCTGTGCATTGCCTACTCTGGCCGTTGTTTGCTGTCGGGCTACTTCAACCGCCGCGACCCCAACCAGGGCACTTGCACCAACGCCTGCCGCTGGGACTACAAGACGCACGATGCCAATGTAGACCCCAACACCGGCGAAGCGCTGGGCCAGACCATGGAAAACGGCTTCAACTTCGAAGACGCCAAGAACGATCTGGACAACCAGTTCACCAGCACCTGCGGTGACCAGCAGCGCCACCCCAAGGCTGACGCGATTTACTTGCTGGAAGAAAAAGGCCGCCCCGGCGAGATGATGCCCATCATGGAAGATGAGCATGGCACGTACATCATGAACTCCAAGGACCTGCGCGCCGTGGAGCATGTGGAGCGCCTGACCAAGATCGGTGTCGATTCGCTCAAGATCGAAGGCCGCACCAAGAGCCTGTACTACGTGGCCCGTACCGCGCAAACCTACCGCCGCGCCATTGATGACGCCGTGGCCGGCCGCCCCTTCAACCCCGAGTTGATCACCGAACTGGAAGGCCTGGCCAACCGCGGCTACACCGGCGGCCTGATGGAGCGCCGCCCCGCCAACGATTACCAGAACTACGAAACTGGCCACAGCGTGCTGCAACGCAGCCACTTTGTGGGCGAAGTGCGTGGCTACGAAAACGGCATGGCTGAGATCGAGACCAAGAACCGCTTCTCGGTCGGCGATACGCTGGAAATCATTCACCCCACAGGCAACCGCCAGATCAAGCTGGAAAAGATGTTTGACCTGGAAGGCAAGCCCGTGGAAGTCGCACAGGGCAACCCCATCCGCGTGCGCATTCCGCTGGAAGGCCCAGTGGAAGGTGCGCTGATTTCGCGTCTGCTGTAAGCTCACTGCGCACGCTTCTTCCAACGCCCCATACGCTGGGGCGTTGCTCTTTTTTCAGTAGCTTCTTGCGCTTGTTCCGCGTCAAATTTCAAAGAAAAAATTTTTGAAATCATTGAATATCAAGCGCAAGCAGCTCATTTATTGATAGTGGCACCCAGCTAACTGCTGGCAGCCACACACGGACAGAAACACCATGGATCTCCGCATTGACGAAGGCCTCAAGGCCTATATCGACCCCTTGACCGCTGACGAGCATGAGTCGCTGGAGCGCAGCATCCTCGCCGAAGGCTGCCGCGATGCGCTGGTGGTCTGGGATGATCTGCTGATCGACGGCCACAACCGCTACGGCATCTGCCAAAAGCACGGCCTGCCCTTCAACACCATTCAGGCCACGCAGTTCAAGAACATGGACGACGTGCACCTGTGGATGATCGACCAGCATCTGGGCCGCCGCTCAGTGTCTGACTTCCAGCGCGGCGTGCTGGCCCTGCGCAAGCGCGAAATCATTGCCGAGCGCCGTGCTGCTGCCGCCGCTGCGGTGAACGCAGCCAAGGCCTCCCAGCCCGCCAGTGAAGAAGCCCCATGGGAAGGCGATACCGACCCCGCTGTCGCCCAGGCACTGGCCAGTGTGGCCAAGGTGCCCGATGAGGCGCTGGACACGCGCGAAGCCCTGGCCCGTGCCGCCCGCCTGTCGGCCGGTCAGGTCAAGATGATCGAGACGATTCAGGAAAAAGCGGCGCCTGAAGTGGTCGCCGCCGTGAAGGCCGGCGAGCTGTCCCTGAACGCTGCTGCCGTGGTCGCCACCCTGCCCGAAGAAGAGCAGCAGGCCGTGGCCGCCGAGGGTGCCGATGCACTCAAGCAAGCTGCCAAGCGCGTGCGCGATGCCAAGAAAAAGCCCAAGGCCGCCAAGCCCGAAGCCGACGAATCGGCAGAAGCTGCGCCCGCCGCCAGCCCCGAAGAGCTGCAAGCCCGCGTGACCGAGCTGGAAGCCGAGAACGAGCGCCTGCGCATGCAGGTCAAGACCTTGCAGGAGCTGCTGGCCGAGCAAGGCTAAGCAGGCCCTGCCTCTGACAAAAAAGGCGAGACCCATGTCTCGCCTTTTTTACGCCCACCAGTTGGATCCGAAGACGCTGAATCAAGAGGTCCAGAGTGTGCGCGACGCTTTCTTGACGTCTTCCGTCAGCTCCAGCATGCCATGCTCTGGCGCCTTGGTGGTTTCCACCACCATCCAGCGCCCGTTGTGCTGATAAATCACTTCATACACGGTGTTAAAAGAATGCGCATGCACCTCATGAAAACCGGGGTTCACTGGCAGCTTGACCGCATTCAAAGACTGATTGGCCGGCACCTGCGCCAGGCTGGCTACCGGCGTAAACAGGTTGTGGACCACCGAAAACGGCTTGGCCGACTGCGCCATGGAAGGCGTGACCAGCACCACATCCGAGCTCAGTTGCTGCAGAGTGCTCATCACATAGCTCAGGCCTTTCTCGCCGCCCACCACCACCTGCGTGACGCGATGCGGCGTGATCTGCATCGCGCTGACGACCTCTTGGGCCCATGCGCCTTGAGCGCACAAAATAGCCGCACCCAGCAAACCTGTGCGAAGAAACGGCTTGCGGGCCAGAGCGGTAAAAACGCAGCGCGAAAACGATTGAGTCATGATGTCTTGTCTCTCTATGTCTATGGTTTGGTTCGAAATCGATATGACAGACGCGTGCAACCCTCTTCAACGCCGCCTGCCTTTGTTGTTCGAATGGCGGCTGCAGGCGGTTCAATGTTTTGCGCAAAAAATCAAATGAATGCGCGCAACCACACTCGGCCATCGTCTGCGTGCAAGCGCCGCTCAGGCAGACTTGAGACTTGGCTGTTGACTGACTCAGGATCTCTACCCCATGCGTGACCTCAATGATTTGTACTACTTCGTGCAGGTGGTCGATCACAGCGGCTTTGCCCCGGCAGGGCGGCAGCTGGGCATACCCAAGTCCAAACTCAGCCGCCGCATTGCCCTGCTGGAGGAAGAGCTGGGCGTGCGCCTGATCCAGCGCTCCAGCCGCCGCTTCACTGTCACCGACATTGGTCAGGCGTACTACCAGCGCTGCCTGGCCATGCTGGTAGCGCAAGAAGTCATTGACCGCACCCAGCTAGAGCCACAAGGCCTTGTGCGGCTCAGCTGCCCCAATGCCCTGCTGGATTACCAGATTGGCGAGATGCTGGCCCGCTTCCTCGTTCAGCATCCGCGCGTGCAACTGCAATTGGAGAGCACCAACCGCCGTGTGGACGTCATTCGCGAAGGTTTTGACGTGGCATTGCGCGTGCGCTTTCCGCCGCTTGAAGACAGCGGGCTAGTCATGAAGATACTGGGCGAGAGCACGCAATATCTGGTCGCCAGCCCCAGTCTGGTCGAATCCATGGGCGGCATTCCAGGGCTGGAGGCTCTGAACGGCTGGCCCAGTGTCAGCGATACGCCCAGCCAGCGCAGCCCCAGCTGGCAATTGCAGAACGCCAAGGGCGAAACCCGAGAAATTGCCTACCAGCCGCGCCTGGTCTGCGAAGACCGCCGCGCCCTGCTGCATGCAGCTTTGCATGGCGTGGGCGTGGTGCAGATGCCCGCCATGTTTGTGCAAGATGATCTGCGTGCAGGCCGCCTGCTGGACATCGCCCCGGGCTGGAGGCCGCGCGCTGGGCTGGTCCACGCCGTCTTCCCCTCGCGCCGCGGTTTGTTGCCTTCGGTGCGGGCGCTGCTGGATTTTCTGGGGCAGGAGTTTGCACCGGCCAGCCCTCACCCACTGTCAACCCTGACAACGAATGAAGGCGAGCTCAACGTCTAAGTGCTGCTGCTTCGCTGCAAGCGACACCATCGTCCTAAATTAAGAACGCTGATACCAAGTTCTGCGGGCTACTCAGGCTGACTCATCTCCCATAAATTTGAGCCATTCCTGATTCAAGCAAGGCCTCTAACCCTTGCTTCTTCCTTCGGAGACCTAGCCATGAATGCAAAACTCTCAGCCGCCGCAGCCGCCATCCTCTGGGGCTTCACCTATGTTCTGACCACCTCCTGGCTGCCACCCAACCCTTTGTTCCTCGCGGCCTTTCGCGCGCTGGGCGGGGCTCTGGTGCTGCTGGCCATCGTTCGCTGCATGCCAGAGCGCGCCTGGTGGGGCCGCATGCTGGTTCTGGGCACTTTGAATGCAGGCATGTTCTTCAGCCTGTTCTTTGTCGCCGCCACCCGCCTGCCTGGCGGTGTTGCTGCCACCTTTCAGGCGCTGACACCTCTGGCCGTCATCTTTATCGCCTGGGGCGTGCTGGGCGCACGTCCCACCATGATCAAGATTGCAGCCGTCATTCTGGGTGCACTCGGCGTTTCACTGGTGGTACTTTCCAGCTCCGCGACGCTGGACCCTGTCGGCATTGCCGCCGCTGTAGGCAGCATGCTCTCCATCGCCGCTGGTGGTGTGATGCTGAACAAGTGGGGGGCTCCTCGCATGCCTTTGCTCGGCTTTACTGGCTGGCAGTTGTTGATTGCAGGTGTGGAACTCGCTGTAGTCGCCTTGGTTATGCAAGACCTGCCTTCAGGCCTGAACAACAGCAACATCCTTGGTCTGGTTTTGCTGGCCGTGGCACTCACTGCTGTCCCCTTTGCCCTGTGGTTTGGCGCAATTGAGCGTGCTGGTGCCGTGGCTGTGGCCCCGTTCATGCTGCTGACACCTGTTACGGCCTTTGTGCTGGATGCCTTAGTCAAGGGTGTGCAACCCAGCAACTTGCAACTGGTCGGCGCAGCTCTTGTGATGGGCGGCCTGATTCTGAGCCAGCGCGGCAGTAGCAAGCCCCACGCACACGCCCATAAGCATGCCCACACCCCGAAGGCAAAAACAGCAAGCAACGCCCATTAATTCATAGACTTTCTTGCCCTGAGGAGGTCCGCCATGCTCAACACCCTGCTGCAATCTCGCGTTTACTACACCCTGGCAACCGCACTGCTGACCTATATCTTCTGGTGGAGCGGGTTAAACAAGATCTTTGATTTTGCGGGAGCCATGGCAGAGATGGAGCATTTCGGACTGCACCCTGCCACCTTGTTTGCCGCGGCGACCATTGCTCTGCAAGTTCTGGGTTCTCTGGCCATCATTAGCGCCAGCCGCTGGGCCTGACTGGGAGCTGGTGCACTGGCAGTGTTTACGCTGTCTACGATTCCTCTGGCACACCGGTTCTGGGAAATGGAAGGCATGGTGGCTTTTCTCGAAAAAGCACTGGTGCAAGAGCACATCAGCCTTATCGGAGGCTTGGCAGTTGCCGCAGCTCTGGCCAGCATGCGACGCAAAGCGGCAGTCATTCAGCAATGAGTTACTCCTTGAAAAAGATCACCAACAGGTGATCTTTTTTTGCGTCTGCACTGCCTATCTTTCGCATTTAGCCCTGTTTTCGTCACATCACGGAATGCACCATTTAAAAAAGAAAAAACAAGAATAAAAAAGAAACAATAAGAAATTAAAAAGATAAGAAACCATAAATACAAATGTTTGCGCACACTCTCTAAAAACCAAACAACGCCCAAAACAGATCGTCTCCAGAAAATAACAAAAATTAAAATAGTTCAATAAATTTTCAAAAAATATACAAAAGTTTATTAACTACTCATAGAATTTCACCGCTTACTCATAGTTACAAAGGTAAGCCATCTGCTTTCAGCGCATGAATCGCTGTTTTTTCTTATCTGCTTCAGATACTAAAACTCGCAACCATCCGCCTGATTCAGCGCACAAGCCTTAGAGCCGTTAACACGCCCCAGTAAACCGAAGCTTACGGTTGAGACAAGGCTTCGCGCTGACGTATCAAGGGTTTTTTAGCGGGTCTTATTCCAGTTTCTCCGAGGTGCATCGTATAGCCCTGCTTGCGATGCACTTTTTTTGCTATCTGCCTTACTCCATCGTGCTTCTCACTCCCGCTTACCCCCTCTCCCGCATGACGCTGCATCTGAGTGCCGTTATTTCCATTTTGGCCAGTTCCATGGCTCAGGCAGCAGAACTCCCAGAAGTAAAAGTTCTTGCAGAAGCCGAGTCGGTTGCAGACGCTTTAACTACGTCTTATGACCGAGCGAACTTGACCCATGAGGGCGATGGCGATTTGGTCGAGTTTTTACGCCGCCAGCCTGGTGTGAGTGTGGACTCGAACGGCTACCTCTCATTGCGCGGCATGGGCGCGGGCTACACGCAAGTTCTGGTGAACGGTCAGCAAGTCAACGCCCTCAACGGCGATGTCATGCTTGATGGCATCAGCATGGACATGATTGAGCGCGTGGAAATTGTTCGCGGCGCATCGGCCTCCGATAGTGGTGCAGGTATTGCGGGCACCATCCGTATCTTCACGCGCCAGGCCACAGGCCCCGTGGAGCGCAAGGCCAGCATTCGCACCAGCTTCTCGCCACGCGGCGCGTTTCACCATCAGGCATCCCTGGCCGCAGGCGGACGCTCCGTGCAGCTCGAATGGCAGATTAATGCGTCCGTCGCAAACTCAGAGAAAAAGAGCGATACGCTAACCCACGAGCACCAGGACATCATTGGCGGCGAAGAATTCGTCAACAGTTACAGCTCCCAGAAGGGGCTGGTGCGCACCACTCAGGCCATGCTTGCCGGTGAAGTGGCCGTGCGCCCCTCCCGCCAGGACCGCATCGGTCTGTCATGGACGGCCGAGCTGCTGCCCGAAAAGCGCCGCACTGAGGGGGACTTCCGTTATTACTACGAAGCCCCCGCTTACGACTATCTGTATGAGTACCGCTCCCGCTGGCAAGCAAGGGAAACCGCCTCGCCCTTCTGGACCATCATGCCCACGCTGCGCTGGGACCACCAGTTGCAAGGCGGTGGCCTGCTGCAAGCCGAGGTAGGCAGCAGACAAAGCGGCAGCAAGCAAAGCTATCGCTACCAAGCCCTAGAAGGCGGCTTCCTTGGCGGCAACGGGGAGGACATCCGCCAGCGCCAGCGCGACTACCACACTGGGCTTAAATGGGTGCAACCGCTGGGCAGCGCTATGCGCCTGACGATGGGCGGCCAGCTGCGTACCGAACGCAGCGGCACCACCTATTTCGAAGAAGGCGAGACCTTTAGCGAAAAGCTCAAGCGCAACACCAGCGCAGCCTACACCCAGCTGAACTGGTCACCCAGCGCGCAGTGGAATGTAGAAACAGGCCTGCGCCATGAGCGCATAGAGCTCACGCCCCCCGCAGACTCCGAGCTGGGCCGCCGCCGTCAGAACTTGTGGCTGCCATCGCTCAACATCGGCTACAGCCCCAACGCGCAGCAGCGCTGGCATGTGCAACTGGCCAAGACCTATCGCGCTCCTAAATTTGATGACCTGATGGCCCATGTGCGCGAGCGTGAAGGCAATTTCACTCAGCCGGACCTGGGCGGCAACCCCAGCCTGCGCAACGAGACAGCCACAGGCCTGGAGCTGGGCTTTACACAGGCGCTGATACAGGGCGAGCGCAATGCAGGCCAGTTCAAGCTCAACCTGTTTGCGCGCAATATCTCGAATGGTCTGACCAAGCAACTGACCCAGTACACCACCGAAGGCTGGAATGGCGAGGCAATGGTGCCCATGGAGCGCTGGATTCTCACCACCGTCAATCGGGGCAACACCCGCATCTGGGGCCTGGAAACCGGTGTGCGCTACGACTTACCCAAATCCACTGGGCTGCCGCTCAGCCTGCGCGCCGATCTGATCCTGACCCAGTCACGCGTTGCGGGCCAGGCCTCCCCTTCCCGCCTGATGGGACAAAGCCCGGCCGTTCTGGACCTGGGGTTTGATGCCACAACGCAAGGGCACGGCATGCTGCCCGACCGCTTTGGCGCCACGCTGCGCCTGGAAGCTGGCTACAAGTCCCGCGTCAACCCCGAGTTGTGGGGCAAGATCAAGCCATTGGCCACATTGCACCTGAACAGCCTCTGGAAGCTGGACAGCAGTACCCGTCTGCGCGCGCAGCTGTCGGGTCTGGGCAATGACTGGCGCTCGACCTTCTACCCCACCATCACCCCCCCAGCGCCCAACGAGCCTGAGGTCGTCGCGCAGACTATGCAAATGCGCACCAAGCGCTTCTGGTCCGCCGCCATCATGCTGGAAAAGGACTTCTAAGCCATGCTGCAAGCGCCTCGCCCTTTTCTCAGACTGCGCAACTGCGCAACTGCATTGATGCTGGGCTGGGCGCTGGCGGCGGCTGCACTGCCGGCAGCCAGCGGCGATGCTCAGCCTCGCCCCGCTATCCCCGAAGAGCAGCTGGCGCAGCTGGCTCGTTTGTCTTATGCCGAAGACATACCAGGCCTGCGCAGCTTGATGCAAGCGCTGGAGCAGGACTACGACACCGAGTCGCTGGCCACCTTCAGCGCATACCGCGCGCTGCTGTATTTTCATGATGAAAAAAGCCAGCAGGGCTTGCAAGAGCTGCGCAAATCGCTATCAATAGCAAAGCAACGATGGCAGGAATCTCCCAATGCTGAGCATGGCAACAACTATGCGTTTGTGCTGGATCTGCAGGCTGAGCTGCTGGAGAAGCAGGCCCGCAAGGCCGAGAGCCTTGCCAGCCGCGACCTGGCGCATCAAATAGCACTGCAGGCGCTAGGCCCCGCGCACCTTGCAACCCAGTGGCTGCTGTACAAGCGCATGTACGCTGCCATTGCCAATTCACGCTATCCGCAGGCACAGCAACTCTCCAGACAGTTGCAGCAGAGCTTGCCCAAGCCGCTCAACAAGTGCATCAAAGACATCTGCCTGAGCATGCGTTTTCAGGCGGCTAATCTGGCGAGCACCATGGGCGACCATGCCCTGGCAATGCGCATAGCCAAGGAGCTGATGCCCGATCTGAAATCCGAGCCTCGACATGCGGTCTGGAATGTCTATCAGCTGGTCCATCTCAGCGGGCGCTTGAAGCGCGACAAGGACCTGCAACACTGGTGTGCACATGCCGAAAAAATGGCCTCTCAGCCCCAGTTCGCCAACCTGGATGGCATGAACCGCGCCATCGCCAAATGCCTGCTGGTGCGTAGTCAAGACGCAGATCAGCTCGATGATCTGCTGGAGCAAGAGATAAAGCTGCGCGGCGCTGGCAGTGATGGCTCAACCTATATGCTGCTTCAAAAGGCCGAGAGCCTGGGGCAGAACAACCGCCCCCATGAGGCGGCCCAGGCAGCGGCTCAAGCCCTGGGCATTGTTCTGGCCAACGACAACGCCTACTGGCAATGGTCTAGCCAGTACACCTTGGCAGAGGCCTTGGGCGATATGCAGCGCATGCCAGAAGCCATCTACTACGCCAAGCAAGCCATCAATGTGCAGCAGCGCTTACTGGCCGATGCCAAAGGCCTGACGCCCGCACAGCGGGAAACCATTCTGAGCCAGGGAGGTGAGATCTACGAGGACCTCGCCAATTGGCTGCTTCAGGGTCAGCGCTTCAGTGAAGCCGAGCAAACCCTGACACTGGCGCGCGAACAAAGCTACCACCAGTTGGTGCGCAGCTATCTGCCCTCACAGCGAGCACTGGAGCTGACGCCCGAGGAGCAGCAGCGCCATGAAGCAATGCAGGCCATGCAATCCACGCTTCGCGCGGCCTGGCAAGGTCGTGAAAACGATAGCGCGTCGCTGCGGCAGGCGCTGAACCTGGTGCCGAAATCACTGGATCAACGCATGGCGCAGCCGCAGTCAGCCCAGGCCGGACCGACCTACCTCAGGGCACTGGCTCCCCATCAAACCGAGGTGCGCTACCTGCCCGCACAGGAGCATGTATATGTCGTGATACGCCGAGGCAATCAAGCCGATCAGCACCTGCGTCTGCCCATCGCACAAAATCAGCTGACCCAAGACATCACCCTTTTGCGGCGCGCTCTGCAGCAGCGCGGCAGCCCCCCCCAAACACAGGCGCACAAACTGTACAAGCAGCTGTGGCAGCCCCTGACACAATGGCTGCCCGCCCCGCAGCCCGGTGCTACTGCGGGCCATGCCCCCGAAGTGCGTGTGCATCTCGAAGGTGCGTTGCGCTACCTGCCCATGGCCGCCCTGCATGATGGCCGGCACTGGCTGGGGGAGTCTTACGCCCTGCCGCAAGACACCGGAGTCCAGGCATCGGCATCCGCCATTGCAGACGCCACGGCAGCACTCCAGCGCGATGGCTGGAGTCTTCAGGGATCCAGCCGCGCCACTGCCGATCTGCCGGCCCTGCCTAAAGTCCGCGAAGAAATTGAAGGTCTGGCACAGCTGGCCAGCACTCGCGGCATAGGCCACGACCAGCAGCAAGATGATGCCTTCACCGCCGACAGCCTGCGCGCAGCCTTGCAATCGCGCAAGGTGGTGCATCTGGCCAGCCACTTCAGGCTGCTGCCTGGTAACGGACAGGCATCAGGCCTTTATCTGGGCAATGGGCAATTGCTCACGCTGGGTGAGCTAAGCGACCCCAGCTTTAGGTTTGAGGGCCTGGACCTGCTGACTCTCTCAGCCTGCGAAACCGCTGTGCCATCCGGCCCTGCGGAGCAAGGCCTTCCCGTGGACAGTCTGGCCTGGCTAGCGCAGGCACGCGGCGCACGCAATGTCCTGGCTAGCCTGTGGGCCGTTGCGGATGAGGGAACACAAGAGCTGATGCACGCCTTCTACAGCGCCCTTGCGCAGGGCATGCCACATGCACAGGCACTGCGCGCCGCGCAATTGGTGCTGCTGTCGTCTGAAGGCAAAGCTTCGCAGACCCAGAAACGAGGCCTTGTCACGGCAACACCCAAAAGCAGCGGTGACACACTGGCTCACCCGTATTACTGGAGCGGCTTTGTGCTGCTGGCTGCGACGCAGTAAGCGTCTTTGCGCACCACACAACTCAAGGCTATTTCACCGACTGCCAGCCCAGCGCCATCTGCCAGAGCTGGCTAGGCAGGGCTGCCGAAGCATCGTCAATCCAGCGCATGGAATCTGCGGGGGCCACCACCCAGATCAATGACTCCGGCAGCTTCTCGGGCTGATTGATCTGCAGTGTTTTTTGCCAGCTAGCCGGGCGGCCCGGCAGTCCCTGCGGCAGCAGAGCGGCATCTGCTGCACGCTCGGGGTAAAGCGCTTGCCAGCGACCATGACTGCTCTCGTAAAAAATGCGCACGTACAAAGCCTGCGCGGCCGAGTTGATGAGCTGCAGATCAAACCGCGTGCCCAGTGCCAGCGGCCCCAGAAACTGCCTCCCAGCGGCCAGCTTTGCCAAGTCCATTCGCCTGGCAGGCTTGCCGCGTTCTTGCACTGTCAGCAGCAGTTGCAGGCCTGATGGCAGGCTCCACGATTGCCGATGGTTGGCGGGTAACAAAGGAGCCTTGCTCCAGCCCGGCAGGCTCGCCCGGGTCCACAGCGGTGCCTGCAAACTCCCCTCAAACACCGGCGAGGGCCATTGAGACTGGGCCACCGGCCCACTGCGTGCCAGTTGCGCATGCAAATCCAGCGTGCGCTGAGCCAGCGATGCATAGCGCTCTACCGCTGCAGCGCTCATCAGCGCCTGCACCAGCGCATAGGTGAATACGCCTTGCGGCTGGCCGTTCAGCGTCCACTCAGGCGTGCGCTCCATGTCCTCGCAGGCATAAAGGCCCACAAACCCCACAGGCCTCGGTCTTGCCGATGGTAGAACAGCTGGCAAGGCGTCACCCGAGAAATTGCTTGCAGGCTTGCGGCTTTCCTCCAGCTCTTCAAGCTCGCTCACTCGCAGCCCCCGCCACTGCACATCTTCAGCCACCGAACGCGTGGCCGATGAGGCATGGCACACATCCATGACGGTAAACACATGCGCGCCCAGCGCCAGAAAGTCATCAATCGCCGCGCCAAGTTCTGCATCGGCCACGGCTCCGCGCAGGGGCCAGCCATCCGCACCTGATTGGCGCACCGCATCGGATGCCAACAAAAAAGTGCTTCGTCCATCGACCTCTGCCACCGCTTTTTTCGGCCCTTGCGCACGCACAGCGTGGCCTGACCAATACAGCATCACGGCATCGCCGGGGCGAATGCGCTGACGCAGATCTGCAAGGGCTTTGAGAATGCTGGCGCGCAAGGGCATGTGTGCATCTGGCAAAGCCGCAGGCTGCGCCATGGCGTTGTCCGCCATTGTCTTGATGTCAGCGGGTTTGAAGCCGTGCGCCTGCAAAGATTGCCGCACCAGCGCCACATCATTGACAGGCCCCTTAAGCCAGAAACGGCGTGGCTGATTGAGCAAGGCGCTGACGCCAATCAGCAATGCATGGCGGCGCGGTGCCTGCGCGGCCTGGAGCAAAAAGCTTTGCAGAGAAACGCTGGCCGCCCCCCCCACTTTCAACAAGGCCCGACGCTTCATGGCAGCAGCTGTGCTTGCTCCACTTGCGGGTGCGCCCTGAGCCTGCCCAGCAACACTTGAGCATCCGCATTTTGGGGCCCTATTTGGAGCAGCCACGAGCCATCGGCTTGTGCCAGCCATGCAGCAGGTGCATCAGCGCTCAAGTCTCTGGCAATTGCAGCCAGGTCAGTGCTAAGGCTCTGCGCCTTCAGTCGTACCTGAATGCGCACACCGCTGGCTTGAAGATCCTCAAAATTCAGCGAGCGCCAGGCGGTTGTATCAGCATCAACTTCAGCCACGGGCTGACCTGTGCCCGACCCCGTCGCAATCCACGCGGCCTGCCCCACAACCAGTACTACCGCCATAGCCGCGGCAGCGTTGGCCCAGCCAGGATGACCCAGCAACCACTGCAGCCAGCGCGCAACCTTGGGCTCACGCGCATCAACCACTTTGCGGGGTCGTGGAGAGGCTGGCTGCGCAAAGCTATCAGCCTGAAGGCGCTTTTCCAGCAATCCCCAAGCCGCATCCGTATTCTGGCTGGCCGCCTCAGCCCGAATGACCGCACGCGCGTCCCTGAGCCACAGCGCCTGCAACGCAAGCTTCTTATGCTTGGCCTGCATGTCCTCCATCCAGGCCGCATCAGCATCACTGAGCTGACCCGCAAGCCAGGCAGGCAACTCACTGTCAAAACGTTCTTGCTCCTGCGAGCTCGGCTCTGAGTTCAGATATGCACTCATTTCAGTTCACCTCCAGCCTCAGCCATTGCTGCAGGCAGGTGCGCAGATTCTTACGCCCATGAAACAGACGGGTCTTGACGGTGTTTTCAGGGCATTGCTGCGTCTGTGCAATGTCGAGCAACGGCATGTCTTCTACCGCCCAGAGCATCAGCGCTTCTCGCTGCAAGGGGTTTCTCAGACGCATCAGGCAATACAGCACCGCTTTTTTATCCTGAGCGGCGTTAAGACGTGCATCCGGCCCGGGAGCATCATCAGCCAGCGAGGTGAAGTCATCATCCCCCGCAGCCTGCTCCATCTGGGTACGGCGCTGCCAGCTGCGCCTGCAATCCACAGCCTTATTACGGGCCAGCGTATATAGCCAAGTATTAAAGGCAACGCGCCCGTCATAACGCAAAGGCTGATTCCAGAGGTCATAAAAGACGTCAGCAGTTACTTCCTGGGAAAGTGCCAAAGCCTCATCCCCACACACTGCTAACTGCATCCGTACAAACGTCTGAACCTTACCCGCCCACTCCTGCCAAACAACGCGCAAGGCCTGCTGATCGCCCTGGTGCATGGCATGCAATAAATCCTGCATTGACCGAGAAAGCTCCATGGCTACGTTTGAATCTAGGGGTAACAAAAAATGACTTTCTGAATCATAGCCTCGATCCAGCAAAGAGCGCGAAGTCAATTGCTGCAAATCAATCGGCGCACATCAAAAATATTGAACCCACATGAACCGTGCAACGAATAAGAAATGAACCGCTCACAAAAATGAAGGCAACTCATCTTCAAGCAGCGGCATTTTGATAATTCAACAGGAGAATCCGATGCAGCAGACTCTTACCGCCAAACTGGCTCAACTCACTATTGCCGTAGCGTGTGCTTCAATGCTGGCCGCTTGCGGTGGCGGTGGTAGCGATAACAATACATCTGGCGGCAGCGGCACCAGCGGTGGTAATGGCGGCAGCACTGCCGGTGGTAGCAACACTGGTGGAGGCAGCAATACTGACGGCGGCGGCTCCAGCAACGCGGGTGGCGGTTCAACAGGCTCCGGTAGCTCTACTGCTTTTGACCCCAGCAGCGAAAAAACTGTAGCTGAAGATAATGCGAAGAAAACTAGCTATGGCGGCAAAGTCACGCCAGTCAGCTACGTTCTGCATAACCAAGATCACAGCGTCGTCACACTGAATGGTCAGCGTTATGGCGATGCAACCGACTGGCTCATCGATCTGGAGCAGATTCAGCTGAAGTCCACCAACGGTGGCAATACCGCGAGCTGGAGTGGTTCGCTGGTTAAGTCTGAAAGCAAATTTTTCGCAGATGAAGGTGTTTTGATGGCCTGCGCAGGAACATGGGACAAGTTCACAAATATCGCGATCGACAAAGCCGCCGAGGTGATCAGTGTCACTGACATAGCCAAGCTCGCCGGTACCTATACAGAGTACTCATGCGGCACTGAAGACATCAAGGGCGAACAAGGTGCATTTTCCATTGATGCCAACGGCGTCATGAGCAACGATTACGGGAAGTACGATGCAAAGGCATTGATGAGCCCCAGCGGCTTGTCGCCTGAAGCAGGCTTGAACATCAAAGCTCGTGGCTACATCATCAATGGCGTCAAAGTCATCATCATGAAAGACACCGAGGGCAGCGATAAGTCTCAAACAGTAGCTTTTGCCCGATAAGCTGTTTCCAGCTTCATAAAAAAAACCGTGCTACTTCAGCACGGTTTTTTATTTCTCAGCGCAAAAGATCAAGCCAGCAACTGCCTGAGCACATAGGGCAGGATGCCGCCATGACGGTAGTAGTCCACCTCGATTGGCGTATCGATGCGCAGTTTGACGGTGACCGTTTTCTTGCTGCCATCAGGCTTGGTGATTACCAATTGCGCATCGCTTTGCGGAGCCAGGTCTGTAGCGGGAATCACATCAATGAATTCCTCCCCCGTCAGCCCGAGGCTTTGCCAGCTGTCATTGCCTTTGAACTGCAGCGGCAACACGCCCATGCCCACCAAGTTGGAGCGGTGGATGCGCTCAAAACTGCGTGCCACTACGGCTTTGATGCCTAGCAACTGCGTACCCTTGGCTGCCCAGTCGCGGCTGGAGCCTGTGCCGTACTCTTCGCCCGCCAGCACTATGGTGGCACGGCCTGCAGACTGGTACTTCATGGCTGCGTCGTAGATGGACATCTTCTCCACCTTGCCATGGTCATCACGGTAGAGGGTGACACCGCCCTCCTCGCGTGCGCCATCGGCCTGCGCCGGAATCATCAGGTTCTTGATACGCACATTGGCAAAGGTGCCGCGCATCATCACTTCATGGTTGCCGCGTCGCGAGCCATAGCTGTTGAAATCAGCCTTTTGCACACCATGAGCCAGCAGCCATTTACCTGCAGGTGAGGTCTCCTTGATGGAGCCCGCAGGCGAGATATGGTCGGTGGTGATGGAGTCTCCAAACAAGGCCATCACACGTGCGCCATGGACCGCATATGGGTTTGAGCCTTTTTGGCCTGTCGCGCTTTCTGCACCTGCGGAAGGCGCTTTCAAATCGAGAGCAAAATCGGCAAAGAACGGTGGTTCTGCGATGTAGGTACTCTCAGGCCACGTGTAAGTGGCTCCCGTCACGCCCTTGATTTTTTCCCAGAGCTTGCCCGGCTCACTGGCCACCTGCTCATAGTTGCTGCGGAAGGCCTTGCCGTTCATGGCGTACTTGAGCAGGCCTTGAATCTCCTCGCTGCTGGGCCAGATGTCACCCAGATACACATCCTTGCCACCCTTGCCCTTGCCCACAGGCTCGGTCATCAAGTCCTTGCGCACCGTGCCAGCAATCGCATAGGCCACCACCAGCGGCGGGCTGGCCAGAAAGTTGGCCTTGATATTGGGATGGATGCGCGCCTCGAAGTTGCGGTTGCCTGAGAGCACGGCCGCGCAGACCAGATTGTTCTGCGTGATGGAGGCATTGATCTCGGGCGTCAAATCACCGGCATTGCCAATGCAGGTGGTGCAGCCATAACCGGCAAGGGCAAAGCCCAGCTTTTCCAGGTAAGGCAGCAAACCTGCCTCTGTCAGATAGCGCGTGACCAGCCGCGAGCCGGGGGCCAGTGAGGTTTTGATATGCGGCTTGACCTTGAGCCCGGCCTCCACCGCCTTTTTTGCCAGCAAGCCCGCAGCCAGCATGACACTGGGGTTGGAGGTGTTGGTACAGCTGGTAATGGCCGCAATTAGCACATCGCCGCTGCCAATATCAAAGCTCTTGCTTGATGCGACAACCGCACTGCTTGCATCAACGGCGATAGCGCTGGCCTCGGCCTTATTGGTCGTGGGCTTGTTGCTCACCATCTCGACTTTGTTGCGCTCAGCATTGGCAGGTATCGGCTTGCTCTCTGGCTGCAAGGCCTCTGGCCCATCGGGATGCACAAGATGGCGGCGAGCCAGTTGGTCGGCGGGCAAGTTGAAGCCATTTTGCGCAACCGCTGCGCTGAACAGCTCATCGAACTGAGCAGCCACATTGCCAATCTCGATACGGTCCTGCGGCCGCTTGGGGCCAGCCAGACTGGGCGCGACCTTGCCAAGATCCAGTTTGACCACATGTGAGTAGTCGATATCGCCCACCTTGGGGACGCCGAACAGGTTCTGAGCCTTGAAGTAAGCCTCGAAGGCCTGAATTTCACTCTTGGTGCGACCCGTGCCCTTGAAGTACTCGATGGTTTTTTCATCGACGGGGAAAAAGCCCATGGTCGCGCCGTATTCAGGTGCCATGTTGCCAATCGTGGCTCGGTCGGGCAGTGAAAGGCTGCGCGTGCCTTCGCCAAAAAATTCGACAAATTTGCCGACCACTTTTTCCTTGCGCAGGATTTCCGTGACCGTGAGCACCAGATCAGTTGCCGTCACGCCTTCGCGCAACTGGCCGGTCAGCTCAAAACCCACGACATCGGGCGTGAGGAAGTACACGGGCTGACCCAGCATGGCGGCTTCGGCCTCGATACCGCCCACGCCCCATGCCACGACACCAATGCCGTTGATCATGGTGGTGTGACTGTCGGTACCAACCAGCGTGTCGGGGTAATAGACACCATCCTTGGTCTTGTGAACGCCGCGCGCCAGATACTCAAGGTTGACCTGGTGGACGATGCCGAACCCTGGCGGCACCACGCCAAAGGTGTCAAAGGCCTGCATGCCCCATTTCATGAACTGGTAGCGCTCCTGGTTGCGCTGAAACTCCAGCTTCATGTTCAGGTCCAGCGCCTTTTTCGTGCCGAAGTAATCGACCATGATGGAGTGATCAACCACCAGATCCACAGGCACCAGCGGCTCGATGGACTTGGGCTTCTTGCCCAGCTTGGCGGCCGTGCTGCGCATGGCTGCCAAATCCGCCAGCAAGGGCACGCCGGTAAAGTCCTGCAGTACCACGCGCGAGACAACGAACGGGATTTCATCGACCCGCTCGCTCTTGGGCTTTGCCTGCCAGCGCGCCAGCTGTTCAACGTGCGCAGCGGTGATTTTCTGGCCGTCACAGTTGCGCAGCACTGATTCAAGAACGATGCGGATGGATACCGGCAATCGTTTGATTTCAGGGAACTGCTTGGCGAGTGCGGGCAAGGAATAGAACTTACCTTTTCTTCCGCCGTCGGTTTCAAAAGACTTCAGCGTTTTTTCAAAAGCATGAGGCATCGCGAGACTCTCCATCGATGGGACACAGGGAAGCACTTGTGTTTACATTGTGCACACAACCAGCAATCAAGCGATGTGGGACGACACACTATCCATGTCTTTGATGGCACAGCACCTCTGCCCAGTACCGGGCACTGCTGAAATTCGGCCTCGAAATATCTTGCAAAAATGCTTCGCAGCGCTTAATCAGAAAGCGCTAGCAACTACTTTTTCAATAGCAAAAGAATTTCAGCGCTTAACGGCTGGCTTGCTGCTCTTGCTCGCATCCGTACTGGCCGCTGCTGCCGCATTCGGGTTTTGCCAGTGATATTCCACAAAGCGGCGTATGACCAGGCAACCGGGCGGCGAATCAATCAGAGAGACGGAGGAACCCGGCTCTTTAGGATCGGTATACACCGCATAAATGGGCAGCAGGCGCACCATCTGATAGCCGGGCAGCTCCGCCTGCGCAATGCTGGCACAGGTGAATGGGGCCACCGTCAGACGCTCAGCAGCGATGGTGCAGGTTCCGGCAGCCGCATCGGGTACGGCTGTGATGGATGCGGCCATGCCAGCATTCGGAAACTCCATTCCAATAAGCGAGAACACTGCCCCTGCATCTGGCTGCTTGCGGTCCCAGTCCAGCAGCACATCATGGCTGCGGCTGCCCTGCACGGCTAGACCCGCCAGGCGGCTGATGGCAGGCAGGCATTTTTTGACACCCACGCTGGCAGCAGCCTGTGTCAGCTTATCCGGCGCAGGCGCATTGGCAGCAGGCTGCGCAAAGGACACACCCGCGCCAAGCTGCGCCCCGAGCACAGCGCTCATTAGCAACCATGTTGACTTGCGCCTGCCCATCGCCACCTTAGTTTGCATACAGCTGCTCAATTGCTTGCGAATAGATGCGTACATTTTCTTCAGCCAATGGGTCCAAAGTCGCCAGAAAACGTCGAGATTTTTCTCGGTAAGCGCTCAGATTTTCATCATGCTCCGCAAAGGCCTGGCACAGCACTTGCCCGCCCTCTTCGCAGTCAAAATCGTGATAGCGATAGCCACAATCACCAATCAGGTGCGAGTTGTGAATCAGCGGATAGCCTCCATACAGAGCTTCGTAGTAGACGTAGTTCTGCGCGTTTTCCCATTGATGGCTGATCACCGCATCGCAGTTCTGGGACAGCACCTGCCAGATGGGAAAGCGCCCCTCAAACGTCGCCAGGCCATGGCGAACAATATCGAGGTTGTGAGCAAAGCCGCTGAAAATAGGATTTTCTTTCAAATGAAAGGTGTTGTAGGCCCAGACTCGCTCTGTGATGTCAGGCTGAGTACGGTGTGCCACCTCACAAACCAGCAAGGGGATGTGACTGGTCTTGACCATGCAAACATTGGGCTCAAACATACCCATGCGCCAACGGCGGCGCCCCGGTTGATAGCCAAACTGCAGCCCTTGTGTGGACTCTTTCATGGCCCGCTCCAACACTTCAGGGCTCCACAGATGCGGAACAATCCTCACCGGCGCACGAAAGGCGCTGGCGAAATACGGAACGCAGGTGTCGATGTACTCCGGCAGAGTCCAGATCTCGTCATACGGCGCGCCAGTTATCAGCAGGCCATGCGGCTTGTTGAACATCATGCGTTCAATGTCGATCACGTAGTCATTGCCGACCCGCATCGACACAACTTTGCGCCCATTGGCCCGAAACTTCACAACCCATTCTTTATCCAGCTGCGCACTGAACTCAATCATCAAATCCAGCTGTTCCATCGCGGCGCTCATCTCAATGACCGGGACAGGTGACTCTTTCAAAAAAGCCAGCGCATCTTGCGCATCGCCACCGCCGCCTCCGGCAACCAGAAAGACCTCAGACACCACTGGCGACTTCTGCAACAACTGCGCCAGAAACAGGCAGTTTTGAAAAATACCGTTTTCCCATAAGGATTGATTGCCCTTGCGCACAAACAGAGAGATACCTACACGCAATTTTTGGGGTTGATTTGCCATCACACAGTCTCCATCAGCGCAGGCGCATCATGGCAAAGCCGCCTCAGCAAATCTGCGTATTCACGCACATTGGCCTCCGCTGCAGGCTCAAGCGCTGCAAAGAGGTTGCGCGTAGCACGTTGCTGATCTGGCAACTTCTCATCGTGGTTCTGCCAGGCATTCAGTAATTGCCTGCCTCCCTGTGCAGCTTCAAAACCGGGGTAGTAATAACCCGCACCAAAACTATTCAACCAATCCGAGTTGTGAATCAGAGGGTAATCGCCATAAAGCGCATCCATATAGCTGTAGTTCTGATCATTGGTCCACTGGTGTGAGATCACGGCATTCGCGTGCTGGGCCATAAACCCAGCAATATCGTGGCGACCATGAAAGCAGGCTTTATGTTGCTTGACCAGATCCAGCGAATTGGCCAGATGCAGCATGGTTGGGTGGTCTTTCATGTGTGCACTATTGAGCACATGCATCATTGCAATGCTTGAAGAATTGACTCGATAAGCCTCGTCACAGGCAAGCATCGAAATGCTGGAGGTTTTGACCACCGAGATATTGGGCTCGAACATGGCAACCTTGAGCCCCGCCCCTCCAGAGCCAGCTCCTGCATCGCTCTTCCAGCCAAAGTGATAGCCAGACCGAGCAATCTCCTCAACACGCCAGCGCAGCAGCAACGGGCTCCACACATAAGGGACGACATGGACCGGGCAGCGATGTATGACGCGCTGAAGAGAGACAAATGAAGCATGCCCGGGAATGCTCCAAATCTCATCACAGCGATCCGTTTTGAAAAAATGACCTGGGCGATCAAAAACAGAGGTCTCCACCACTCCCGCGTAAGGATGTCCTGCGCAGTAATAGACAACCTTCTTTCCCCTGGCCCGCTGCAGTGCTAGCCATGACGGATTAAACGCACCACCAAATTCGATGAAGACATCCACCTCATCCGCCGCAGCTTCAGGCTTCAGAAGCCTCAGCTGCATCGAATCCAAATCGATGCCTGACGGCATTTTTCCTTGGTCGCCGGTATCCAGTAACACGACCTCTTTGACGAAGGCAATTTTTTTCAAAGAGAGGGCAAGAAATAAAACGTTTTGCCCTATTCCACTTTCCCAGACATTCTGGGTCGCACGAGTCAGTACAGAAATACCAATACGCATAGAAGCTTTTCTTATAAAAATGGGCCCTCCACAATGTGAGAGCCCTTTTTGCTGCTGTTTAACTCATTCGCCTTATTCAGGCGAACCAGTTATCACCTCCACTTCCAGCCCACGCCAGCATTAAAGCCCCACTCCCGCCCTGTGGAAGATATGCCGGCGCCCCAAGACATATTACCTTCCTTCGACAGCGCCTTGAAGCTCACGCCGACAGCGCCATAACCGCGGTAGCCACCGACCCCCACACCCAGCGCTTTTTCACCAGGGTACAGCGTTGGCATATAGGTGCCAGACATCGCGAATGCCATCGCAACACCAGAGTACGCCGTCCGTGCCACGTCGCCAATTTGCCCTTGCAACTTGCCCATTTGCACGGCTTGCTGGCTTTCCAGCGCCTTGAGCTGACTCACGTTCACTGCATCGCTATTGGCCGTACCTGCGGCTACCCCTGTGACCTGACGATACTGCCCGCTGCCTGCATCGCCCACAGACACGGCGGCCTGTGTACTGGTCGTCGCAACCACTGCACTCGTCTGCTGCTCACCGGCTCCAACTGGTACATATCCTGCAATACCTGCAGATGTGCTGGCCACAGATCCTGTACCAATCGCCACACCGCCGGACTGCTGCACAACAGCACCAAATCCGATCGCAGTGCCCTTGGATACGCCGGTATTCGCACTTGCCGGCGTGCCACCCGCATCGGCACCATCACCAATCGCAACACCGCCGCCACCGGCTTTCGCCTGTGCGCCAATGGCCTGAGAACCGGTGGCCAGCGCGCCTGTACCAATCGCAATGGCATTGGTACCTTTCGCCTGCGCTCCATACCCCATCGCGACCGCAGAGGCTCCGCTTGCCACGGCGGCAGGTCCTACGGCAATGGAATTGCTGCCTGTGGCAAGAGAGTCAGCCTCCGTCGAGTTGGCATGGAAGTACTTGGTTCCATTGGCATACAAATTCGACAGCGCATCACCCACATTATTGGCACTCACCGTTGAGCCATCCGCCTTGGTTGTCGTATAGGTCGGAGCCGTGATATTGCCTCTTAGTGGGTCATAACTTGCCCCACCACCCAAGACACTTGCTGCGTCATCACCCACACTTCTCGATCGAGCATCGGTCGTACTCAAACTCGTCGACAAACTACTCAAATTACTGTTTGTTGTGCTCAATCCTGTAGACAAGCTATTGACACCCGTTGAGGTCGAAGTCGACAGGCTATCCAGATTGCTGTTGGTCGTGCTCAGACCTGTGGAGGTCGACGTCGACAGACTCTGCAGATTGCTGTTGGTTGTACTCAGACCGGTGGAAGTCGAAGTCGACAAGCTCTCCAGATTGCTGTTGGTCGTGCTCAGACCCGTGGAAGTCGACGTCGACAGGCTATTCAGATTGCTGTTGGTCGTGCTCAGTCCTGTAGAAGTCGATGTCGACAGGCTATTCAGATTGCTGTTCGTCGTACTCAGACCTGTGGAAGCCGAAGTCGACAGACTGTTCAGGTTGCTGTTGGTGGTGCTCAGACCCGTTGACAAGCTGCCCAGATTACTAGTCGCTGTACTCAGACCGGTCGAAGTCGAGGTCGACAGACTGTCCAGATTGCTGTTCGTGGTGCTCAAGCCCGTGGAAGTCGAAGTCGACAGACTGTCTAGGTTGCTATTGGTCGTGCTCAGGCCCGTAGAGGTCGAAGTCGACAAGCTATCCAGATTGCTGTTCGTCGTGCTCAAGCCCGTGGAAGTCGAGGTGGACAGACTCTCCAGATTGCTGTTGGTCGTGCTCAGACCGGTGGAGGTCGAAGTCGACAAGCTTTCCAGGTTGCTGTTGGTCGTACTCAGTCCCGTAGAGGTCGACGTCGACAAGCTGTCCAGATTGCTGTTCGTCGTGCTCAGCCCCGTAGAGGTCGAAGTGGACAAGCTATCCAGATTGCTATTCGTCGTGCTCAGCCCCGTAGAGGTCGAAGTGGACAAGCTATCCAGATTGCTGTTGGTGGTGCTCAGACCCGTAGAGGTCGAAGTCGACAAGCTGTCCAAGTTGCTATTCGTGGTGCTCAGACCGGTGGAGGTCGAAGTCGACAGGCTCTCCAGATTGCTGTTGGTCGTGCTCAGACCGGTGGAGGTCGAGGTCGACAAGCTGTCCAAGTTGCTATTCGTGGTGCTCAGACCGGTGGAGGTCGAAGTCGACAGGCTCTCCAGATTGCTGTTGGTGGTGCTCAAACCCGTAGAGGTCGACGTCGACAAGCTGTCCAGATTGCTGTTCGTCGTGCTCAGCCCCGTAGAGGTCGAAGTGGACAAGCTATCCAGATTGCTATTCGTCGTGCTCAGCCCCGTAGAGGTCGAAGTGGACAAGCTATCCAGATTGCTGTTGGTGGTGCTCAGACCCGTAGAAGTCGAGGTCGACAAGCTCTCCAGATTGCTATTGGTCGTGCTCAAACCCGTAGAGGTCGAGGTCGACAGGCTCTCCAGGTTGCTGTTGGTGGTGCTCAGGCCTGTGGAGGTCGAAGTGGACAGACTGTCCAGGTTGCTGTTCGTGGTACTCAGACCGGTGGACGTCGAAGTCGACAAGCTTTCCAGGTTGCTGTTGGTGGTGCTCAGACCCGTCGAGGTCGAAGTGGACAGGCTTTCCAGGTTGCTGTTCGTGGTGCTCAAGCCCGTGGAAGTCGAAGTCGACAGACTGTCTAGGTTGCTATTGGTCGTGCTCAGGCCCGTAGAGGTCGAAGTCGACAAGCTATCCAGATTGCTGTTCGTCGTGCTCAAGCCCGTGGAAGTCGAGGTGGACAGACTCTCCAGATTGCTGTTGGTCGTGCTCAGACCGGTGGAGGTCGAAGTCGACAAGCTTTCCAGGTTGCTGTTGGTCGTGCTCAGTCCTGTAGAAGTCGATGTCGACAGGCTATTCAGATTGCTGTTCGTCGTACTCAGACCTGTGGAAGCCGAAGTCGACAGACTGTTCAGGTTGCTGTTGGTGGTGCTCAGACCCGTTGACAAGCTGCCCAGATTACTAGTCGCTGTACTCAGACCGGTCGAAGTCGAGGTCGACAGACTGTCCAGATTGCTGTTCGTGGTGCTCAGGCCCGTAGAGGTCGAAGTCGACAAGCTATCCAGATTGCTGTTCGTCGTGCTCAAGCCCGTGGAAGTCGAGGTGGACAGACTCTCCAGATTGCTGTTGGTCGTGCTCAGACCGGTGGAGGTCGAAGTCGACAGGCTCTCCAGATTGCTGTTGGTGGTGCTCAGACCCGTCGAGGTCGAAGTCGACAGGCTTTCCAGGTTGCTGTTCGTGGTGCTCAGGCCGGTGGACGTCGAAGTCGACAGGCTGTCCAGATTGCTATTGGTCGTGCTCAAACCCGTAGAGGTCGAGGTCGACAGGCTCTCCAGGTTGCTGTTGGTGGTGCTCAGGCCTGTGGAGGTCGAAGTGGACAGACTGTCCAGGTTGCTGTTCGTGGTACTCAGACCGGTGGACGTCGAAGTCGACAAGCTTTCCAGGTTGCTGTTGGTGGTGCTCAGACCCGTCGAGGTCGAAGTGGACAGGCTTTCCAGGTTGCTGTTCGTGGTACTCAAGCCAGTAGACAGGCTACTGATACCGCTGGCCAAGCCGCCCACACTCGTTGATAGCGAAGTTGCTGTCGTGGAAAGCTGTGCAACATTTACTGCATCGGTATCGGCAGCACCTGGTGCTACACCGGTAATAACTCGATCCCCCACATTCAACTCGCCAGAAGCGGTGGCAGCACCAAGTGCGTAGGCGTTGGAATAGCTCCCACCCCCACGGTTTGCAATGGACCCGTTCCCCAAAGCAATGCTGTTTTCTTGAATTGCGTTAGCACCGTTACCAATGGCAATGCTATTGGCTCCGTGCGATGTTGCGGCCTGGCCGATGGCGACGCTATCTGCACCAAGCGCCCGACTATCCGCGCCAGTGCTATTGGCATGGAAATACTTGGTACCTTTTTGATAGATATTTTCCACGCGCGTATTTGTTGCGCTGAGGCCCGTAGAAGTCGAAGTCGACAAGCTCTCCAGATTGCTATTGGTCGTGCTCAGACCCGTGGAGGTCGAGGTCGACAGACTGCTCAGGCTGCTGCTGGTCGTGCTTTGCGCTGTGGACAGGCTGCCCAGGTTGCTGGTGGTGGTGCTCAGACCCGTGGAGGTCGAAGTCGACAGGCTGCTCAGGCTGCTGCTGGTCGTGCTTTGCGCTGTGGACAGGCTGCCCAGGTTGC